>JAZLJB010000001.1:0-19683 GCA_045617685.1 Vescimonas sp.
CACCTCGGAAAAGGTCTTGGGCCGCCACTTGCGGTACAGAGCCTGATACATAGGTCACACCTCCTGTTGGAACGAAAAATGAAAAATAAAAAACGTCGCAGACTTTGCCGGTACGCAGGCGGCAAACCCCTTTAATCATTTTTTGCCGCGGCGTGTGCGTGGCAAAAAACCTCTCCTTCCCATTCAGCCACGGGGCCGGCACCCTCGCGGCACATGGACAGTCCCTCTTAATGCTGCTCGGTTCCCCGCCTGACATGATTCGTGGGCATCCATTGCGTGAGACCGGCTCCGCAGCTGTTCGCGGAGGACTCTACCGCATATTTTACTACAAATTATCGTGCTTGGCAACAGGAAAATTGCTGCCTTGTTAAAATGCCGCAAAGAACGCTTTTATTCAGTAAATTGCCATTAAAAAAATATCCTATTTCAGCCAATTGCAGGAGAAAAAGTACGGAAAAATGTCACTGCAATGTGTACTTTGCTCGGTACAGGTCTTGCATTTTTGCAAAAAAAGGGTATGATAAAAAGAAAAAGATATTCACCGTGATTTTTGCGGTTAGAAAAGAAGGTAGATTATTATGACAAAAATTGATATTGTATCCGGCTTCTTAGGGGCAGGTAAAACCACGCTGATCAAAAAACTGTTGGCGGAGGCCTATCAGGGTGAAAAACTGGTGCTGATCGAAAACGAATTCGGTGAGATCAGCATTGACGGCGGCTTTTTGAAGGATGCCGGCGTGGAGATAAGCGAAATGTCCTCCGGCTGCATTTGCTGCTCTCTGGTAGGCGACTTTAATAAGGCTTTGAAAGAAGTGAAGGACCAGTTCCAGCCTGACCGCATTTTGATCGAGCCGTCCGGTGTCGGTAAGCTGAGCGATGTGATCGTAGCGGTGGAAGATACCGTGAAAGATGTTCCCGATATGGTGCTCAATAGCTTTGTCACCGTGGCGGATGCCAGCAAGGTCAAGGTCTATATGAAGAACTTTGGCGAGTTCTATAATAATCAAATCGAGTCTGCCGGCACCATTATTCTCTCCCGTACCCAGAAATTGAGTCAGGAGAAGCTGGAAGCTGCCGCAGCCATGCTGCGTGAGAAGAACCCCACCGCCGCCATTTTGACCACCCCTTGGGATGAGTTGGACGGCAAGACCATCCTCTCCGCTGTGGAAAAGGTTTCTCTGGCCGATGAGATGCTGGCAAAGATGCGTGCCGAGCATGAAGAGCATGAGCATCACCATCATCACCATGACGGTGAGGAGTGCGATGATCCCCATTGCAGCTGCCACGATCATGACCACGATGACCATGACCACGAGCATCACCACGATCATGAGCATGAAGAGCATGAACATGAGCATCACCACGACCACGACCATGATGAGCATGAGCATCACCATGACCACGACCACGAGCACCATCATCACCATGACGGTGAGGAGTGTGATGATCCCCATTGCAGCTGTCACCATCACCATCACGCCGATGAGGTATTCACCTCTTGGGGCATTGAAACGCCCAAGCACTTCACGGAAAGTGGCATCCATGCCATTCTGAAGGCATTGGACAGCGGCGATTACGGTGCGATCCTCCGTGCCAAGGGCATTGTTCCGGCAGAGGACGGCAAGTGGCTGCATTATGACTATGTACCCGAGGAGCACGAAGTGCGCTATGGCCCGGCGGATTATACCGGCCGTATCTGCGTCATCGGCTCCCAGCTCAAGGAAGACAAGCTCAAAGAGCTGTTCGGAATTTAAGGAGCGTGTCCATGGATATTCCTGTTTATTTGATCGCCGGTTTTTTAGATGCCGGCAAAACGAATTTCATCAACGGCATCCTGCAAGACGGCTTTGCCGCTGAGGATCGTACGCTGCTCATCTGCTGCGAAGAGGGCGAGGAGGAGTATGATCGCAAGGCGCTGATGAATGTATTTACCTATACGGTGGAAGACTTTGATGATTTGACGCCGGAGCTGTTCAAAAAGCTGGAAAAGCAGTATAAGCCCAAGCAGGTCATCATCGAGTATAACGGCATGTGGATGATTGAGCCGCTCTATCGCAACAGCCTGCCGGCCAACTGGATCCTGTACCAGATCATGACCTTGGTGGATGCCACCACATTTGAGATGTATGTCAAGAATATGGGCCAGCTGATGATGGAAAAGATCACCAATGCCGATCTGCTGATCTTCAACCGCTGCGATGAAGAGCTGCGTGCGCAGCTCCGCTCCCGTAATTTGCGCATGGTCAATCGCCGTGCCGATATCTATCTGGAGAATGCCGATGGCACCAGCGAGGAGTATGTCACCGATGATATGGCGCCCTTCGATCTGGATAGCGGCAGCTTGCAGGTTCCGGACGATGATTTTGGCGTCTGGTATGTGGACCTGATGGACAATACGGATCGCTATGAGGGCGTGACGGTTACCTTCAAGGCGCTGATGTGCCATTCCAAGAAGTTCAAAGGCGTCCATTGTCCCGGCCGATTTGCCATGGTCTGCTGCGAGAATGATATGCAGTTTCTGGCGCTGGTGTGTCAGGGCGAGGGATTGGATCAGTACAAGAACCGTGATTGGGTGGAGATCACCGCTACCGTCAGGAAAGAAAATGTGGAGGCCTATCAGGGCGAGGGCCCGGTCCTCCATGTCACCGAAATTCATGCCTGCGAAAAGCCTAAGCAGGAAGTTGTATCATTTTAATCATAAAAACAGCAAAACAGTCGAAAGGTATCTACCTTTCGACTGTTTTTATGCATCCATCAATTCAATGTGTTGCGCATCGCTGCGCCGCAGGGCAATCACCGTGTCTAAAATTTCGTATGCGACGGGATCACCGAAAGGACTGATATGCACGCAGCGGACCTGCGCACCGGGGATAAATCCCAGCTCTTGTAACCGTCCCCGTTTCGCCCCCGATAAATGCACCAGCTTGATGCAGGCACGCTCATTCAGAGATAACCGGTCCAGTGTTTTCGCCATGTAAAGGCCTCCTCCCGGTATGCTATCTCAGTTTATGCGCAGAAAAAGAAAAGGTACCGGAAAACCGGTACCTTTTGCACTCTGCTATGTAATTATTCAGCGGGGCTGATAGCGCCGTTGGGGCAGGTATCGCTGCAAGAACCGCAGTCCAAGCAAGCGCCAGCATCGATCACATAGGAAGCATCGCCCTGGGAAATAGCACCAACGGGGCAAGCATCTGCGCAAGCGCCGCAGCTGACGCAAGCAGAACCAATCTGATAAGCCATGTGAGCACCTCCATTAAGATTTGTATCATTATTGTACCATGAAAACGAAAAAAAGCAAGCCTTTTGTTTTAGGAAAAACATAGAAAAGCAAAGTCGCCGTTCACAAAATATTTTCAAAAAGGTCAAAAATAGTCAAAAATCACCTCTTGACTTTTGCTGACCAAAAGACTATGATACGGTCAAAGGTCAAAGAAAGTCAAAAATATATAGAATTGTTTTGACGAAAAAAGGAGGAAATTGAAATGGGAATCAGCGATATGATCGCCGGATTTATACAAGCGGAGTTAGAAGAGGCAAATGGGGTACTGGAATTGCAGCGCAGCGACTTAGCCCAGCGGTTTGGATGTGTCCCCAGTCAGATCAATTATGTCATGTCCACCCGCTTTTCGCCTGAGCATGGGTATATTGTGGAGAGTCGCCGTGGCGGCAACGGGTATATTCGCATCAGTCGTGTGCGGGTAGACCGCCAGACGTTGATGATGCATGTCATCAATTCCATAGGCGATACATTGGATCTGCCCAGTGCCCGAGCCATTGTGGGCAATCTGGTGCAGTCCGAGGCCATATCATCGGAAGTGGGCGCAGCATTGCTGCACGCAGTGAGTGAGCGCGCGCTGTGTACTGTCCCGCCGGCATATCGAGCCGCCGTGCGTGCCGATATCACAAAGCAAGTCCTAATTCATTTGGTTTGAATATCTCAAAAGGAGGATATCATTATGAAGTGTGAACATTGTGGAAGAAACGAAGCTACATTTTATTTCAAGAGTAATATTAACGGCCATGTGACGGAGCAGCACTTGTGTGCAGAGTGCGCCCGCAAGATGGGTTACACCGAGCAATTGCAGCCGCTGAGCATGTTTTCGGAGGATTTCTTTACCCGTCCGTTCCGTATGTTTAAGCCGCTTCTGGGTGATATGGGCATGCGCATGCTGACGGAGTTTCCTGCCCCTGTGGAAACCGCTGCCGCACAGCAGGAAGTGGAACTGGTGTCACAGGCTGAGCAGCAGAAATTGCAGCAGGAATGTCGCCGCAATGCGCTGCAAGCCCAATTGCAAACAGCGATTGAAACAGAAGATTTTGAAACGGCTGCCAAACTGCGTGATGAGTTGCGTGGTTTGTCCGCTTGAGAAAGGAGCGTGTTTCCATGAATGAAAATAAGTTTACTCCCCGTGCTGAAGAGTCCTTGCGCTTGGCGCAAGAGGCAGCTGCCGATATGGGCCACGGCTATGTAGGCACCGAGCATTTGCTTCTCGGTTTGCTGCGAGAAGAGGAGGGCATCGCCCACCGGGTTCTGGTGGAGCATGGGCTGACAGATGATATGGTCTGCTCTATCCTGCGTGGTAGCGTGGGAACCGGACTTTCCGGCGCAGCCCCGTCGCAGGGCCTGACGCCTCGTGCAAAGAGCGTGGTGGAGCTGGCGGTCAGCGAGTCTGCCCGCATGGCCTGCGGTTATATTGGCACCGAGCATCTGCTGATGGGCATTTTGCGTGAAGGCAATAATATGGCGCTTCGCATTTTGCATACCGTGGGCATCGATCATCGCAAGATGTATGCCGCTATCCAAAAGAAATTGAATGAGGCGGCTCGTCCCGTGGTCAGCGGCAATACAGCGGCGCATAAGGAGGATAAAAAGAGCAAGACGCTCTCCGAATTTACTCGTGATTTGACAGCCGCTGCACGCAGCGGCAAGCTGGATCCCGTGATCGGCAGGGAAGAGGAGATCCAGCGGGTCATTCAGATTTTGTCCCGCCGCACCAAGAATAATCCCGTGCTCATCGGCGAGCCCGGCGTGGGCAAAACGGCGGTGGCAGAGGGCTTGGCACAGTGCATTGTTTCAGCCGATGTGCCGGAAGAACTGCTGGATAAGAAGATTTTGTCCCTGGATCTTTCGGGTATGGTGGCAGGCACTAAATATCGTGGCGAATTTGAAGAGCGCATCAAGAACACCATCAACGAGGTGAAGAAAGCCGGCAATGTAATTTTGTTCATCGACGAGCTGCATACCATTGTCGGTGCAGGCAGTGCTGAGGGCGCTGTGGATGCCGCCAATATTCTGAAGCCGGCGTTGTCCCGTGGTGAAATTCGTGTGGTGGGCGCCACCACATTGGACGAGTACCGCAAGTATATCGAAAAGGATGCTGCTCTGGAGCGCCGCTTCCAACCGGTCACTGTGGGCGAGCCCACGACGGAAACCAGTATCGAGATTTTGCAGGGCCTGCGTGATAAGTATGAGGCGCATCATAAGCTGACCATCACCGATGAGGCACTGGGGGCCGCCGTCATGCTGTCTGATCGCTATATCAACGATCGCTTCCTGCCGGATAAGGCCATCGATTTGATGGACGAAGCCGCCTCCCGTGTCCGTTTGAAGGCGGAGAACACCTCGCCCGATCTCAAATCTCTGGAGGAGAAGATCGCTACACTGCACCGTGAAAAGGCGGAAGCCATTGCAGCACAGGATTTTGAAAAGGCGGCACAGCTCCGTGATATTGAGCAGAATTATCAGGAGCAGGTGGAGATCGAGCGTGACCGCTGGCAGAAGAAGATGTCAAATAACCGTGGCACAGTAACCGCCGATGATATCGCCGAGGTAGTGGCAGGTTGGACGGGCATCCCCGTCACTCGCCTTACCGAGAGCGAGAGCCAGCGCCTGCTGCAGTTGGAGGAGCACCTGCATCAGCGAGTGGTGGGTCAGGACGAGGCGGTTACCGCCGTAGCGAAAGCCATTCGCCGTGGCCGTGTGGGATTGAAAGATCCCAAGCGTCCCATTGGATCTTTTCTGTTCCTCGGACCTACCGGTGTCGGCAAGACGGAGCTGTGTAAGACACTTGCGCAGCAGATGTTCGGCGATGAAAATGCCATGATCCGCATTGATATGTCCGAGTACATGGAGAAGCATACCGTTTCCCGCCTGGTGGGCTCTCCTCCGGGCTATGTAGGCCATGAAGAGGGCGGCCAGCTGACCGAAAAGGCGCGCCGCAAGCCGTATAGCGTGGTGCTGTTCGATGAGATCGAAAAAGCGCATGAGGATGTGTGGAATATCTTGCTGCAGATCTTGGAGGATGGTATCGTCACCGACTCCCAGGGCCGTCGGGTGGACTTTAAGAACACCATCATTGTCATGACTTCCAATGTGGGTGCCAAGAATATCACGGCTGCCGATACCGCCCGACTGGGTTTTGACAGCGGCGAAAAGGACGGCGATGAAGAGGCTCGTTTCCGGCGTATCAAAGAGGCTGTGATGGCGGAGCTGAAACGCACCTTTAAGCCGGAATTCCTCAATCGCATTGATGAAACCATCGTGTTCCGTCAGCTGACCCAGGATGATATCGTCAGGATCGCCCACGGAATGCTGAAGATTACCGCACAGCGTATGGCGGCGCAGGGCATTACCCTGGATGCAGAAGATGCTGCCGTATCCGTGCTGGCCAAAACCGGATTCGATCCCCAGTATGGCGCCCGTCCTTTGCGCCGTACCATTCAAAATGAGGTGGAAGATGCCGTGGCAGAACTGATGCTGGAAGGTACGCTCAAAGCCGGCGATACCGCCCATGTAATTTTGGAAAACGATAAGGTTGTTGTGAAGAAATAAAAGAAAGCAGGATCGCTTTGTGCGATCCTGTTTTTCAAAAAAAGATTGCATCACCGGTGAACTCATGATACCATGCTGTTATCAACCCAGATTAGCAGAGAAAGGAGCCTATCCCATGAATATAAATTGGAACGATCCCAATTTCCAAGGATTTGGCAGTCAAAATCGATCCCAAAGACCGAAAAAGGAGCGTAAACCCATCGGTACACCGGCGGGTAGAACAGTCATCAATCTGGTGGTCACGCTGCTTTTCGCCGCCGTATATTATTATGTGGCCCTGCCACCCATGAATTTGAAAGCGCGGGAATTCTATGTGTTCTTCATTTTGCTGTGCGTGGTGTATTGCATTTGCGCCATTATCACATCGGGTTTTCAGGGCACAGGTGCCAAAGGGTATATCGGCTTTGTCAAAAAGCAGTGTAAAATCCCGGCCTTTATTACAATAGCTCTGTTGGCTATTGCTATTGTGGGCGGCATTTTGTCATGGGAACTGTTCCGTGCCGGTGATTATCGTGATTTGCTCACGGTGGAAAATGGTGACTTTGCGGCGGAAGTTGAGGAAATCAGCTATGACCAGATCCCTATGCTGGACAGTGCCAGCGCAAAGAAGCTGGGTAACCGCAAACTGGGTGAACTGGCAGACATGGTGTCCCAGTTCGAAGTGGCTGATGATTACACGCAGATCAACTATAAGGGTCGCCCCGTCCGTGTGACCCCGCTGCGTTATGGCGATATCATCAAGTGGTTCAATAACCGCTCCGAGGGTCTGCCCGCTTATCTGGTCATCGACATGGTGACACAGAAAGTCAATGTGGTGCGTCTGGATCAGGGAATTCGCTATACCACCGCCGAGCATTTCGGCCGCAATTTGAACCGCTACCTGCGTTTTAATTATCCCACTTACCTTTTCGATAACCCTGCCTTTGAAATTGATGAGGATGGCAACCCCTATTGGGTCTGCCCCCGCATCAGCCGTAAGATCGGCTTGTTTGGCGGCACGGATATCATCGGCACCGTGCTGGTGGATGCCGTTAGCGGCGAATGCAGTTATTATGATGTAAAGGATGTACCCCAGTGGGTGGATCATGTGTATACGGCGAACCTGATTATCCAGCAGTATGATTATCACGGCACCTATGTCAATGGTTTCCTGAATTCCATTTTCGGCCAGCGTGATGTCACCGTCACCACCGATGGCTATAACTATATCGCCATCGGCGACGATGTCTATATGTATACGGGCATCACATCTGTTGTCAGCGATGAAAGTAATATCGGCTTCATTCTGTCCAACCAGCGCACCAAGCAGACCAGCTTTTATTCTATCGCCGGTGCTGAGGAATATTCCGCCATGGATAGCGCCCAAGGTCAGGTGCAGCAGATGAAGTACGAGGCCACATTCCCCTTGCTGCTGAATATATCCGATCAGCCCACCTATTTCATGGCGCTGAAGGATGCAGCCGGCCTTGTCAAGATGTACGCCATGGTCAATGTGAGTCAGTATCAGATCGTTGCCACCGGCTCTAATGTGGCGGATTGCGAGAGTAATTATCGCACCATGTTGGCACGCAATAATCTCATCAGCGATGACGAGGCGGAGATCCAGCCCTCCGACCGTGCGGATGTATCCGGCGTGATCGCTGAGATCCGCAGTGCCGTGATTGACGGCGACACATGGTACTATGTCCGCTTGAAAGATAGCGATGTCTATTACGCCATCTCGGCAGCCGACCAGCGCAGCGCAGCCCTCTTGAGCGAGGGAGACAGCGTTGCCGTCCAGTACACCGTGGGCGAGGACAGTATTTTGGATGCCTATTCCGTCACCCGTTCCAAATAAGAGAATTATGTATAAAAAGTAAGAGGTACGCTATGCGTACCTCTTACTTTTTATGCCAATATTTTATAATAGCATCAATTGTTAAAAGCGTTTTCAAACGCATCCCGCACCGCATCGGCATTGTCGCATATGATCAGCACGGCGTACTGCGCCTTGGTGAAAATCACGGCGTTTTCAATGCGCTGTACTTCTTTGGGTTTGTACTCGGCGAACAGTTTTTGGCGATGCTCCAGATGCGTCTGCAAGGCGGATTCCGCATCATCCACATCGGCGGCATCTTTCATGGCGATCACAGCGATCTCATCAGCCGTAGCCACTGCCGAGTAGTGGAGGAAATAGCGATCCACCTTTCCGTCATCCAAATCCGCTACATATTGTAAATCCGATGCAGCGGTGGTGCTTTTTATTTCAGGCAGCGAATTGTCCGCAGCCAGCATCGCCTGACTCAAAGCGTCCATATCCACGGTTTTGTTTGTGGCTGCGCTGTTGCAGGCGCACAGACTCAGCGCCAACAGGCAAAGCAGCAGTGCCATACATTTTTTCATCGCACTCATCCTCTCGGTATTGCCGTGACATCGTTTTCGACCTCCGTGCTGCCGAGCTGCATGTCATCATCGGCCTGTGTGTCAGTGGAGTCGAAGTCATAGGAGAAACTGGGGTCAAAATATACCTCAAACAGATCGCTGAAATTGTCCTGCAAAGCGGTGTCAATCTGCGCCTGGATCTTCGGATCCAATTCCAGTTCGTTTTCCGGCTCATCACTTTCGCGGGTGTAATCAAATACGATCAAGAATGCAGGCCCGTCATCGGACTTCAACGAGTAGCACGAAGACATACAGGTGGGGTAGTCGGGATTGGTGTTGTCATATAGGGAACTGTCAATAGAGTAGATGATATCATACGCCAGACCGACATTATCCTTGCTGAAATCCTTGGGCATCTGAATGACAAAGCTTTCGTAGTGATTGTCCATGGCGTGACGCATGACAGCCGGGATTTCGCACACGGTCTTTACGGCCGTGCTGCGCTCAAAAGCGGGGTTATAGGTAAAGGAGACCGCATTGGGAAAGAAATCGGTATCCCATGTTTCGTTTTGGCTCTGCATCTCGTCTGTCAGGTTGAAATGTGCATAACCACTGGTGTTTTCGTCAGAGAAGATGTCCACATGATACCATTCGTCATCCAATTGCACCAAGTCCCAGGAATGATATAGATCACTGTTATGTACGACTATGCAGGGGATCTCCAGCATCTGCATAAACAGGCGGAAAGTGGTGGCATATCCCACGCAGACCGCATTGTGATATTTCAGCACACCATAGGGGTTGTCGCAATCCTCCTGAGTATCCGGCACTACCGATAGGCTGCCCTCGTCAAAAGACAGATTGTGAATCATCCATTCGTATACGGCAACTTCCTTTTCATAGTCGCTCATATCATCGGAAATGATCTCGTTCAGGATGTCGGTAGCCATTTGCAGCGTTTCGCTGTCTTTTTCGTTTAGCCTGTTGACCTTACCGTCCAAGTACGCATTTGAGATACGCTCCGTCGAGCGAATTACATAGCCTCCGGCGATCGTGACATCATTTTCTGATGAGGCGTGGGTTTCGGGGCCATCCTCATACCCTTGCTCAACATTGTGTAGTGCATTGATAGCGTATACGGAAACAGCCGTATTGCCTACCAGTAAGACAGCCAGTAGTACCAGTATGATATTTTTCAGTTTTGTGCTTAATTTCAAGGAAAATCACCCCTTCTTTTTTATACCACCTGAAACAGGAAGAACTTCAGATAGTTGGTTTCGTCAACGCCCCATAGGATGGGGTGATCCGCCGCCTGCTGTCGAGCCTCGATTTGTCGCAGCTGTACGCCGGCATCACGGGCGGCGTCATGGAGCATTTTGATAAAACGCTCCTCGCTGGCGAAGTGGCTGCATGAGCAGGTCGCCAGATAACCGCCTCTGGGCAATAGCTTCATCGCCCGATAGTTGATCTCTTTGTATCCGGTCATTGCATTGGCGATGGTTTTGCGACTCTTGGTAAAGGCCGGCGGATCGAGAATGATGAAATCATAGGGGGATCCTTCCTCGGCGAGCTGCGGCAGCAGATCGAACACATTGGCGGCCTTGCAATCCATCACATCGTCCACGCCGTTTTTTTGCGCATTCTTGGCGGCGCATTCCACGGCAAATTCCGATACATCCACCGCCGTCACGTGTTTGGCGCCGCCCTTGGCGGCGTTCAGCGCAAAGGAGCCGGTGTGGGTAAAGCAGTCCAAAACGGTTTTGCCTTTGGCCAGCTTTGCCACCGCCTGACGGTTGTATTTCTGATCCAGAAAGAATCCGGTCTTTTGCCCGTTTTGAAAATCCACTGTGTAAGAGATGCCGTTTTCCACGATATCCACCGTGGTGAATGTGGGTACATCTTCACCTGGCAGGGGGAACCAGCCCTTGTTTTCTTCCATGCCCTCCAAGTGGCGTATGGCAACATCGTTGCGCTCATAGACGCCGGCAATATCCTGACCATCTGCCCGCAAAACCTTTGCCAGCAGACGAAACAGCATGGGCTTGATCCGCTCCATGCCCAAGGATAATACTTGTGCCACCAACACATTTTCAAAGCGGTCTACCGTCAGACCGGGGAAATGATCTGCCTCGCCGAAAATTAGACGGCAGCAGCGGCAGTCCTGACTGCCCATCACTGTCTTGCGGTATTCCCACGCATATTGAATGCGCCGCCGCCAAAAGTTTTCGTCAAAGATATCGTTGGCGTTGCGAGATACCAAACGCACCCGGATTTTGGAGTGAGAATTGTAAAAGCCGGTACCTAAGTACCGCCCCTTTTTGCTGATCACATCTACCAGATCGCCGTCGGTGATGTCCCCGTCTATATTTAATACTTCACCCTCGTAGACCCAAGGATGACCATCCACAAGGGTGCGCTCACCCTTGGGCGTAATCGTAACTTTGGCGTAAGGACGCTGAGCTTTCATATACATTACTGCCTTTCCATATATTCCGGCGCTTATTCTATCACATTCGCCAACCGTTTACCATATAATATTGTAAACAATTCCGTGACAAAGCAGTAACAACTATAAAAATCGGAAAGAGAGGATTTATATATGCCGATTATTTATCTTAGTCCGTCCACGCAGGAGTATAATCCGTATGTTACCGGTACCGGCTCAGAGGAATATTGGATGAACCGTCTGGCAGATGCCATGGAGCCGTACCTGAGGGCCAATACCATCCGTTTTAATCGTAACACGCCGCAGATGACAGCGGCCAGTTCCATAGCGCAGGCCAATCAAGGGGAGTATGATTTTTATCTGGCGTTGCACTCTAATGCTGCCGGTAGCGGCAATGCCGGGGAGGCAAGGGGAATCATCGCCTTTTATTATCCCACCAGCACCAATGGTAAACGGGCAGCGGAGCTGTTCGCCAAAAATCTGCGTACCATTTACCCACTGCCCAATTTGGTGGCGACCCGTTCTACTACATCATTAGGCGAAGTGCGTCAGCCGAAAGCGCCGGCAAATCTGTTGGAGTTAGGCTATCATGATAATGTGGAGGATGCCCGTTGGATCGAGGATAATATCCAGTTGATTGCGCAGAATTTGGTGCTTTCTTTGACGGAATATTTTTCGTTGCCGTTTTCCTATCCGGAAGGCCCGCTTCCGGCGGTGGTGGCCACGGCGTCCGGTGGCAATTTGAATCTTCGGGCTTATCCGTCCACGGATAGCGCAGTTGTGGCGCAAATGCCGGACGGCGCTAATGTTACGGTGTATGCACAGCGCCAAGGCTGGTATACGGTGGGCTATGGAGACCAATTAGGTTATGCGGCTGCGGCATATATACAAATATAAAATAAGTATATTTTGCAAATAAAACTTGACAGTTTCGTCTAACGATATTAAAATTATATAGGATTATTGTTGACCGCTTTAGGGGAGCAGGTCAATTATTATCTGCATTTGACGGGAAACCGTTTTCATACACATCAACAATTTTAGGAGGTAGCAACGCTTATGACCACAACCGGTTATATTGTTGCGGCAGTCGCAGCAGTTGTGGCGTTCATCATTGCGTTTCTCCTCGGTATTCGCTACCGCAAGAGTGTAGCGGAAAAAGAAATCTCCAGCGCGGAAGAAGAAGCTACGCGCATTATCAATGAGGCTATTAAAAGCTCTGAAAACAAAAAAAGAGAAGCACTTCTTGAAGCAAAAGAAGAGATTTTGAAAAACCGCAGCGAGTACGAGAAGGAAGTGAAAGAACGCCGTTCCGACCTGCAAAAGCAGGAGCGCCGTCTGCAACAGAAAGAAGAAAACATTGACCGCAAGACCGAGTCCATTGAAAAGAAGGAAGAGGCTCTTGCCAACAAGCATGCCGCCCTTGATAAGGAGCAGGAAGAGATCCGCCTCATCAAGCGCAGCCAAACGGAGATGCTCGAACGCATTTCCGGCTTCTCTGCCGAACAGGCAAAGGAGTATTTGATCCAGCAGGTGGAATCTGAGGTCACTCACGAAACCGCCATCAAGATCAAGGAAATTGAAAGCCGTGCCAAGGAAGAGGCCGATACCCGTGCCCGGGAGATCATTGCCTCTGCCATTCAGCGCTGTGCTGCTGACCATGTGGCTGAAATTACCGTCAGTGTGGTACCCCTGCCCAATGACGAAATGAAGGGCCGCATCATTGGCCGTGAGGGTCGTAATATCCGCACCCTGGAAACCCTGACCGGTGCTGATCTGATCATTGACGATACACCTGAGGCCATCACCGTGTCCTGCTTTGAGCCGGTTCGCCGTGAGGTCGCCCGTGTGGCTTTGGAAAAGCTGATTGCCGATGGCCGCATCCATCCCACCCATATCGAGGAGATGGTAGAAAAGGCTCGCCGGGAAGTCGACGCTGTCATCCGCTCTGAGGGTGAGCGTGCCGTACTGGAAACCGGTGTCCGGGGTGTCCATCCTGAGCTGCAGAAGCTGTTAGGCAAGCTGCATTACCGTACCAGCTATGGCCAGAATGTTTTGCAGCACTCCATTGAAGTCAGCCATATCGCAGGCTTGATGGCAGCCGAGTTGGGTGCAGATGTCGCCGCAGCAAAGCGTGCCGGTTTGCTGCATGATGTGGGCAAGGCTTTAGACCATGAGTTTGAGGGTACGCACATTGCCTTAGGTGTGGAGTACTGCCGCAAATATCGTGAAAAGGAAGATATCCTGCATGCCATTCAGGCACACCACGGCGATGTGGAGTGCAAGACTTTGGTAGCTTGCCTGGTGCAGGCAGCCGATGCAATTTCTGCCGCCCGTCCCGGCGCACGCCGCGAGAATTTGCAGAATTACATCAAGCGTCTGGAAAAGCTGGAAGAAATCACCGGTTCCTATCCCGGCGTGGATAAGAGCTATGCGATCCAGGCCGGTCGTGAAGTCCGTGTCATGGTGAAGCCCGAGCAGGTCAGCGAGGACGAGATGACCATTTTGGCTCGTGAACTTGCCAAGCGAATCGAGAGCGAACTGGAGTATCCCGGCCAGATCAAGGTTCATGTTCTGCGTGAAACCAAGGTCGTTGAGTACGCAAAGTAAAAGAATAAAAAGAGATGCCGCAAGGCATCTCTTTTTTCATTGCGTGGGCAGTAAAATGTGGTATAATGTTTATATAAGTATTAAAGTAGTATTAAATGGATACTGATATAAAAATACATGGAAATGAGGATATTTATTCTATGTTGTATCATGTTTTAGCCATCGGTGATGTCACCAGTGAGGATGGTGTGCGCCATCTGCACCGTCATCTGCGCCATGTGAAACAGTTAAAAAGCATTGACTTCACCGTTATAAACGGCGAGAATATCTCCGGCACGGGCCTGACACCGCAGCAGGCGGATGACCTGTTTTCTGCCGGAGCGGATGTGATCACTTTGGGCAACCATACCTGGGGCAAAATGCAGATCTGCGACTATTTAGAGGAGAACCGCTATATCCTGCGACCTGCCAATTTTTCCGGAAGAACACCCGGAAAGGGTTGGGGCGTCTACGATTGCGGCGCTGTGACCATCGGCGTGATGAGCCTGATCGGGCGGTGTAATTTAGATTGGAAAGCGGAAAATCCCTTTACTACGGCGGATAAAATTTTGAAAAATGGTGATAAGCCCACCTTTACCCTGGTCGACTTCCACGCAGAGGCCACCAGCGAAAAGCTGGCGTTGGCTTACTATCTGGACGGTAGAGTCAGTGCCATTTGGGGTACGCATACCCATGTTCCCACCGCCGATGAGCGGGTGTTCCCCAAGGGGACGGGCTATATTACCGATCTGGGCATGACCGGCGCAGTGGAGTCGGTATTGGGTATTCGCCCGGAGCAATCGGTGGAAACATTTTTGGGCGGCTTGCCCGGCCGCTACCGTGCTGCTGAGGGCGCCTGCAAAGCGCAGGGCTGCATTTATACGCTGGATAGCGACACCGGATTGTGCGTCGCTGTAGAACGAATTGACATTCGATAAAGAGAAGGAGAGAGGACTATGTCAGTTGAAAAAGTGCGAGAATATTTGACTTCCTACGGTGTGGCAGACCGCATTCAGGAGTTTGAAGTTTCCAGTGCCACGGTGGAGTTGGCGGCAGTGGCAGTTGGCGTGGAGGGCGCCCGCATTGCCAAAACCTTGAGCTTCAAGGTGGATGAGCAGCCCATTCTGGTGGTGGCTGCCGGTGATGCCAAGGTGGACAACAGCAAGTATAAAAAGCAGTTCCATGCCAAGGCCAAGATGCTGACCCATGAAGAAGCAGTGGAGCGGATCGGCCATGCAGTGGGCGGTGTGTGTCCCTTTGCTTTGCCGGAGGATGTAAAGACCTATTTGGATATTTCTCTCAAACGCTTTGCAACCGTTTATCCTGCCGTGGGCAGCGCCGCATCAGCCATTGAGCTGTCCTGCGAAGAGCTGGAGCGCTGCTGCGGAGACAACTTCGTAGAATGGGTCGATGTCTGCAAGGCCTGGCAGACAGAAGAGTAACGGAAACGAGGTTTTTGTGAAACGAATTTTGATGATCGGCACGGGTGGAACCATTGCCTCGGAGATGTCATCGGATGGTTTGACTCCGGAACTGAATACCAAACAACTGCTGTCCTTTATCCCTGATATAGGAAAGATGTGTCAGGTTGACTGCATGCAGCTATATTCGCTGGACAGCACCAATATCCGCCCGGAGAATTGGCTGGGTGTATCTGCTGCGCTGCGTGAGAATTATGAAAAATATGATGGGTTTGTCATCAGTCATGGTACCGATACCATGGCGTATACCGCAGCGGCGCTGAGCTATCTGGTGCAGAACAGTGCAAAGCCTATTGTACTAACCGGTGCACAAAAACCCATTTGGTTTGATGGCACCGACTCCAAACGCAATTTGACAGATGCTTTTATTTATGCCTGCCGGGGGCTGGGCGGTGTACAGATTGTTTTTAACGGTAAGGTTATTTTGGGTACGCGCGCCCGAAAGACCTGCTCCAAGAGTTTTCAAGCATTTTCCAGTGTAAATTATCCTGATCTGGCGGTGCTGCAAGATGAGCATCTGCTGCAATACATTAAGTGGGATACAGAGGGGCAGCCCGTGTTCTATGACAAACTGAACACCAATGTGGGACTGCTGAAATTGATTCCGGGTACACGCCGAGAGTTGATAGAGTTTATGATAGAACATTACGATGGTTTGGTGATCGAGAGCTTTGGCGTAGGCGGTTTGCCGGAATATGAAGGATTTTACGAAGTATTGCAACGCGGCGTAGAGCAGGGTAAGATCATCTGCATGACCACGCAGGTGCCTAACGAAGGCAGCAATTTGACGGTGTACCATGTGGGCGGCTTGCTAAAGCATACACTTCAGCTGTTGGAGGCGTACGATATGACCACAGAAGCGGCGGTGTGCAAGCTGATGTGGATCATGGGACAGACGCACGATTTTGACGAGGTGGAGGAACTGTTTTACACACCGGTGGCACGGGATATTTTGTATCAGGAATAAGATGCCGAAATGCAGTCTTGACATTTGCACCACCGGTCGATACAATATTATATTAGAGAATTTCGTAAAAACGAGGAAATAGAGGTACAATCATGGCGAAAGACCAGAGAAATGTTGAAGCGATCACTCCCATGGAGGATGATTTTGCCAAGTGGTATACAGATATCTGCCTGAAAGCTGAGCTGGTGGACTATGCCAGCGTCAAGGGCTTTTTAATTCTGCGCCCCTATGGCTATGCCATTTGGGAGAACATCCAGCGCTTGATGGACGGCGAATTCAAGAAGACCGGCCACACCAATGTGGCAATGCCCGTTCTGATTCCGGAGAGCCTGCTGAAAAAAGAAGGCGAGTTGGTGCAGGGCTTCGCTCCCGAAGTGGCTTGGGTTACCCACGGTGGCAGCGAGAAACTGGAGGAGCGGTTGGCATTCCGCCCCACTTCCGAGACCATGTTCTGCGATCACTGGTCCCATGTGCTGCACTCCTGGCGTGAGCTGCCCATGCTGTACAACCAGTGGTGCTCCGTGATCCGCTGGGAGAAGAGCACTCGTCCGTTCCTGCGCAGCCGTGAATT
This sequence comes from Vescimonas sp., assembly GCA_045617685.1. GTDB lineage: Bacteria > Bacillota > Clostridia > Oscillospirales > Oscillospiraceae > Vescimonas. Next base: position 17,248 of record JAZLJB010000001.1, read on the forward strand.
CTGGTGGCAGGAGGGTCACACCATCCATGAGACCGCCGAGGAGGCACAGGCCGAAACGGAGCAGCAGCTGAACTGCTACGCCGATTTCTGCAAGAACTATCTGGCGATGCCCGTGGTGAAGGGCCGCAAGACCGACAAGGAGAAGTTTGCCGGCGCAGAAGCTACCTACACCATCGAGTGCATGATGAAGGATCACAAGGCGTTGCAGTCCGGCACCAGCCACTACTTCGGCGACAAGTTCAGCCGCGCATACGATGTGACATTTACCGGCCGTGACAACAAGCTGCAGTATCCGTTCCAGACTTCCTGGGGTGCATCCAGCCGTCTGATCGGTGCTGTCATCATGACACACTCTGACAACAACGGCTTGGTGCTGCCTCCTGCTATTGCTCCGACACAGGTCGTGGTAATTCCTATTGCTCAGCACAAGCCCGGCGTATTGGATGCCGCCGCTGACCTGAAGCAGCGCCTGATCGACATGGGTTTGCGTGTCAGCATGGATGACAGCGATCAGTCTGCCGGTTGGAAGTTTGCCCAGTATGAGATGAAGGGCGTGCCTCTGCGTGTGGAGATCGGCCCGAAGGATATGGAAAAGGGACAGTGCTGCATCGCTCGCCGTGACACCGGTGAAAAGACCTTTGTGCCTCTGGAGAAACTGGAGGAGTCTGTTAATGAGCTGCTGAAGGCTGTTCATGACAACCTCTACAAGATGGCTTCCGATAATTTGGAAGATAACTCCTTTGACATGACCTCCTGGGAGGAAGTCAAGGAAATGGCTCAGGGTAAGGGTGGTTTCGCTCGTACCAAGTGGTGCGGCAGTCTGGAGTGTGAGATGGCCATGAAGGAAAAGGCCGGCGTTTCCAGCCGCTGCATGCCTCTCAAGCAGTCCGGCACCACCGGCAAGTGCGTGGTATGCGGCAAGGATTGCACCACCGACATCTACTGGGGCGTGGCTTATTAAAGAAAATGTAAACTAAAAATAACAGCGTGGAGAACAACTCCACGCTGTTATTTTAGTTTAAGAGAGATCAACTGTTATAGTTATCAATGGCTTTTTGTGCTTCATATGCCCAACGCGCATTTTCTTGCTCTTGGGGAGAAAGCTGGCTATATGCAGATTTATGTTCGTGACTGGGACTTAAATCAAGAACGGAACATAGAAGTATAGCTCCAATTATAGCTAAGATTATAAGAAATATTGTGCCGGAATTTTTCACACAAAAACCTCCCTTCGTTGTTTGCTTACAAAAATATAATACACCACAAGTGGTGTAAAGTCAATACATCATTTGTGGTGTATGGAATAATGTACCCGTGCATAAAATAGGGCGGGGGGTGCAGTGATGCGAAACTACACAGATGTATTGCGAGAATTACGAGAAGATCACGATTTGACCCAAGCACAGGTGGCAAACATATTACAAACAACGCAACAGGTATATGCCCGCTATGAAAAAGGCGTTAATGAGATGCCGCTACATCATTTGTGCCGACTCTGTGAGTTCTATGGCGTCAGTGCAGATTACATTTTGCAACTACCCAAAGGACTAAAATGGCCCAGATAGTCCTTGTGAAAACCTGCAGAAATTTATCCTAAAAATTTTTGCATAATCCACAAAAATATTTTGAAAATCCCCTTGACAATAAGGGGATTTTCTTTTATACTGTGTGAGTACGCGTGTGATGGGTGGTATACACCCGGAGCCGTTTACACTGCGATGAACCGGGAGATTGCTCCGCAAGGAGGTAACTTTCGGGGAGTATGTCCGATAATCGGGCGGCTGAGAAATTTCTGCCACGTCAGCGTAGATCGCTGCGCCAGAAGACCACCGGCCCCTTTGTGCCGGTGTTTCTTATGAGCCGGAATGATACGCACGGAACGGCGTAAAAGAAATTCTCACCGTGCGGCAGTAGGTCAAAAGCAAAAACCGTACGATAAAAATGGAGGAACAAACCAAATGGCAAAAGAAATGATTCGCATTCGTCTGAAGGCCTATGACCACCAGGTCATCGACCAGAGCGCAGAGAAGATCGTTGAGACCGCTAAGCGCAGCGGCGCTACCGTGTCCGGTCCCATCCCTCTGCCCACCAAGAAGGAGATCGTCACCATCCTGCGTGCTACGCACAAGTATAAGGACAGCCGTGAGCAGTTCGGGCGTCGCACCCACAAGAGACTGATCGACATCGCCAATTCCACTCCCAAGACCGTTGAGGCTCTGATGTCTCTGGATCTGCCCGCTGGCGTGGAAATCGAGATCAAGCTGTAATTTATACATTATATAGTACAGTAAGACCAAAACGCCGTGAAAACGGCAAAACAAAAATTGCTTGCAAACCATCGCCTGCTACCTTGCTTGATGCAGGCGGGGTTAAGTCGGCAGAGCAAGCGGTCTGTCCCAATGCAGACTGAACTATGTCGACCAATAACCTTTAAGG
>JAZLJB010000002.1:0-31909 GCA_045617685.1 Vescimonas sp.
CTGGAACTTTGCCACGGTAGCGGCAACAGCCTCCTCACCCTGTGCAGGGTCGATGATGTAAACGACCTCATAGTTGGCGGAAATTTTAGCCATACTTTTTGCACCTCCTTTTGGACAGTTGGCCCTCATTCACAGATGAGAGCAAGGATTTACCCGCTAATATGCGAGCTTAATTATTATACAGGATTTCCGGAAAAAGTCAAGCCTTTTTCTTCAACTTCCTCTATAAACCCCATCCGTTCACCGCTGCCGGATATAATTCCGGAAATATCGGGATTTCGGCAAACGCCACAAAAGCAAACCGCCTAATCCGTAGCACGCAACTGTCTCTCCAATTGCTACTGTGACAGCGTTATAAAGATACGCCGCCGCAAATGCCGGGCCAAATCCCACCTGCTCAAAGGCAATGACACCGCCCACCAGCAGGCCATTCAGCACAATCGGCGGTAGCGGTGCCACATAGCGACTGCGGCAACGCTTTGTCAGCATGGCAGCCGCCAGCGTAGCCAATGAGCCCACCACAATGTCCAGCAGGCCGTACGGGCTTAAAATATTGGCAATCACGCAGCCGATAAACAGTCCCCATGCTGTTTCCGGAAACAAAAACGGAAGCACGCACAGCGCCTCGGAAAAGCGGCACTGGATCGGCCCATAGCTGATGCCGAATACCGAGCCGAAAATGGACAGTGCAGCATACGCCGCACCCACTACACCGGCCGTTGTGATGTGACGGACATTCATTTTTTGCATGTTGTGTTCCTCCCACTTTTTGTTTAGAGAACGGCAATTTGCCGAACGAACACCGCAAAAGCGGTGCTTGGACAGGGTTTGGGCTCCTGTCGACAAGCAGTATAACACAGGGGCATGACAAATGGAAGTGCTTTTCCTTGACTTTTCCTCATTTTGCGACATAGTGAAACTATTATGGATGGCAAGGAGCTTTACGATGGCGATCACATGGCAACAATTTATCATTGTTTGTCCGCTGGTATTTCTGGCGGGATTTGTGGATGCCGTGGCAGGTGGCGGCGGGCTGATCTCCTTGCCGGCCTATCTGATCAGCGGACTTCCGGTGCATTATGCCATCGGCACCAATAAGCTCAGCTCAGGCATGGGTACTGCCATTGCTACCGCACGCTATGCAAGCCGTGGCTATGTGCCCTGGAAGCAGGCGGCTTGCTGTGCCATCATGGCATTGGTCGGTTCTGATATAGGCGCACACTTGGCACTTTTGATCGCAGATCACTTTTTCAAGATCATCATGCTGGTCATTCTGCCGCTGACGGCTCTATATGTGACTCGCAGCAAAGTGCTCATCTCCGAGCACGAGCCACTCAGCTACCGGAAAACGTTGCTGATCAGCCTTGTGGTGGCACTGGGCATTGGCGTTTATGATGGTTTTTACGGCCCCGGAACCGGCACATTCCTGCTCCTGCTGCTGACCGCAATGGCGCACATGGATCTGCGCAGCGCCAACGGTGTGGCAAAGGTCATCAACCTGACCACCAATGTGACGGCGTTAGCTGTGTACCTGCTCAACGGGAAGGTGCTGCTTCCTTTGGGCTTGATTGCGGGAGCATTCAGCATCGGCGGCAACTATCTGGGTACCAGATTTTTCGATCGTGGCGGCGCCAAAATCGTAAAGCCTCTGATGCTACTGGTGCTGACCGTGTTTTTCGTCCGCATTCTGTGGGAGCTGTTTGGAAACTGAGAAAAGCTGTGGCATAACGCCACAGCTTTTCTTATTTCACACCAGATCACGCTTGATATGCTTTGCGATTTCATATACCTCATCCAAGGCATTCATCCTCACAATCTTGTCTTTGTAGTAATTGGCGTGTGCTACGCCCTTGAGATACCAGCAAAATTGCTTACGGGCCTCCAAAATAGCAATATGCTCGCCCTTATCCTCCACTGCCAGCTCCACCTGACGCACGGCGGTATCAATACGCCGGGCGAGGGGCGGCAACGCCGGTATTTCTCCACCTTCAATAGCTGCCTTTGCCTGCTGGAAAAGCCATGGATTGCCAAAGCAGCCCCTGCCGATCATGGCAGCATCAGCGCCGGTAAAGTGCAATATCTTCACCGCATCCTCACCGCTGAACACATCGCCATTTGCCATCACCGGAATATGCAGTGCCTCTTTGACCTCTTTAATAGTCGTCCAATCCGCCTGACCGGCATACATCTGCGTGCGAGTCCGTCCGTGAACGGCAACTGCGGCAACACCCACCTGCTCCAGCATTTTCGCCAGCTCTACGGCATTGATGCTGCCCTTGTCCCAACCACGGCGCATTTTTACTGTAACCGGTACGGGTGCGGCCTTCACTACCGACTCCGCCACACGCACGGCCTTTTCCGGATCTTTCATCAGGGCGCTTCCGTCGCCGTTGGATACGATTTTGCCCACAGGGCAGCCCATATTGATGTCAATGATATCCGCACCGGAAATCTCCGCAGCGATGCAGGCCGCCTCTGCCATACACACCGGATCGCTGCCGAAAATCTGCGCACTGGCGGGGTGTTCACCCGGAAACAGCTTCAGCAATCCCCGGCTCTTGCGATCCTGATAGCAAAGCGCTTTGGAGCTGACCATCTCTGTCACGGTCAGGCCTGCGCCCAATTCGCTGCAAATCTGACGAAACGCCAGATCCGTCACGCCTGCCATAGGTGCAAGCACCAGCTTTGATGAAATTTCTACATTGCCGATTTTCATGGTGTGTTCCTCTTTCGTGGGGATTTGATGTTATTGTACCACAATTCAGCGCAGAAAAAAAGAGTGGGCGAAAGTTTCCTTTCACCCGCTCTTTGATCTTACTCAGTCATAATCTTCAGAATAACACGGTCGGTTTCACGCATGCCCTGCGCAGCGAGGACACCTACATTCTTAATGGTTTCCTCCACATTTTCGCCCACAATGCCGTCACCGGCGCAGAAGTTGTTACCCTTGAGATACATATTGTAGCCCAAGATGCCTGTTTCCACACTCATGGCGATCTTGCTGGCGCAACTTGCCTTGGCACCGTCGCATATGCAGCCGGAAATCATCGCCACAGCGTTTTCGATGGTATGTGCAATGCCATCATAATCTGCGCCACGCAGCCATGCAATGCCCGTTCCTGCACCTACACCGGCGCTGACAGCGCCGCAATAGGCACTCAAGCGTCCGATACCGGTTTTTTGATGGATGGTGATCAGGTCGCTGAGGCAAACGGCACGGATGATCTTTTCATCATCCATGTTGCTCAGCTTGCCGTAGCGCCATACGGGCACGGAAGCCGTAATGCCCTGATTGCCGGAGCCGGAGCAGATCACCACCGGCATTTCACAGCCGTTCATGCGGGCATCGGAGCCGGCAGCCGCCCAAGCACGAGCCTCCGTTTCAATGCCACGGCCGTTGATCAGTAAGCTGGAACCTATATTGGCGCCCCAACTATTCTTCAATCCCTCTTCAGCAATGGCCGTGTTGCAGGCAAGCTGGCGGGAGATCAGGGGCTCGATCTCCGCAAGTGGGACAGTTTCAATGAATTCAAGGATGTCTTTAACATTCAGGACGCTCTTATCCTGCAGATTGTCCTCTGCCGATGCGGACAAAGGTTTCTCCAACAGAACTTCGCCGTCCTTTTCGATGTAAACAATGTTGGTATGATTGTTCGCCACACGAACCGTGGCATTGTGCTCACCCAGTTTACCCGTCAGCTTGATATCCAGCATGCACGGTGTCTCAGGGCAAGTGATTTTGATGGGAGTGGCATCCAAATAGGTCTGGATGCCCGCAACATCCTCCTCCGTCACATTTGCAATTACCTGCAGCTCTGCGTCGGCATCGCCTGCCACAATGCCTACGGCAATGGCGGCTGCGATACCACGGCGCCCACCGGTATTGGGCACCACAACAGATTTGACATTTTTGAGGATATTGCCGCTGATCTCAGCCAGCACGTTTTCCGGTTTACCGCCCAACACCTTGCGTAGCTTTGCAGAACAATACGCAACGGCGATGGGCTCTGTACACCCGGTAGCCAGGCGGAGTTCTTCCGCCAGGATGGCCTTATAGGCGGCCACTTTCGTCTCGTTCAACATCTCTGAATTCTCCTTTATTTATTTTTTATATGTAAAGCGCACAGCGCTTTTACAACATTACTTCCCTTCCACGGCAGGGGTATCGTCCGTATCTACCCAATCCTGCACATTGACCACTTCAAATTCTGTTGGGGTGCGGCGGATCACGACCCGGTCGATACCGGCATTGATAACCGTGCGGCGGCACATAGCGCAGGATGTGGCATCACCCAACAGTTCGCCGGTCTGTGCATTGCGTCCCACCAGATACAGTGTGCCGCCCACCATATCACGGCGGCTGGCAGAAATAATAGCATTGGCCTCTGCGTGCACGCTACGGCACAGCTCATAGCGTTCGCCGCGAGGAATACACAGCGCCTCGCGGGTGCAATAACCCATGTCAACACAATTTCTGCGACCACGGGGCGCACCATTATAGCCGGTGGAAATAATCTCATCGTTCTTCACAATGATCGCACCATACACACGGCGCAAACAAGTTGCTCTCTCCAAAACGGTTTCTGCAATGTCGAGATAATAGTTTTCCTTACTGATTCGTTCCATGGTCATTCTCCTTGTCTTGTTTCCTTTATTATAGTATGTAATTGTATGTTCTTCAATGGAAAATTTAATGATTTGCATAAAAAAAGAGCGCAAAGCGCTCTTTTTTTAGTTCTTATTTAATTTGAATAGCTGACCACTGTCAGCAAAGTTGCTCATCTCATACAGCACCAACACATCCGTAACACCGAAATCTTCCATCAACTGCTGCACATTCCCTTGGAAATAGCGCAAATCCAGCATGGTGATGGTCTCATAATCCCGTGTCAGGAATGGAACAAAGCTATTGGCAAAAGAATCCTTGATCAGCAGCAGATGTTTTCCGTTTTTCACCCCGGTGGTAATGGTTGTCTGGGCATAGTTTCCACCCTGAAACACCGTGTAAGTATCCTTGTTCTGCAGTGCCTCCATGTGATATAAACTGTTCGTCACCGTGCCGTCGCAATCCATGCGCTCAATGTAAGCATCTGTGGCGATGGATACCGCATCATAAATGGAACCCGGCAGCAACACCTTAGAAAACAATGTGCCATGGAATTGATCGGATACCTGCTCTAACTTGAATTCCCGCTGCGTGTGTCCGGTGGCCTCACACCATGCACTATACGCACTGTATGCACCCGTGGTCGTCCAATGATGATCCGTATGGTAGTAGGGATCGCTCTGCGCCGCCAACTCCTGACGCACATCGATCACCGCTTCGTCCAAAGTGGCATTTAGCTGATTAAACTTGTCGTCAGCATTGTACATCATCGCATTTTGGGGCAAACGATCTTGCAGCACCGAGGCTGGCGAGGGTGCCATCAGAATGTGGCAATCCAGCGCCTTATTGTTTTGGAAAAACAGTTGCACCGCATTCAGGTTCTGCGTAAACTGGCGGCTATCAAATGTATCGTCCGTAACCTTGGCAAAATAATAGTGATCCTTGCCTAAATACACGCCGTTGATATCTTGTTTTCCTGCCAGTTTCTGCACAGTTGAGGCTGCCCCCATCCAAACATCACGACCTGCGATTTGATCGGCGGTGTAGTTTTCAGCATCTGCAGAAAAATCACCGGAGAAAATGCGATCCACAGATAGTTTCGGTGCCATCTGCAAATATCGATTTTCATTGGCAGAAAAGGCGCAATCCGGCGTGATCCACGATGCGCTCGACAGCCCCACCAAAATCACGGCAATGATCAGCAGCGGAATAAGTCCTTTGTTTTTCATCTTCACGCCTCCCATTAAAACCGGAAATACAAAAACGGATTGTAGCTGTCACCCACCAGGAACGCAATGCTCAGCAGCAAAATAGCCGCAATGCCCACGGTACGCACCGTCACCGCCAGTGTGGGGGATAATTTCTGTTCCGCTCTTGCCCACAGCTTTGCCGGCAGAGAGGTGCATCCCACCAGCGCCACAAGCCACAGCACCGCATTGCTTGCCAGCAGGTACACGCTTGTGGTATCCGCCAATGTGCCGGAGAACATGGCCCGCAAATAGGCACCCAGATCCGAAAAATCGGTGATGGCGAACAGCACCCAGCCTAACACAAAGCACAAGCAGGTATATACATGCCCCACAAATTTCGGCAGTCGGTCCAATGTGCGCAGCAGGAATGTTTTTTCCAGAACCAGCAGTATGGCATAGTAAATGCCCCACAGCACAAAGTTCCAGCTGGCACCATGCCACAGGCCGGTCAAAAACCACACAATAGCCAAGTTCAGCAATTGGCGGCCTATGCCACGGCGATTGCCGCCTAAAGGGATGTACACATATTCCCGGAACCATGTGCCGAGACTGATATGCCAGCGGCGCGAGAATTCCGTTACGCTGCTGGATTCGTAGGGATGCCGGAAGTTCTCCAAAAAGCTGAAGCCAAACAGGTGGCCCAAGCCTATCGCCATGTCAGAATAACCGGAAAAGTCAAAATAGATCTGGAAGGTAAACGCCAGTGCGCCCAGCCAGGCTGTCAGCACAGAAGGTTGCGCCATAGTCGATATAGACTCCCACAATGCGCCAACCTGATTGGCGATCAGCACCTTCTTGCCCAAGCCGATCACAAATCGCTGCATACCCATGGAGACCTCGCGCCAACTTTCACGGCGGTGATCCAGCGCTTCGCCCACCGTTTTATACTGGACGATAGGACCTGCGATCAGCTGCGGGAACAGCGTCACATAAGCGCCAAAGCTGAGAATGTTGTGCTGCGGCGGTACGATGCCACGATATACATCAATGGTATAGGACATGGTCTGGAATGTATAGAAAGAGATACCGATGGGCAACGCCAAGCCCAACGATGGTAAACCCGCTCCCAACAGAGAATTGATATTGTCGATGGCAAAATCGGTGTATTTGAAAAACGCCAATATCGCCAGATTTCCCACGATAGATAAAATCAGAACTGCCTTTGCGCCACGGTATTTCTCCTTGTGCTGCAACGCACCGATGGCCAAGCCGTTGCAGTAGTCAAACACGGTGGAAAACAGCATAATGCCGACATATTTTGGCTCACCCCAGCCGTAAAACAGCAGGCTCGCCACCAATAATACCACGTTGCGGAAACGGCGTGGACAAACATAATATATGATCGCCACAATGGGCAAAAAAATCAGCAGAAAAACCGTGCTGGAAAATACCATGGTTTCACTCCTCGTATATAGCGTTTAGAAGATGGGGCAAGACGAACTTGTCCCATCTTCATGGTCTGTTATAAAATACCGGGCAATTTACCCATCAGATAGCTGCTGCGAATGGCAGATAGATTGTTCACGAACAATACGTCATTCACATGGTTTTCTTTCACGAAATCCGCCACATTGCCGCCCCAATAGCGATAGTCAATGACATAAATCGTTTTATAGTGATCCACCAGGAACGGTGCGAATGCGTTGCCGAAAGATTCTTTGATCACCACGCAGGTCTCATCCGTATCCGCATCAGGATTTTGAATGACCGTGTACGGATTGTCTGCACCGATAAATGTGCTGTACTTCAGCTCTGCGGGATAGTCCGTCACATCGTATATGATCTTCCAATCGTAGGTGTTGCCGGAGCTGTCGGTAAACTGCAAGGTGGCATTCTGACTCTTGGGCAAATAGGCGGTCACTGTGTCGGGATGGCTGCCCAACTGCTCACAGTTGTTGCTGTCACGATAGAATGTGCCTAAAAAGCCTTCAAACTCCTGCTTTTCATAATCGTCCAGCTTCTCGGCGGTCATGCCCTTTGCCTTGCAGAATTCAGCGTAGGCATAGTATGCGCCTCGAGCTGTCCAGTGGTGATCCGTGCGGAAGTAGATGTATTCTGTGCGATGCTGCATCAGTGCATCATACAATGGCACTATCTTCACATCATCGCTCATCATGCCTTCGATCTTTTGGATCGCTTTTTCCTGATTGGATCCGCCGATGTCATCACGCAGCTCGTCCGGCAGAGTGATGGCAGATGACAGCGGTATGGTCAAATCATAAACATCCGCTGTACCTTTCAGATTTTTTGCCGTCTTACTGACCAAACCGGCGTAACGCTCTGCTAATTCATCTGAATAGTCATACATTTCATAGCCTGCGTCACCTGCTCGATAAACACTGCCATATTGCTGCGTATCGCCATCAAAGGTAATCGCCTCGTATGTCGGCTTGGACGGTTTCTTTTCCGGCTCTTTTTCAGGTTCCTTCTCCGGTTCGGACGGGTCTTCTTTTGTGGGTTTTACACTTTCTTCCGTCTGTGTGGAATCTTTCTCAGGTGCCTTCGCCGGTTTTTTCGAACAAATGGCCCAAGCGGTAATTCCCACTGCAATAGCGATCACGGCAATACAAATAATCATGCCGAGAGGGCTTCTTTTTCTTCCTCTGTATCTCTTCATAAGCTTCAATTACCCCAATAGCCGTCAATGATTGTCTTTGCGTTGTCTGCATCCGATGTGACGCATAGCACGACGCAGTTTTCATTACGCTCTAATATGGCACCATTCAGCCGAGCAACTTCCTCAGGCATATATTTTTCCATCTCTGCCGTCTGGTCCTGCAGATAAGCAGAAATGCCGGTTTCTAATGCCTGTGCGGCCGAGGCATCGGCGCAGCGTGCCACAACAATCTCCTCCGCTGTGGCGCCGTTGCTCATATAGCCGCAAATATCGGTGTTTTCCGGAATCTCAAAATAGTAGCCCAGTTCCTCAGCAGATGCGGCCTGCATTGCGCTGTCAAATGCCACACTCTTTTGCAGCTCATCAGCCAGTGCCTTTGTATCTAAATCAACGGTCTTGCTGCCGCATGCACATAAGCCCAGCAGCATCAAAACGGTCAGCACTCCTGTCAAAATCTTTTTCATGTCTTTTCCCTCCTCATATTCGCTACTAAATATCATAGTACAGGGCCAAAAAAAAAGAAAGTACATTTCTGTAACAAAAAGAAAAATTTTTTGTTACTTTTGCTTTCTCTCTGTATTTGTAATTGTATGTAAATTTATCGCAAAACCTTGTTGCATCTTGCCCATAAAAACTCTATAATAGGTACTTAGTAAAAGGCATAGAAAGGAACCTATCTCAGATGTCCGAAAAGATTTTAATTACCTGCGACAGCACCACCGATCTGGGTGCGGAGCTGGTGGAACGCTATCACATTGAGCAGTTGCCCTTAAAAGTCGTTCTGGGTGACGAAACCTATGCCGACGGTATAGATATCTCGCCTGATAAAATTTATGAGCATTACGATCAGACCGGCGAGCTACCCAGTACGGCTGCCCCCAACCTGTCCGATTGCATCGACTTTTTCGGTCGTTTTGTCGCACAGGACTACACCGTGATTCATTTTACCATCAGTGCAGAGATGTCCTCCTCTTATAGCAATGCCTCTATTGCCTCTCAGGAGTTTGACAATGTCTATGTGGTTGACACGAGAAATCTGTCTACCGGTGGTGGCTTGTTGGTGATATCCGCCTGCGAAATGGCAGCACAGGGCAAGTCTGCTCATGAAATCGTAAGCCAGTGTCAAGCTTTGGTCAGCAAGGTGCAGGCCTCCTTTATCATAGATGACTTGACCTATCTCCACAAGGGTGGTCGCTGCTCTTCTTTGGCAAAATTGGGCGCGAATTTGTTGCAGTTGAAACCCTGCATTGAAGTTCATGACGGAAAAATGGATGTGACGAAAAAATACCGCGGCAAATTTGAGCGTGTATTGAAGCAATACATTGTCGATCAAATTGGTGATGGCAGCGGCATTAGGACCGATCATATTTTCGTTACCCATGCAGGGTGCGATCAGGAAATTTATGAAATGTGCTTAAATGAGGTGCACTCTCTCATTAACGCAAAGGAAATTCATTTGACTCGTGCAGGCTGCACAATTTCCTCCCACTGCGGCAAAAATACATTGGGCGTGTTGTTTATCAAGGAATAAGTAAACGGGTATGTCGTGTGCGACATACCCGTTTTTATCGTAGCTTTCCTCCTGCTGCACTATTACTACAATTGAAATTCGAAAATAACAGCTTAGCTGCTGTATAAAAAATACCCAAAACCGATGGCTTTGGGTATTTTTGGAGCTGCCGGCCGGATTTGAACCGGCGACCTCATCCTTACCAAATCAAAAAGTGTGTTTTTAGGAGGCCTCACTCATCCCTATTTGTCCCTTTTGATTAGAAAAGTGATCAGGATCAATGTATTTGGCAGGTTTTCGGAACCTGTTCATCCCTGCTTATCCCCCTGATCCGCCATTTGTTCCCAACATGTTCCCAACGTTACATCCCGAATTTCCCAAATATCTCCAAATTATCGAGGTGGCAGAGGATATTGCCATTGTTGTCAAACGGTTCTACAACTCCGGCATGATTGAGGCGCAGGTGGCGGAGTGCATGGATATCCCCATAGATTATGTGAAAGCGTGTCTAAAACCTTAATTTTCAATACTCAATATAATAAATAATCTTCTTTTGAACCACTCGCCCAGCGAGTGATTTTCTCCTAAACAAAAAGCGTGCCGGGTATCATGCCCAACACGCTTTTTTGCGGAAATGTTTTATTCAAAAGTCAGTATATCTGAAAATCCGGTAATTTCAAAAACTTCCATTATCGTGGGATTCACATGGCAGAGTTTCATGCTGCCCTGCTTGTTCATGGTTTTCTGTGTGCTCAGAATTACGCGCAGGCCGGCAGAAGAAATATACTTGAGATCAGCAAAATCCAAGGTCAGTTCTGTCACACCGCCCAAGGATGCCTGCAGAGTTTCTTCCAACTGAGGTGCGGTAGTGGTGTCCAAACGCCCCTGCAAAGCCAGAACTAAGACGTTGCCACTCTGTGTTTTCTGTATTTCCATCAAGTGTATCTCCTCCGATCAATCAAAGCAGAGCGTATCAACTGCGGGAAGCAGCTTAGCAAGCTGAGCGCGGCAATTTGCAATGGTAGCCTGTCCTTCCGGCGTATCAGCATTGCGGCGAATGGTACGGCGCATCAGACGGGCATAACCGACCACTTTGGCCTTGTTAGCAATTTCCTCAAGTTTTGCCTCATCGTCGGTATCAAAGTATAGACGCAGGGTCTTGTCCCAAAATTCTACACCCATTTCATAGGAGATACCCAGGAACTTTCTGGATACTTCGTGGTCAACTTCGCCGAATCCCACATAGGCCAGGAAAATGGAGGCGAATTCAAAAACGGGGTAACCAAGGCACAGCGTGTCCATATCAATCAGCAGAGTTTCGCCGTTTTGCAGCATGACATTCTTAATGTGATAGTCGCCGTGCAGCATGTGATTGTCATCAGGAACGGCGGCAATCAGACTGTGCAGCTTTTCATACTGCTCAGCCGGCAGGTAATCGGCGAGAAAATCCGCCCAGCCCAATGCTACAGTCTTCATATCTGGCATATCGCCCTTTTTCAGTTCCGTACCGTGAATTTTCTTCAGAAGTTCCACCGATAGTTTCACACACATATCCAGATTATCGGAATCCGCAATCAGAAGTTTGGCAAAGGATTTCGCACTGAGCAATTCAAATACAGAGCCGTAGCCTTCGCCCACTTTGACCACATCATAGGGAATGGCGGTGGGAATACCCATGACAAACGCTTTGCGCGCCAGCTCGCGCTCGCGGTGAATATCGGGCAAACTGTCAGGGTTGAGATAGACCTTGATAATCGTGTCGGGATCCAGACGGTAGACCTTGCCATTGGCGCCCTGACCGATGACCTCGCAGCCCTCCACGCTCAGTCGGCGGTAGGCCTTTTCAATGGTAATCATCTCAGTAAAACCGGTCATCTCGAAGATGTCATAGACCTCAGACGAGGCATTGACGATCTTCATGGAAGCATTGGCTTTTCTCAGACGCAAAATTACGCGCAGGCCGGCACTGGAGATGTAGGCCAGATCCTCGGCATCCAGCACAAGCGTCTCAGCACTGTTGGCTACAATGATGGACTGAATTTCCTTTTCCACGCTCTCTGCATTGGACGAGTCCACACGTCCGGCAAGGAAGATAGTCAGCGTACCATTGGTTAACTCAAACTTCATAGGGAATACCTCCTTCGACAGTTTCAAAAACAATATTGACAAGTTTCACATATTCCTGATAGGCGTCGTATTCCTGCAGATCCCGCAGGCATGCGGCAATCGTGCGATAATACCATGCCTGCATGGCCGGATCTTTCTGATTAAAGCTCTGCCAAAGAGCATCACCCTGCTTACGGTACAACCGGTAAAACGACCGCATATTGGAAAGTTTATCGCCCAACCACATCATCTTCACAGAAAGGTCTTTGGTATGCTTCTCAATGGCAAAGCACAGAGCCTTGTCTAATAGATTCTTACCTTTATCCAATCTTCTTTTTCAATGTCAGAATATTCTGATTGTCCTTGCGTCCATATTGCACATCGTCCATGGTTTTTTTGACCATGTAGATGCCAAGTCCGCCGATGTTACGGGACTCTGCGTCCAGTGTCACATCAGGGTCAACTTTTTGAAGAGGATTAAACGGAATACCATAGTCTACGAAGCGCAATGTAGCCATGCCCTCGTTAATATTGATGCCCAGTTTCATGCTGCCGCTCTCACCGGGATAGGCATAGTGAGCAATATTGACGAATATCTCCTCAACAGCAACGGAAATCTGCATGGCCATGTTTGCAGGACATTCTGCCTTTTCCAGTTCCTCTTCCACAAATGCCATGGCATCGTTGAGCGCATCAACCTCCGCAGGGAAAGTGCGTTCATTTATGTCTTCCCATTTTGCTCTTGCCTTATAGTCCAGAATCAGCATGGTAATATCGTCAAACTGCTCCTGATCACCGGCAAACAGATCCAGATCTTCTTTCAAGCCATGCAGTATAGCGCTGACACCCTCGGCCATATGTGCGTTGAGATAGTTGCTCAACCGTTCCTCACCGTAGAGCTGTTGATCTAAATCGATAGCCTCCGTCACGCCGTCCGTATAGAGAAACAGTTTGTCACCGGGGTTCATTGTCAGCTCATTCTGCTTATAGCGCATGGTTTCCAGACCCGCCAGGACAAAACCGGGGCGGGACTTAAGATAGGTAAAGCCATCGTCTCCCAACTTGATTAAGGGGGGATTGTGGCCGGCATTAACATAGGTCAGCTTGCCGGTTTCTACATCCAGCACGCCCATCCATGCCGTCACAAAGAGTCCTGCCTCATTGCCTTCACACAGCAGTTGATTGACCTTGGTAAACACATGGCAGGGCTCCATGCCCATCTGTGCGTAGTTCTTTATCAATGTCTTGGCAATGACCATAAACAGTGCCGCCGGAACACCCTTGCCGGACACATCGGCAATGACGACTGCCAAATGGTGATCGTCAACCATGAAGAAGTCATAGAAATCGCCGCCCACTTCCTTGGCGGGGGTCATGGTGGCAAAAATATCAAATTCATCATGATCGGGGAAGGGCGGGAAAATGCAAGGCAGCATGTGCGCCTGAATATTCGTGGCGACCTCCAGCTCACCGCTGATCCGCTCTTTCTCCTTCAGCGATTCGGTCATTTCATTGATACATTGCGCCGTTACCATCAATTCATCTTTAGTGTGCAGATTCAGCGGTTCCTCCGGGAATGTACCGCCCGAGATATCGCGCAGATAGTTGTTGACAGCATCCAGTTTGGCTATCCAGCGGAAAATAAAGGCATTCAGGCCTATGGCGACCAACAGCATATCAATCATGATAATCCAGAAAAGTGTACGCTCAGCACTGCGTGTCTGATTCTGCAGAACAGAAATGTCGCGTCCTACCACGATAACACCAACCACTTTGCCGGCATCGTCATTCAGTGTCTTATAAAGACAGAAAACCTTTCTCCCTGCCGCGTTGGCCCGACCTGCATAAGTGCCCTCAGTATCCAGGATGTCAGCCACTTTCTTGTCCATATAGGTACCCATGATCTTCTTGCCGTTGGTACCGAGCGTACTGCCTGCGACACGCATATAATGACCTTGCTGATAGCCGGTCTTTTGGTCGCCCACCCATACAAGGCCCTCGTCGGAGCACTTGACAAATGTATAGGAGAATGAGCCGGTCTTTTCCTGCAGTTCCAAAAACGGAGCAAGGTTCGCATTTTCTTCCGTACCGTCACCGATCAGCCTATCGCCGCAGTAGAGCGCACCGTTTTTCTCATGCCACTCACCCTCATCGATCAGGTCCTCGATGTAGTGAATATCATCCTGCATACGGGAAGCCATCAGTTCTTCCACGGTATTGCTCACGGCACGGTCCACCGTAACTTCCACCGCCAGCATCAGTAGTATGGATGCTAAAATAATAGCCAGCGCCATTTTGAAACGGATACCTCGAAAAACAAATTTTCTCAGAGTTTCTCTCATTGTTTTCGTCATTTTGGCCATGGTAAACAAGTCCTTTCTTGCGATGGCATTATGTATAATTGCATTATTTGTGATGTGTGATATTATGATATGTTTCTGTATCCAGCAGGCCCTCCGACTTTGCTACCACAAGCGAAATGGCTATATCGCCAGTAGTATTAGACACGGCCTGCAGCATTTCCATAACAGCATTTATGCCGAAGATAATGCTCACAGCCGGCAGAGATACACCCATCTGACTCAACAGCACCGTCAGGCAGAGAAGTGCCGAGCCTGGAGTGATCGGAGCGCCAATAGACAAAACAAAAATGGCAAAAATAAAGGGGATGATTTCACGGCTGAACAGTTCTACACCGCACATGCGTGCCAGGAACAGTCCGGCGACGGTCAAATAAACGCAGTTGCCATCCAGATTTGCTATAGTACCAAATGGAATGGAAAAACTATATACACGGGGTGAAATGCCAAGTGTATTCTTACAAAAACGAATGGTTTTCGGCATGGCATTCGCACTGGAGCCCTGAATGAAAATCTCTTTCATCATCGGCATCTGCTTGCACAAAAACGGAAATGGATTCAATCGTCCTGCGATACCAATAACAATGCAGTAGATAACGATCATCAGAACAAGGCCCAGCAGTACTGCGCCCACCATTTCCGCCAAAGACAGCAGGATCTTACCGCCGATGTTCAACAGCATGGATACCGTGGAGGCGAAAGTGGCAATAGGAATAAAGCCTACAAGCAGCGCTGTCGCTTTGCTGCATAGGGCACACAATGCGTCCGTAGCATGCCGTAATGTGGCTGAATGCTCACCAGCACGCCCCATGGCAACACCGCATAGTAGTGCCAGAAAAATCAGCTGCACTGTGTTCATGCTGATAAACGGCTCAATGATATTGGCCGGTACAACAGCAATCAATATGGCAAGAAAAGACGGCTGCATATCCGGTGGCAAGGGCACTGCCTGCGAGGCAAATGTAGCCAGTTGGCCCATCGTACCGGGCTTGAGCAGGTGGAATACACCCCCACCCACCGTAACAGCGATGACGGATGTACAAAGATAGCCAATCAGCACCTTTATACTTACTCGCCCGGGATCGGAAAATGACGTATATTGCGAAAAAGCCGAAATGATGGAGAAGAACACCATTGGCCCCGTAATCAGTTTCAGACAGTTGATAAAGATGTTTTCTATAGGTACTAGTACATGGGTGTCCAGCACCTGCTTTGCAGAATCATTCAGCAGCAAATTCAGTATCAGGCCCACCACCAACGCAGCAAGCAGCGCGGTAACCGCACGGATGGCAAATACCCGTTCGGGATTGCCCGCGGTAATCTCCACAAAATTGTAACGTCCCTTGCGGACATGGTGGATCTTATCGGCATAAGCGTGGAGCAACATGGTGCGAATAATCTCCTCGCCATCGCGCCCCAAGTCATTGCTGTTCAGGTCAAGGTCCAGACCTGCACCGCCCTCCTGCGACAGTTCAGGACCCGGTGCAGAGAGCTTTATCACACAAAGTCCATGGCGACGCTTTACAGAAATGTGCAGTTCTTCGCCGTCGGGCGCATTTTCGATCAGACGAACCATGGACTCTTCGGATAGCAGCAGCGCCTCTTGTATTTCCTTGTGACTAACCCGGTATTGTGTCAGCGCGTCTTCTATAAAATCCAGTCCCTTACCGATCCCATCCAACGCGGCCGGAACAAATAGTTTGGCCATAGATGCAGTTCCTTTCGAGCAATATAACATTCCATTTTTGATTATACAACAAGCAAAAAGGAAAGACAACTGTGTTTTGCTGTTTGTCAGTGTAAATATGGTCGTACATAAAGGTATTTTTTCAGTACATCGAACGCCTTATTCTGAAGCACCTTGACATAGGCGTAGGAGATGCCCATCTGCCCGGCGATCTCCGTCAGGGTTTTTCCCTTGTAAAATCGCAGAATGATGATATCTCTTTCGCGCTCATCGAGAGATTCCAGCGCCTTGGCCAACGCATCTAACATCTCAGCGTTGCAAACGCTTTCCTCAATGGAGGAGCCGCCCTCCAGCGTTTCCGGTATCTCTTCAAAAGTCCTGCGCATGCGAAAATAATCCGTCAGCGTGTTACGGGTGATCGTATAGATCCATGTAGAAAGAGAAGCTTTGGTTTCATCAAAGGTGTCAAGTTTTTCATACACCTTGACGAAAACATCAGCAGCAAGATCCTCAGCATCCTGCGTGTTATTGATTTTTGAACGTATGTATCCGCAGACCTTGCCGTGATATGCGCAATAAATCGACTGCTTTTGTTCGTTCGTCACCATAATGGCAAGCTCCTCTCTGTGATCATTCAATATCTAACCGCTGACGCTCAACGAGCTGTGCAAAGCGGCCGTTCTTTGCAATAAGCTCCTCATATGTACCTTCTTCAACGATCTTACCGCTGTCGAGGTAGATGATACGGTCGGCATGCTGGATCGTGGAAAGCCGATGTGCAATAACAATTCTCGTGCATTTGAGCGAATCAATGGCCTCCGAGACCTTCTTTTGCGTGATGTTGTCCAGCGCACTGGTCGCTTCATCGAACATCAGGATCTTCGGCTTCGGCGCAACCGCTCTTGCGATCATCATGCGCTGTCGCTGGCCACCGGAAATGCCACCCTGTCCTTCGCTGATGATGGTGTTCATCCCCATGGGCATGGCACGGATATCATCGGCAATGGAAGCGATTTCCGCTGCCTGCCACGCCTCGTCCACGGTAAGCTCGGGAGCGGTGATGACGATGTTAGAATAAATGTCGCCGAGGAAAAGCTTGCCATCCTGCATCACGACGCCGATTTTCCTGCGCAGTGATTCCGGATCGATCTTCGCCATATCCTTTTTGTCGTAGAAGATACTGCCCTTCTGCGGCGTTTCAAAACCAAGCAGCAGTCGCAGCAGCGTACTCTTGCCGCAGCCGGTGGAGCCGACGATGGCAAGATACTCGCCCGGCTTGACCTTCAGCGACAGATCGTCGATCACGTTGGGCATAGAGTTATCATACCGGAAGGAAATGTGCGAGATCTCGATGCCGCCGTGAAGAGAAGTGATATTCTCTTTTCCCTCGTGAGCCTCCGGTTCTGCTTCCATGATGGTCTTTGCCATTTCCAGCGTAGGCTTGATATTGGCAACGGTAACGGCAATCGATGCGACCGACATGAACGCACCGGAAACCATACCGTATGCTGTATTGAATGCATAATAGTCGGCAACGCTGAGCTGGCTTCTGATCGCCACCGCATAGAGGAGCAGCGTGCCGAGCATGGATATGGCAAGGCTGATCGTTCCGCTCAATTTCAGAAATAAGGGCGGATTGTATTCCAGCTGCGCCTGCTTGGCATACTGTCTTGCCCAGCGGGAAAACATTCTCTTTTCAGCACCTGCCAGCTTGATTTTCTGAATACCCGTAATCGTTGCGTAAGTCAGACCGCTTGATTTTGCGGAAAGGTCCATTTTCTCGCGGGTGATTTTCATCTGTGCAAATGTCGTAACGAGTGACAGAAGAATCGTTGCCACCGTGACCGCTAATGCAGGGATAACTAGGGTCGGCGCAAAGGCGAAAATCTGCCCAATATAAATCAGCGAAAAGAGCGAGGTAAGCCCTGTTGTACCGATCGTATTGAATAGCATCGAGCACAATGACTGTACATAGGCTGCGCGCTGAGACAATTCACCGGCAGAATACTGTTTGAAATAGGACGTCGGCAAGCTCAGAATACGGTTCATCACCGCCGCCTGCACCGCAATATTCTGTTTGACACCAATGCGGGCGTTGATCAGGCTCTGGAATGCGCCGAAGCACAGCTTACTTATGGAAAAGCACACCATAAACACCGCAAGGGACAACAGCACCTGTAAGCTGCCGGATTCCAGCACCTCGCCGAAAAGCCACTTCGTAAACAACGGCGACAGGAGGCCGAGTGCGGCGGAGATGCCCATCATGGCCAGATACATCACGATATCAGAAATACTCATCTGCTGCATCATGAATTTCAGCAGATCTGCTACAGTCAGCGCCTTGAGGGGAAGCGGTTCATAGAAGCACACCGCCTCGCTGTCGATAAGCTGTTCGGTTTTCCCGTTCAGCTTGCACTGCGTTCCGGTCTTGATATCGATCAGCTTATATCCTGAAAGCTTTCCGGGGATCAATGCAACGGCAGAGCCGTCCTCCTTCAGCGTGCCGAGCATAGCACCCACAGCATGGTGGTACCAACCCTTATCCAGCGTGACGCTGCGGCTTTTGATACCAAAAGGGCGTATGCGGTATTCGATCTGCTCATCCAGCGTTTTGATCTGCGGAGGAAGCTTATCATTCTTCGCCTTGCAGTGGTAATACTTTAATATTTCTTCGATGGCGGAACCGGCAATTTCGTCCTGATTGAGTGCATCACGCAAGCGATTGCCCATGACGGCATTGGCAATGGAATCAATGGCGTCCTCAAAATCAGCGTTATCGGACCGTTCACGATACTGTAACTGTTCTTCAAACCAGCTCATTTTTTATGACACCCCCTTACTCTGCACTAACAAGATCACGGTAGATCTTGCTGTGTTCCATCAGTTCGCTATGCGTTCCGCGATCCTTGATCTCACCGTGCTCCATCACAATGATCTCATCGCAGGAACGGATGGTGGAAAGACGGTGGGCAATGACGATGCAGGTAATGCCTCTTTCACGGATCGCCCGGACCACTTCATACTCCGTTTTGGCATCCAGCGCACTTGTTGCCTCATCCATGATAACGATCGTCGGATCCTGGGCAAGCGCTCTGGCAATCTCAATGCGCTGTCGCTGGCCGCCGGAGAAATCCTTGCCGCCTTCCAGCAGCTTATGCTGATAGCCCTTCGGGCGCTGCATAACATCGTCATGGATCTGCGCATCATGCGCTGCGAGAATCATTTCAAAATCTTCAATGCTCTCGTCCCACATCTTTATATTGTTTGCGATGGTATCCTCGAAAAGGATGATATCCTGATCGACCACCGCAAGCGACCCACGGAAAACATTCTTCGGGATCTGCTTCATCGGTCTGCCATCAAACAGAATCTCTCCGCTCCACGGCTGATAGAGTCCGGCGATCAGCTTGGACATGGTGGATTTGCCGCAGCCGGAAGCGCCGACAATGGCAACGCTCTTTCCCGTAGAAAGCGTCATGTTGAAATCCTTGATCAGCGGCTCAGCCAAGGGAGAGTAGCCGAACACAAGGTTTTTGATCTCCACATTGCCCGAAAGCTTTGTGTGTTCGTCACTGCCCTCGCTCTCGTCGAAAACAATGTCGTCCGGATATTCCATCACATCGTCCACGCGCTCCATCTGCGTACGCATTTCCTGCAGAGTCTGACCTGCGGTAACTAACGTCATGGCAGGCGACATGAAAGAGCCGAGGAAGCCCTGAAACGCCATGACCATACCGACAGTAAACTTACCCTGCATGGTCAGCCACACGCCGAGAAACAGCACGGCATTATTGGCAAGGGTAGAAACGAACTGCGGGATCATGCCGAGGTACTGATCCATCTTCTGGAATTTCACCTGCTGTGTATTAACGCTCGCCTGATAACCCGACCACTTCTTGAAAAAACCATTTTCTGCACCGGACGCCTTGATGGTCTCGATCATGCCGATACCAGCAACCGTAAAAGCGGACAGCTTACCACTGTCACGCATCGACACACGCGTGACGTTCATGCGATGTTTCGATATGTATCTGGATACAACGGCGTTGATGGTGAGAGAGGCGATGCCGATCACAGTCAGAATGACGCTGTATCGCAGCATGACAACGAAATAGAACACCATCATGACTGTGTTAAGCACAAGCGGTGCGAAGGTGTCGATCAGCGTGTTGGCGATGGAGGCATTGGCGCTCTGCCGTCCCTGAATATCGCCCGCCATGCGCTGAGAGAAGAACTTCATCGGCATCTTGAGGACTTTCCACATATAGGTGGCGTTGCCGACAGCCGCCATCTTTCCGGTGATACGCTGGGAATACACCGCCTGCAGGGCAGACATGATGATCTGAATGATGTTAAATCCGGCGAGAAGCAGCAGGAACGGCATAGCCCACCCCTGCTCACCGCCGCCCAGCAGGTGATCGAGAAACACGCGGGAAAACGCAGGCTGCAATAGTCCCATCAGCGCACCCACGATACTCGTCAGCACGGTAAAGGCGATCGCCACACCAGTACCCTTAAGGCGCTTTTTGGCAAACGACAGCATGCTCTTGGGCTTGCCGGAGGGCACAAATGCGTCTGTCGGCTCGAACTGCAAGCAGATACCGGTAAAAGAATCGTCAAAGGTTTCCATCGGAACACTGTAAGCACCCTTTGCCGGGTCATTTAGATAGGCCTTATCGCCTCTGAATCCGTCCAGCACTACAAACTGGTTGAAATTCCAATGGATGATGCATGGGAATTGGCCATTCTTGCGGAGCGTTTCCGGCTCATAGCGGTAGCCCTTGGCTTCCAATCCGTAAAAGCGGGCAGCCTTCAGGATATTGCGGGCATTCGACCCGTCACGCGACACGCCGCAGTCCTCACGGACCTGCTCCAGCGGTATCCACTTGTTGTAATAAGCCATAACCATGCAGAGGCTTGCCGCGCCGCATTCCAGCGCCTCCAGCTGCATCACAACCGGCACCTTGGCAACGCCTTCAGTTACCGGCTTTTTTATTTTATCAGCCATATCGCAAACCTCAATTCAAAATAAAAGATAAGGGTTTGTAGCTCTTCAGAACCACCTTGCCCTCATAGAAGCCGTCAGCAACAGAGGTCTCTGCTGTCATCTCACAGGAATATCCCATATCGCCATTCTCGCCGATTTTGTCGATGACTGCCTCGCAGTCTGCATATTTCACAGTCAGACCCGTCCGAACAGAGGTGATGTTCTCCTCTGTGACATAGCAGATCGCTTCCCCATTCTCAACGCAGACGGTGGACGGCACGGTGCTGTCAATGTGGCCGAAAATACCCCACACGCAGGCGCCCAGCAGCAACACGATCATGCTGACCAGCACCAGCCATACACCCGGATTGGACACATGGATATAGTCCTCCAGGCTTTCAGGGGATTTGATTTTGTCTAAGCTCTTTTTTCTGAATATTTCTTCCTGCATTTCGATACCGCTCCTTTATATCGTCTGTGATGTATTACCATCTTTTCTTATCTATATTTATACAGGGTATATTATATTGGAATTAGTGAGCGTTTACAACAGATTTCATGAAAATATTGGATTCTTCGGCAAAAAACCGACCCCGAAGGGTCGGTTTTTCATATTCAAAAGTATTGTGCTTAGTCGCTGAACTCCAATTTTGTAGTTCAGCCAGATAGTGTACAACTTTTGTGCTAATATTGTGTCCGTATTCACAAGTAATCGCAACGGTTTTCGACCAATTTGCCGATTTTACACGCGATTCGGCGGGCAGACCGGAGCATGGATATTTGTTTTACAGTAGTTTCGCTTCGTAAAAATTGTAGCTGCACCCGCACTTTGGGCAAGTTTTCTTTTCTGCGTCCGATTGGGCATAACGCAATTCCGATTCGAGATAACATCCGCCGGGAACAATTGCTTCACACTTGGGGCATTGATAACTGACGAAATATTCCCTCTCATTGCTGCTTCCGCCAACGACCTTGTCGAGCACCTTGTCTTTTAACACATTCTTGTCTTCCATGATGATTCTCCTTTATCATTATTTCGCTTTTGTCCTTGCATCTCTTTATACGATGCAGACGGGACTGTGGCTACAACTTTTTTAAATATTTTATTTGGTCATTAAATATATTATATCGGAATAATCGGGTATTTACAACAGATTGCACGAAAATGTCGGATTTTCCGACAAAGAAAAACCGGCCCCGCAGGGTCGGTATTCCGTGTCAAAGAGTATTGTATTTAGTCGATCCCGTGTTGAAACTTTGTATGTATCTTGCATTAGGCTGTTCCATGCGCATCGGAGAAATTTGGGGACTCACATGGGATTCCGTTCATATCGATGATGAACTGATTCAAAACGATGAGGCCTATCTTTCCGTTAAGCAGGAGCTACGTCGTTGCGACAAGCGCAGCATTGATGATTTGCGCAAGCAAGGGCGTGACGATATTTACTTCGCCTTTCCGCCATGGAAAAAACAGAGAGCACCACCGTGCTTGTTCTGAAAGCGCCCAAAACGGAAAGCAGCGTACGTGACATCTGCATCCCCGCAGTCGTGGCTGAAGAGTTAAAACAGGCACACGCATGTTAGGAGTCTATGAAGGCATTGCTCACCGATGAGTATCAGGATTATGGATTGGTTGTTACGCAAGAAAACGGCAGGCCTGTGGAATCGTGCCAGATTATGGATGAGCTACGAAAGCTAATCAAGGAGCATGATTTAAAGCCGGTCGCCTTTCACAGTTTGCGTCATAGCAGCACAAGCCTGAAGCTGAAAATCAGCGGTGGTGATATCAAAGCCGTACAAGGTGATACCGGTCATGCCCAGGCAAGAATGGTAACTGATGTGTATTCTCACATCATGACCGATGACCGTAAGAATCTTGCTAAAAAGGTGAATGATCAGTTTCTTACCAAAAAATGTATAAAATTTTAGATGGAGAAAATGCGTAACCATTCAAAATTGCATAAAAATACCCAAAACCGATGGCTTTGGGTATTTTTGGAGCTGCTGGCCGGATTTGAACCGGCGACCTCATCCTTACCAAGGATGCGCTCTACCTACTGAGCTACAGCAGCATATGGCGACCAAGATGGGGCTCGAACCCACGACCTCCAGCGTGACAGGCTGGCGTTCTAACCAACTGAACTACTTGGCCATTTATTGTTTCCCGGAGATCTTTTCGAACTCGAGCTTATTCAGTATAGCAGATGTAGTCCTTAATGTCAACAGAAATTTTCCACTTTTTATGTTTTTTTGCTAAATGTCTCATTATACCCTCGCCATGAGCTGTTACTGCGGCCAACACGCACCACAAAAAACAATGCCGCCATTTATGCGGCATCGTTTTTACATGTTTCACATCATTTGGCATCACGGATTCGGTGATACATATCCTGCATTTTGCGGTCGATCGCCGCAATTTCATCCGCACACTGGAACATTTCCTCATTAATGCCCACTGGCAAGGTTGCTTTGTCTGCCTTATAGCGCAGGTCATGCTCCAGACTCGCCCAGAAGTCCATGGCCACCGAGCGGATCTGTATTTCAGCCAGCACATATTCCGTGTGGTCAGACAGGAAGATGGGAATGCGCATATCCAGATGCAGTGAGCGATAGCCGTTATAGTTGGGTTGGGCAATGTAGTCCTGCCGTTTCACCAGCTCCATGTCTGTCTGGCGCAGCAGCATCTGCTCCACGCTATATACATCATCGATGTAGTTGCACACCACACGGATGCCGGCGATGTCATTGACATGCTCTTTGGCGGCTGCCACGGACACTTCGCAGTGCTTGCGCTTGAGCTTTTCAATGATGCTGTGGGTGGATTTGACACGGCTGTCGATATGGTGGATGGGACTGGCCGCATACTTTACGGAAAACTCGTCATTCAGCACTTCCAAACGCATCTGAATGCTCTGCACAGCCGCCTGGTATATGTGCTGAAACTGAAGATACTCCTGATACCCGTGATAAAGCTCCTGAATTTCATTCTGCATGATAACATCGTTGGTGGTATTCGGCATCGCATTTCGCTCCCATCGCATCAATTTATTTCATTATGGCATATCAAGAGCTGAAATGCAAACTTTTTGTCGCTCAGGCGCTGCGATCCCTCAGCTTATAACCAACCACAGCACCTTGACCGTACCGCCGTCTATCACCGACACCGTGTCCCCCGGCTGCAAATTGTCGAGTCGGAATTCCCCCGGGATTGTGTCCGAAATATATCCCACCATCAACGGAACGGCGCTATTCTTGCTTAAATGTACCGTTGACAGATTTCGATAGGACAGACTCCATATCATGTTTGCGTCTTGCAGATATGTGCTGTCATAGCTGTGCTTTCTTCCGTCCCCGGCGTAATTCCAGTTATATGTGCGCTCTTGACTGTTAACGGCAAAGCCAATGGAAAAATTCATCTTTCGTGTTCTGCTCCAACCGTCTGTGTGCAAATCAAACATATTTGCGTCCCATGTTGTTGGGATATCCCATAGTTTTTCAGAGGAACATAGCCCCTCTGCGGTCCATGTTTCTTCAAGAATTTCGCACCGCTCCACATCCGGCGATAACTGTATGTGAAATCTCGCCGCATTCACGCCATTCGTTCCGGCTATTTCTCTTTCACCCATTGTCAGCGGTATTTCACGAAACGATATTCTCTGCGCCGGCACATATTTCCACAAAAAGCACACCGTCGCAACGAGAATTGCCACGCCGATAATGATGGCCACTGTCAGTCTCGCTGTGCGCCGCACCTTTGACTTTATCTCTCGCTTAAATACGGCAACACCGTCCTGCAATGTTTCTTCTGTGCCGACTCCTTCGCCGGCGCCGGTAATCAATTGGGACATTGGCACGCCTAAAGCCGCCGATAAGGATTCTAATATAGAAACATCCGGAAAGCTGATGCCTCGCTCCCACTTGCTGACGGCACGGTCTGTAATATGCAGCTGATCTGCCAGCTCCCGTTGTGTCATGCCCTTTTCTTTCCGGGCTTGTGCGATCAGTTGTCCGGTTTTTGCGTAATCCATACATCGCACCTCCTTGCGTTTCTGCGAAAAGCATAGCAAATCCCAGAAAAATCGTCAACAAACCGTTGGTTGAGTCAATGAAAATGCGGTATCTTGCGGTATTCGTGTATGATAACAAAGCAGGGAATGGGCTGATGTCTTTGACTTGTTTTGCAGGGGCAGAAAAACAATGTCTCTCAAGTAAGAACCCGTTTTCAATATGCTCCTCCATGGCTTACCGTTTCATCGGAACATACCTCTTCTTTACACGCTCTTATTCTTAATGTCTATAGCTTCCCAGCACTACCATCTTCGGTCCTATTACATTGACCTCTCGGTCGTATGACCGGTTAAGAGACTTTTTGAAGTCAGAGGTCTCACTTCTCTGCTTTGTGATCGGAACAACTGCATAGTTTCGTTTGGCATACTTTGTAATACAGCGGCAAGGAATATAGCTCTTTCCTATCATAACTACTTTTCCTGAAGAATCCTTTTTGAGCTTTATACGGACTATAATAGAGTCCTTGCACTCATCATGCGTTTCCATCTGGGATACGAAATTACCCATAGAATAAAGGACATGAACCTTTTTCCCGCTTTTTGAATAGATAGCGCTGTATTTCTGAAGGACATGGGGATGTGATAAAATAATCAGGTCTGCTCCTGCATCCGCAAGATCCTGTGCCTGTGTCTTCTGCTCGTCGTTCACTACGGATGTATATTCTGTTCCGCAATGATCATAAGCAATGATATACTCTGCCCCGGCCTTTTTGCAGGCAGCAATGTCGTTTTTTGCTTTCTCTGCCGAAAATTTGTTCAGCATGACATCCTTTCCCTCTGTAGTAAAGAACCTGTCTTTGCTGTTGAATATATCTGTATAGGATACAAAACCCACTTTTATCCCATCAATCTCTGCAATTACATATCTTGGCTCATCTTTATCGGTAAAAGCTCCTGTATGGATGATCCCATACTGATTCAGATGTTCCACCGTCTGATATACGCCCGTTACGCCTCCGTCACACATATGGTTATTTGCGCATACCACCATATCATATCCTGCATAACGCAACGCATCCAGAAAAGTAGACGGCGCATTACAGCTCGGGGAGCCTGCTACACGAGATTCCTCGTTCATATAGGAAGCAGATTCACTGAGTGTTGTCTCCAGGTTTCCCACCACATAATCCGCTTTTGAAAAGATGCTCCTGACATAGTAGAAGCTGTCATCAAACCGATACTTCCCATACTTCTCTATTGCCGCTTTCTGCTGTTTTGCCTGACACATGATATCTCCGGTCAGCATGATGGTTGCAATACCGTCCTTCTTTACCGAAGATGATTTATATATGCCATCGCTCTTATATCTATATCTTGGTTTTTGAATCGTCGAAGCAGGTTGTAACGCCTTGTGACTCTTCGCAAAGGTTATCGGCTCCTTTTCGTACTTATTCTTCAGCTGATCTGCGGTTTTCTTACTATAGGTATACCT
This sequence comes from Vescimonas sp., assembly GCA_045617685.1. Lineage (GTDB taxonomy): Bacteria > Bacillota > Clostridia > Oscillospirales > Oscillospiraceae > Vescimonas. The sequence continues at coordinate 26,623 of JAZLJB010000002.1, forward strand.
TCCGAAATTGGAATCTTTGGCCTGCTCCGCATAAGAAACATGCGTGCAGATACATAATTCTACGATTATCAACAAAACTATGGCCAGACTTTTCCAGGCAAATTTCTCCATACTACATTTGTTCATACCAGTTCCTCATTCCTTTCCTCTTTCTGGCAGAGTGGCGCATTAAGGTGTCTCAATTCTCCGGCAAGTAATGTCATCTTCTTCTCGTTGTCTGCCACGGGAATGGTCTGTCTTGTGCCGCAGTATTCGCACTCACATACGGTCACACCGACTGTGATATCAAGCTCACCGCCGCAGCTTGTTATAAAAATCCATCATGATGTGTAATTATATAATAAAATACACCATATTATACCACGATAAATAATATATTACTACAATTTGTCATATTTCGCAAGGCTGACATGCGTTACGGTGATGCTCTGAAAGAGGCGAATTGTGTCTCATTCAGTTGTGTTGCAGTATACCATAGTGCATGGTTATTGCAAGTCTTTTCTGCTGCTTATTCTTGTCAATTTTTGAGCTGCTGTAAACAAAGAATGAGCGTCCGAGAGCTACTCTATATACGCCTACCTCCTCTATCTGGAGAATCGCAAGACACACGAGTGCTATCCCAGCTACAAAACTATCGGCACCACTGTCGGGATCAACAGCAGAAACACAGCGAAAAAGTATGTGGACATACTGGAGGAAAAACGCCTCAAGGTCGCCGAGCGCTTCAAAAACAGCACTGCGAGAATGTAAACGCACATAACTTGCGGGCACGCCTAAATCACAGCAAAATTAACTGAGTTGTTCCCCTATATTTTAGGATATATTTCATGGTCGATTTTCAAGCAGGATAAAGGCTCTGGCAGAAACAACTCTGCCAGAGCCTTGTACCGCCGACCGGCAACGCCGTTCGGAGATTTCGTTTTCATCAAACAAAAGCGATTTCATCAGATATTCTGCCAGACAGCACATGATATACCGAGATTGCGGCGGTATTTCGCTATCAGGCCATTGAATGAACGCACATATAAATGGGACACCGATCAAATCCTGGTGCTTTTCCTATTTTCAGCCTGCTATATTGTAAGGAGCCATCACAAAGTCGTGCAACTGCTCAGAATAGGCACCGGTAAAATCAAGAGATCCGTCGTCCTTAATCTCTACATAGCCGGCTCCGCCATCGGGCAGGTCAGTGGAGGACATACCACCGTCCTCATCATATACACCCTGAGAAACGGTTTCCTTCTCATAAGTCAGCTTACCGCCATCCAATACGGCATCCATATCCCAGAACATTCTGGTGCCATCAGCCAGATCGGCTGCTACATTAATGGCTACATGGTCATCTTTGATAGAGATAGATGCTATATTCATTGCATCATCTGCGTAGTAGCCCGTAAGTGCGAGGTAGTCTGCAAAAGGTACCGCAGAGTTCCAGTTCTTCGGTTCCATGTTGGCGAACTGCGATACAAGTCCGTCGAACTGTGGACAGTCCCATTCGCCGCCGTCAAATACGGTAAATACATACTGACCGTCTACCGTAAACCAACGCTGGCTCTGCAGGTCGTCGTTCTGAATGTTAACCGTTCCGCCATCGGTATAGCTTGCATAGATCGTACCTTCGTCGCCGTAAACGCCGCTGATATCCGTTTTAGCATCCGCAGCAGCAAAGCGTAGGGAGCATTTCTTTCCGTCTACTGTGAACTGATATTCTGCAATCTGCGGTTCACCTTCAATCATGAAAAACGCCTCGTCAGCAATCTCTACACCCTCCGGCTTAATCATCGCACAGTTAGCGGCTTCACGCAGCTCTTCTAAAGAGGCCACTTCCTTCATAGGGTTGGGTGTTCCAGTTTGGTTTTCTTTGTTTCCGCACGCCATCAGGCTTACTGCCATCATCAGAGCAAGTAATAATGCAATTACCTTCTTCATAATTTCCTCCTATTTTTTGTAAGATACTGTCCTTTACCGAGTAGCATACTCTTACAACAAGCATACCACAAAACTGTATTTTTTCAATCCAAATTATATCATACATATTTTGACTGGATATTTCTTCCCTTCTGTGGTAATTGTTGTGTCTGTAACATGTCAAAAATTGCGACGCTATAAGCAATGTTAATAGTTTCCCAACCGAAACTATCAGATGTTAATATCCGTTGCTTGCTTTTATCAGTATGCAATCATATAATTTTGTTATCAAAGCAAAGGAGAACGACAATGCTTGCTGATAATATTAAAACAATCAGGAAAAACAAGGGGTATTCTCAAGAGGAGCTTGCCGAAAAAATACATGTCACACGTCAGACGATTTCGAAGTGGGAAAACGGTCAATCTGTACCAACCGCAGACCTTCTGAAAGCAATGGCTGAGATTTTGGGTGTTTCTGTTTCCGAACTTATGGATGGTGATGCCGAAAAGATCATTGAAAACGAAGTAATCATAGATCAACTGGCACGTATTAACGAGCAACTCATTATCAATAACCGCAGGGCAAAGAGGCGCATTCTCATCATTGTTGCTGTCTGCATTGCAGTCGTCGTGGCTATTGTCTCATTCCTTGCTATTCGTACGGCGAAAGAAAAGGGGCATATGGTTTCCGGCCACCAAGAGCATTTGGGAGTCCTGACATATACCATGCCCTACCGCTCCGACTGCCTGCTCTATCACCGCAAAAACGATGTGGGTGTTACCCACGAGAGGAACGGGAGACAACGTATAGATGTAAAAACATACAGATGTTATAATGACATGACAGAAATTACCGTCATGAACTGTGGCACATTTGGTCAGGAGCTGATTGATGAATTTATAAAAGATCACCCAAACGCTGTAGATCATTTTTTAGGAAAATACGAAGAACTGCCGGAAGAAACCGAATACTTCATTGCTGCTACTGATACCGGAATAGATGAAGACGGATGCGCCCATATGGGCTCATACTATGTAGCTTATATCAAGCTTGACGGAAATCTGTACTCAATAAGCGTCGACAACGGAAGCTATATACAATATAATGCTGAGTGTTTAATTTCATCCATGTCAGTTGACAGAACTTTGCAAGAAGAATATTTTAACGAATAAATTGTTCTGTAACCGTTTTGCACTCTCTACGACACACCTTCGCCACGAAAAAATGCTCATGAAACACCGAATTATGCGTATGAGCGCGAAATTGCGATGATATAGCGCTGCTGTGCCATATAACAATCACAAAGTAGACGTCAAAAACGATGCTCTCCCGCTGCTGTAGGAGAGCATCATTTTCTTGCTTTATGAAACATTTAGTCTCAAAAAGTAACAAAAAACACCCGATTTCATACGAAATCAGGTGTTTTCCCGGTATATGTTTGGTGATTATTTGATGATATCAAAAATTCTCCTCTCCCAAAGCAGTGATGCTATGATGCTGTGATGCTCTGTAAGGGGAGAATTGCGTCTCATTCAGTTGTGTTGCAGTATACCATACGTAACGGTTATTACAAGTCTTTTCTGCTGGTTGTTCTTGTCAATTTTGAGCCACATTAAACAAGGAATAAGCCTAAGTTCCTGGTCTGTTTTTTGTACCGCTAAACGAGGATAGGATAAAAATCCGTTTTCCTTGCCGACGCCTTTGGCGCGAGATGCCCCCCCTTGCTACTATGGCAAAAACGCCACCCTGGTATAACCAAGATGGCGTTTTGCATATAGAATATTCTTTACTTCTTGCGATAGGGTGTATCCTCCAAAGGCAACACCTGACGGAACTTGCCGTCATAACGATAGTAAGCATGCGCGCAGGCAGGTGCCGTGGGGATCATGCACAGCTCGCCGCAACCCTTGGCACCCAGAGAGAAGGGCAGCTTGTCTTCTTCCTTGGGCTCACAGAGAATGACCTCCAGCTCCGGTGCGCTATCGGCACGCATGAAGCCGATGGTACCGAACTTGCTCTTGGGATAACCATCCACGCACTCGAACTTCTCGGTGACGCCGTAGCCGATACCCATGACCATGCCGCCCTCGATCTGTCCCTCTACGGATTGGATATTCACGGGCGTACCCACATCGAAAGCGGAAACTGCCTTAGTAATCTTACCGTTCTCATCCAGCACGATCAGCTGTGCGCCATAGGAGTAAGACACGTGGCTGATGGGGTTTTCCTTGATGGCACCCAGAGGATCCGTCTTGGCAGAATACTCGCCGAAGAACTCCTGACCCTCCAGATCGGCAATAGTCTTGCCGCTGTCCAGCGCCAGCTTCAGCTTCTCGCCCACACGGCGGGCAGCCTCGCCGGTGACCACAGTCTGGCGGGAGGCGGTGGAAGTGCCGGAGTCGGGAGTGCGAACGGTGTCGGCGTGCTCGAAGATGAACAGTGCCGGATCCAGCTCTGTCACATGGCAGATCTCGGTCAGTACCATCTGTCCGATACCCTGACCCATACAGGAGGCAGAGGTGCGAATATGGATCTTGCCCTGCTCCACGCTCAGAAGCACACGGCCGATATCCTTCTTGCCCATACCGGTGCCGGAGTTCTTGAAACCGCAGGCAATGCCGGCATAGGGGTGCTTGTAATATTCGTCCTTCAGCGCATCCAGACATGCCGCCATGTTGGTGTTGGGATCGGCAGTCTGGCCGTTGGGCAGTACATCACCGGGCTTGATGGCATTACGGCGACGGAATTCCCAAGGATCGATACCCACCATCTCGGCCAGGAGATTGATGTTCATCTCCGTAGCAAAGCAGCTCTGGCTGACACCGAAGCCACGGTAAGCGCCGGACACCACGTTGTTGGTATATACGGACATACCGAAGATGTCGATATTCTGATAGTTATAGGGGCCGGCAGCGTGGGTGCAGGCGCGGTGCAGCACCGGGCCGCCCAAAGAGGCGTATGCGCCGGTATCGGCGATGATGACGCCCTTCATACCGGTCAGGATACCGTTTTCGTCGCAGGCGGTGGTAAATTCCATCTCCATGGGATGACGCTTAACATGGTAGTTCAAGGATTCCTGACGGGTGTACTTAATCTTCACCGGACGCTTCAGTACCCAGGCCATCAGTGCGGCGTACTGCTGCACGGACATATCTTCCTTGCCGCCGAAGCCGCCGCCGACTAACGGTGCATGGCAATGCACCTTTTCAAGAGGCAGCTGCAGCATGGTGGCGCACTCACGCTGGACATCGTATACAGACTGGCTGGTGGTGTAGATCAGCAGGCCGTCTTCACCCTCGGGCATAGCCACGCAGCATTCCGGCTCCATAAAGCCGTGCTCCTGCCATGTGGTCTTGTACTTGCGGGTAACCACATACT
>JAZLJB010000003.1:0-23234 GCA_045617685.1 Vescimonas sp.
CCTTGTCAACACCAAAGCACTTTGCCAACAGGGCGCAGCCCTTGATGACCTGCTCGGGACGCTCCAGCATGGTGCGATGGTCGCCCGTGATATAGGGCTCGCACTCTGCGGCGTTGATGATGACATAATCTACCTTGCCCAGACCGGAAGAAATCTTCACGTGAGTGGGGAAGGTTGCGCCGCCCTGACCGACGATACCGGCATTCTTGACGATCTCAACCAACTGCTCGGGAGTCAGGCTGTCGGGATCTTCAACGGGCTTGACGTCTTCGGAGATGGTGTTCTGGAAGTCATTTTCGATGACCACAGACATCATCTTGCCGCCCATAGAGAAAGGACGGGGCTCCACGGCCTTGACCGTACCGGATACGCTGGCGTGGATGGGTGCGGAAACAAATCCGCCGGGTTCACCAATTCTCTGTCCAATTTTAACCTTGTCGCCCACTGCTACGATAGGCTTACAAGGTGCACCGATGTGCATAGACATGGGAATGACCACCTCAGCCGGCGCTGCCAGCTGCTCGATGGCCTTTTCATTGGTTGCGGCTTTCATATCATTAGGATGAACGCCGCCAAAGAAAGCTTGTGCCATTGTCTTCACCTCATCTTAACTACAGGGTGGCCCATTGCCACCACATACTGTATAATATATTACATCAATTCTTCTTTCTTGTCCAGTAGTATGAATGAATTACTATACAAATTATGACGATTTATCCTGCTTTTTAGTGGGAATTCTGCTAAATTATGGCGCATTTTTAGCATTTTTTTCGTCTGAGGGAAAATGTTGTATTAAATGGTCGAATGTGCTACAATACATTAAAACAGCAACAATGCAGGAAAGGATTTGTTTTTATGATCGATAGAGCAAGATTAAAATATGAGGCAAAGGGTGTGCTCCGCAATGCACGGGTATCCCCCTATGTGGTGTCACTGATTATGCTCATTGTCGGAGCAGTGGCGAATTTCATCATCCGCTATGCCGACAACTACTTTGCAGACTTGGAAATTATACTGGGCAAGATGGTGACTACAGAGTACGGCCACTTGATACCTTACATTCCGACTTTTCCTGATTTCTTGAAGCACAATGAGTTCCCTACATTGACCGTATATTTTGTGATGATCCTGGCAACATTGCTGCTGGTGGTTCTCAACGGTGGATGGACGCTGTACAATCTGGGTGTACGCAACGGAAAGTTCATGTCCTACGGAACGCTGCTGGACGGCTTTACCTTTGCCGGCAAACTGATCGGATTGTATATTTTGATGGTCATCAAGATCGCTCTGTGGTCGATGCTGTTTTACATTCCCGGTATCGTGGCGGCGTATCGCTATCAGTTTGCGATCTACAATCTTTGCGAAAATCCCGATATCAAGATAACTGAGGCTATCGAGATGAGCAAGATGCAGACTTACGGATACAAGGGTGCATTGTTTGTGTTGGATCTGAGTTTCCTGGGCTGGTATATTTTGAATGTACTGACACGGGGCATTGCCGGCATTTGGATCACGCCCTATATACAGCAGACAAAGCTGGGATATTTCTATGCCATCAAAGAGATCAAGGGCTTGGATGGGCAGAAAAAGCTGGATTGCTGAAAATGGCAACATGACCAAAAAATGAGGAAATTATTGTATAACATCATCATTGTGGATTAAGGGGAAAGTGTTATAATGTGGACAAGAAACAAATTGTTCACAATTCAGAGGACACTTTTGTTTCAAAACTGAAAGGAGATAGAGTTCATGTTTAAGAAATTCACAAACGGATGTGTACGAGTTGTGAACCGCTGGCTGCCGGATGCGTTCTTATTTGCAGTGATTTTGAGTATCATTGTATACATCGGTGCTATGCTTGCAACAAAACTGGGTCCCATTGCCATGCTGGCAGCTTGGGGCAGCGATTCGGGCTTCTGGAGTTTGCTGGCATTCTCCATGCAGATGGCGCTGGTGTTGGTGCTGGGTTCTGCTTGCGCCAGTGCAAAGCCGTTTAAGAAGGCACTGCGCTTCCTGGCCGGTATGTGTAACAACAATTTTCAGGCTATCGTGGTAACGACAGTGGTATCCACCATCTGCTGCTGGCTGAACTGGGGCTTCGGTCTGGTAATCGGTGCGCTGCTGGCAAAAGAGGTGGTACGCCGTGTGCCTACCGTGGACTATCCCCTGCTGATTGCGTCCGCTTACTCCGGATTCGTGATCTGGCATGCCGGTTTGAGTGGCTCTATTCCTTTGGATCTGGCCGCCGGCAAAACATTTGGCGAGGCAACTTATCAGGCTGCCATCAGCCAGACCATCTTCCATCCCATTAACATTATCATGTGCCTGGTGGTTTTGTTAGGTATGCCCCTGATCAACTATGCAATGCATCCCGACAAGGCACACACTGTCACCATCAATCCCGTGCTGCTGGAGGAGGAGAAGGAAAAGGTTTACACCATCAACACGCCCGCAGAAAAGCTGGAGCACTCTAAGCTGTTGTGGCTCATTCTTGTGGTTGCCGGTGCCGGTTACACGATTTACTACTTCGTGCAGGGCGGCACACTGGGTCTGAACATCGTTAACTTCATTTTCCTGACTTTGGGTATTGCCCTTCACGGTGATCTGCGACGTTATGTAGATGCTATCGGTGAGGCAACAGTGGGTGCTGCCGGCGTGCTGCTGCAGTTCCCCTTCTATGCAGGTATTATGGGCATGATGATTGCCACAAACGATGCCGGTGTATCCTTGGCCGGCGTGATCTCGCAGTTCTTTGCCAATATTTCCAACAACATCACTTTCCCCATGCTCAGCTTCCTGTCCGCCGGTATCGTCAACTTCTTCGTTCCCTCCGGCGGCGGTCAGTGGGCAGTGCAGGGACCCATCATGATGCCTGCCGGTCAGGCATTGGGTATCGACGCAGGTCGTACCGCTATGGCAATTGCCTGGGGCGATCAGTGGACCAATATGATCCAGCCGTTCTGGGCACTGCCTGCGCTGGGTATTGCCAAGCTGTCTGCCCGTGATATCATGGGTTATCTGGTGGTCATCCTGCTCTTTGTGGGCGTTGTGGCCTGCCTGGGCTTCTTGGCCTGGGGTCTGTGGTTCTGATATATCAGATTAACAGCGATAATTAACAGTGATAAGCACGCAGAGGTTTCCTCTGCGTGCTTATTTTTTGCTTTACCTTTGTCGCACTATTTGATATACTATAATATTATATTGCAGTCTTATGCCCGTAAACGGGAAGGAGGTGCCTGCACAAAATGAAATTTCAACAATGGAACATTGCGCCGGGAAATGACGAAGCAGTGAAGCGCTTGATGTCGGCAGGCTACTCGTATCTCGTAGCCTGCACGTTGGTTTCACGAGGGATCTGCGATGAAACCCAGGCGGCTGAGGCGTTAGAATGTGACAATCGATTGGCTATTTCCCCGCTGTTGATGGCAGACATGGACCGAGCAGTGGAACGCATTGAATGTGCTATCCAAAACGGTGAAAAGATAGCCGTATACGGTGACTATGATGTGGACGGCATTACCGCCACCGTCATTTTAGTGGATTACCTGCAATCACGCAGTGCTGATGTGGTGCACTACATCCCCCGCCGCATTGAAGATGGTTACGGTCTGTCTGTGGAGGCCATTCAAACACTGAAGGAGCAGGGCGTATCCCTGCTGATAACCGTGGATTGCGGTATTACCGGCATCGAAGAGGTGGACTTTGCCACCTCACTGGGAATAGACGTGGTCATCACCGACCACCACGAGTGCAAGGAGGAGCTGCCCCGTGCGGTGGCGGTAGTAGATCCGCACCGTGAGGATTGCAGCTATCCGTTCAAGCATCTGGCAGGCTGCGGCGTGGCACTGAAGCTGGTGCTGGCGTTGGGCGGTCCGGATCGTGAAGAGGCGCTGTTTGCACGGTATTGCACCCTTTGCGCCATCGGCACGGTGGCAGATGTGATGCAGATGGTGGGCGAAAACCGCACCATTGTGCAAAGAGGCTTGGCCTCCATTTCACATTCCGATTTTATCGGTTTACATGCCCTGCTGCAGGAATCGGGATTAGCGGACAAAGAGATCACCTCCGTACAGATCGGATTTGTGCTTTCGCCACGCATTAACGCCGCAGGGCGTATGGGTGCGGCAGACAAGGCGGCAGATCTGCTGTTATGCTCCGATCCTGCGCAGGCGGAGATATTGGCGCAGGAGCTTTGCGCCTTGAACAAAGAGCGGCAGAACGTGGAGCAGAGCATCTACTCGCAGGCGCTGGACATGATTGAGCAGCTGCCCGAGCAGCAGCGCAACGCACTGGTGCTGTATTCGGAAACATGGCATCAGGGCGTGGTGGGCATCGTGGCCTCACGGCTGAGCGAAAAATACTCCTGCCCCAGTTTCATGATCCATCTCAACGGCAATGTGGGCAAGGGCTCCTGCCGCAGCTGGGGCGGATTTAACCTGTTCAATGCGCTGGAATCCTGCAAGGAATTGCTGTTGGGATTCGGCGGACATGAACTGGCGGCCGGATTTACCATCGCTGAGGAGAATATTCCGGCATTCCGTGAAAAAATGAACCAATATGCCAGTGAATATCGTGGCGGCAAGGCGCCCATATCCTCTCTGGACATTGATGTGGATCTTACCAAACCCAATTGGGTCACGCTGCAGGAAGTGGAATCGCTGAGCGTGCTGGAGCCCTATGGCGCCGGCAACAATCGCCCCGTATTCTGCGTGCGTGGTGCAACATTGGAGCGAGCACAGAATGTGGGACAGAACCGACATCTGAAGCTGCGTTTGAGCAAGGGTACCTGCCAATTTGACGGCATTTTCTTCTCTGCCACCGCAGAAAGCTGCGGCTGCGAAGTGGGCAGCCGAGTGGATGTGGCATTTTACCTGCAAGTCAATGAATTCAGAGGGAATCGCAGTGTGCAGCTGCAAATGGTGGACATTCGCCCGTCACTGAGCCTGAGTTGCCGGGAAGAGGAGTCGATGGAACTGCTGACACGCTGCCTACGCAGGCAGGAGCTGACGGCAAAGGAGGCCACTCGCCTGCTGCCCAGCCGTGAGCAGTGTGTGAGGGCATGGCGCTGCCTGCAGCACTATGTGCCTGACGGCGAGGTGGACACCTCGTATCTGCCGTTTGTGCGCAATATGGCTGCTAATATCGGCGGCGCAGAGGCGTTTTTGCGCACGGCTTTGTGTCTGCGTGTATTTGCCGAGCGTGGCTTATTGGAATTGCAGCATGAGGGTGATGCGCTGTATTTGCACATGACCGATCAGGGCAAAAAGGTCAGCTTGGAGCAATCCGTATACTTGCAGCACTTATATGCCATTTTAGACATACCTTTCAGAGGAGGCAATCAACTATGACCGTACAAGAGATGTATGAACATCTGGTGGAAACGGTGCGCTCTTATAACCCGGGGGCCAATTTCAAACAAATTCAGGCGGCGTATGAGTACGCCGTGGCAGCCCATCAGGGACAAAACCGCAAAGACGGATCGCCCTTTGTGACGCACCCGTTGCAGGTGGCACAGATCGTGGCGGAAGAACTGCACTTGGATTCGGAGTCCATTGAGGCTGCCCTGCTGCACGATACCATTGAAGATACCGAAGCTACCTATGAAGATGTGGCAAAGAAGTTTTCGCCCACGGTAGCCGATCTGGTGGACGGCGTCAGTAAGCTGAGCCGTGTGCAGTACACCTCTAAGGCGGAAGAGCAGATGGAGAACCTGCGCAAGATGCTCATGGCAATGTCCAAAGATATCCGTGTCATTCTGATCAAGGTATCTGACCGACTGCACAATATGCGCACCATGGAGTATCAGACGCCGGAAAAACAAAGACAGAAGTCCTTTGAAACCATGGAAATCTACGCACCCATTGCACATCGACTGGGTATGCAGAAGATGAAATGGGAGCTGGAGGATCTGAGCTTGAAGTATCTCGATCCCGTTGGCTATCAGGATATTATAGAGGCATTGGATGATAAGGCGGCTGAGTACGATGGCTTTATGGCTGCCGTTCACGATGAGATCATCCAACGCTTGGATGACATGGGCTTGCAGGCAAAGGTCTACGGACGCATGAAGCATCCTTACAGTATCTATCGAAAAATGTACACGCAGAACAAGAGCCTGAACGATGTGTTCGACCTGTTTGCGTTCCGTGTGCTGGTGGATACAGTGGCAGATTGCTACAATGTATTGGGCGCAATTCATGACTTGTATAAGCCGATGCTGGGTCGATTTAAGGATTATATCGGCACGCCCAAGCCCAACATGTACCAGAGCCTGCACACCACGGTGATGGGCTCCAACGGTATCCCCTTTGAGGTGCAGATCCGCACCTACGAAATGCACGAGATCGCCGAATACGGTATTGCCGCACACTGGAAATATAAGCAGGGCGGTCAGGGCGGCGGCGACGAGCAGAGCTATGAATGGGTGCGCCGACTGCTGGAAAATCAGGAGGGCGCCGATGCAGAGGACTTTATCCACTCGCTGAAGGTGGATATGTTTGCCGACGATGTGTTTGTGTTTACCCCGCAGGGTGATGTGATCAATCTGCCTGCCGGTGCAACGCCCATCGACTTTGCCTATACCATCCACTCCGCCGTGGGCAACCACATGGTGGCCGCCAAGGTCAACGGACGCATTGCCCAGTTTGACCAGAAGCTGAAGAACGGCGACATCGTGGAAGTGGTAACGTCCAAATCGGCTCACGGCCCTAGCCGTGATTGGATCAAAATCGCCCGATCCAGCAATGCACGCAGTAAGATCCGCCAGTGGTTCAAGCGTGAAAAGCGTGATGAGAATATCGTCAACGGCCGTGCCTCCTTTGAGGCGGAGCTCAAGCGTGCCGGCGTGACGCTGAAAGAACTGACCAATGAGGAAAATCTGCCCAATGTGCTGAAAAAGCTGGCTTACCGCAATTTGGACGATATGTATGCTGCCATCGGTTATGGCGGTGTGACGGCGCTGAAGATCGTAGGCCGACTTCGTGAGGAGATCCAGCGGATCCTGCGCCAGCACGAGGAAGAGCGTCAGGCTGTGGTGCCGCTGAAGGATCAGCCGGAGAAAACACGCCCTGCCGTGCCCAAGCGCATGAAGAGCGAGCAGGGCATCGTGGTGGAGGGCCTGAGCAACTGTCTGGTCAAGTTTTCCAAGTGCTGTACCCCGGTTCCCGGCGACGAGATCGAGGGCTTTATTACCCGTGGCTACGGCGTGTCGGTGCACCGTGCCGACTGCCCCAATGCCGCACCGGAGCGTCGGCGGCCGGAAGAGGCGGGTCGGTGGATCAAGGTATCCTGGTCCAACAAGACCAATGAAACCTACCGCACCACCATTGATGTGGTGGGCAAGGATCGGCTGGGCTTTATCATGGATATTTCCACGGTATTGTCTACCACAAAGACCCATGTGACTAACCTGAACGCACGCAGTACCAGCGACGGCTTTGCGCTGATTTCCCTGGATGTGGATGTGGAGAACGGCGAGCAGCTGCGCACCGTGATGCATCGGCTGGAGCAGATTTCCGGCGTGATGAAAGTAACACGTCCGGCAGGTTGAGAATGTAATATAGGAAAATTTCAGGAGGATAATTATGCGAGCAGTATTGACACGAGTGACCAACGCATCGGTCACCATTGACGGTCGGGTAAACGGTAAAATCGGGCAGGGTTTTTTGATTTTGCTGGGTATTGGACCGGAAGACACTCCGGCTCAATGCACCAAGCTGGCGGATAAGCTGACCTCTTTGCGTATTTTTGAGGACGAAAACGGCAAAATGAATCGGGGTCTTGAGGATGTGAACGGCGAAATTTTAGTGGTTTCCCAGTTCACGCTGTACGGCAACTGCAAAAAAGGTCGCCGTCCCGATTTCTTCGGCGCCGCAAAGCCGGATATTGCCATTCCGCTATATGAAATGTTTGTGGAGCTGTGCCGGGAAAAAGGCTTCCATGTGGAAACCGGTGAATTCGGCGCACATATGAAGGTGGAATCCCTGAACGACGGTCCGGTGACACTGGTGGTGGACACCGATCAACTGTGATTGCGGAGGTTTTTTATGAAAATTCAGTCCATCCAAGTCGGTCAGATCATGACCAACTGCTATCTGCTATGCGATGAAGAGCGCAAGGTCTGCGCTGTGATCGATCCGGGCGATGAGGCCGATCGTGTGGAACAGATGGTGGCGCAAAGCGGCTGTGAATTGCAGTTCATTTTGCTGACACACGGCCATTTCGACCACTACACCGGTGTGGCCGGTATGCTGGAAAAGCATCCGGATCTGCCCGTTTATATCCATCCCAGTGATGTGGTGGATACGGCGCACGGCGGCTGGGACCTGAAATTTCCACGCTTAGGTGAGAAAAACCAGCGCTACTATCAAGAGGGCGATACCCTGACTTTGGGCGGACTTACCATCCGTGTGATGGAAACGCCGGGTCACTCCGCAGGCTCTGTGTGTCTGGTGGTAGATGATGTGATTTTCTGCGGCGACACCCTGTTTTACGCAAGCTGCGGCCGCACCGATTTTCCCGACGGCAGTTACAAGGCTATTTTGCAGAGTCTGGCACGCCTGGCCCGGATGGAGGGCGACTATCGCTGCTATCCCGGACACGACCGCCCCACCACCATGGCCTTTGAGCGCAATCACAACCCCTATATGCGTCAGGGATTGGGCCTGTAAGGCAAGAAATTTCAACAAGGAACACACTGTATGAAACTGATTTTTCACGGTCATGATGACCGTTATGCCGTGGAGCAGAGCCTGCTGGCATTTTTCCCCAACGAGCGTCCCGTATATGAGGCGGCGCAGGAGGGGGACAACTATGCCGTGTGCAAGCTGTCTGCCGGAAAAAAATATACCACGGCCACCACAAAAATCGTCTATGAGGGCAAGAGCGCCGTGGGTATTTCACGGGTGGCCATTGACCCGACCATCGGCGAATATGAGAGCGAGCGTCTGCGTCAGCGGGCGCTGAAGCTGAGCTTTTTCAAGGCGGCATGTGAGATCAACGGATCTGTACCCTCATGGGGCGCACTGACGGGTATTCGTCCCGGTAAACTGGCGGCACGCTATCTGGAAGAGGGCAAAACACCCCGGCAGGTGGACCGCATTTTAGACAAGGTCTATGTGGTTTCGCCGGATCGCCGCAAGCTGGCCATAGAAACGGCGCAGGAGGGTCTGCGTGCCAAGGCGGATTTGAAGGACAACGAGATCTCGCTGTATATCGGCATCCCCTTCTGCCCCACACGCTGTGCCTATTGCAGCTTTGTGTCTCAATCGGTGGAGCGATCTTTGAAGATGATCGAGCCATATTTGGAGGTACTGGAGCAGGAGATCACCGATGCCTCCCGTATGGTGGAAGAAACGGGGCTGAAGATCAAGAGCTTTTATATGGGCGGCGGTACCCCCACCACCCTTTCGGCGCCGCAGATGGATCATCTGCTGACACATCTGAACCGCAGCTTTGATCTGAGCAACTGTGTGGAATACTGCGTGGAGGCCGGTCGACCCGACACCATTACCCGTGATAAATTGCAGGTGTTGATGGATCACGGTGCCGACCGCATCAGCGTCAATCCCCAAACGCTGGAGGATCATGTTCTGGCGGCTATCGGCAGAAAGCACACCGCACGGGACATTGAAAATGCCATGGAGCTGGCTATGTCCATGAATTTCCCCCATGTGAACATGGATTTGATCGCCGGCTTGCCGGAGGATACGGTGGCAGGATTCCGCCGCACACTGGATCGCTGCCTGTCCTACGGCGCAGACAACATCACGGTACATACGCTGTCGCTGAAAAAGGGCAGCCGTATTCTGCTGGAGGGATTATCCATTCCCTCGGCGGAGGATGTGGCGCAGATGCTGGATTATGCCAATCCTACCCTGCGCAGCCACGGCTTTGCACCCTACTACCTCTATCGGCAGAAGTATATGTCCGGCAGCTTTGAAAATGTGGGCTGGTGCATATCCGGTGCACAGGGGTTGTATAATATTTACATCATGGAGGAGCTGCACAGCATCTTATCACTGGGTGCCGGCGGCTCGACAAAGATGGTGGATTCGCACCGGGGCAAGATCCAGCGTGTGTTCCACCCCAAATATCCCAACGAGTATATTCAGCGTCCGGAAAAGCTCCAAGAGAATTTGGAGGCCTTCCGCCGCTTCCATGAGGAGATGCTCAAGTAATTCCCACAGGAAAGGGGCTATCTATGGAAAAGCGCAAACGGCAAAGCTTTTTGGGCGGCGCCATGATCTTAACGGTGGCGATGGCAATCACAAAAGTCATTGGCGCCCTTTACAAGATCCCGCTGGGCAATCTGCTGGATAAAGAGGGCATGGCGCATTTTTACGCCGCCTACAACATCTACAATTTATTGCTGACATTGTCCACAGCCGGTTTGCCGTTGGCCTTGTCACGGATGGTATCCCACGCAGAGGCGCTGGGGCAGGAAAACCAGAAGCACCGTGTGTTCCATGTGGCTGCGGCTTTATTCTGCATCGCAGGTGTCATCTGCGGCGGCAGTATGTTTTTCCTGTCCGGACCGCTGAGCCACTTGCTGCATGACTCCTTGGCACAATTATCGGTGCAGCTCCTATCCCCTGCCGTGTTCTGCGTGTGCATGATGTCCGCCATCCGTGGCTATACCCAAGGGCAGGGCAATATGCGTCCCACAGCGGTCAGCGAGGTCATAGAGTCCCTTTGCAAGGCGGTGGTGGGCTTTTTCCTGGCATGGTGGCTTCTGGGCCACGGGCAGCCACGCCACATTGCATCGGCCGGTGCCATTGCCGGCGTGACGGTGGGCACCATGGCATCTTTGCTGGCACTGGTGATCTATCTGATCCCACGGCGCTATCGGCGGAAATCCGACGATGTGCCGCAGGGACGCAGAGAAATTTTGCGCCAACTGCTGTCTATCGGTATTCCGGTGACCATCGGTGCCTGCGGCATGAGCTTGCTGAATCTATTGGACACCTCGCTGGTGTTGGGTACGCTGCAAAACGCCTTGGGACAGTCAGAGGAGGCTGCCACGGCCCTTTACGGCGAATATACTTACGGCATGAATCTCTTTGCATTACCGGCGGCATTTATCTATCCGGTGACCATCAGCCTCATTCCTGCCATCAGTGCCGCAAGAGCACGGCATGATGAGGTGGGCGCACGGCGGCACACCGCATCAGCTTTCCGAGTGACGGCGCTGCTGGTGTTTCCGGCAGGCGTGGGACTGAGCGTATTGGCGCATCCCATATTAAACCTGCTATACCCTGATATACCGCAGACAGCGGCAGCGGCAGCGGAACACTTGACAGTATTGGGCATTGCCAGCATCTTTGTATGCCTGATGACACTCAGCAACGGCATTTTACAGGCCTATGGCAAGGAAAAGATCCCCATTGTTACCCTGCTTTGCGGCGGCGTTGTAAAGATCATCGCCAACTATTTGCTGGTGGGCAATCCTGATATTGGCATTCACGGTGCGGCTTACAGCACCTTATGCTGCTATGCGCTGATCGTGGTGCTGAACATGATAGCGGTGGTACGCACGGTGCATCCCCAGTGGAAAGCCATCGGCATCATCCTGCGGCCTATGGCGGCGGCAGCGGTGATGGGTGTGGGTGCATACTGCGCATACCGTGTAGCAAGCCGCTGGAGTGATTCCCGTATGGTGGTGCTGGCTGTCATTCTTTTGGCTATGGTGGTGTACGGCGTATTGGCAATTTCTTTGGGCGCCATATCGAAAGAAGACTTGAAGAGCATACCAAAAGGCGAAAAAATCGCTAATATTTTACATATTCGTTGAAAAAATGGTAAGCTATGTGCGAAAAAATCTTGCAATAGGAGCGCAAATATGGTAAATTTTGATAAGAAATCAAAATACGGATATCAGGATCTATTAGAGGTCGTTCGGATTTTGCGTTCCGAAGAGGGATGTCCGTGGGACAAAGTACAGACCCACGAATCCCTGCGGCGCGACTTTTTAGAAGAGGCCTATGAGGTGGTTGAGGCAATCGACCGGAATGATCCTGCATCATTGCAGGAGGAGCTGGGCGATGTGCTGTTGCAGGTGGTCTTCCATACCGACATCGAAAAAGATGCAGGTCGGTTTGACATGGAAGATGTATGCGACGGAATCGTGAAAAAGCTGATCTACCGGCATCCCCATGTATTTGCCGACGCCCATGAGGACAGTCCGGAAAGCGTACTGGAAAGCTGGGACCAGCTGAAACGCAAGGAAAAGGGGCAGCGCAGTACAGCGGATGCCATCGACAGCGTGGCACGCAGCTTGCCCGGCCTTTGGCGTGCGGAGAAAATTCAGTCCAAGGCGGCAAAGGATGGCTTCGACTGGCCGGATATCTCCGGTGCGTTGGACAAGCTGGACGAGGAAACTCATGAGTTGCGCCAAGCCGTGCAGGACGGCACCAATGTGCAGGAAGAACTGGGCGATGTACTGTTTGCGGCTGTGAAAGTGGCTCGCTTTGCCGGCATAGATCCGGAGGAGGCCATTGCCGACACCTGCGAGAAGTTCATCCGGCGCTATCGTGCTGTGGAAAACGGCGCTGCACAGCAGGGCAAAAACACCAATGAACTTTCATTAGACGAAATGATGTCACTATGGAATCAGGCAAAACGTTCTTAATACGATGAATATCGTTTTAGGATATTACCAAAGACAAAAAAATAGGAGGAATATTACGATGAATAAAACCGAATTGATCGCTGCTGCCGCTGAGAAGGCCGGCATGAGCAAGAAGGACACTGAGGCTGTCATCAACGCTACTTTGGCTGCTATTACCGCTGCTTTGAAGGACGGCGATAAGGTTCAGTTGGTTGGCTTTGGCTCTTTCGAGGTTAAGAATCGTGCTGCTCGCACCGGTTTGAATCCCCGCACCAAGGAGCCCGTTGAGATCCCCGCTTCCAAGGTTCCCGCTTTCAAGGCCGGTAAGGCTCTGAAGGACGCTGTCGCAAAATAAGATACGATCCTATAGAATGCCGGTGTGATCTCACACCGGCATTTCCATGTAGAAAGGAACGATTATGCGTTTAGATAAGTATTTGAAAGTATCACGCCTCATTAAGCGGCGTACCGTGGCCAACGAGGCTTGCGACAATGAGCGTGTGTCCGTGAACGGACGGGTGCAGCGTGCCTCCTACGATGTCAAGGTGGGCGACAAAATTGCGATCCGCTTCGGACAGAAAACGCTGAGAGTGGAAGTTATCAGCGTGGCAGATAATGTGGGCAAGGCAGATGCGGCTGCCTTATACCGTGAAATACCTGCCGAGGACGAACCATCATAAAATCCACACTCCTCTCATACACATACAGTGAAACTGTATTGGTATGGGAGGAATTTTTTATGGCTTACGAAATCAATCGCTCAGCGGAGCTGGCACACCATCTGGAGATGGAGGGACGGGAACATATGACAGTGACCGGTGTAGAAGATGTGGAGAGATTTGACGAAATGTGTATCGTGATGTCCACCTGCGTGGGAACATTGGTCATTACCGGAGAGGAGCTGCATATCGGCAAGCTCAGTCTGGATGGCGGCGAGCTGCATGTAGACGGACATATCGACTCTGTCACTTACGAGGAATCACGCAGCGAACGGGGCTCCTTCTTCGGGCGACTGTTTGGCTGAGTATGGAAAACTATGTGGCGGCACAGTTGGCCGATTTGAGCGCATCGGCGCTGCTGGGATGTTTGGCAGCGGTGGTCTATGATCTGCTGCGCACCATACGGCTGCGACGGCGGCAAAATCGGACACTGACCGATGTGGTGGACGGTATATATGTGGTGGCACTGCTGCTGGTGCTGCTCTGGTTCTGTCTGCGGCGGGGACAGGGTGAGCTGCGCCTTTTTATGGTTTTCGGTATTATTGCCGGCGGTGGACTCTACTTCCTGCTGGGCGCACCTGTGCTGCGCCCGGTGTGGAATTTTTGGGCGGACGCCGCCATAACATTTGCTGCCCTTTTATGGCGCCCGATAGCGTGGCTGTGGGACGGGATAAAAAAAGTGAGGGGTTGGCTAAAAAAATACTTCCATTTTATGCGGAAATACGCTAAAATAAAAAGATATAAGTGGGGGTTTATCCTGATGCATCGGAAAAGTGGTATGCAAGGAGGAAAATATGGCAAGAAGAAACCGAAAAAGACGGCGCACAAGCCCCGTGATCGTGCTGGTGGTCATCGTACTGGTCGCCATCGTGAGCGTGGAGGCAGTGAAGGTTTTTAACAAGCTGCAGGTAGAAAGAGCCAAGGAAACCAATCTGACGCAGGAGGTGCAGCAGATGGAGCAGGAAAATGCCGTGCTACGATCGGATCTGAGCAAGGCGGATGATAAAAACTTCATTAAAAGCCTGGCCCGTGATCTGCTGGGCCTGGCAGAGGACGGCGAACGAATTTTCTATGATGTGAATGATTGAGTGATATCTCGATATTTTTGAAGGGAGAAAAAATAGAAATTTATGGAATTGACGGTTGGGATGATGATCAGCGGAAAGGTGACGACCATTACCAAGTTTGGCGCTTTTGTCGCATTGCCGGACGGTAAGTCCGGATTGGTGCATATTTCGGAGGTGTCCAACAGCTTTGTTAACGATGTTCATGATTTTTTGCAGGAGGGTCAGGAAGTTCAGGTAAAGGTGATTTCTGTGACACCGGAAGGAAAAATTAACCTATCCATGAAGCAGCTCCAACCGCAGCAACCTCGGCAAAATCGCAGCGGTTATCGCAACGGCGGTAATCGTGCCCCTCAAAACCGTCCGAACAATCGTCCTGCGGCAGCCGCAGTAAAGACCACAACCGCAGAGCCATCTTTCGAGGACAAGCTGAAACAATTTATGTCGGCATCCGACAGCAAGATGTCTGAGCTTAATCGCCACATGGAGGGCCGGCGCAGAAGAAAGTAATATGTACATTGACCGAGGGTTTACGCCTTCGGTCAGTTTTTTTTGCAAAAAAAGAAGCCGCCCTAAAAAGAGCGGCTCAAGCGGGTGGGATATTGGAAAGCTTCCGTCTATTATATTACGCCACGGCGACGGTCTTGTAAATAGGAGCTTTTGTCGAGAACAGACTACTTTTGTCAAATGGGGTCGAAACTGTCAGTAGTTCCAAAATCTTTGTGAACTATGCACAAAATGAGGGGCGTGCCCTTTTCAAATACTTGGTGATGTGGTATACTATCGCTAAGGATAAAGGGAATCCCCTCCCCGACCCTTATTGTGCCCCGAAACCCAGAAAGGAGTACACCAATATGAAGTTCACATTTACTTGCAAGAAGATCGCCCTGAACAGTTCCATCAAGGAATATGCCGAAAAGAAGATCAGCAAGCTGGATCGGTATTTTCCCGATGAGGCAGAGGCCTTTGTGACCTTCGCAGTGGAGAAAAAGAACCGCTGTGTGGTGGAGCTGACCATCCGTGCCGCCAATGGAACGCTGTTCCGTGCCCAGCAGGAGGATGCAGATGGAGATATGCGCGGTGCAATTGATGCAGCGGTGAACTACATTGACCGCAAGATCCGCAAGAATAAAACCCGTCTGTCTAAGAACCTGCGTGCCGAGGCACTGGTGCCGGAGGTGCCTGCCGAGTTTGATGTGGCGGAGGATACCGAATTTGAACTGGTGCGTACGAAGCGCTTTGCCGTGAAACCCATGACCACGGAGGAGGCCATTTTGCAGATGAATCTGCTGGGTCACAACTTCTATGTGTTCCGCAGCGTGGAAACGGACACCGTGAGCGTGGTATACGGGCGCAAAAACGGTGGCTACGGTTTGATCGAAACCGAGTAATATATCTATAAACAATGGCCGGACTTCTGTCCGGCCATTGTTTTTATGCAAAAATATGGTAAAATAGATAAAAGAGTTATTCTTTTTACAACGCCGTGAGGCATGTAGTTGTAGTTGTAGTTGAAGATGAAGTTGTAGTTGTAGTTGAAGTTGTAGTTGGCTGCAGATGCTGGCATTTGCTGCAATTGCTGAAAGGGAGGACAAAAGTGAAAAAGATCTGGTATCGTCTGTATCAAATATGTTTTGGTGTAGGATCACGATTTTTGCGGTGGCGTGAGCCGGAGTGTGTTATTGGCGTGGGTGCCATCGCTCAGGTGCCGGAGCTGCTGAAAAAATACGGCGGCAAAAAGCCGCTGATCGTATGTTCCAAACGGCAAAGCGAGGTGCCCTCCTTTGCGCAGATGACAGCGCAACTGACGGAAAAATCCTACTATTTGGGCGTGGAGCCCAATCCCCGTGTGGCAACGGTGGAGCGCATTGTGGCGCAATACAAAGCCGAGGGCTGCGATTCGTTTTTGGCAGTGGGCGGCGGCTCGCCCATGGATGCGGCAAAGGCGGCGGCGGCTCGCATTGCCCGTCCCAACAAGACGGTGGCGCAATTGGGTGGCTTGCTGAAAGTGCATCACAAAATTCCCCTGCTGATCGCCGTACCCACCACAGCCGGTACCGGATCGGAAACCACCATCGCCGCCGTGGTAACGGATGAGGAGCATCACAAATACGCTGTGGGCGATTTGTGCTTGGTGCCGCATTGTGCTGTGCTGGATGCCCAACTAACGGCCAGCATGAGTCCCCGTGTGACGGCGCAGACCGGCTTGGATGCCCTGACTCATGCGGTGGAGGCCTATGTGGGAAAGTACTTCAACACCGCATATACCCGCCGCATGGCAGAGGAGGCCGTGGTGGATATTTTCCGCTATCTGGAGCGTGCCTGCCAAGACGGAAACGATTTGGAGGCCCGGGAAAAAATGCTTTTGGCATCCTACAAGGCGGGCGTTGCATTTACCCGTGCCAGCGTGGGCAATGTCCACGCCGTTGCCCATACGCTGGGTGGACTATATGACGTGCCACATGGTTTGGCCAACGCTGTGCTATTGCCGGTGATCTTGCGTGATTATGGTGCGGCGGTGTATGCGCCTCTTGCCAAGCTGGCAACACTTTGCGGTATGCGAGGTGAAACGGAACAGGAAAAAGCCACGGCAGTTGTGGACGAAATTTTTGCCCTGAACCAGCGGCTGGGTATTCCCGACGGCTTTGATGGCATACAAGAAGGTGACCTGCCCAAAATGGCGGCATGGGCCGATGCAGAGGCAAACCCCACCTACCCCGTGCCGGTGATTTACGGGAAAGAAGATTTCACCCGTATCATTCGGGCAGTGATGAGATAAATTAAAATTTTGGAGGATAAACATATGAAGTGTCCATCCTGTAGTAAAGAAATGAAAAATGGCTTTGTTAGAGCAATGGGGAAAGGTGGAATTTGCTGGATAAACAAAAAGGTGAACTATGGTGCGCCGCAGTCTGTAGACGGGTTCTTCCAAATTGGAAAAGCTCCATGGTTAAAAGGAGAAAGCATCCCAGCTTGTAATTGTGATTCATGCAAGCTTGTTATCATAGATTATTCAGCTTTTGAGTAAAGATAAGTCCTAACTTGGAGAAAAAATAAACCAGCCAAGGAGAGAAATTCATCCTCTTGTTGGCTGGTTTTATTTTAGCTCAGCAAGCCGAAATTCGCTTAAAGCAATACGGTGCGTAGATTTATCAAATGTCAGGATGGCGGTTATTGTACCGTAATAACGGCATTTCCAGAAACCAAAGCATAATCCGCCGCAGAGGGGAAGTTGCCTTGATCCTTTTCGCAAGCTTTGTCATCGGCCGCAAAATAGGCGGCCTCTCCCTTGCTGTCAAGAATGGACAAGGTGATGTTAAAGGATTGCCCATCGTTCACATTTCCTACAACAAGGAAGCTCTCCGGGACATTGCCGCCGCCGTCGCCGATGCCGCCGCAATCTTTCGCTGTGAGCGTATCTATGAATTTATAATCTTCATAGAAAAAAAGGCCTGCTGCATTCTGGCCGGTATAATCTACAAAGCAGAAGAAATCGGGATGGAAGGAATCGTGTTCACCGATCCGCGTGAATGCAGTAAAGGTGAAATCCCCATCCTGCGAGGTGCTTTTTTGATAGCCCTTATTGTGCTCCCTCGAATAGCTTTTTGCATACGAAGCATCGGTATCAACGAGGCTGTCATTGTAAGCACTGTAGGTATAATCTGACAGATTAATGACAGAAAAGTCGTTTCGGTTCTCTATTGACATTTGTTTCTCGATGCCTTTGATGGAAACTGTAGCACTAACGGCGTAAAGGACTAAAGCCGCAATGACCACCGCACAGATCGCAGCCGGTATGCCAATCATGCGTTTCCCGCACACCTTTTTGCCTGCGATTTTGGCATTGATGCGACGGGAATAAAATATATAATATCCAAGTCCGGCAGCGGGTGCGAGCACAACGATCAATATTATTAATCTTAAAATTGAGAACATCTCTTTGCCTCCTTATATACCGTAATAGTCCCGAAATCGAGTGTAATAGGATCTGGTGACGTCTACAACAGTATCATTTTTCAGTGTTAGAAAAAACTTCTGACTCAATGCCGGCCGGATCTTTTTAATGGCGTTTCTGCTGATAATCACAGAGTTACTGATTCGAATAAATTTTTCCGGGGGCAGTGTTCGCTCCAAGACATACAGTCGTGTCAGCGCAGAGCATGTAAAATTTCTGGTATGAATAAAAACATCTTTGCCCAACGATTCTATGTATAAGATATCTGCGATGGGGACAAAAATTCGATTGCCATCTTTGCGGCAGAGAAGCTCGTCTTCACGGTAGCTTTCCTCGGTCAGAATCAGCTCGGCATCATCGTTGATTTCAATACCCAAAGCGGTGAGCTCCCGGCGAATGGAGTCTTCTTTAGCGGACTCCAGCTTGAGTTTTACTCTCATTTTGTCACCTCCTGCAACCAGTATACGGTTGAAAAGAAAATTGTCAATTAAATGGGAATGATCTGCACAAATGGCGGAACAGATTACACAGAAAAAGTCCGGAGTGAATCAAACTCCGGACTTTTCAAGATTTATCTCCAATCCACATGCCTTCTGACGGATGTCGCCCGAAATCATCTTGGGGATGGTTTTACACCGTATGCTGCAGTTTGCGGAGATAGCGCTTAAACTCCTCCGGCAAGTCACAATGCAATGTGATCTGCTCGTCGGTGCGGGGGTGGATAAATTGCAGACCTACGGCGTGCAGACACTGACCCGTCAGGCCGGGAACGGCTTTCTTGGCGCCGTAGACCGTGTCGCCTAAAATAGGGTGTCCGATATGCGCCATGTGGACACGGATCTGGTGGGTACGGCCGGTTTCCAGATGGCAGCGCACATGGGTCACGCCCTGATAGCGGGCAATGACTTCCCAATGGGTGACGGCGGTGCGGCTATTTTTATAGGTGACGGCCATCTTCTTGCGGTCGGTGCTATGACGGCCGATGGGGGCGTTCACCGTGCCGCTGTCCTCACGCAGATTGCCAACCACCAGACATTCATAGGTGCGTGCCAGGGTATGGTCGGACAGCTGAGCGGCAAGGCCCAGATGCGCCGCATCGTTCTTGGCGGCGATGATCAGGCCGCTGGTATCACGGTCGATGCGATGGACAATGCCGGGGCGTTTTTCACCGCCCACGCCGGACAGACTGTCGCCACAATGGTGCAGCAAGGCATTGACCAGCGTGCCGTCGGGATGGCCCGGTGCAGGATGCACCACCAAGCCAACCGGCTTATTCACCACGATCACATCGTCATCCTCATACACCACATCCAAGGGAATATCCTGCGCCACCAGCTCCGTTTCCACGGCTTCGGTGCGGGTGACAACTATGGTTTCCTCGCCGGACAGACGGTAATTCTTAGCGGCAGGCTGACCGTTTACGGTGACGGCGCCCTCTGCCAGCAACCGTGCGGCGGCGCTGCGGGTCAAGTCCTCCACATGAGCGGCAAGGTATGCGTCGATACGGGCGTTTTTATCTTCAATTGTGGGATGCAGCGTTACGATCATCGCTTCTCACCTTTGTCATATTTATCATAGAGGAACAGATAATAGATCGCACCCAAAATGACGCCCACCACCACAAAGCAATCGGCGAGGTTGAAAATGGGGTAATCAAACAGCAGCAGATCAAACATATCCACCACATAACCGTGCCAGATGCGGTCGATAATATTGCCGATGCCGCCGCCTAAGATCAGCGTTCCGGCGATCACGCCCAAGGGATGACGGACGATCTTCTTCACCAGCAAAACCGCCACGGCAAGCATCAAAATGGCTGTGATTACGATCAGGAAAATAGTTTTGCCGCTAAGGCTGGACCATGCGGCACCGTAGTTATGCAGGCGTGTCAGCTGCATGAGGGAGGGGATAAAAGCAGTGCTTTCACCCAGTGCCAAATGCGTGACCGTCCAATATTTCAGCGCCTGGTCCGCTGCGACCAAAACGATGAGCAACAAAATATATAACATAGCAGATGTCCCCTACTTCAAATTTCTGTTCTTATCATATCCCAATCATGGTGATTTTGCAAGGCGAGAGTTGCGGAAGATTTTGCGCCATGATACACGGCGGACGAAAAAGAGAAAAGAGAGCCGAAAGGCTCTCTTTTTTACCCCGATTTCTTGTCTTTATCCGTGAAATGTGATACAATATCTAAATTAAAGTAGTGTCATAGCGCCATTTGGCGAAAATGGCGTTTTCAGGAGGTATATTTTGGAAAGAATACAAGTGGTTCTCGATGAGCAGCAGATGGCTCGCCAACGGGATTTTCAGGAAAAAATCAAAACTCTGCACGAGCAGCGTGGACATCAGGTGCGTGCGCTGGTAGATACCTTTGGCTGCCAGCAGAATGTGGCGGACAGCCAGAACATTATGGGTATGCTGGAGGCTATGGGCTGCACCTTTGTGGAGCGTGCCGAGGATGCGGATATCGTGGTGCTGAACACCTGCGCCATCCGTGACCATGCCGAGAAGAGAGTATACGGCAATCTGGGCGCATTGACCCATACCAAGAAGAATAACCCCCAGCAGATCATCTGTCTGTGCGGCTGCATGGCACAGCGCCCGGAAGTGGCGGAAAAGGTGCGCAAAAGCTATCGTCATGTGGATCTGGTATTTGGGCCGCAGGCGCTGTGGAAATTCCCGGAGCTTTTATATCAGGTGTACACCCGCCGCGGTCGGGTGTTCAGCGTGGAGGATGAGCACGGCAGCATCGCCGAGGGTATCCCCGTTGTGCGGGAAGGCAGAACCCGTGCGTGGGTGTCCATCATGTACGGCTGCAATAATTTCTGCTCCTACTGCATCGTGCCCTATGTCCGTGGCCGTGAGCGCAGCCGTGAGCCGGAGATGATTCTGGCGGATGTGCGTGAGCTGGCCGCTGCCGGCTATAAGGAAATCACTCTTTTAGGACAGAATGTGAACTCCTACGGCAAGGATCTGGGTATCGACTACGATTTTGCCGATCTGCTGGCAGCCATCGACGAGATCGAGGGCGATTACCTGATTCGCTTTATGTCCTCTCAGCCCAAAGATGCCAGCTATAAGCTGTTTGATACCATGGCACGCTGCGCTCATGTGGCAAAGCAGCTGCACCTGCCGGTGCAATCCGGCTGCGACCGTGTGCTCAAAGCCATGAACCGCCCCTATGATCGGGCAAAATATGTGGATCTCATTACCTACGCCCGTAAGGTGATGCCCGATCTGGTGCTGACCTCCGATGTGATCATCGGATTCCCCGGTGAAACGGAGGCGGAGGCAATGGAAACCGTGGATTTGGTGAAAGAGGTGGAGTTTGACGCTCTGTTTACCTTTATCTTCTCCCCTCGTCCCGGTACGCCGGCGGCAAAGATGGACGATCCCGTGTCCCGTGCGGAAAAGCAGGTGTGGTTCGATCGCCTTTGCGATGCCCAGAATGAGATTTCCGCACGCCGTCATGCCACCTATGTAGGCAAAACGCTGCGCTGTCTGGTGGATGGCGAAACAGACGACAGCCGCTGGCCCCTGTCGGCACGCACATCCGGTGGTCGACTGGTGCATTTGGTGGGCGATAAATCTGCAATCGGTACCTATCACGATGTGGAAATCACCGACAGCAATACATGGGCGCTGTTTGGCAAGATGATCTGAGGGTTGACAAAACATAACGAAATATGATGTTAACCATAAGTTTTTCTAATTTTTCACAGGTGGAAATCCACACTTTCCACCACCTTTTCCACCGTTTTGGTGACATTTGGAACGATTTTTTATGTTAAAAGGAGGCAATCGGCATGGCGGAATTGACCCCTATGATGCGCCAATATCTGGAGATCAAGGAACAAAATCCCGACTCTATTCTGTTCTTTCGCTTAGGCGATTTTTACGAGATGTTCGGCCCCGATGCCCGCACGGCATCCAAGGAACTGGATTTGACACTGACCAGCCGTGATAAGGACAAAAACAAGGCACCGGAAGAGAAGATCCCCATGTGCGGCATCCCCTATCACGCCAGCGATGCCTACATCGCACGGCTGATTGCCAAGGGCTACAAGGTGGCCATCTGTGAGCAGACGGAGGATCCTGCCACGGCAAAGGGCCTTGTGAAGCGTGATATTATCCGTGTGGTCACACCCGGTACGGTGACGGACAGCGCCTGTCTGGAAGAGGGACGTTCCAATTTCTGCGCCGGTATCTATCTGGATGAACAGAATGCCGCCATCTGCGTGTGCGATATCTCTACCGGTAAGGCCCACGCCACCGCCTTTTCAGGTGCTGACCGCTTGGAGCATATTCTCAACGAGCTGGGCCGCTTTTCTCCGGCAGAGGCCGTGGTGAATGATGCGGCGTTTGACAATGCCTTGCTGCACGATACGCTGCGGGACAAATTCCACTGCTATGTGGAAAAGCTGCCGGCAGCACGCTTTCAGATGGAAAGCTGCGAGCGACTGGTGCGCAGTCAGTTCGGCGACCAGGTGACCGATGAGCTGCCTCGCAGCAACGCAGCAGTGATATTGGCGCTGGGCGCACTGATCAGCTATCTGCGTGAAACGCAGAAAACCGATCTTGCCCATGTGGACGATCTGGAATACTACGAGCAGGGTCAGTTTATGGAACTGGACTTAACGGCCCGGCGCAATCTGGAGCTGACGGAAACCATGCGTGCCAAGGAAAAACGCGGAAGCCTTCTCTGGGTCATGGACAAGACGAAGACCGCCATGGGCGGAAGACTGCTCCGGGCCTGGATGGAGCGCCCCCTTCTCTCCCCGGCGGCCATCACCAAACGTCTTTCCGCAACGGAGGAGCTGGTGAAGAAAACCATTGACCGGGAAGAGCTGATCCTCGCGCTCCGGCAGATCACCGACTTTGAGCGT
>JAZLJB010000004.1:0-33526 GCA_045617685.1 Vescimonas sp.
GACAGACAG
Source organism: Vescimonas sp. (assembly GCA_045617685.1). Classification (GTDB taxonomy): domain Bacteria; phylum Bacillota; class Clostridia; order Oscillospirales; family Oscillospiraceae; genus Vescimonas. The sequence continues at coordinate 10 of JAZLJB010000004.1, forward strand.
ACAGACAGACAGACAGACAGACAGACAGACAGACAGACAGACAGACAGACAGACAGACAGACAGACAGACAGACAGACAGACAGACAGACAGACAGACAGACAGACAGAACATAATTAAACTTGTTCAGTATGTGTTTGGCTATTGTGTTGTTACTCTCAATGAAATATCACTTAATTGTGATAGCCAAAGAAAGCCTGTAACCAGCGGAGCAAGAGAGAAAGGTGATATACCTTATTACGGCGCTTCAGGCGTAGTTGATTATGTTAAGGATTATATTTTTGATGGAGAATATTTGTTGATATCAGAAGATGGAGCGAATCTTACAGCACGTGTCACTCCTATAGCTTTTTCAATATCGGGCAAAACATGGGTTAACAATCATGCGCATGTTCTAAAATTCGATGAATATGTTACTAGACGATACGTAGAGATTTATTTGAATTCGATCGATTTGTCTTTCTGGATAACTGGTGCAGCACAACCTAAATTGAACCAGAAAAATTTGAATTTGATTCCGATTCCGCTGCCTGCTATGGATGAACAAAAGCGAATTGTTGATATTTTAGACAGATTTGATTCATTATGTAATGATATATCAATTGGCCTTCCTGCCGAAATCGTAGCCCGTCAGAAGCAATACAAATACTACAGAGATAAACTGCTGACATTAAAGGAGATGAACAGATAAACGATGAAACTCGGTAAATTAAAAGAAATCGATATCCGAACAGTATGGGCCCATGAGCAGTATGACTTTTCCAAGTGGCTTGCCAGCGAAAACAACATAAAGGAATTGGGAGATACACTGAACCTCTCTTTGACGGATGTGGAGACCGAGAAGTTTGTCGGAAACTATCGCTGCGATATACTGTGCAGGGACGAGCTTACCGGGAAAAGTGTGCTGATCGAAAACCAACTGGAGCCGACCAATCACGATCATTTGGGAAAAATCATCACCTATGCATCGGGACTGGACGCTTCTGTGGTCGTATGGATCGTCGCCAATGCACGTGAAGAGCATGCCAGCGCCATTGAGTGGCTGAATAAGCATACGGACGATAGCGTATCATTCTTCTTGCTGGAAATCCATGCCTATACCATTGGTGATTCCGAACCGGCGCCGCAGTTCCGGATCGTGGAGCAACCGAATGATTTTGCAAAGACGGTCAAGGAACTGTCACACAAGGGAAATCTGAACGACTCCCAGACATATCGTCTTGAATTTTGGAACAGGTTCAATGATGTTTTGGAATCAAGAGGGAAGCCGTTCAACAAGCACAAGGCTACCACAGATCATTGGTATACGGTGGCTGTAGGTTCATCGCAATGCTACATCTCCATAGATTTGGTGAACAAAGATCATTATATCCGAGTCGGCCTTTGCATTGTTGACAACAAGGAACTGTTTGACGAACTTCATGAACATAGGAGTGAGATCGAAACAGCAGCAGGTATGCCGCTGAAGTGGGACAGACTGGATAAGAAAAAGGCAGCCTTGATCTGCACTACTATTCCTGGCCTTTATTTCGGAAAGCAGGATAATTACGCGGAATTGATGAATAAATCCATTGATTTGGTCTTGACGCTGAAAAAGGCGTTTGCTCCGTATATTTAAAGACATCATAAGTTGTTCTTTTTTGAGGTGGCATTATGTCCTATTTCAACATCGTTGCACAGACAAGTGAAAATACCGTGGTGACGGAGTACGAGACTGTACCCAAGCGTAGCGAAAGCTATTTGAGAGAAAAATGCGAAACCTATTGAAATCAATTGCAGGGTTTGTAATGTATAAGGAGAAGTGTAATGCTACTAAACAATAATGAAACAGAAGGCTTAAAAGCCGTGGTAGAATTAGGAAAAGATATTGCGAGCGATTTAGTTAGGCCTACGAGTAAAAGCGTTGGGGAAAATCTTGGCCTCTTTGTTGATGGCGTTATGGGTTGGCTTGGCTATTGGGGTGAAAAGCAAAGAGTAATAAGAGAATACAAGTTGGCGGAATACAAGAAAAAAATTACAAGGAAAGTTGAGGCAATAGCGGAAGAAAACCTTGTCGAACCACCTGTAAGAATCGTGGGACCAGCAATTGAAGCAAGTAAATTTGCCATTGATGAAGAGATTTGCCAAGAGATGTTTTCTAAACTGATTGCATCTGCGTGTGATGCGTCGACCATTGATATGCTTCACCCGAGTTTTCCCAATATTGTAAGTCAACTATCACCTTTAGATGCCAAACTGCTTCAGACATTTATGTATCATAGTACGTATCCTGCAGCTAGAATCAAGGTGAGGCACAAAGATGGAATAGTAACGCCGTATAACCATCTTCTCTTTGATTTTTCTTCAAAAAAACTTCCGATCATCTTTAATGAAAAAGAACAGTTACGCTTAACGGATACTGTAGATTGTCTTGTGCGTTTCGGTTTGATTAGACTTAACTCTGAAATAATTGAACTCGCATATGATTACGAAAAGTTCAAATCACACTGGTATTATGTGTCTGCCTTTGCTTCTGGTATAACCGAAACAGATACCATGCAAATGGTAAAATATAGAATTGAACTTACTGAGCTTGGAAAGAATTTTGTTAGATGTTGTGTGCCTGATAGCGGAACATAAATGCGGTAAAATTATCGACTTTAAGGAGCTTGGAGTGTAAGGCGGAGACAGATGAAAGTGCTATTCGAATTTTTCAAGCTACCGTTAAGCTTGCCAATTGCGCCAATATGGGACTACTTGATTTGCACCATCATTGGAGAATTTGCTTATCGCATAGCATTTTATAGCGCAGGTATGCGCGGGAATACCAGAGGCGAAAGAAAATTATTTCACTGGCTTATCAGGATTCCTTTATACCTCGCCGTTTGGTTTGCCGCATGCATTTTTATTATCATTGTTCGATTTACTGTTGAAAACTGGATTGTTGTCCTGGCTGCTGTAAGCATTATTGCTGTCCTATTTGTGTCAATTATTGTTATTCAGATGAAAAGGTAAAAGGTGAGCTAAGTAGCCTACTTTGAATTGTTTTTCAGAAAACAATTTCTTTAGAAGCGATATAAATAGTATATAGAGACGAGCTACATAATTTTGAGGTATTTGCATGAGTGAAATACAAGAAATAGATAATTTTTCGGAAAATAGATTACTTGGGTTGAATGGACTTTTTTGTGCGGCAAGTCGTTTCGCTGCGGCCCTAAACGCTGCCCATTCTTGGTACAAGGATAATGAGCCAAAAATCGTAGAGTTCCTAAAAGGGTTTGCAATGGTAAGCCTTTTGGCATCGGCAGCAAATAGACTTGCAGATCATCAGGTTATATTTACAGATGATATAGACATTACATTTGCAAAGCAAGTTTTGGAAACCGAAAACATTGATAATCTGATAGAACACTATTATTTCGAAGATTCCAGAATAAATCGTGTTTTACAAAACTGTAGAAATTCTAACAGGATGAGCCCATATTCAATACTATTTTCTGAAATTGAATGTGCATTGTGGCAGGAGCATTTTCAACTTACTTGTTTAGGGCTGTTTGCGATTTTGGATGGCCTGCTTGCTGATATCACCCAAAAGCCTAAATGCACATCGTTTAAGCCACGAATTGAGACAATTAAAAACAAACTTACAAACAATTGCAAATTATCCAAACTTGACAAAAAAATTCTTTGTATTGCGATTGCTCTACAGGAATTTGAAAACTCCGTGTTTTCGGATTCTGATTTTTCAAAAGAAGAACCCTCAAATTTGAATAGACATTGGGTTGTCCACGGAAGGACGCGAAAGAAGTACACACGATGCGATTGTATTAAATTGTTGCTTTGGATAGATGCCATTCTTTTTATTAGCAATCTTGAACCATGATTTTTTATTATTTAGACATTGAGGTGAGATAAGTGTCTTATTTCAACATCGTTGCGCAGACAAGTGAAAATACCGTGGTGACGGAGTACGAGCCTGTACCAAAGCGCAGCGAAAGCTATCAGAGCGAGGCGGCGCTGGAACAGGAGTTTATCCATATGCTCACAGAGCAGGGCTATGAGTACCTGACCGTCCACCACGAAAAGGACCTGATCGCCAATCTGCGCCGGCAGCTGGAGAAACTTAACAACTATCAGTTCTCTGATGACGAGTGGGTGCGCTTTTTCGCGGAGTCTATCGCCAATCCCAACGAGCACATCGTGGAGAAGACGCGGAAGATCCAAGAGGATTTTGTGCAGGTGCTGCGCCGTGATGATGGCAGCTCCAAGAATATCCTGCTGATCAACAAGAAGAATATCCACGAGAACAGCCTGCAGGTGATCAACCAATATGTGCTTGGCACAGAAGAGGGTGCAAAGCACGACAACCGCTACGATGTGACGGTACTAGTGAACGGCCTACCGCTGGTACATATCGAACTGAAACGGCGCGGTGTGGCTATCCGTGAGGCGTTCAATCAGATTAACCGCTATCAGCGTGACAGTTTCTGGGCGGGCAGCGGCCTTTACGAGTATGTGCAGATCTTCGTGATCTCCAACGGCACGAACACCAAGTATTATTCCAACAGCACGCGATTCAATGCCATCAAGGACGCACAGAGCGGCAAGGTGAAGAAGGAAAAGACCAGCAACAGCTTTGAATTTACCTGCTTCTGGGCGGATGCCAACAACCGAATCATTCCCGATTTGGTGGACTTTACGCGCACCTTCTTTGCCAAGCACACCATTCTGAATGTGCTGACGAAGTACTGTATCTTCACTTCGGAAAATATGCTGATGGTCATGCGTCCTTACCAAATTACGGCCACCGAGCGTATTCTCAACCGCATTGAGATCGCCAACAACTATAAGAAGTACGGCAGCGTGGCAGGTGGCGGCTACATCTGGCACACAACCGGCTCTGGCAAGACGCTGACATCGTTCAAGACGGCGCGTCTGGCTTCGCAGCTTCCGCATATCGACAAGGTACTGTTTGTGGTGGACCGTAAGGATCTGGACTATCAGACTATGAAAGAATATGACCGCTTTGAAAAGGGTGCTGCCAACAGCAACACCTCAACGGCTATTCTGAAAAGACAGCTGGAGGATCCCAACGCACATATCATCATTACCACCATCCAGAAGCTGGCGACCTTTATCAAGAAGAATCCCGGACATGAGGTATATCAGAGCCGCGTGGTCATCATCTTCGATGAGTGCCACCGCAGTCAGTTCGGCGATATGCATACGGCTATCGTGAAGAACTTCAAGAAGTACCATCTGTTCGGCTTTACTGGCACGCCCATTTTTGCGGCCAACGCAGGGGCGGCCAAGAATCCGCAGTTCTTTACCACGGCACAGACTTTCGGTGATCAGCTCCATGCCTACACCATCGTGGATGCCATCAACGACAAGAACGTACTGCCGTTCCGCGTGGACTACATCAAGACGATGGACACCGAAGCGGACATTGATGATAAAGACGTGTGGGATATCGACCGCGAGAAGGCGTTTATGGCGCCGCAGCGTATCGAACTGGTCACGCGTTACATACTGGAGCACTTCGAACAGAAGACCTATCGCGGCAGCAAGTCTTATGCGTTCAACGTGCTGACGAATATCAGCAAGGTGGCATCTGCCGACCGCGGTGCGGTGGAGGAAATCAAACAGAAACAGCGCGTCAGCGGCTTCAACTCTATCTTTGCGGTGGCGTCTGTCCCGATGGCGAAGCTGTATTACGATGAGTTCAAGAAACAGATGGCGGCTGACCCTGCTAAGAAGCTGCGCGTGGCAGTGATTTACAGCTATGGCGCAAACGAAGCGGAAACGGATGGCCTATTGGGTGAGGAGAACTCTGAGGATACTTCTGCGCTGGACCAGAATTCCCGCGACTTCCTTGAATCTGCCATCAAGGACTATAACGAGATGTTCCACACCAATTACGATACATCTTCGGACAAGTTCCAGAACTACTATAAGGACGTATCTCTGCGTATGAAGAACAAGGAGCTTGACCTGCTGATCGTGGTCAATATGTTCCTGACCGGCTTTGATGCGACTACACTGAATACACTGTGGGTGGATAAGAATCTGAAGATGCACGGCTTGATTCAGGCATTCAGCCGAACTAACCGCATTCTGAACAGCATCAAGACCTTCGGTAATATCGTATGCTTCCGCAATCTGCAAAAGCGTGTGGATGACGCTATCGCGCTCTTTGGCGATAAAAATGCATCTGGTATCGTTCTGATGCAGAAGTTTGAGGACTATTATTACGGCTACATTTCACAGAAGGGTGAGCAGAAGCCCGGCTATGTGGATTTGATCGACGACCTCACTTCGAAGTTCCCGCTAACAGATCCCAGTATTATTGGTGAAAAGAACCAGAAAGATTTTGTTTCGCTGTTTGGCGCCATCCTGCGTATGCGTAACTTGCTTGTTTCCTTTGACGAGTTTGAGGGAAAGCAGATACTGTCTGATCGTGATTTGCAGGACTATATGGGACGGTATCAGGATATCTGGCAGGAGATCAAGGACGGAAAAGAGAAAGGCGAGAAAGAAAATATCGTTGACGATATCGTCTTTGAAATTGAACTGATTCGCCAGATCGAGATCAATATCGATTATATTCTGATGCTCGTGCAGAAGTTCCATGATTCACACTGCAAGGATAAGGAAGTCCTTATCGACATCCGAAAGGCTATTGATGCAAGCCCTGAGCTGCGCAGTAAGAAGGCACTGATTGAAAGCTTTATTGCCGGCATTAACGACGTAGACGATGTTATGATCGAATGGCGCAATTATGTTGCAGAAGAGAAAGAACGTGAGTTGGTTTCCATCATTCAGGAAGAAAAACTGAAGGAAGAGGAAACTCGTAAGTTCATCGAGAATGCTTTCCGTGATGGCGAGATCAAGACTGTCGGTACGGATATTGATAATTTGATGCCAGCGGTTTCGCGTTTTGGCGGTGGAAACCGTGCAGAAAAGAAACAGAACGTGATAGATAAGTTCAAATCATTCTTCGAAAAGTTCTTTGGCGTTTGATGAATTTAACTGTCATAGCGGTATCAGAATCACAATGGGGGATATGTCATTATGAACAGAGTGCATTTAGATCAGATTATCGACAAATATATCGCACGTTTTACCGATTTGAACACAGGTGGTCATGATGAGTTTTATAAATGGGAGATTGCGTACAGTTTCCGCTCAATGCTTGATGAAGCGTTGGCTGCGGACGACACGAATTTCCCAGCTAAACTTGCTTCGGTTGTCCTGCTGACAAAACAGACGATAGATAATCGATATGAACTTTCTTTTTATGCATTGGTTGACTACGCCAGAAAAGAGCCGGCAATAGTTCGCGAAGCAATCCACAAATTGCTCGAAGCGGATGGTGGAGACCTGATTATCCGTAGACAGCGATTTATAGAGTTTCTGGATTTTTGCCATGCAATGAAGAAAAAATATTATCCGGATAGCTGGCGATATACAGCAAGCATTCGCCTGCCAATGATGATTACTGGCTTTTATGATCCGGACCATTATTATTTGTATAAGGCTTCTCAGGCGCTAGCCTACGCAGATTGTGTGGAATTCTATGACAATTGGGGTTCTGGCTCTAATATGGATCTGCGTATATATCACCGTATGTGTGATGAACTTGTAGAGGTAATAAAGAGCCGAGAAGACCTTATTAATGTGAATTCAACCAGGTACAGTTTCTCCAATCAAACATTGCATCCGGATAGGGAACTGCATATTCTTGCTTTTGACATTGTTTTTTGCAGTACCGTGTATGACCTCTATGAAGGTATACATTATGCGCCGAAAAATGCGGCTGAGAAGAAAGCATACATAGCAAAAGTGAATGAGGCGAGGCAAGTAGCTGATCAGCAAGAAGATGCTTTGGAACAGGCACTGAAATTGGACCATGCTGAGGCATTTTTCGCTGAAAAACTATCTGTTGGTAATCCCATAGTGCACAAGAAATTTGGCGTTGGCAGGATTATCAGCTTGCCAAGCATATATACCATTGAAGTGGAGTTCCCGGAAAAGGAGAAACCATCAAAGCTGGTGTGGCGAGATTGTGTTAAATCAGGATTGCTGTCGTTCAAAGATGAAAAAAATGCATCAGAGTATGACGAGATGGTTACTCTAATTCGTCGAGCGGACCTAATTCGAAAAAGTGTTATCACGGCCGAGAAAAAACTCGAAGAGTATACGGAGTATCTATGAGAAAATTTCAATGTGACCCAGATATTGAGTGGGTCAGACTATAATCTGACTGATACTGGGAGGAGAATAACAATGGTTCGCTGTATTTATGATACCGTTTCCGAGAGAGATATGGATATGCTTTTCTTGGAATCAATCAGTTCTGACTATGGATTTGCATCAATTTTTGTAAATAAAGTTGAAAAATTGAGAGGAAGTACTTTCCGCGTTATTTCAATAGAACTATCAAAGGTTGATAAAAATTTGGGCGAATCGGATATCACCGTGATAATTGAAGTAGACGGCAAAAGAATAGGCTTGCTGATAGAGGATAAACTTAATGCCATCGCTATGGATCAGCAGGCGAACAGATACACCAAGCGCGGAGAAATAGGGGTAAAAAATAATGACTATTCTGAGTTTTTTGTATTTATTATTTGCCCGCAAAAATACAGAGATACAAATGCGGAAGCAGTAAAGTATGAGCATTATGTGTCATATGAGGAATGTAAAGAGTATTTTGATAAAAACGATAGTGCGATAAACGAGATTCGCAGTCAACAAATTGCGTCCGCATTGCATAAAGCAAAGCATGTTTCGCAGACAGAGATTGATGAAAATGCAAATGCATTTCTGAAACGGTATATTACCTTCAAAAATGAGCGCCCTCAATACGCTGAATTGAATCTGCGCACAAATCCAAACGGAAACGGATATTGGATTGAATTTCTGAGCAACTATAGAAAAATGTGGATTACACACAAGGCAAATTTCGGCGCGGTGGATTTAACTTTCAGCAAAGCATCGATGGAGATTTCGAGGCTGCAGGAAGTAGCTATGTGGCTTCGTGCACATGGCATGCCGGAAGTAACTGCGACTGTAGTTGGTAGTTCGGCTGCATTACGAATTTGTGTTCCTGTTATTGATGTTACGGAAACCTATTTCGGCGATGTTCCGGATGAAGCAATTGAGGAGGCGTTGGAAGCCGTTAAAAAACTGAATGATCTTGCCAGCATACTCGAAAAAGTTCGTTTGATTTCCAGCGGCAATAGGAATAAATAACATATTATTCTTAATTCGAACACCGATTGCACATCATCGCATTGAATTGTCGCAGTAATTGCTTATATCTGTCTGCTGTTGCTTGGGCTATGTGAGCAGGGGAGGCGGCATAGGTAATGAGTTCGTCTTTGGGAATGTATTGTATGTTGCCGATGATGACGCCGTGCAACGTGCCCGCTCTGACCAACTCGTTGATGCGCGGAGGCGATATGCCAATTAAATCTGCTGCCATCTTTGCAGAGAGCGCGTCTGGGTATTTTTTCCACCGAGCAACTAGGAACTTACGGAATGCATTGCAGTTTCTTGGTGTTGGATTCAGGAGCAACACTTTTTCTGTGGGGCGCTTCCGACTGGAAAACTTTCCGGCGAGTTCACAGAGGAAACTGTCTTCGCTGTCCATACGGCTTTTGAATGCGATGGCATCTTCGCGCAGTATCAGATATTTGTGCGTCGCGTGCCCTGTGTTCTCGTGCGGAATGTAGTTGTGATCCATCAGATATTTCATCTTCCGCGTGGAGATATGCAGGAACTGGCGCAGCTCACAACCGCTCATATATTTATCTCTATCCATATAACCCTCCTGAAGAGAGGGCGTCCATAAGGACGCCCCCTCTTATTTTTCGCTAAAGATGTCGGTGATAACATCCGCACTGGCTTGCTTGCTCGCCTTGTCGAGGTGCGCATAGATGTTGGCTGTGGTGGAGATGTCCGAGTGTCCAAGGAAGTTTGACACATTGATGAGGGGAACATCATTGCCAAGCAGAATGCTTGCGAAGGTGTGCCGCAGGTCATGAAATCGGATATGGCGCAGGCCGTATTTTTTCAACAGGTCAGCGTAACGCTGTGTGACATAGGAAGGACGCATGAGATTGCCCAAGTTGTCTACGCAGACATAGTCATCATATTTGCGGTTATAGCTGCTCTTGAAGAGCCTGCGATACATATCCTGCTTTTCCTTTTCTTCCAGAAGCATTTCGTATACCGGTTCCGGAAGGGGGAGTGTACGACGACTGCTTTTATTTTTCATCTGCTCTATAGGCTCAACGACTTTTTTACCATTCTGTTCGTATTCGACAATCTTCGTATCAAGCAAGACAGTTTTCTGATCCCAATCTATACGAGACCATCGGACACCCAGTGCCTCACTTCGACGCAGACCCATACAGCCGGCCAGAATGATAGCGGGGTAGATACTTTCAGATCGTGTTACAGTCAGCAGCTTTCGCAGTTCGTCTTCACTGTAGTGATCGCCCACGAATTTTTCTTTTTTGGGACGTTCGATACGATCGAAGGGATTGGAATCAATCATCTCTATCTTGAACGCGTATTGGAAAGCACGACGCATGAATGCGTGGAAGTGGATGATGGAATTGTTGCTCAGACCGTCCCTTGCCAGTTCGTCGTAGAACATCTGAATATCTCGTGGTTTCAAGTTTTCCACAGTGAGACGAGGACGGGCAGAGAAGAAGTGTTTGATTCTGCCGTGCAGCATGGAACTATAACTCCGCACGGTGTTTTTCTGTATGCTTTTTTCGGTTTTCTCGAGGTAGGTGCACAGGTAATCATAGACAGACATATCCGCAGGAGGACGACCCTCACGAGCGAGCTTCTTTGCATACTCTTCTTCATAATTGCTGACGACCTGGCGGAATACTTTTTGCACCTTGGATTGCGGCGCACCTTCGGGGAGACCGAGGGCGCGCCACACAGGCTGAGTTTTACCGTTCTTTTTAATCTGGATAGCGGCATAGAGCCTTCCGTTTTTCACTTGGATACTTGCGGCGAGTGAAGGTTTTTTAATTGCCATTGCTAATCACTCCTTCCTAAGCCGCAGAGGCTTCTTTTCCGCTGTCTGCATATAGTTCATCAGAGAAGATTTCGAGATGCGATTTTCTCTGCCGAGACGGACGGAAAAGATTTTTCCGGCTTTGATCTTGTTGTATACAGTCTTGGTGCTGACTTGCAGGATCTCTGCAACATCTGCGACTGTCAATGCGTCGGGATAGCTTCTCAGATTTCGTTTGACTGTCATGATGCATCACTCCTTGTCTTATCTTGGATTTGGTTGACACGAACAATACCGCAAGTCTTTCCACAAGTCCATACGCAATCAGAACTTTTGTCACAACCAACAACTTTGGGGTGCGAACTTTTCTTGTCGGCTGCACGTAAGTAATCAATCAGAATAGATTTTGCAATGCGGTTTTCTCTGCCTACCTTTACGGCACGGAGTGTATCGGTCTTGATCATTTTGTACACAGTTTTTGTGCTTACGCGGAGAATCTCCGCGACCTCTGCGACTGTTAACGCTGCCGGATAATCTTTTAGTTGCCGGCTAAATTCTCTTTTTGTCATCGAAAATCCTCCTTCATTTTTAATTTAATTATTCAGTTGTAAAAAATTATTGATGATTGCTGATAGCGGTTGTCACGCTATCATATATTTTTTCATGCACATTCAAAGCGTCATAGACACTGAAGGCTGTTTCGTTTTCCTGCATGGACAACAGCTCGTTCTTCGTTTTCGCAAGCGTTTCCAATACGGGGAGGAACGGATCCGCGTCATGGTATTCCAACGCGGACAGCAAAATATAATCTGTTATAGATTGACCGTGTGCGGTTGCTTTCTTTTTCAGCAACTGCTTTTCTAACGGCGTGAGCCGAATGGTCAGTGTTTCGGTACGATTTCGTTTATACCCCATCGGTTATGTATTCCCCCAACGATAACGGTATTGCGTAATTTCATGCGGTCACATTCCGCCCATGTACTGACCGCGCTTGTGCTTTCGATCGGGCGGATAGTAAATCGTGGTGCAGTCTTTTTTCGGTGCATCCTCGTCGATGATATTTGTCATGTGACCGAAAAGATATGCCAGATCAGTTCCCACAGGATAAGCGCCACGGTAGGAATCATCGACAGCAGAATACTGCGTTTCCGGAACGCCTTCACCGTCTGCTGCTCCGAAGAGAGCACCTGCGAAAACTGCTCTTTCATCTTCCCAGCCTGTGATGACATATCGTTCATCACCGTATTCATCTGTTTCGAGAATGTCATCATATTCTGCGTCATCTGCTCCGTATAGTCCTCGGTCAGCCCCGTGCAGTCCTGAATAAATCTTGCGAGCGTCTGATTCTGCTGTGTCAGCATTTTGCCAAGCGAGGCCTCCGTCGTCAGCATCATCTGACGCTCCATGATATCGGAAAGCATTTTGTACTGTGTCTTCTGCAGACCAATCATCGCCGACCAGTTCTGCTCTGTCACCGTAACGCAGGGGACGGTGTGCTCGGCTGTTTGGATCTCCGCTCTCGCTTTGGCTTTCAATTCCTGCAACGATTTCTTTTCGTATTCTGAATTCAATTTCCATATTTCCTTTCAAGTATTTTTCTTCGTGTAGCTTGTTGCACCTGCACTTCTGCCCATCGGGAGTAGTGTAGGTGATGTATTTTCGTTCTGCTGTCCAATGGACGGCGTAGCCCTCCGTTGCCATCAGTTCAATGAAATGCTCGCGGCTATACGCAATGGCCATGGCATCGTCGATGGCAATGGCCAGACGCAGCTTCCAACTCTCACCGCGCTCGGCACTACGGTATTCTCGGGACGACATCTGTTTGTCTTTGTCAGCTTTTGATTTCGGTGCGATAACAGACAGACCGTATTCCAGACACAGCTTGTCCGATGCCTGACGCAGACGCTGGATGTTGTCGCTGTCCGAATGATATTTATATCCGTTTTCAAAACTCACGCTGTTCACAACGAAGTGTGAATGGATATGATCTCTGTCGGTGTGAGTGGCGACGAGCACTTCATAGCCGGGAAACATCTGCTGGGCAAATCGCAAAGCGATTTCATGTGCGGTTTCGGGTGTCAGCTTTTCATCGGGGTGGAAGGACTGTGTGAAGTGATAGAACATCCGCTTATCTGTCTTTCCGTATTGCATTTTCGTATTCATGAATTCCTGAAAGGCTGACTCGGGTACACAGTTAACACCCGATACCAGTTTCCTGCCGTCGTGTAATGTTTTGCTGTCGCGTTTGCAGTAGGAGAGAATGAATGCCAGTCCTGCCCGTGTCTGCGAGCGACTGCTTTTTAATAAATTAACCGTTGCCATCTGACCACCGCTTTCGTTCCAGCAGTTCCGTCAGGGCTGCGCTCATCTTGGCGTACTGATCTCGCGTTTCTTCGAGACTTACGACATTCACTCTGCCCATATTGCAAAGCATAGTCAGCTGATTGAGATTTCGACCGATGGCTTTTTGCTGGTGGAGGATTTCATCGAGGCCATCGATGACGATGATCTGTCTGCCCAGGCAGGCTTTGGTAACATAGTCCGTAAAGGACAACCGCGCCTGCGCTGCTTTGTGGTGTATGGCGGTGAGGTGCTCCTCGCTGATGCGTATGCTCATTTTTTTATCTTTCATAAGATGCTCCTTTCGTAGAAGTGGGTGCAGGGCTTCTGCCCGCAAAGTAAGCAAAAGACGGGGCAGGGCAGAGCCATGACCAGTCAAATGCGATGCTTGCACTCTCTTGAAAGAGAGTAAAATACAGCAGAAATATTCCTTCGGAATAACGGGCAGAAAAGGGGACAATAGTGTTCCACAGCATGGATGCCCCACCTTGCGATAAAAGTCGCACACGGGGCGTTTGTGGGGCAACAGCGGGGGGATTATGCATGCTGTGACGATAATGACGGTCATGACGCTAACATATCTGTGACGATCACAGCAGAAAAGAAAAATGCGTATTTGCAATGGTTTGCGGGCATTTTCGGATAACGGATCGACCATCGTCATAAGCGTCATACCGTCATGGATGGAATATAGGTGAGAACGATTGTCCTGCGCTCACCTGTGCGCTTCTTATGAAAAACAATGCCGAGTTTTTTTAGCTCGGGTTGATAGCGGTTTAGCTTTTTGCTCAGAACATTGCTTTTGACCGGCAGAGCTAAAAGCTCGATGAGCTCTGTAACGGTGCCACAGAAGTAAGTATCTTTGTACAGGTATTGGATAATAGTGTTAATCACGGAATCTGTTTTCATGCAGTCGGCGACGGGTGTGTCGCCGCTGACATATTCCCATTCGCAGGTTTCGTCATTGAAATGAAGATTGAGAACGCGTTCTTCAATATCGCGACCTCGGATGTAGAACTTTGCATCGGAGCTTTGGATATCATTGCGATCCAAGACGTAACTGCAATCGGCTGCACCAACCAGCCCAGTGGTACCGCTGACCATCTGGTGCGGATCATCTGCAGACATCTTTCTGGTGTGATGGACACAGACTATGGAAATGTTGTGCTGGTCGCCAATGCTTTTCAGCTGACCTACATCTTTGTAGTCGCTGGCATAGCTGCAGTCATTGGACGCCTCGCGAATTTTCTGCAAGGTATCAATGACAATAAGTTTTGTGTCGGGGTGGTCATCGATGAACATTTCAATCTGTTCGGCCAGACCAGTAGACAGAGAATTTGCCATGATGGCAAAGTGAAGATTTTCGGGAGCATCCTCTGTGAGAGAAAGCAATCGATCCTGGATACGGTTGTAGCTATCTTCCAGACACAAGTACAGCACGGTACCTCGTTCTGTTTCGTAATGCAAGAACGGTTTGCCTTCGGCGACCTTCAGACAGAGGAGCAGAAGCAACCACGATTTACCAATCTTCGGCTTGCCGGAGATGATGTTCAATCCCTGGGCCAAAAAATCTTTTACGATAAAATGGATAGGCGGCAAGTCCATTTCCAGAAGTTCCTTGCCGCTGACTGTGTTGATTTTTTCGGTTTTCACTAATTAATTCCTTTCTGTTTGTAATTTGTATTTCTGATTGCTCTGATACAATCATGGACACCACTCCTTTCACAAGAATGTATTTCGTATGCGGATTGCGATTTGCCTCATGAGAGAAAGTTCATAAGACTTCCTCGCCTCCGCCGTTGGCCTGTGTACCCGACATCGTTCCTACGCTCACCATGAGCGCGTATTGCTTTCGGCTTTTGTGCTTCGCTTGCCATGTCCTCGCCAGAGGGCGCATCATCTGCGCCTTTCTCCTATGGCACGATTCTGTAGAATCGCTGTCATCGCAAAGTCAGCCGTCGCATATCCTGTCGGCAGGCTATTCAGTTTTCAAGGTGCACGAGAGAGAACTGAATTTATCCCCTCACTCTATATTGGGTACTTTTTTTTCGTTTGAGCGGATTTACAAGCGAAAAAAATGCTCCTCACCCTGTATTCCACACTTTTTTTCGATTTCACAACCAAAACTCAAAAAATATTTTCAATTTTTTGATCTACGTTTTCGTGAAATCGTAGGTGGTGTTCAGTTTTCAAGGTGCACGAGTGGGCCTGAAATTACCCTCTCATTACTGTATTCCACACTTTTTTTCGTTTTGTCCCGAAAAAAATATCCCTCTACTTACTTATTGGGGAATCACTTTACGTTTTGAGCGGAATTATTTTTATTTTTTTAAATTTTTTCAGTTTTTTCTGGTGCGGACTTAATCCAGTCACAGAGATTTGCAAACAAAAAGGCACTTGCTTATAAAAAACAAGTGCCCAAATAGAAAAATCACTTCCCCCAAAAATGTAGGGGAAGTGATCGTTATGTATGCGGTGGTTTGTGATTTTGCTATCTTATAAGCGCTTTTCCTCTTTGCCTCTGGCTGATAAAGATAATAAGTGAACTAATCGTTCCAAAAATTTGCGCTCTCAGGATACATCTTGATCATCTGTTCTTTTTCGAATGCCTCAAATCCATCATAGGTAAAACGGGGCACAGTAATGCATGTGATAAAGGTCCCGTCGTCGCATTCCGCAGAAAGGCGAGAAGCAAATATTTCTCCGCGCCTGAAGAACACAAACGGTGTGGCGTTTTTGTCTGTCCCGAGAAAATGTTTGTGAAGCGTACCGTCTATGTCAAATGACCAGATTTCAATAGTGGAGCCTGCATTGTAGCACCAGTACTCATCGCAATCGATACGATGGAACTCGGTAGTTTCGCCGGGAGCAACGTAGTAATATATACTGCCGGATTCGGCTCGGCCCGGCGTGTCTGAGGTATAATGCTGCTCAATAAATACACCGTTTTCTATATGCTGTTCCATGGAATAATTTTTGATGAGGTCTTTTGCTTTCATGTTTCTCTCCAATAATCACATTTAAATCCGTAGGCTGGAACGAGCTGCTTGTTTATCGCTCCTGCACTTCCTTGCCGCTAAGGTGCTCTATCTCGATTTCGAACATCTGAACAGCCTTGCCGTCCGCCATGATTTCCTCGTCCACCATTTCCTCATTCGGGTAATACTTCATGGCCAAGGGTTTAATAAGACGGATGCGCTCCTCCTGCGTTTCGATGATATGGCATCTGCCGAAAACGACTACGCTTTGCAGATAGGGAGCCCATTCTAACTCCTTGATGGTTTCGTTGCCGAACACGGTGAAGCAGACTCTGTCATCTGCTTTTAAGGCATCTACCTTGTGACCGACCTTGGCACCGTGAAAGAAGATCTTCTGCTGCGCCTCGTCGTACAGATAGTTGACGGGAATGGCATAGGGATATCCGTTATCGCCGTTCACGGCTAGAACACCGCGCCTTGCACTATGCAAAAGGGCTTTGGCTGCGTCTATGCTGATTTCATTCTTCTTTTTTCTGATTTCTCTGAACATACTTTCAACCTCGCTCATATTAGTTTTTTCTTTTCGGGGCGGGCAACTCGTCGTACATGGCGCGGAACAGATCTTGTAAAAATGCTCGATCATCCACCTCGTCCACGAACAGCATTTCCTTTGCACCCTCATAGGGCACTTCCCATTCTGCGTCCGGCATCAATCTGATTGCCGACTGCACGGGCTTGACAAGAAATCTGTCATCGTAAATACCACCGACAATTCTGCCACGGTAATAGAGAATAAACTCACCCATCATTGCACGATAGGATATTTCTTCCAGCTCTGACAGCTGATCCAGTATGAAATCTAAATACGCTTTACTTGATGACATTTCAAACCTCGTCCATATAGACCTCGCGGAATTGCTGTATGCTGTTTTCGCGTAGGATATAAATTCTTGGTTACTTTTTATTATATCATAGTTGAAATCGAAATCATAGTCTGGTTTTGCGCTGTATCAAGCACGAAACAACTTCCCCCAAAAATGTAGGGGAAGTTGTTTTTGCAGGTCATTCACCACGCTGATCCAGCGATGTGTGATATGCTTCGGTCATGAAGCGCAGCCCTAATTTGAAGCCACGGATGAAGGATTCTCGTTCGGCAAAGTCGCACATCTCGGCATGGACCATCATGTACTTTTCAAATGTTTCTTTCTGCTGTTCTGTCAGCGTAGCGGTCAGGGCTTGTTCATTTTTCGAGGCGAGCCTAAGCAGTTCGAGGAATGCATCATCCTTTTTGAAGTGCCGCTCGTGGGGATCGATGTTGCCGTAGTAGAATTCCTCAAGTATCCGCATTGACCACCTCGGCAGAAGAGGACGGCTCTGCGTCGGTGATGCCCGATACAAAGTCGCCCTCTTTTCTCATTTGTTCCGCTGCCATCAGCGTGTGCTTTACGAGCAGCATCTCGCGCCAAGTGTTCTCGTCATACTCTGCTGGAACACCGTTTGTGTACATGTCCGTAAAGACAGCACCCATAATGCTGTACTTCTTGCCTGCGTTTTCTCCGCGATAGATTTCTTCTAAACTAATCTGTGCCATATTCGCACCTCCTTTGTAGCAACAACAAATACCACAATGAAGGGGAGAAGTCCAGATGAAGAATCCAAAAAACAATTTGAATTTAAGCACCCTATATGATACTATATTTGCATGTTAAAAAAGTTACTTTTTCCCTATGTGTGGTGGCTTAAAGAGGTGAAAGATTATGGAGAGATTCGATATTTTAGATTCGTTGGAACTATCCCCGTATGATGAGTCACTCCCAGCTAAATTGTTGAAAGAGGCGTTTACATTTCGAGTTGAGGAAGCGGCATTAACGACAGAAAGAATTTATCGAGATGTTGTAAAGCAATCTGGTAGCAAAGTTCTAATTCCTAAAACTGGAGAGGAGAAGCTTCGCTTAGCAGTTGATACATCGGAGGACATGCTACAGGAATACAGAGACGGAGCCATTAAGCTTGCCCAAGAAAAAGGGCACATGGTTGCTCAACTTAAAGAAAACGGTCGGTACGGCAGTAAGCTTCCAATAAAGGAAGAAACATATATTGATGGACCGAGTTCTTTAGAAGTCCAAAATGCTCTGCAACTTCAGGCTATCCAACAAGCAATAGAGAAAATTTCTGACCAGATTAAGGCAATTGATGCCAATGTGAAGGAAGTCCTGACTGGGCAACAAAATGATAGGTTGGGACTATACTATAGTGGTGTTGCACTTTTTATAGAGGCGTACAATGTTACAGATGAGTCATTCCGCAAGCCACTAATCGCGCAATCATTGAAGGCCTTATCAGACGCAGTATTCCAGCTTACACTAACTCTTCAAACTGACATCTTGTATTTGGCAAATGAGGAATATGATAAGGAAAAATATAAGTACAATTTAATCAACGAAAAGATTGAGAGCATTAACCGAGCATTCATGGCAATTCATCAGGCTACCATTATGAAAGCGGCGATTTATTGTTTGCAAGGTGAGATTAAAGCTGCAGCAGCGGTATTGCAGGAGTATGAACGCTTTATAGAGGGGACTATTGCGAAAAATGCAAAAATGCTTTCGCAGTGTGACGCAAGCGAGAAGAGGAAAATAGATGACACTTGGAAAAATCGAGCTGAATTGCGACTTGAGGTAAGCAATGTGGTTAAGCAATTGCAGAATCCAGTAACAGTTCTTTACATTGAAAACAAGGGAGATGGAACGAATGAAAGCATTTAAAGGCTGTACCAATCAAATGTGCGAGGCATATAAGGAAAACCATTATAAAGATAGTGACGAATTTTGTACAAAGTGTGGTGAACGTATTTCCTTTGTCTGTGCTGAATGTTGGAAACCAATGGAAGACGGAAAGAAGAAGTATTGCATAAGTTGCGCAGCAAAGAGGGCTCAGCGTCGTGCTGAAAAATGGGATGCCGTAAAAAAAACTGGTGGTAAAGTTGCAGCTGTTGTAGGGAGTGCTGTGGTTGCTGTTCCTCAATTAGTAAAGAATTCAGATAAATTGGCAAAAGATGTTAAAAAAGCAGCAGATGCAGCTGTAGAAGTCATTAAAATGGTTAAGAAATAAGCGGATAGCCACTAAGAAAGGACACAGTTTTGAAAATGCTGCCACTGACCAGGGCCCGCCCAGTATGCGACTGGTATATCCCAGCCGGTCAGTGGCAGCATAATTAAAAGTTGTTTTTTCTGCTTGCGATTTAGAGGGTTGTTCACTAAATGCACGTAAAACCGCGTATGACCCGGAGACTTGTTCGGCTCAACCGGGGACAATTTTTGCACTGCCAAAGGGGCGGAAAAGTGACGCAAAAATGGCCTGATTCTATGCGTTTTCTTATATGAAGCATTAGAAATGCATTAGAATTTCTGACACGGTGGTATCACTTTGAGACATAGGAATTGCAACGCTTTTCGAGTGGGGAAGTGTTGCAATCCCTTTTATAGCAGTCATTTTCGGCGGTGTGATAGGTTCTGCTATCTTCCGTTAAATTCTGTTAGAATCCGAAAATATTCATTGGCTCGAAATCCGGTAGGCGGGTAACACCGCACGTGGGTTCGAATCCCACACTCTCCGCCAAAAAGAAAAGCTTGGAACCAAGTGGTTCCAAGCTTTTTTGCTATACAGCAGAAAAGTAATGCTGTCGACACTGATTATTCCGCATCCCCTCTGCGCTTCTTTCAAATGCTGCGACGGCTGCAGAGTGTCAGTTTGTCATCAAGTGCGATATGAGTTTCGTTATCCGGACGGAAGCTTTCGCCCTTACGGTTGATCATCAGGATGATAAGCTCATTCTCTTTTTCCACCTGGCTGACCGTCTTTGCAATCCAATTGCTGTCAAGACTGATGCGAACAAACATGAATTCATCGTCATCTGCCGCCTGATCAAAACCCAGCACAGTAACATCTGCACCGCTTTCTGCTTTCAGTACATCGGCTTTCGCCGGTTCAAAGACCTCCTGCGTGTGCTGAAGTCTGGCATACTGCTCAACGAAGCCGGCCGAAATAATGCCGGTAGGGATCGCCACGACTCCAACGCCCAGAATAGAAATGACGATCGCGCATACCTTGCCCATTACGGTGATGGGGTAGATATCGCCGTAGCCGATGGTCAGCATAGTAGAGACCGCCCACCATATTCCGGAAAATGCGTTCCGAAAGTTTTCCGGCTGTGCGTCATGCTCAAAGCTATACATGAAGAGCGACGAGGCCAGCATCAGGATCAGTATGATAAAGAGTGAGGATAAGATCTGGTTGCGCTTTTTATACAGAACAGAGGTGATTGCGTTAAACGAGTCAAAGCTGGCATTAATCCGAAACAGCTGGAAGATACGAACAACTCTCAGCATACGGAATACCACGAAGCCCGACAGGAAGAAGAACGGAAGAATCGTCAAAAGCTCGATGATGCCGTCCGGCGTTACAACAAAGCTAAGCGCCGCCTTCGCCTTCCCTTGATGCGCAAACAAAAACTCTGCCGTCCATAATCGAAGAATATATTCGATGATAAAGATGCCTACGGTGATATATTCAATTGCCTGGAATAGCGAGTAAAATCGGTCAAGCTCAGGGAATGTTCTCAAAAACAGCACCACAATGTTCGTCAAAATCACCACGGTGATGAATACATCAAAGATTCGGCTTACAATATCACTCTTATCGCCGATCTGAATGACAGTAAATACCCTTTTCTTGAAATTTTGTTTCTCGTTCATTGTTATCACCCGATTACTGTTCTTTCCGTCAAGGATTGTTAATGGCATGTAAATTCATAGAGATTATATCATACTTGGGACTCAATTCATAGTCCCGCCTTGCGCTTTGCGTAACAAAAAATCACTTTCCCCCAATATAGGGAAGTAATCGCCAAAAAAGGAAAACCGTCCACAAGGGACGGCTTTCCTTTTTTGCTTATTTGATGATTTTCAAGGGCTGCTTCATATCCTTGATAATTTTGTTCTGATAGCGTTCCTCCTCGGAGAAAACGCAGCCGCAGTACTTCTGCATATAAAATCCCAGCTCACGTGCCTTGGCCTGACCGTCACGGAAGCCCGGACGGAAGTCACGGTACAAAAAAGTAACGCCATATTTGTGGCCCATGCGGTCGGCAGTTTCCGCCAACAGTTCGTGGTCCTGATAGGGGCTGACCAGCAATGTAGTGGTGAACGAGTCAAAACCGTTTTCTGCGGCAAAACGGGCCGTTTGCTCCAAACGCACCTCGTAACAATGGGAACAGCGGTGGTCGATATCCGATGCCACGGCACGGCAGAAATCACGCAGACCGTAATCCTCCTGCACGATGAGCTCCATGTTGATGGTGGGAGCGTAGGCCATGAGGGTATCACGGCGAGCCTTATACTCCATATAGGGGTGAATGTTGGGGTTGAACCAATAGGACACCGGCTCGATATCCTGAGAGCGCAGCAACTCGATACAAGACACGCTGCACGGAGCGCAGCAGGTGTGCATCAGTGTTTTTTTCATGAGTTCTTCTCCTTTTTCCTGTGCAGCAGTTTGCGCAGCGATGATGACTGGTGCGTGAAATGGGACAGGAAACGATTGCGCACCTGCTGGAACGGCTGGCGAGCATAGGCATCAAAGAATGCGGCACGATCCGCCGATTGGGAGGGCGGCTCCCGCAGCGCCGTATTGCAAGCGGTGGCCTCGGTCAGAGGGCGGCGCTCCTTATGCAGCGGCAGCAGATCGAACATGTGGGCACCGTGAATAGAATTGACCATAAGCATGGACACATCGGTATCTTGGCCATCGGGGCAGGACGTACGGGGCAGGTTCTCATAGCCGCCCAAGGACAGATCGCCCACACGGTTGGTGTTGGTATAAGGGCAGGTATGGCATGACGGACGCAGCATCAGGCCACGCAGAATGCCACGGCCCAACTCCGATTTATGGAACGGTACATCAAAAATACTGTCGTCTTCAAAACGGACACGGAAATACTGCTCGCCACCGGCCTTGCGATAGAACTGCAC
Source organism: Vescimonas sp. (assembly GCA_045617685.1). GTDB lineage: Bacteria > Bacillota > Clostridia > Oscillospirales > Oscillospiraceae > Vescimonas. The sequence continues at coordinate 22,379 of JAZLJB010000004.1, forward strand.
ATCCTGCACGGACTTTTTCTTGATATAGGCGATGGATTGCACCAAGTGCTCCCACACGCCGGGAGAGCTGACGCCGCTGCACAGTATATCCACGGTCAGAAGATGCTCCGGTCGGTCGCCCAAGTAGCGGTAGAGCCCGTCCACCTGACAAGGCGTGCCGATAAACAGCACATTGCGGTTGCGCTGCAACAGCTGCTGCACACGGCGATAGGTGTCGCCCATGCGGCTTTGAACGGGTTTGAAATCTTGCAGATGGGATAGCACCTCGCTATCTTCAAACATGGTGTGGCTGATCTGCAGGGAGGCATCCATTGCGGCGGCAAATATTGCACCGCCGGCATCCAGTGTGTAGCGGGCAAGAAGCGGAATCACGCCGCCGCCCATGGCATTTTCACGCACGGCATCCTCCAAATTCCAGACGGCAAACACCGTTGGCTCAGGACGGGTTTCACGATGCTTGCCGATGGGGCAGACATGGGCGCAATGACCGCACTGCACGCACGCATCCGTCACGGTGGGGTAGAGAAAACCCTCACGGTCGGGCAGCATGTGGATGGCCTGTTTGGGACAGCCGTTATAGCATGCACCGCAGCCGGTGCATGAGGTCTTATCGTTCAATTGGGGGATAGGGGGCATTGTCACGGTGGCTCCACCTCCTGAGCATAACTTTTTTTCATTTTAGCACGCAGCGGCGAAAATTGCAACGAACGGGCGAAAAAAGTGACAGCCATCGGAGTTGACGGAACAAGGGGTTTGTTATATAATAAGATGATTTAATATGCGGAGGTAGACCCTTTATGTGGATTGCAAACGACTGGCAGGACTATGAACTGCTGGATTGCGGCGGCGGTGAGAAGCTGGAGCGCTGGGACAGACAAATATTGGTGCGTCCGGACCCACAGGCTATTTGGGAAACGGATCATAGAAACCGTGGCTGGAAAACCGCCAACGCACGGTACAGCCGTTCCTCATCCGGCGGCGGTCACTGGGACAAGAACAAGCTGCCCCAACAGTGGCCCGTTCACTATAAGGATCTGACCTTTCAGGTCAAGCCCATGAACTTCAAGCACACGGGTCTGTTCCCTGAGCAGGCGGTGAACTGGGATTTCGCCATGGAGAAGATCCGCAATGCCGGACGGCCCATCCGTGTGCTGAATCTGTTTGCCTACACCGGCGGCGCTACGGTGGCTTGCGCCAAGGCAGGCGCCAGCGTATGCCATGTGGATGCCGCAAAGGGTATGGTGGCATGGGCAAAGGACAATGCCCGTTCCTCCGGATTGGCTGAGGCACCCATCCGCTGGATCGTGGATGACTGTGCCAAGTTCGTGGAGCGTGAGATCCGCCGTGGCAAGACCTATGACGCAATCATCATGGACCCGCCGTCCTACGGGCGTGGACCCGGCGGCGAGGTATGGAAACTGGAAAACAATCTCTATCCCTTTGTGCGTCTTTGCTCCCAAGTGCTGAGCGACAAGCCGCTGTTTGTGATTTTGAACAGCTATACCACCGGTCTTGCACCCAGTGTGCTGGGCTACATTTTGCAGCAGCTGGTGGGCAAAAAGTTCGGCGGCAAGGTGACATGGGATGAGCTGGGCTTGCCCTGCACCGAGTCCGGCATGGCATTGCCCTGCGGTGCTACCGGCCGGTGGATGGCGGAGTAAGCATGGCAAATCTATGGCTCATTTGGGACAGTGCCATTTTAGCGACTCCGGGTATTCTGCTGGCGGCGGTGTTATACGCACTGACCTTTCGCCTGCGTGAGCGGCGGATTGCCGGCAGAGGGCTGCGCAGCAGCGGCAGCCGTGAGGTGCTGATGATGCTGTTCTGGATGTATTGCGGCGGCATGGCGTGCTTATTGCTGCTGCCTCGTGACTTCCACTGGTTGAGGGTTTTGTGCTATGGTTATGTCGGCGCTTTTTTCCAAGAGGGAACGGTGAATTTCACCGTTTTGAAATCTCTGCGATACAGTCATTTGATCTTTTGGGGCAATATATTGGCTTTTTTGCCCTTTGGCTTCTGCCCGGCGGTCCTGTGGCGGAAGATGCGCTGGTACAAAACCGCGGTGATCGCCCTGAGCGTGACATGCCTCATCGAAAGCTGGCAGTTTTTCATCGGCCGTGCCTTTGATGTGGATGACCTGATGCTCAACGCACTGGGCGGTATGGCAGGCTGGTGGCTGTGGCTCTTGCTGGGCAAGCCGCAGTTATGGTGTCGTGGGATATAGTTTTTTTGACAAGAAAAGAGAAATCGTGATGGAAATGATCCGAACTGAAAAATTGACCTTTGCCTATCCGGCGGAGGAGGGTCAAAAGCGAAGCGCACTGCGAGGCGTTTCGCTGGAGATCGAGAAAGGCAGTTTTGTGGTGGTGCTGGGGCACAACGGCTCCGGCAAATCCACCTTGGCAAAGCATATGAATGCGATACTCCTCCCTGAGGACGGCAGTATCTATGTGGCCGGTATGGACACAAAGGATGAGGACAAGCTCCTTGCCATACGCCAGAAGGTGGGCATGGTGTTCCAAAATCCCGATAACCAGATCGTGGCCAATGTGGTGGAAGAGGATGTGGCCTTTGCACCGGAAAACTTAGGCGTGCCAAGCAAAGAGATACGCAAGCGTGTGGACAGTGCTTTGGCGGCAGTAGGCATGAGCCAGTTCGCACGCCACGCACCCCACTTGCTATCCGGCGGACAAAAGCAGCGAGTTGCCATTGCCGGTGTCATCGCCATGGAACCGGAGTGCATCGTGCTGGACGAGGCTACTGCCATGCTGGATCCCGTGGGTCGGCGTGAGGTGATCGAAACGGCTCACAAGCTGAACCGTGAGCGTGGGATCACCATGGTGCTCATTACCCACCACATGGCGGAGGCGGAGGACGCCGACCGTGTGATCGTGATGAATGACGGCGAGGTGGTCATGGACGGCACACCCCGTGAGATATTCTCCCGTGTGCAGGAATTGCATGAGATGGGACTGGCAGCACCCGACACCGTGGAGCTGCTGGCACAGCTGAAGGAAGATGGGATGGACGTGGATCTGAGCGCCATCACCGTGGAAGAATGTGCTGACGAGATTTGCCGGCACTTACAGTAAGACCGTAACGTTACCGAAAGGAATGGAAACGACATTGGAACCGATTTTGCGTGTCGAAAATCTGACACATACTTACAGCGCCGGTACACCCTTTGAGCGCAACGCAGTAGAAAACCTGAACTTAGTCGCCTATCCCGGCGAATTTTTGGGGATCATCGGACATACCGGATCCGGTAAGTCCACCCTGATCCAACACCTGAACGGACTGCTCAAGCCCACCGCCGGACATATCTATCTGGACGGAAAGGACATCTGGGAAAACCCCAAGGAGATCCGCAAGGTGCGCTTTGAAGTGGGTTTGGTGTTCCAGTATCCGGAATATCAGCTATTTGAGGAAACCGTTTACAAGGATATTGCCTTTGGCCCGACGAATATGGGACTTTCCAAGGAGGAAATCGATCGGCGTGTGCGTGAGGCCGCCGCTTTCGTGGGCCTGACGGAGGCACAATTGCAGCAATCGCCCTTTGAACTGTCCGGCGGTCAGAAGCGCCGTGTGGCCATTGCCGGCGTGATCGCCATGGAACCGAAAATTTTGATTTTGGACGAGCCGACAGCGGGTTTGGATCCCCGTGGCCGTGACAATATACTATCGCAGATCCGCGCCTATCAGAAAAGCCGGGGCACCACCGTTATTCTGGTGAGTCACAGCATGGAAGAGGTGGCACGCAATGTGGACCGCATCGTGGTGCTCAAGGGCGCTCACGATTTCATGAGTGGTACGCCGGGTGAAATATTCGCCCGCACCGAGGAACTGGAGCGTGTGGGGCTGGATGTGCCGCAGGTGACGAAGGTGGCTGTGGCGCTGCACAAGCGCGGACTGGACATTTCGCCGGCCATCTACACCGTGGCAGATCTGCGGATGGCTCTTGCCAAGCTGAGAGGGGGCGAGAGCGCATGCTGAAGGATATTACACTGGGCCAGTTTTTCCCCGGTAACAGCATTGTGCATCGCTTAGATCCTCGCACGAAGCTGATCTGCGTGGTGCTGTATATCGTGGCACTGTTTTGCGCCAAGAGCGTGCTGACCTACGCAATGATGATCGCCACGCTGGCGCTGTGCATCGCCACCTCCAAGGTGAAGCTCAGTGCGCTGACCCGTGGCATGAAGCCTATCTACATCATTGTGGCGTTTACCGCCATTATGAATTTGTTTTTTGCCACCGGTACTGCCATCTGTGATGTGTGGCTGCTGCGTCACATTACCTTTGAGGGTATTCGTGCCGCCGTCTATATGGTGCTGCGCATCGTGATGCTGATCATGGGCACCTTTTTGCTGACCTACACCACCAGCCCCATCTCCCTGACGGACGGATTGGAACGGCTGATGAGTCCGCTGAAGAAGATCCATGTGCCGGTACATGACCTATCCATGATGATGTCCATTGCACTGCGCTTTATCCCCACGTTGATCGAGGAGACCGACAAGATTATGTCGGCGCAGAAAGCACGAGGCGCTGATTTCGAGTCGGGCAACATCTTCCAAAAGGCCAAGGCTTTGGTGCCAATTTTGGTACCGCTGTTTGTCAGCGCGTTCCGCCGTGCCGACGAGCTGGCAACCGCCATGGAATGCCGCTGCTATCACGGCGGCGACGGGCGCACGGCACTGTATGTGTTGCGCTACCGTGCTATGGATTGGTATGTGATGGGCGGATTTGCGGTGCTGACCATCGGCGTGATCGTATTGGGCCAACTGGGCCTGTGATGAGGGAAAGGAACGGAGCAATGCGCAACATTGCACTAATTTTAATGTATAACGGCTCGGCTTATCACGGCTGGCAGGTGCAGAAAACAGAGGTCACCGTGGCGGAGACGCTGGAAAGAGGTCTATCCATGGTCTGCGGTGAGCCCATCAAGGTCTATGGCTGCGGCCGTACCGATGCGGGCGTTCATGCCGAGCATTATGTGGCGAATTTTCACACCTCGTCACGTATCCCCGTGGATCGGCTGCCCTTTGCTGTGAATACCCACATCCCCGAGGACATCGTGGTGATGGAAGCTTACGAGGTGGCGGAGGATTTCAACGCCATCGGTTCGTGTATTCGCAAGGAATACACCTATCGTATCTATAACTCCCGCATTAAAAATCCTTTTTATGTTAACCGGGCTTACTTCTATCCCAAGCATCTGGATGAGGAAGTGATGGATCGTGCGGCACGGGCCTTTGAGGGGACCCACGATTTTGCGGCAGTGCGCAGCGTAGGCACCAATGTGAAAAGCACGGTGCGCACCATCTACTATTGCCGTGTCACGAGGAACGGGGATCTGCTGGAGCTGAAGGTATGCGCCAACGGATTTCTATATAATATGGTGCGTGCCATCACCGGCACGGTGCTGTACGCAGCGGAGGGAAAACTGAAGCCGGAGGATATTCCGGTGATTTTGGAGTCAGGTAACCGGACATTAGCGGGCCCGACGGCACCGCCGGGTGGACTGTATATGACCAACATATGGTATGAGGATGAACGACTCAATGGAAAAATGGGAATTTGAACTGGGTAATCCCCAGGAAGAGGCACCGAAGCGTGTCGCAAAAAAGAACAAGAAAAAAAGACGGAAACGCTTTATCATTTTGACTATCATTGTGCTGGCGGTGGTGGCGTTGGCCGTTTTATGGGACAACGGCAGCTTTGACGGCTTGCGCCGCAGTGTTATCTATGCCCGTGCCAACAAAGATGAGAGCGGCTGCGCTCAGCTTTACAGCTATGCCAGCGACAAAAACAATATATTTGCGTCCATCGACGGCAGCTTGGTGGTGGCATCCAAAAACCAGATTTTACTACTGGGCGAGAACGGCGATCTGCGATACAATACCAATGTGAAGTTCGACGGTGTGGATATTGCTCAAAACGAGGAGCAGGCCGTGGTCTTTCATATTGGAGGCGGAGAACTGTATGTTTTTGACAAATCTGATTTGGTGCGCCAACTGACACTGGACGGCGAGATTTTGGACGCAACGATCAATGGCAAGAACTGCATCACCGTGACATATAATAAGAGCGGCTATAAATCCGCCGTGGAGATTTACGATGCAAAAGGTGAGCTGTGCTTTGCCTTTAATTCGGCAGATCGCTTCCTGATGACGGCGGCCACTTCCGATGACGGCAATACCATGGCTGCGGTGACGATGAGTCAGGAGGGCGGCAGCTTTTTGAGCAATGTGGTGATGTATCACACCAACGCCACGGAGCCCTTTGCCACATGCAAGCTGGGCGATGGCGTGGTATACAAATTGGACACCGTTGGAACAACATTTTGCGCTGTCTGCGAGGACGGCCTGTATTTTATTAAGAGCAACGGAACACAAAGTGGATTTTATGACTACGGTGATGGCTATCTGCGGCGTTGCAGCCTGACCGGTAAAGGCTATGCTGCGGTTTTGCTGGGTAACTATAAATCCGGCGGACAGAGCAAGCTGGTCAGCGTGAACACGAAGGGCGAGGAAATCGCCGCAACCAAGGTGGAGGGCGAAATCATCGACTTGTGCGCTGCGGATCGTTACATTACGGTGCTGCAAAGTGAACGGCTGGATATTTACGACAGAAGAATGTCCGCCTGCGCCGCTTTGGAGGAAGTCAATTCGGCAAAGCAAGTGCTGATGCGTGAGGACGGCTCGGCGGTGATTGCCGGTACCGGCCAGGCAAGCTTGTATTTACCCTAAGATAAGAAAGGAACCATGATGACAGGTTTGATTTTAGATATCATCATTATCGCTGTGCTGCTGCTGATTGTGATTTTCAGTGCAAAAAAAGGCTTTTTGGATTCTCTGGCGGGCATCATCATTGTGCTGGCGGCATTCTGGGGTGCTTCGTGGATCGCAAAGCAGCTCTCACCCGTTGTGGCACAGTGGCTTCAGCCGGTGCTGACAGAAAATCTGACGGCAAAAGCATACACCACCACTTCGGCTGACGCAGGCGGCTTATTGAGTGTATACGGCTTTTGCGGCCAGTCATTGCTGACAATGACGCAGCAGGTGGTGGACAGCGTTACGACTACCGGCGAGGCTATGATCGCCGCTGTGGTGGACAGCGTGGTTGGCTCCATCGCTTACGCTATCGTCTATGTGATATCATTTATTCTGCTGGCGCTGACACTGTGGCTGTTTTCCAAGCCGCTGAAACTGGCAACCCGACTGCCGGGACTGCGTGCATTGAATGTGTTGGGCGGCGGCATTTTGGGACTGATCAAGGGAATTTTAGTGGTGTATGTGGCGATATGGGCGCTGCAGCGATTCCAAATCATCACGCCGGAAATGATGGATGGGTCGACCTTATTGGCGCTGCTGGTAAAAGGCGGTCCGCTGACATGGGTGACCACTATGTAAGATTACGATCACGCAACTACCCTGAAGGAACAGGAGGAACTTATGAAACCAACGATTTGCTCGAAATGTAAGAAGAATGTGGCCGTGGTGTTCATTTCTCGCATGAACGAGAAGAACGAGCCGGTCAATGAAGGACTTTGCCTGCAATGCGCCGCTCAGCTGGGCTTGCCGCAGGTGGAGGATATGATGAAGCGCATGGGCATTACGCCGGAGGACTTGGAAAATATCAACTCCGAGATGATGCAGGCTTTCGGCGGTGCTGAGGAACTGGATGATTTTCCTGAGGAGATGCCCGATGACGATGAGGAGGCCGGCAAGACCGCTACCTTCCCGTTTTTGAACCGTCTGTTCGGCAGCGGTAATCCTGCTGCACCCCAAGAGGGTGGTGCTGAGAACAAAGAGAAACCTGCCCGTGGCGGCAAAAAGGGCAGCAAGTATAAATATCTGGACAATTACTGCATCAACCTCAGCCGCCGTGCAACCGAGGGTAAATTGGATGCCGTGATCGGCCGTGAGGTGGAGATCGAGCGTGTGGTGCAGATCCTGAACCGCCGACAGAAGAACAATCCGTGCCTGATCGGTGAGCCGGGCGTGGGTAAAACTGCCATTGCAGAGGGTCTGGCGCAGCGCATCGCAGCCGGTGATGTACCCTTCAAGCTGCGTGATAAGGTGGTCTATCTGCTGGACCTGACCTCTTTGGTGGCAGGTACGCAGTTCAGAGGTCAGTTTGAAAGCCGCATGAAGGGCCTGATCGAGGAGATCCGCAAGCTGGGCAATGTCATTCTCGTCATCGACGAGGTACACAATATCGTGGGTGCCGGCGATGCCGAGGGCAGCATGAATGCCGCCAATATTCTGAAACCGGCGCTTTCCCGTGGTGAAATTCAGGTAATCGGCGCAACCACCTTTAATGAATACCGCAAGCATATTGAAAAGGACACCGCTTTGGAGCGCCGTTTCCAGCCGGTGACGGTGAACGAGCCGAATGTGGAGGATACCCTGAAAATTCTGAAGGGTATTGCCCATTATTACGAGGCCTACCACGGCGTGGGCATCTCCGAGGGCGTTTTGCGTCAGGCTGTCGCTTTGAGTGAGCGCTATATTACCGATCGTTTCCTGCCTGACAAGGCCATCGATCTGATCGACGAGGCTTGCTCCGATTTGAATTTGCATGACGAGAATATCAATCGTCTGCTGGAGGTCAAGCGTGATCTGGAAAATGTGACCTTCGAGCGTGAAACGCTGATGTCTGCCGAGCCGGAGGAGGGCAAGGAATTCACCGACGAGGAGTTGGATGCCCGTTATGCCCGGATTGCCGAGCTGCGCTCTCAGGAAATGCGCTTGCAGGCGGAGAAAGAGGAACTGGAGGCTAAGGGTGTGCCCCAGGTGACCATGGAGAACATTGCCCGTGTCATCGAAATGTGGACGAAGATCCCGGCCAGCCGCATCCGTGAGGAGGAGTTCCAGCGTCTATCCCTGCTGGACGAGCGACTGCGCAGTCATGTGGTGGGGCAGGATGAGGCCATTGCCGCCGTGTCTGCCGCCATCCGGCGCAATCGTGTGGGCATTTCCCCCAAGCATAAGCCGGTATCCTTCATCTTCGTGGGCAGCACCGGTGTGGGTAAGACGGAGCTTGTCAAGCAGCTGGCTGACGATCTGTTCAACACACCGGACAGCCTGATCCGTCTGGATATGTCCGAGTTTATGGAGAAGCACTCTGTGTCCCGTATCGTGGGCTCGCCTCCCGGCTATGTGGGTTACGATGAGGCAGGTCAATTGACGGAGAAGATCCGCCGCAAGCCCTATTCCGTGGTGCTGTTTGACGAGATCGAAAAGGCACATCCTGATGTGTTGAATGTGCTGCTGCAGATTTTGGATGATGGCGTGATCACCGATGCGCACGGACGCAAGGTGAATTTTGAAAATGCCGTGATCGTGATGACTTCCAACGCCGGATCGGATCGTGGCAGCGGCTCCGTTGGTTTCGGCAGCAGCTTGAACGAGCAGGGCCGTGAGCGTGTGATGAAGGCGCTGCAGGAGTTCCTGCGCCCCGAATTTATCAACCGTGTGGATGAGATCATCTATTTCAACCGCCTGACGGAGGAGAATTTCCACCATATTGCCCACATCATGCTGGATGAACTGCAGCAGTCTTTGGAAGATAAGGGCTATCACTTCACCTATGAGGATGCGTTGGTGGAGCTGCTGGTGAAGAAGTCTTATTCTGTGACCTATGGTGCTCGCAATTTGCGCCGCACCATCCAAAAGGAACTGGAAGATCCCATGGCGGCACAGATCATTCAAAGCTATGAAAATCCCATTGCCTCCATCCGTGCGACTGCGGAGAACGGCGAAGTGAAGATTTACGCATTATAAGGAGAACAAAATGTTGTTTCGGAAGAAGATCGACCCCCGCTGCGCTTACTGCGAAAAGGGCACCCGTATTGACGATGCCCATATTGCATGTGTGAAAAAGGGTATCGTTGCGGCGGAGGAGCATTGCCATCGCTTTAAGTACGATCCTTTGAAGCGTGTGCCGCCTCGCCCTGTCCGGTTGGACACGACGAAGCTGTCGCAGGAGGATTTTGAGCTGTAAGGAGGCGCAGGATGAAAATTCGTCAGGTTTGGGCGGTTTGGTTCAGCGGAACGGGCACCACAAAAGCCACCGTGGGGCGTATTGCCGCACGGGTGTCGGAGAAGATGAACGCACCGCTGGCACAATTAAGCTTTACGCTGCCGGCAGCACGCAAGGATGAGCTGCGCTTTGCGGACGGCGATCTGGTGATACTGGGCGTGCCGACCTACGCCGGTCGTGTACCCAATGTATTGCTGCCTTATTTGAAGGAAAAACTGAAGGGTACCGGCGCACTGGCAGTACCGGTGGTGCTGTTTGGCAATCGCAATTATGATGATGCGCTGATGGAACTGCGTGAGGTGCTGTGCGCTGATGGGTTTTCCGTGGTGGCAGGCGGCGCTTTTGTGGGCGAGCATTCCTTTTCTCGCACGCTGGGTGCCGGACGACCTGATGCAGATGATCAGGCGCAGATGGACGCCTTTGCCGATGCCATCGCCGAGAAAGTGACAGCCTTGGACCATGCACCGGAGGAACCAGTGGCTGTGGGCGGTGAGTTGCCCATCCGGCCGTACTATACGCCTCGTGACCGAAACAGCAATCCTATCAATATTTTAAAGGTGAAACCCAAGACGGATCCGGATAAGTGCAATGGCTGCGGTATCTGCGCAGCGAGCTGCCCCATGGGCTCCATCAGCTTTGAGGATCCTGCGCAGGTGACGGGTATTTGCATCAAATGCTGCGCTTGCGTGAAGGGTTGTCCTATCGGAGCGAAGTATTATGACGATGCCGGCTATCTCTATCACCAGCATGAGTTGGAGGATATGTACCGGCGCCGTGCCTGCGTGGAGTGGTTCGTGTAATACATATTATATATAGTACGGAGAGGGTGCAATCAGGGCGCCCTCTCTCTTTTGCCGGAGAATGTGGTGAAATGGCACAGATGGCAGTGCGGCATAAGCGGTGCTTTTGACAGATATTACAAATGCTAAAAAAAGTGTAAAAACCAGTTGACAATGGTGGAAAAAGGTGGTATTCTAACTGAGCTGTCACCGAGAGGCGGCGGCCCATAAGAAGGCTCAAAAAAGTATGAAAAAAGTGCTTGACAAGAGTCGTCCAATGTGGTAAGATAGCCGAGTCGCTTGACGAGAGCGGCGATCACGA
>JAZLJB010000005.1:0-3132 GCA_045617685.1 Vescimonas sp.
ATGCGGTGTCCACAGCCGTGGAAGGGGGTATAGACCATCTTGAAGGTGTCTGCCACTTTGGCAACGCTTTCACGGTCGTTGACCATGTCCATGACCTGCGCCATGAACTTTTCGTCCGTCTCATCGCCCATCACCTCAATGAGCTGTTGGTTGACACCATCCATAAAGGGCATACGCTTGATGCCGTCGAAAATGTCGATGTGTTCCAGCTCCTTGGCGATGGCGCCAGCGTGGTGGGGTGGGAGCTGTGCGCCGTCGGACCAGTAGACCTTGTAGCCGTTGTATTCTTTCGGGTTGTGGCTGGCGGTGACATTGATACCCGCCTGACAGCCATATTCACGCACGGCAAAGCTCAGCTCCGGTGTGGGGCGCAGGCTGTCAAAAATGCGCACATGAATGCCGTTGGCAGCGCAGACCTCTGCAGCGGCACGGGCAAACTCCATCGAGTGCAGGCGGCAATCCATGCAGATGGCCACGCCACGCTGCTTGGCCTCCTCGCCCTCGGCGCAGATGACATTAGCAAAGCCCTGGGTCGCCCAACGGATGACATATACATTCATCTGGTGCAGACCCATCTTCATGGTGCCACGCAGTCCGGCGGTACCGAACTCCAGCGGCGCATAAAAGCGGCTTTCGATTTCCTTTTCATCATTGGCGATGTCCAGCAGCTCCTGATGTTCAGCTTCGGTCAAAGCGCTGCTGCCCAGCCATTTTTCATATTCCTGACGATAAGACATGGTGAAACCTCCTCGTTACTCTTCAATGGGTTTTGCTTCCAACAGTGCATTCGCTTCGTCCAATAGGGAAGCGGGAACATAAAGACCTGCACCGTAGCCGGAAAAACCGTTGATGACTTTGCCGGCGCCACCCTCGTGCGCATAATGCTTGAAGCAGGGGATGCCGTAGGCTGCCAAAAACGAAACCGTCATATCGGCATCGGATAAATTGTCCAGTGCATCCTTCAGCAATACGGCCTTTTCCCGTTCGCCGTTTTCGTCCAGCGGCCATTGCGGCACATTGGAACCCATTGCCCAATTCGTGATATCCATTATTATAACACTCCCTATTTGTGGTATTTTGTCCCTTGGTTGATTTGATAGGCACGATAGATTTGCTCCAGCAGCATCACCCGTGCCATGTGATGAGGAAAGGTCATGGGGGACATGCTCAAACGCCAGTCGGCGCTTCGTTTCAATTCCTCGTCCAAGCCGACGCTGCCGCCGATCAGGAAAGTCAGATGATTTTTGCCGGCCACGCCGAAATCGGCAATGCGCCGTGCCAAGTCCACGCTGGAGCAGGTTTTGCCCTCAATGCACATGGCGATGAGCGCTGTGCCTTTGGGCAGTTTTTCCCGGATGGCAGCGGCCTCGGTTTGCAGAGCTTTCTGTACCTCGGCGGGTGAGGGATTGTCCGGCAGACGATATTCCGGCAGCTCAATGATTTGCAATTGGCAATGACGCTGCAAACGCTTGGCGTATTCCGCCACTGCCTCGGTGTAAAATTTTTCTTTCAATTTGCCCACGCAAAGAATGGTCACTTTCTGCATGGCGTTACCTCCATGACACGATAGGGGCGGCTGCACTCCTGACGGGGTGCCACGCTGACGGCGGCGGAAAGTCCGGCCAGTGCAAGCGTCTGATCCATAACGGTCAGCGCACGCAAGGGTGTGTTGTTTTCACGGCTCAGGTGCGCCAGTATGATTTCCTGCGTGCCCTGCCGCACCATATCCACGGCAAAGGCGGCGGCATCCTCGTTGCAAAGATGACCGTAAGAGCCTAAAATGCGCTGCTGCAAGGAGTAGGGATAGGGTCCGCTGCGGAGCTGATCCACATCATGATTGCTCTCCAGCACCAGCAGCCTGACGCCGCTGAGAGTCTGGCGAGCCGCATCCGTGACATAACCCGTGTCGGTCAGGATACCGGCGCTGCAATCGCCGCAATCGATGCGATAGTCCATGCTTTGTGCCGAATCGTGGGAAGTGGCAAAGGCAGTGATCTGCGCATCGCCGAGGTTTACCGTGTCGCCGGAATGGACGATGTGCAGCAGCGGAGCGATGCCGCTGATGCAGGAGCAAAGCCGACCGCCGGTTCCGGCACTGGCGTAGATGGGGATGTGGTGATGCTTGACCAGTGTGGCAAGTCCTTTGATGTGATCGCTGTGCTCGTGGGTGATAAAAATAGCGTCCACATCGTCCAGCGCTACGCCCAAGGCGTCAAGTGCCGTCTTGATCCGGCGGCAGGAGATGCCGGCGTCAATCAGCAGATTGGCAGCAGCGGTGCGCAGAAGCAGACAGTTGCCCTCCGAACCGCTGGCAAGGGTATGTAAGGTGATCAAAGTGTAAAACCTCGCTATTGAGAATACAGCGTTCGCCGCAGAAAACGGCGAACGCTGGTGTGAGTTATCTTATCCGATATGTGCTTCAGTGACTTCTTCGTCCGGCACATCGATTACGGAGATATCTGCGCCGACGGCACGGAGCTTACCGATGATGTCCTCATAGCCACGCTCAATATACTGCACCTGACTGATCTCGGTGGTACCCTCGGCGGCCAAAGCGGCAATCACCAAAGCGGCGCCGGCACGCAGATCGCAGGCCTGAATGGGTGCGCCCACATAGTGATCCACACCCTCGATGACGGCGATCTTGTCATCCACATGGATGTTGGCGCCCAAACGCTTGAGCTCATCCACATACTTGAAACGGTTGGACCAAACGCTCTCCGTCACCAAGCTGGTGCCCTGCGCCAAAGCCAGCACGGCAGCGATCTGAGGCTGCATATCGGTGGGGAAACCGGGATAGGGCATGGTCTTGACGTTGGTGCGCTGCAGCGGCTCGCTGCGGCGGATGAGCAATGTATCTTCGTTTTCGATAACGCTCACGCCCATTTCCGTCAGCTTAGCGGAAATGCAGTCCATGTGTTTGGGAATGATATTTTTGATCAGCACCTGACCGCCGGTGGCGGCAACTGCTGCCATGTAAGTGCCTGCTTCAATCTGGTCGGGGATAATGCAGTAGGTACCGCCGGTCAGATGATCCACGCCACGGATCTTGATGGAGTCCGAGCCGGCGCCCTTGACATCAGCGCCCATGGAGATCAGGAAGTGGGCCAGGTCCACGATGGAGTCGGATCG
>JAZLJB010000006.1:0-38026 GCA_045617685.1 Vescimonas sp.
ACGACGTCACCCTTGTTCAGGAACACGCGGCCAGAGAAATCCAAACCCTGCTGAGAACCGGAAGTGACCAAAATATGATCGGCGTCGGTGTGAATGTTGTTCTTAGCCAGCATACGCTCAGCAATCTGCTCACGCAAACGGGGATAACCCTCGGTGCTGGAATACTGCAGTGCAGCGCGACCATTCTCTTCCAAGACGGCCTTGGAAGCTGCCATCATCTGTTCAACGGGGAACAGCTCAGGAGCGGGCATACCGCCGGCAAAAGAGATGATGTCAGGCTGAGAAGTCAGCTTCAGCAGCTCACGAATCTCGGAACCTTTCAGCAGGTTCATTCTGCTAGAAAATTGTACCATGAATTTTTCCTCCTCAAATTCATTTTTGTGCTGTTTGTTGACATAATAATGAAACAGACACGGATACATAATGTACATTCTTATTAAACCACAAAACCACGAAAATGTAAATAAACCGAAAGCTCAAAAATTAAGAAAACAAGCGGGGATGCGACATTTTTGGAAATAGTGACAAAAAATTATTATCATTTTACGACATTTTGACCAACAGGACAAAGCTAGTCGGTTTTCAAAGCGGTTTTTATGCCGTAAGCAGATGGAATTTACATATTGTTCATATTCAAGGGACACAGATTGGTATAATAGTTGAGGTAGTTATGGACTTTTTCAGAACAGGTAGGAAGTATAGAATGAAGCAGCGAATTGATAAAAAAACATACCATGTCAAGCTATCGGATATTTCCGTGATGCATTATATCAAATTAGTGTTTCGTTCCATACTTTTTTTGGCAGCTGTTGCAGCATATGTGTATGGGCGGGTAAATCATTCTCAGCACTACTTTTGCGGCGTAGAGAATGACCCTGTTGTATTGAGCGTTATCTGGCTGGTTTTTGTGGTGGAGATGGTGTTTCGCTTTTTTCCGTCAAAATTGGAAAGCATGGGGTGTCAAAAACAGTTTGCGCGAAATTATCAACCCACAGGTCATACAGCACCGCAAGAGGGGACAAAACTGCGCTGGATCATATTAGCATGGATCTCCTTGAATGCAGGAATTGGCGCCTTATATCTAACCCATTTGATCAATGAAGGGATCATGCTTTTGGTGGCATTGGCATATTCGGTCTGCGATATTATTTGTATTTTGTTTTTCTGTCCGTTTCAGACATGGTTCATGAAAAATAAATGTTGCGGCAGCTGCCGTATTTATAACTGGGATTATGCAATGATGTTTACGCCGCTTATCTTTGTCAAGAGCGCTTATACATGGTCGATTTTGGCGTTAGCCTTGGGTTTGCTGCTGCGTTGGGAAATTACGGCGTATCGCCATCCGGAGCGCTTTTATGAGATTTCGAATGCCGGCTTGAGCTGCAAAAACTGTCCGGAAAAGCTGTGCCACCATAAGAAACAGCTACAGCAGTTTTTACGGAATAATCGACATCTTTTAAGCTTATCAAACAACCCCATTTTTACTGATGTGAAATATCATAAAGGAGCAAAGGAGAAACGACATGGTCTGTGATATTGTAAAGGACACGCTGTTTTTATCCCGGCAATCGGAGCCAGCAACGCAAGAGGATCTTCCTATTGCGCAGGATCTGATCGATACATTGACAGCACATCGGGCAGGCTGTGTTGGTATGGCGGCTAATATGATTGGCCATTTGAAACGGATTATTATTTTTGATGATAATGGTGTCTATAAGGTGATGTTCAATCCTGAAATCATTAAAAGCAGTGCTATGTACCAAGTGGAAGAGAGGTGCTTGTCTTTAACCGGAACACGTCCCACTAAGCGGTATCGTTCGATAAAGGTCAAGTATCAAAACGAACAGTTCCAAACGCGATTCAAAACCTATACTGGATGGACGGCACAAATCATTCAGCATGAAATAGACCATTGCAACGGTATTATCATTTAATCAAGTCTATTTGCTGATATAAATCTTAGAACCAGCGCAGGAAATCCTGCGCTGGTTTTTCGTGTGGTGATATTTGCTTATTGGTCAAACGATGGGTTAATAAAGTAAATATTCTTCTGATCCATCTTCTCCTTGGCAAGACGCAAACCTTCACCAAATCGCTGGAAATGAACGACTTCACGGGCACGCAAAAACTTAATGACATCATTTACATCAGGGTCGTCGCTCAGGCGCAGAATGTTGTCATAGGTGACTCGTGCCTTCTGCTCAGCAGCCAGGTCTTCCGTTAAATCAGCAATCAAGTCGCCTTTTACCTGCATGGAAGCGGCGTTCCAAGGGAAACCGGAGGCTGCAGTGGGGTAAACACCGGCGGTGTGGTCAACAAAATAGGTGTCAAACCCTGCGGTTTTGATTTCTTTGTCGGTTAAGTTGCGAGTCAATTGATGCACGATGGTACCTATAATTTCCAGATGGCCCAGCTCTTCTGTGCCGATATCTGTCAACAATCCCTTCAACTCTGCATAAGGCATGGAATAACGCTGACTCAGGTAGCGCAGAGATGCACCCAATTCGCCATCAGGACCGCCATACATCAATAGACTACAATGACGGTATAATTAAAGCACCACACGGTATGTGATGGAGAGTAGGGCATCTTCTTTCGAGAAGGTGCAGCTTTCGATAATGCCGTCGGCGGCATCGAACTTTTGGGAAAGTGTGGCGGTGGGGGACTCTAAGACAGACAGTGCAGATTTGATGGACTTGCGGAGCAGCGTTGGAGTTTTCTTTTTCGTTCCTCCGGCGGATAGCGTTTCCACATGCTCTGCGGCGGCCGCAATCTGCTGTTCCAATGCTTCTTTCATAGCCTTATATTCTTCCACGGTGTCTGCGCCGGCCAGGAACGCTTCACGGAGGCGTTCCTTTTTCTTTTTCAGGCTGTCAAGATTGCGGCGGGCGAGCTGCAGTTCATTAGCGGTACCGTCGGTAGCGGAGATCAAGTGGAAGTCTATATTACCGGCGGCGGTCATGTCAGTGCGCAAGCGTTCCAAAAAGGCACGCTCCAGAATATCTACAGAGATATGCTGTGATGTGGTGCAGCGACCGCGAACATAATTGTTGCACTTGAAATAATGCGGTGCAGAGAAAATCAGTGTAGTACCACAGTTTGCGCAGCGGACAATGCCGGCAAGCCAATGCTTCTTTTCGCTGGCAGGGCGTGCCTTATAGCGGTAGCGTTCTTTCAACTGGCGGATCCGCTCTTGCGTTGCATCCCATGTGGCGTTGTCGATAATCGCCTCATGCTGGGCATCAACGATGATGGAATCAGGGTTGCTAAAATTCCGACGAGTGCGGCCGGTAGGCGTCCAGCGCAGCTTACCGATATAGACGGGATTGCGCAGTATGTATTCAACAGTGCGGTTTTCAAATTGGTTACCGCGGTGTGTACGGACACCGATAGAGTTCAACCATTTGGCAATAGGGAAAAAACCATCACCGGATAGGAATCGGTGGAACATTTCGCGGACGAGATCCGCTTCATCAGGGACAACGACAAGCATATTTTTTTCCTTGTCTGCACGATAACCAAAAGATGCAGTGGACTGCAGCTGTCCACGCTTTGCCTTTTCTGTCATGCCACGGCGTACCTCTTGCGCAAGGTTGATGGAGTAGTATTCATCCTGCCACTCAATAATACGCTCCACGAGCGATCCAAAGGGACCCTCTGGCAGGGGCTCGGACACGGACACGACTTCCACACCGAGGCGGCGGAGACGGTTTTTATAGAAAATGCTCTCTTCTTGGTTTCGGGCAAAGCGGGAGAACTTCCACAGCAGGATCACATCAATGGGGTGTTCCGGAGATTTGGCCACGCCGATGATCTCTTGGAACTTTTCACGGTTGGCGCTCTTGCGGCCGGAGCGGCCCTCTTCTTCCATAAAGATAAGCTCCGGCGGAAGGACCAGATTATTGCGTCGTGCATAATCGCGGATCACTTCCAGCTGACTATCAGGGGAATACTCCAACTGATCGTCCGTGGAAACACGGATATATGCTGCGGCGATTTTTACTTCTTGGTTTTTGGTGGGCATGGTTATTCCTCCTCGTGAAAACAAGGGATATCTATATCATTTAGTCTTTGGCTGTTGTAGCGGCCTTTAATATAGCGGTTATAAAATCCACCAACTGAGGTGACCGTTCTAATCCTTCTGAAAAGAATTTGAGGTGCATTCTTATACATGTATAAATAGCCGGTGTCTTTCATTCTAAGAAAAAGACACCCGGTTTCAGTATCATAACCAGCATGGGAAATGCAAGTGGATTTCACATGATACAGATCAATATTGCGGTTTTCGAAAGAAATAGGTACAGGGGGCTCTGAAAGAAAGTTATCATGATGAAGCTTTGCTTGCTCAGCTTTCCATGAATCAAGTTTATCTATCGGTACACGAACCGTCATTCCGTTGGCCGTTTTTGTGTACACTGCGGTAACTTCTTTCATCCGACTTTGAGAGGCAATATAATCCTGCCTGATTTTAAATGCGGTTTTGCGCAAAATTTGATGACGCTCGGTAATTCCCGGTGAAAGCAATTCAAGGCCGCTTAGTAGCTCCTTGTATTCCTTTACCCAAGATACATCAGGGAGCGTGGGGTGACAAACACGACAAGGGTAAGGAAACTTGCATAAATACTTCTGAAACTCACAAATATTCACGAAACGATATGGGGCATGACGACAATCTGCCTTGTGAAATATTCCTGTGTTCAGATTGACAAATATATTGTAACGATCTTGCTTTGGCGTGATTGCATCAATTTGGCGAGGGAGACCGTTTTCATCGAGATATGAATCAAAGGGGACATGGGCATATTCTTCCGGTTTGAGCAGATCGGAAGAATAGTATAAATCCTTTAAGCGCTGATATTTAAGGAGAATATCGTTGTAATCCTGCCTGAGCTTGGGGATTCCTTCCTTTTTTAGATGCTGATATCTAAGAAGAATATCACAATAATCCTGCTTGAGTTTGGGGATTCCTTCCTTAAGCAGTTGGCGTTGCTTGCGACGATTAACTATTTTCTTTATATAGTGGATAATTACAGATGTGGCGACTATGGAAAGTATAATGGGGAGTATAATTGGACTGAATGTGCTGTGAGAGCTGCCGTGGACGCTGTGCTGATTGGATTTACCGGAGGAAGAATAGGAACGGGAACCGGAGTTTGTGCCACTGTTCCAGCCGGTGCAATCGTCAAATTCATAGGGGCAATCGGGAACACCGTCACCATCTACATCGTCGTGCTGGTGCGCGGGATAACCGTGATGATAATGATATTCTCCTGTGCTATTGTCATAGTGCCCACCGTTTGCATCGGTTTTACCGGGGTGGCAAAAAGCAGTGACACAACAGGATATGGAGACAAGAAAAAGAACAAGCAGAACTGAAAGTCGTTTCATATTGCGTACCCATGACAAAAAACAATAGTATTATCTAAAATCTACATAAATCACCCTGCCACATTTTCGGATGTGGTGGGGTTTTGCGCTTTATAGGGTTCCAGTAGGCCATCTACGGCGGCCTGTATGGGATGAGGTGCGGCACGATAGGCCTGAATCATTAGCTGTTCATTATCTGTTAGAGTAGAGAGTGTGGGATCGGCAACATTGTCTAACGATATAGGTGAATCGCCGTCCACAGCAAGTATTAAATCGTCAACACTGCGCCCCATAGCTTTGGAAACTGCTCTGTAAGTGGCAATAGAAGGAGTTATAGCTTGTTTAGTGGAAGGGTTCATGTTTTTTTCGAGCATGGAAATATAGCCTTTGCTGAGTCCACTGGCTTTTGCGAAAGTTTCCATAGAGATTCCTTTTTTTTGTCTATATTCTTTTATTACATCTCCAAGTGTCACTGAAAAAACCTCCTAAAATATATCGTAATGTTTAACATATGATACATTTAGATTCAAAAAAAGTCAAGTAAATTTAACATAAACTATTGACAATAGGTGTTTAATATACTAAACTACACGCATAGGAGGTGTTAGTATGGGCTACAAAATTAGAGAACGACGACTGCAAAAAAACATGACACAGGAAGAACTGGCTGCAAAAAGTGGTGTAAGTCGAATGACTATTGTTGCTATTGAAAGCGAAAGAGGACGGCAAACAACGACTGGAACACTTGTCAAATTGGCAAATGCATTGGAATGTGAGGTAGCAGATATTTTTTTTAACAATTAAGTTTAATGCAGTAAACACGGTAGATGTTGCGCCGGGGCTTTGCGGTGTAATCGTCCACAAAAAAATTGGGAGAGAAGAAGCGGTTGCTTCGCTTCCTCTCTCCGTCCTACGGAATCGGTTTCCAGCTATATGTTTGCGTATGAGCGTTTGGATGGGTTCATCCAACTGTGTTTTCACGTAGTGGCGTGACCGGCTGCGTCGGGTCATACGCAGGCGCAAGCAACGCATCACATAAAGCATCTGTCCAATGACGCTCCGCGAAGCGTCGATGCTTTTACATCGAACCAAGGACAGACTTACGGGAAACCTGGGACTGGCTTCATGATGTCGGCAAAAGCGGCAATACCGCTCATGGGAGCATCACCCCCTTTCAGTCCTTATAGGAGTACCCAAGGGTGTGACGATTATACCACAAAGCCCCGGAAATGAACAACAAAAATCACAATCGGAAAAGCGGAGGTAGTGGATGTGAAACAACGCACGATCATACGCAAAGGGAAAAAAGAAAAGACGGTGTGGCTCCAGAGGAAACCACACCGCTGCAAGAATAACCACGGGATGCGCAAGGCGCTTATTCGGCAGAAGAAATAAACCAAGACTTCACCTTGATAAGCGCATATTCGCTGACAGAGTTGGAGCGTAACAGATGCTTCATTTCAGACATGGACAAATCTGTAGAGACATCGAACGAATTGTCGAAGATAGGCGTTATTTCAGCTCCGGCGGATATGAGAAGATCCAGCGCGTTGGCAGACGGGCTATGCCTGAAATGCAAGTAATAGCAGTTAACCAAAAAAATCACCACCTTTCGCGGACAGTATAGCACGGACGCGGTGGTTGGAGCAAGACAAAAAATCGGAGGTAGTGACATGAGATATTGCTGGTTATGTGGGAAGCCAGAAACAAGTTTGGACCCGATGGACACGCATCACATCTTTGGTGGCAGCAACCGGAAAAAGAGCGAGCGGATGGGGTTGACGGTGAACCTGCATCACAATGAGTGTCATATCTTCGGTAAGCGAGCCGCACACAACTGCGCAGAAACCATGCAGGCGCTGCATGAATACGGACAGCGCATGGCCATGGAGAACATGGGATGGAGCAAAGACGAGTTCCGGCGGGAGTTCGGACGCAACTACCTATGAGGAATTAGACAAGCTGCATTGACAGTAAGTTAGACGGAAGGAGGGCGGCATCTATGGCAAAGAAAATTGAAATCAGGACTGCGTCATATGTCCATGTGGGCGACAAGCTGGTTTGCACAGACGATCTGACGCAGGATCAGAAGTGCAAGCTGGCCACAGAGCTGAAGGTTGAGTGGATGAACGCTCTGTTCCGTGGTCAGGCTGAGTTCTATGCGGCAGGTGAAAAAAATGAAAAACAGCGCCGTATTGGTGATGATTTGCTGGTATCAGCAAAATGAAAAACAGCGCCTTTTCGGCGCTGCAATAAAGGAGGACAAGCTATGGTAGTCGATTGGATTTTGATTGTAATCGGAATTGGCACCGTCGCCGGCTGGTGGATGCGTGTAATTGAGAGAGCGGAGGGCGGCAGAAAATGAAAATCTTCAAGAAAGCAGAACAATCTGTAGAGGTGCAAAAATTGCTGAAGCGGATTGAGAGTCAGCGTCAGTTAATTGATGGATTGCAATTCAATTGTGAACAACTGCAAGCCGAAAACATTGAACTGCGAAAGCAGATTGACGCCCTGCACAAGGAAAACTTTTGGTTGACGAAAGGCGGTGGCAATCGCAATGGTCTATAAAATCAGGCGCGTTGAGATTGACAATGCTGGAAACATCGTCAAAGAGCGTAAGCGCTGCGAAATCTATGTGTGTGCAGAGGAGTACCGCATCGGTGCGCTGGTGTTCCTAAAGAAAGGGAAACTTTACCGGGTGGAGGAGAGGAAATGAGACGTAAGATCGAGGTCCCAATATGGGTGCTGATTGCGCTGATTGCTGCCGTGCTGACAATGACGGTGCGGGCATCGGCAGAGGTCATTTACGAAGATCCACATGAAAACGAGAAGATCGATGCGGCGCTTGATTGGCACTACATCGATAATGTAACGCTAACCGCTTATTGCCCCTGCGAGGCCTGCTGCGGCTGCTATGCCCTCGACAGACCGGGCGGAATTGTTTACACGGCGAGCGGTGCCGAGGCACAGGCCAACCACACTATCGCCGTTGATCCGTCCGTCATTCCTCTGGGTAGCTGGGTGGAAATCAATGGTCACCAGTACCACGCAGAGGACACCGGCGGCGCTGTCAAGGGCAATCACATTGATATCTATTTCGATAGCCACGGAGATGCGTTGGCGTTTGGAAGACAAATTACAAATGTGAGGTGGTACTATGAAGACTAAAATTCCTAACAATCCGATGCGTGCCTATATGCGAGGCAAGCTTGACGGCACACGGGAGAACATGGACATGGTTGCAATGGTGCTGTGCGACAAGTGCGGCTTTCATGTTTTAGATAGCGGCGATGACAGACAAAGCATCGAGTATCTGTATGATTGCATTATAAAGCTGACAGAGGAAATCAACAGCGGACTTGTGACACGCAAGGACATCAAGGAAACCATTGCGGATGAGTACAAGACGATTTTTGACGATTGAGCAGGAGGGCAGTAGCTGATGAAAAATGACAAAGAGAGCCCCTGCCGGTACTGCACGGACAAATCTGTGTGCAGAGGGAATTGCATTGATCGTATGCGCTATGTTCGTTGGCTGAGAAATGATATCAACGAAAGGTTACGCAGAAGCAAGAACGACAGAAAGGAGACCAAAACGCATGGCGAAAGAAATTGACTATTGTTGGGAAGTAAAGCACCCGGATTACGGATTTGCAGTCGTGATCGCACCTGACTGGGAACGCGCCACGGTTGCGGCAGCTGCGTTTTGGGGGGTGCGATGGCCGAAGGTAGCGTGGGGGTGCATAAAAGGTGAAAAACGAGAGGTACGCAGAAGTGTGTGTCCGCGTTGTGGGAAGATAATGTTTAACCAACCAATTGGAATTTGCGATGCATGCAAAAAAATAATTCAAACGGAGAATCAGAGGATTCAAGCCAACCTGCAGAAGACATGGTGGTTGGGCGGAAAGTCGGATGCATGGGGAACATAAAAAATGCCCTGCCACAGCGGAAACTGTGACAGAGCGGTGAAAACTTTTGGATCAATATAGCTTTCGCCTTGATTGTAGCATGAGCGAAAGCGGAAATCAAGGAGGAGTTTTATGAACGAGTATCTAAACAAGGCCCTTGAGCTCCTGGAAAAGGGGGCAAAGGAAAAGATGGGCGACAACAAGGCGGATGCAATGAAGGGAGCCATAGCGCAAGCCTTGAAGGACTTCTGCCGACAGGATGATGAATTTGCCCAAGCCGTGGTACAGGGCGGCAGTTTCAAGGATTGCATGAAGGCGGTGGCAGGAAAGGTGAAGGGCGGAAGCATCAGCGACATTAACGCCTACCGTGCGGCGGTGGAGTTTTATTTCCAAGGCGCCACGATCAGCTTTCAAATGACTATCGACCTTTGTGGCAGCGTGGCAGATAAGATGCCAGAGGAAGAAAAGCCGGCCGAGGTCAAGGTGCTGAACCTGGAGGACTTCCTGTGAGCCGGGCGAAGACGGCGGAAACGCTGGTGAAGCTGGCGCCGCCTATACGGGACTGCGATTACGAGAAAATCAACAGCCTTTTCCAAGCGTATCTGTTCATTGGTAAAGGCAATGAGGTGTGGGCTACATGCTGCGGTACGCACAAGGTTATTGGTGATCGTGCGCCGGCGGCGGAATTTCTGCTAACGATACAAGACCATTGCCCAGAGCCAAAGTTCAGATGGTACAAATGCGCTAATGAATACGAAAGCTCGCAGCGATATAAATGCCCGTGGTGCGGCGCCGAAGCCAAGGTGAAGAGGCTGCAATACTGCGGGAAGAGAAAGAACCTATGGGGATATCAACGGGCCGTAGTCCTGCGTTGGTGGCGCGGTGCTCTGTGGGCAGTGGCCTATGACTGCGATAAAGATTACAGTCAAACGGATGCACTGACGGGCAGGCCGATACTTCTGCCAAAGGTCCGTACACGAGACATTGGCATATATCGATTCCGACCGGGAAAAGCAGAGTGCGCCACGAGAAGCTGGTGGTACGACAGCGGCTATAACTACAAGACAGTTCAAACAGCTCCGGGAAAGAGCGGTTCGAAAAATAAGATGTGGTACATCCATGGCGCGTTCGGCTATCAGAGCGACTGGGGTAAGCGTTACTGCGTAATCAATATGGACGAGATCGAAAAGAGCCCCATGCGGTACTGCGGTATTGAACGACGGTCGCACGATACAGATACACTAATCGAGGAGCTGACTGCGTGCTGTTTCTACCCACGCCAAATTGAAATGCTGCGGAAGATGGGACTTGGAGAAATTGCCGACGACATTGTTGAATATGGCGTTAAAAATGCAGACATTGTGAACTGGGATGCGGAGCGTCCGGCAGACTTCATCAAAGGCTTGACCATGCAGGAGATCAGAGAAGCTGCCGACACGGATCGTATTTATACCTTAGACACGCTTAAGGTCTACAAACGTCTCAAAGGTACGGCAGCGCATAGCGGCATTGAGGCGTGTAGCGCTATCGCCATACACATGACAGACAAAAACCGCTTGAAATCGCTTCTTTCGAAGATGAAACGCATGGAAATCAATGCAGATAAGCTGCTGCGTTACTGCGGAAAGCAGGGGATGCACCCGCACACCGGTTTCTTCACAACGTGGCTTGACTATTTGGAAGCCGCGGAGAAGCTTGGGTTGGATTTGAGCAACCCCATTATCCAAATGCCCGGAAATCTGAAAGAGAAGCACGATCAGGCTACGCAGACTGCCGCCTGTCTGGCAGACAAAAAGAAAAACGAAGCGTTCCGCAAAAAACGACTTCCGAAGCTTGTACAGAAATATCTATGGTGGAATGACGAATATCTGATCCGGCCTGCTGTGTCATTCGAGGAAATCAAGAGAGAGGGCGAAACGCTGAAGCATTGCGTCGGTGGTTACGCCGACCGTCATCTTAACGGAAGCACGGTGATCCTGTTCCTCCGTCGGAAGGACAAGCCCGGCAAGCCGCTTGTAACTATAGAGATGGACGGGGACAAAGTTGTACAGGCTCATGGATACCGGAATGAATGGCAGACATGCAAGGACAACCCGAAAAAGATACCTCCGCAGGACCTATATCAGGAGATTTTCGACGAGTGGAAGTCGTGGCTAAAGGCGGGATCGAAGAGAACGAAAAGCGGTGAACCGCGGAAAAAGAAAGTGAGGAAAACAGCATGAGCGAAATCATTAACGTGCCGATGGCGGCACAGAGAGATCTCCGGGACATCACAAAGGAGATCAGATTTTATGTGGCGGAGGGTATGCGGTCCGCCATTGAAATTGGTAGGCGCCTGGTAGAAGCAAAGGCCATGCTGAACCACGGTGAATGGGGCGCATGGCTGAGCGAGGAGGTCAATATCAGTGCGAGCAATGCACAGATCTACATGAACGTGTTCAAGGAATATGCAGATGAACAGCAGAGCCTGTACGGGAATGCAGGGGACCAGCTGGCTAAGATCCCGAACCTGACAATGGCTCATGAGCTGCTGGCCATCAAGGACAAGGAAGAGAGAGCGGAATTTATCGAGAACCACGATCTTTCCGAGATGTCCACGCGTGAGCTGAAGCAGGCCATCCGGGAGCGGAACGAGGCACAGGAGGCGCAGAGAGCAGCAGAGGAGACTGCGGAAGAGCTGCGCGGCAGGATCGAGGATGCGGAGAGAAATGCGGCGGGCGCAAAAGAGGAGCACGAAAAGGCTTGCGAAGAACGCCGGAAGGCAATCGAGGAAAGAGACAAGGCCAAGGCGGCGGCCAAAAAGGCAAAAGAAGAACTGAAGGCGCTGAAGGATAATCCCACGATCCCGGAGGATGTGATGGCAGCCATGCGCAAGGAAGCGGAGGAAAAGGCGGCATCTGATCTGGAGAAGAAGTGGCAGGCAAAAGTTGAAACGGCAGAGCGGCGCGGACGTGAAGCGGAAGAACGAGAGAAACGCGAGGCCGAGGAGGTACAGCGCTTGCAGGCGAAGCTTGCCACGGCGGCACCGGAAATGGCGGTGTTCTCGGCGCAGTTCAAGGCGATTCAGGACGACTGGGGCAAGCTGACGGACTGTGCGGCAAGGGTGAAAGAAAGCCAGCCGGACAAGATGGAGAACCTGCGGAGAGCGGCAAAGGCCGTGCTGGAATCGTTTATGGCACAGGCGGAGGCGTGGTGACATGGGAAAGCTTGCGAAGCACTGCTATAAATGCGGGTACATAGGGAAAGTGGCAGGTACCGTGTGCTGCGAATACTGCGTTTTGACAGGGCGTATCCGAGGTTCAAAAAGAGATGAAAACGGAATATTACGCCCGATATCTGCGTCAGAGTGCACGCATTGGAAAGATACGAAGCGTGGAAAGCAGAAGCCACAACAACCAATGGAAGATATAATAAAAAAGGAGACTGAAACGGCGGTACGGCTCCGAATTATGCACACGCAGATTGAAAAATTGTATAGTGCCGGGCTAAACGACCGAGAAATTGCCGAGAAGCTGCGTTGCAGCAAAACAACTGTTCGGCGATGGAGAATGAGGAACGGAATTCAAAGCCAAGTTAAGGCACATCGTTTCATAGAAAAGGGGGGCACATCATGAAATGCCCATGTGCCAAAGAGTGCCAGCGGCGCACAGCCACCTGCAAGGTGGACGGTAGCTGCCCGGACTTCGAGGCATACGAAAAAGAGCGTATGCGCAGTTATGCCGAGAGGACAAAGCAGGGTGAAAAGCAATACGCCGCAAACCCATATTTCGATGCATCGCATCAACGAAGTATCAGAGCGTTAGACAGAAGAAAGCTCAAAAACATGAGAAACAAAAGAACAAGAAAGTGAGGAGCGGCAAATGGAATGGATCAGCGTTAATGATAGGATGCCGCAGGAAAAAGGCACTATATGCAAAAATGTCATTCTTTTGAGAGAGGATGGACTTGTTACAGCAGGGTGGCTAAACGAGGACAACGGTAAGGCGTACTATCTTGACGATTATGATGATTTTATCTACAAGGAAGATATTAGTCGGTTCACCCATTGGATGCCGTTGCCACCGCCTCCACATGAAACCGACGACAGCGTGTTCCTGATGAGCAATGGGGGGTAACAGATGAACCAAAAAGAAAAGCTGATTGAGATTATGACGGAATGTCCGGTCATTAACATTTCAAGCTATGAAAGTATATGCGAGCTTATCGACCATCTCATCGCCAACGGCGTAGTGGTGCTGCCATGCAAGGTTGGCGATACGGTATATCAGGTAGACTTAGCAAGAGTTTACGAATCGAAAATTACAAAAATGATATACGAGACAGACGGTGTGGGATTTGACAGCCGAGCCATTGGTAAACACGTATTCCTCACGAGAGAAGAAGCCGAGAGAGCATTGGAAGAACGAAGGTGGTGACTAAATGAGCGTTTTGCTTGAAAATTTAGCAAGCATTTTATGGATTATTCTTGCTGTAATTGTGCTTTTTGATATTAAGAGGTGGAACAAAAAATTTGGAGAACTTTATGATGAACTTCAAAAAGACATAAAAGGCGGTGACGATCTGTGAATAATTTATGGCCTATCATGATTAAAAACGCTGTCGCTATTGTATCGTTTGTGTTTCTCGCCTGCTGGTTCGACAGGTGGTGGATAGCTTTATTTTCTGTACTATTTATCACCTTTTTTGATTACAGGAAAGGCGGTGACGAGTGATGACCGATCCAAAAATGATAGCAAGATTCCTACGAGATGCCTCACCCGGTGCCATTGTAGGTTTAGGGTATATTGAAAAAGCCGCAGATGCAATCGAACAGCTTGTAAAAGAGCGTGATGCGGCGGTGGCTGATTTGAAAAATATTAGAGCCTGCAAATTCTGCAAAAATTTAAGCCAACACATCGATAAAGAGCCTTGCAACAGTTGCTTGCTGTATGTCAGAGGACGCGATACAAACAATTTTGAATGGCGAGGAGTGCAGGAGGATAACAATGGCTTATCATAGAATGAAGCTCGATTATAACAACCTTATTAGGCAGATAGATGATCTTCTTGGCGCAGAAAATATAGAGTATGTGCAGAATAACGCATTCGGAATAGGCATTGGGCTTGAACTGCTTTCTGCGTATCTGAAAGACATTGCAAAGTATGCAATCGAAACGAGAAATGAATATCTCGTGAACTGGTGCCTTGGACTTTCTATCGTAAAGGAGGATAACGATGGCAAGATTAATTGATGCTGATTTGCCAATGGAACAAATGGAAAAACTGTTAGACCACCATTTAATGATGGGTAACTTTTCTGCTGATGGTGCGGTGAGTGACTGCATTGAATTTTTGAAAACCGCACCAACCATTAATGCCGAGCCTGTGCGGAATGGGCGGTGGATCAGGGCAAAGGACAAGCCGCCAGAGGATCCGGAGGAACTGGTACTATGCATCGTTTCCGGAAAGGCGGGCGGCGTGACATTTAAGAATGCTATACAGATAGGACGCTATGATCCAGAAGAGGGCTGGACCATAGAAGGATGGGAAGCGTACAAGAATCTTGTTGTTTCGTACTGGATGCATCAACCGGAGTTCCCACATGAGGAAATGGAGGACGAGCCATGAAAGAGAAATGCTTATGCGGCAGGTGCGTGGCTGAGCTGAAGGCGGAAGGCAAAAAGCTGGTGACGGTACATAGAGGCAGTGATGAAAAGGTAGTCTGTGAGCGCTGCGGAAGACGGCGTTACGGAGGAAAGTACGAGGTGAAATGATGTTTATAATGGAAAAGAAAGACAACGGATCGCATTTGGATGCGCAGCAGGAAGTGGCAATCATGGAGGCTGCCATTGGGCGTTACGGGAAAGAGGCACAAATGATTAAAGCCATGGAGGAGCTGGGAGAGCTTACAAGAGCGATTGCCCGGGTGCTGTTGTGGGGCGAAGGAAAAGAGGAACTGCAGAACCTAAAAGAGGAAATGGCAGATGTCAGCATTATGCTGAGCCAATTGGAGCTGATGTTCGGCGATGTGTCGAATATCGAGGAATACAAGCTACTGCGCCTGCAAGCACGTATGGAGGAGGACGAAGCATGAACTATATGACATTGGAGGTCGGAAAGAAAGCGGACGAGCTGGTAAAGGCCTGCGTAGAGAACAGTGAGAACGAGATGCAGAGAGAGCTCAGCAGTGCACATGAGGCATGGGCGGTCATCAAAGACCAGCTGGAGAGTGCCGGCAAGTTGGAGAAGGACAACGATAATCTGATGAAGGAGCTGTGGGAGGCTGTGAAGGCCGGGAATGACGATGAATACACAGTGGAGTTCAAGCAGGTGGCAATGAATGCGGAAACAATTGCTACCATGTGGGCGCAGGTGGCAGCCTGTGCCCAGCGAGCTGAGCGTGAGGTATAAGGAGAAAAGAAAATGAAAATCTACATTGCCGGTAAGATCACCGGTGATCCTGACTACAAGCAGAATTTTTCCGATGCTGCAGAAGCGGTAAAGAAAACATTTACGGACGCAGTAATCATCAACCCTGCCGAGCATCCTGAAGGATTGAGCGCTGCGGAATATATGAGGTTGTGCTTTGCGGAAATCGATATGGCAGATTTCGTAGTAGTCCTTCCGAATTGGTTCAACAGCCGAGGAGCAAGGCTGGAGAAAGAGTATTGCGAATATATCGGGAAGACACACGTTTTTCTTGTGATACAAAACGGAAGATTTAGATACCTTTCTGTTCCGTATATGGGGGAGGTGAAGGCATGAAAGCAAAGAAAATGAAAAAGCTGCTGATGGCGGCGGGGGCAGAACGCAATTTGGCTAACAAAATTGCCGGAAGCTGCGGAAGCAACATGTCACACGAGGACATGTTTTGGAATGTACTGTTTAATCCGGAGATCGTAAAAGTGTTCCGAGCTGCCGTAAGATACGGTGCTCAGACAAAGGCAGAGTATGCGAATCTGCCGGACGGTGAAGCATTTCGGGTGTTGAGAGGATAGTAAAGGGATAAGCCAAGCAGGAGTCTTGCTCCTGCTTGGCATTACACTACAGGTTTTCGTTCGCTCTGAGCATCGCCACAACAGTGTGGGTGTTGAGAGAGACCGAAGAAATTTTATTTAATAGATAGAAATAAGAAGAACGCGCGCACGCGCGTTCTGTGCAAGACTTTTTTAAGCCTAAGTTTAGCACCACGCAATACTGAGAGGACGACACCGAGCAGGTGGACGCCTCCAGTGTGGACAGTGGTGCAGAAGAAATGCTGACGTTTCCGTGCGCAGGCGTACGGGACTATAATTTAAGATCAAGTGGAGGAGAGAGGATGGGATACTGGGTGGTACGAAAATATATCAGCGGCAATGTGATCGAACGCAGTAAGGTCTACATATCTTCATCGCGCAAGCCTCGCACCGGCCGTGTGAAAGGACACACGAGTGCAGAGAAGAAAGACAGCAATGCAAAGGCAGCCATCAGACAGCTTGCCAGAACGCTGAACTGCAATTTTTCCCATGCTGACTTCATACTGACAGTGAAGTACAATGACGAGCATTTGCCGGAGACATGGCAGGAGCAGGAGAAAGACGCAAGTAATTTTGTGCGCCGCCTTGTAAGAGCCCTGAAGAGCGAGGGCGTGCAAACGGTGAAGACTGTCATTGTGACGAGTGAGCTTGACGGAAAGACCGGTGAGGTGGTGCGAAAGCATGACCACATCGTTGTAACCGGCAAAGGCTTCTCGTTCTCGGACGGAAAGTGGAAAATTGGCAAGCGCCTGTTAGACGACATCTGGGGCAAAGGGAGTATCTACTGCGAGAGCTTATGGGATCAGCAGGACTATACACCGCTGGCCGCCTATCTGATCCGGCAGACCATGGATCATCAGGACGGACGGAAGAAGTATCGGCCGAGCCGCAACATGGAAAAGCCGATCGTGACAGAAGAGATCGTGAAAACGGGAAAGGAGCTGCGCGCACCAAAGGGCGCTGTGGTGAAAGAGCGGATTTACACAGAGTTCGGGACGACGAATTATTTGCGATACGTAAAGCCGGACAAGGAGGAAACGCAGAGGCCTGAGCGGCAGACGGAAAGGAGAAACCGATGACACCGAGCAGTACATACATGCGAAACCACGCAAAGTGCCCGTTCTATCGAGGCGACACACGGCAGAGCATCATCTGCGAAGGTTTTTTGGAGAACAGCACGGTATCTATGCGCTTCGGTGCGCAGCGGGATATGCACCAACATTCATGTATATTCTGCTGCAACAAATTTGAGAACTGCGAGTTATATCGCATGATAACCGATGCATGCGGATGGGGCGATTAAAGCTGGGGGTGTTGAGCGGTCCACCTGGAATATGGCAAAATGCCTAAAAGAACGGAGGTGGTAATCTTGGCACGAAAGAAAACAGAGAAAAAGGCAAAAAGCAAATATACAGCGGAGGAACTGGCCGCTATGACGGTGAAAGATCTGGAGAAACTGATGGTGCCAAAGCAACGTCTGTTCATACGAGAGTACATGATCGACAGAAACGGTACGCAGGCAGCGATCCGGGCGGGATATGCCGCAGGAAGAGACAACCACCAAGCATGCGTGACGGCCAATAAGCTGCTGAAAGATCCGGTTGTGGCAGCATGCCGAGCTGCATTGTTGCGTGAAGAATGCGACAGACTTGCTGTGAGTCGGCAGGAGATCATCCTGGAATACATGAAGATCTATGACCGCTGCATGGAGCGAAAACCTGTGATGGAATGGGACAGCGAGCGCCATGCATGGAAAGAAACCGGCGTGTGGGAGTTTGACGCTAAGGGTGCCGCAAATGCGTTAGACAAGCTGGCGGGACTACTGGGGTACAAGGACAAGCAGACCGGTGATGGCAAGATCAGCGTAGAGATGAACGGAATGGAGGAATATGCCAAGTGAGGCTGACAATCGACAAGCCAAATGAGAAGCAGGATATGTTCCTGCGAGCCACAGAACGGCATGTTGCGTACGGCGGAGCAAGAGGCGGCGGAAAAAGCTGGGGCGTGCGCACCAAGGCGAAACTGTTGGCACTCCGTTATCCGGGTATCAAGATCTGCATAGTGAGAAAGACCTATGCCGAACTGATCAACAACCATGTGACATTTCTACAGGCAGAACTTAACGGTATTGCACGCTACAACAAAACGGAGAAAACATTCTATTTTCCAAACAGCAGCACAATAGCATTTCGCTACTGTGCGGCAGACGGGGATTTAGACCAATACCAGGGCGCAGAATATGATGTGATATTCCTGGACGAAGCGGGACAGCTGAAAGAGGAGTGGATTAAGAAAATAAATGCCTGCGTGCGTGGCGTGAACGGATTTCCGAAGAGAACATACTACACGCTGAATCCGGGCGGACCGAGTCACGGGTATTTCCGGCGGCTGTTCGTTGACAGACGTTTTGAGAAAAACGAGAAACCGGAGGATTATCGTTTCATTCAAGCAAAGGTGACGGACAACAAGGCGCTGATGGAGAGTCAGCCGGAGTATGTTGCGGAGCTGGAAGCGCTGCCACCGCACCTGCGGGCCATGTGGCTGGAGGGGGTTTGGGATATCTATATTGGCCAGTTCTTTGAGGAATTCGTGAACGATCCAGATCACTATAAGGACCGGCGGTTTACACATGTGATTGAGCCATTTGACATTCCAAGCGGGTGGACGATATACAGAAGCTACGACTTCGGTTACGCAAAACCGTTTTCATGTGCGTGGTGGGCCATAGACTATGACGGAATAGCATATCGGATATTGGAACTATACGGATGCACACAGACGCCAAATGAGGGTGTGAAGTGGACACCAGATAAACAGTTTGCAAAGATACGGGAAATCGAGGAAACGCACCCGTGGCTGAGGGGACGGAATATCCGGGGCGTGGCAGATCCGGCCATATGGGATGCCAGCCGTGGTGAGAGCATCAGCGAAACGGCGGCAAAGCACCGGGTATACTTCGACAAGGGAGATAACCGGCGGTTGGCAGGCTGGATGCAGATGCACTACCGTATGCAGTTCGATGAGAACGGTTTCCCGATGATGTATATTTTCCGCAACTGCGAGGGATTCATACGCACAATTCCTCTACTGATGTACGATCAGCATCAGCCGGAGGATCTGGACACCAGCATGGAGGACCATATCGCAGACGAGACGCGGTATTTCTGCATGACGCGACCAATCAGCCCGAGACGGCCGGTGGAACAGAAAACACTGCTGAATGACCCGCTGAATCAGCGAGCGGACATTGGCAAGTATTACGATTACAGGAGGATTTAAGCATGGACGATATCTTACAAAGGGTGCCTGATCAGGAGCCGGCAAAGATAGGAGAAAACCAAATCAGGACGGCAGTAGACACGCTGAAAAAATACAAAAACGGAAAAACACGACTTGAAGAACGCATTATCAGCGATGAGGAATTCTGGAAACTGCGGCACTGGGCGCAGATGCGAAAGGAAGGAATCGGGGATGAAAATGCGGCCGAGCCAACGAGCGGCTGGTTGGTGAATGTGGTGCTGAACCGTCACGCTGATGCCATGGACAGTTATCCTGAACCGAATTTCCTGCCAAGGGCGGAAGATGACAAGGAAGAAGCTAACAATCTGAAGAAGATCGTACCGGTGATTCTGAAACGGACGGGATTCAAACGGGTTTGGAGCGGCAACTGGTGGAACAAACTTAAGAGTGGCACAAGTGTATACGGAGTATTTTGGGATGGGACGAAATCCGGCGGACTGGGAGACATCGAAATCAAGAAAGTTGATTTACTGAACCTGTATTGGGAGCCGGGAGTGACAGACATTCAGGACAGTAGAAATGTGTTCTATACGGAACTCGAAGATAACGAAACATTAGTAGAGCAGTATCCGCAGCTGGAAGGAAAACTGAAGGGAACGGATAATGGATGGCAAAGCAAGTACATCCATGATGACACAATCGATACAAGTGGAAAATCACTTGTGGTTAACTGGTATTACAAAAGATGGGTTTCTCCAACAAAGCGTGTGCTTCATTACTGCAAATTCGTGATGGGCTGCACAGAGGTGCTGTATGCAACCGAGAACGAAACAGAGCCTCCTGTACGGAAAGATGTTGTGGGTGTCGATGAAGAGACAGGAATGCTGGTAATGGGAGATGTGCCGGCGGGATTGAGCATGGCAGAGCGTGGTTGGTATGACCACGGAAAATATCCATTTGTCCTGGATGTGCTGTATCCGGAGGAAGGCATGATTACAGGGTTTGGATATGTTGATATCTGCAAATCGCCGCAGCAGCAAATAGATGTCTTAAATCAGGCAATTTTGAAAAACGCTGTGTGGACGGCAACACCGCGATACTTCGTGAGAGAAGACAGCAGTTTGAACGAAGAGGAATTTGCGGATATCAGAAAGCCGTTTGTCCACACGGATCAAAACCTGGCAGCAGAGAGCATCAGACCAATTGAACGGCCGGAGATGTCAGGCCTCGCACTTTCGGTGTTGCAGATGAAAACGAACGAGCTGCGAGAGACCAGCGGCAACACGGAGAGTGCAACAGGTGTTTCCTCTGCTGGTGTAACGGCAGCCAGCGCAATTGCTGCGTTGCAAGAGGCGAGTGGTAAGCTGAGCCGTGACATGATCGGCGACGGTGGTTACAACGCATACGAGGACATGGTAATCATGGTGATTGATCTGATCCGCCAGTTTTACGACCAGCCGCGCATGTTCCGCATTACGGGAGATATGGGGCGAGAGGAATTCACAGCCTACTCCAACGCAGGACTAATGCCAAAGCCTGCTGGGGACGGGTACAGAACACCGGTTTTCGATATTGAGGTGGTGCCGCAGACGGAGAGCCGATACAACAAAACAGAATATAACAGTTTGGCGCTTGAACTGTACGGTGCCGGCTTCTTTGATCCGAACAATGCGACGACAGCCCTTGCGTGCCTGCAGATGATGGACTTCAAAAACCGTGAGGACATGATGCAGCAGCTGAAGAAGAACGGAGATCTGAGTCAACAGCTTGCACAATGGCAGCAAACGGCATTGACACAAGCGCAGGTGTTGGACCAGCTGCAAGGCGGTAATACGGCGGATATGCTTGCAGAACAGATTATGGGAGAACAGACAAGAGGTATGCCGGTGGAAAATAGCATCAACACGGATGCTGTTCCGGACGGAGATATGAGCCAAAAGAACGGCGTAACGGAGAAGGCGAGAAAGCAGACACAAGCCGCTGCCAAACCGCAATGATCCGGGTGGAGTACATGCGCCGAGAAATGTGTATGAGTGTTACGGGACATGCAGGATATGCGCCACGGGGACAGGACATTGTGTGTGCAGGCGCCAGCACACTGTTTCACACGATGATCGAAGCGCTGGAGAATGAAAGCGTAAAAAGCGGCGGGTGTGTTGTATATGATAATTCAGTGGTGAGATTTTCGGGAGGCGATGCAGACCGTGTGCAACTCATCATGGACACGGTATGGACCGGATTTCAAATGCTGGCCGAAGCTTACGGAGAATATATAACGACTAAAAAGACGGGGTGAAATGCCCCGTCTTTTTGCTTTTTTTCTGGGGGTGTTGAGAAGAACACACAGAAAATGCAAAAATGAAACACATGAAGGGGTCACGCTCGACCTTAACGAGCCGAAACGGCAGCGTCGTGCCGTACAAAAAACGATAGATTGGTGGCTATGCCGGGGCCCTAAAGCCGGTGGAGAACGCAATGGATAAGAAACGATTCGATTTGCAGATGTTTGCAGAAGAAGCAAGCGTGGAACCTGTGGGAGAGGCAGCGTCAGCAGAACCGACGGTGGCGGGAGCTGAAGAAGTCGGGCAGGAACAGCAAACTCCGGAACAGCAAAAGGCCAGTTTTGCAGATCTGCTGAAAGACGAGCAGTACAAGAAAGAGTATAACAAACGGGTGGAGGGAGCCATCAGACGCAGGATGCGTGCCGCGGATGCTAAGCTTGCGAAGATGGATCCAATGTTTGATGTACTCGCTAAAAAGTACGGTATCGGACGGGGCGATGACGGAAAGCTGGATATGAATGCCCTGCAATCGGCGATCATGAGCGATGACGCACTGCTGGAGGAACAAGCCGCAGAGGAAGGCATGACACCGGATGGCATGCGCAAGGTGATGAGAGCTGATCAGATCGAACGAAGCATGAGAGCGCAGCAGGAAGAGCAGGAAAACATGCGGATGTTTGAAGCAATTCAAGAAGAAGCCAACGCACTGAAAGCTGTGTATCCGGAATTAGATTTGGATACCGAGTTCGGAAATGAGCAATTCGGATCATTACTGGTTTCTCTACAAAGAGCAGGAGTAGCAGATCCGTTGCGAACAGCGTACGAGGTGGCACATAGACAGGAAATCATGGAGCGGGCCGTGAAATACACAGCGGCCAAAGTGCGACAGGATGTAGCGGCAAGTGTGCAAAGTAACCTCAGCCGGCCGAGGGAAATGGGGTCAACACCATCGGCGGCACAAAGTAAATTTGATCCCAGCAAAATGACAAGAAAAGAATATGAAGCCATTAAGGCAAGAGTGAGTCGAGGCGGGCGTATTTCGTTAGAAGAACTGAGACTTGGAAAGTTTTAGTTCGTGGCGCTCGCTCCGGCGGAAAGAGAGGAGCAAAAAAATGAAGAGAATTGTATTTGATCTGCAGCGTTTTGCAGATACCAATTTCAATGTGCAGACCACCACTGGTACGGCAGATCCCTATGCTGGCACTACAACGCAAAACGGTAATATGGCACCGGAAATGAAAACATTCTACAACACCGCCCTGTTGGAGAATGCACGTCCGGAGCTGTACTACTTGCAGTTTGCCAAGAAGCAGGCGCTTCCTAAGAGACACGGTCGCACCGTGGAGTTCCGTAAGTTCGCCACACTGCCAAATGCAACGGAGCTGACAGAAGGCGTGGTGCCTGACGGTAAGAGCGTCAATGTGGAGCATATCACGGACTCCCTGACACAGTACGGTATGTATGTGTCCATTTCCGATGTGCTGGATGATCATGCCATTGACGATGTGGGACTGTCCACCGTGGAGGAACTGTCAGCATCCATGGGCAAGACAGAGGATGAAGCCTGCCGCGACGATGCCGTGGCAGGAACCAATGTTATGTACTGCGACGCAGGTAATACACCGGTTGCATCCCGTTCTGCACTGACCATGGAAAGCAAGCTGACAAGCGCCATGGTGGCCAAGGCAGCTACCATCCTGAAGAAAGCCAACACGCCGAAGATCAACGGCAAGTTTGTCGCCATTGCGCATCCCAGTGTGATTCACGACCTGAGAAACGATCCTGCATGGATCGAGGCGCACAAGTATGCTGCTGTGACCGAGCTCTTCAACGGTGAAGTGGGCGAGCTGCACGGCGTACGCTTCATGGAGACCACTCAGGCAAAGATCATTAAGGATGCTACCTGCCCGGCCAACGGAAGTGATCGCTATGCCGTGTACTTAACGCTGTTCTTCGGTAAGGATCCCTATGGAACAATCGATCCTGAAGGCGACAATGCACAGATGATCATTAAGAGCCGCAAGGAAGCCGGCGGACCGTTGGAGCAGTTCTCCACCATGGGATACAAGTTCGAGAGCAACGGCGCAGTGATCTTGTATCAGGAGCGTATGCTGCGCGTGGAGAGCCTGAGCACTTTTAGTGCAGACGATCAGGCAAACTAAAGATGAAAGGATGATGCTTTATGGCAAAGAAAGAAAACACTGCCGAGGTGAAAGAAAACACTGCCGAGGTGCGGCAGGACCCGTGGAAGGTGAAAAAGGAAATCTTTCTATCAAAGCCGGCAACACGGGAGGCAAAGAGCTTCTATGTGGCGGTAAACGGGAGATCTTTCAACATTCCGTACAACAAGAATGTTGAGGTGCCTCTGCCGATCTTTGAGGCACTGCGTAATGCGCAGGCCTTGCAGGCGGTGGCAGAAGAGAGGGCAGAAGCCATGAAGCTGAAGCCTGAGGACATGAAATATCTGTAAGAGAAGAGGGGGGCGGAACTGGCCCCCCCTTTTTACATAGGGGTGAAAAAATGAAAATAGCAGAAGTAGTCGAAAATGTAGATATTATGAAACCAAATCAGTTTGATGCACGAACAAAGGTGGACTGGGTGATCACCATAGAGGGGCAGATTTGGGACGAAATCATTTTAACACACGAGGATGCACCGGAAGAGGCATTTGACGCATGTGCAGCAAACGGTGAATCGGAACTGATTGCCCGGCCACCATATAGCGATGTATACCGATTCTATCTGGAAGCACAGATTGATTTGGCCAACGGAGAAGTGGACCGCTACAACAACTCTATAGAGATGTTCAATGCTGCATGGACGGCATTTAGGAACCACTACAACCGGAAGCACATGCCAATTTCACGTGTAAAGTCTTTGGGCTTTACAAATAGAAGGAGGTGCAATTATGGCCCTATTGCCTAAATTGCAGGAAATGTCAGCAAGCAGACAGACTGTGGATCTGTTCATGGGGTATAACCACAACCTGCGTATTCGGGATAACGAGTTCTACGACATGAAGAACATGACAGGCGACTACTATCCGCTGCTGTCACCGAGAGGAAAACGCCGTGCGTTTGATATTGAAGGTGACGGCTACGCGATTTCCATCGCATCCAATGACCACCTGTGCTGGGAAACTATACAAGTGATGGGATATCCACCGAAAGAAAGTGTTAGCATCAGTTGGATAAACAATGATGGGAATATTTCATCATACAGTACAAGCAAATTAAATCCGAGAGAAGAAGATTATCTTGTGACATTTGGATCGTACATCATCGTAATGCCGAGAGGCTTCTATATAAACACAGACGATACTGACGATTGTGGGTACATAGAGAATAAATGGTCAAGTGATGGTGTGAATGTAAAATATACAATCTGTGACATTGACGGAAATGATATGACAATCACGAAAGCAGGCTCTACCGCACCCAAGAATCCTGCTGACGGCGACTACTGGCTGGACACTTCCGGCGGTAAGTCAACGCTGAAGGTGTGGGTAAGCAGTACATCCATGTGGAGTGGTGTTGCATCCACTTATGTCAAAATCAATTCGGCAGGTATCGGTGTAGGATTTAAGCAATATGACGGCGTAAAGATCAGCGGAGTCATGTCGAAAACATTACGAAATGCTTTAGGACTAAAATCTTCAAGCGACAGCACGAGCGTTGTCATACAGGCGATTCCTGACGATGACAACATTGTAATCATTGGAATTATTGGAGCATCAAGTTATTCGCAGACAAGCAATCTTACTGTTGATAGGGCTATGCCTCGGATGGACTATGTTGTGGAATATGGTAATAGACTTTGGGGATGCTGCTTCCGCAAGTCCGATAACAGCAATAAGTACATAAATGAGATATACGCCTGCAAGCTGGGTGACTTCAAAAATTGGAATTGTTTTATGGGTTTATCCACAGATAGCTATGTGGCATCCGTTGGTAGTGACGGCCCATTTACAGGTGCGACAAGTTTCAACGGATATCCAATATTCTTCAAGGAAGATTGCCTTCACAAGGTATACGGCAACTTTCCGTCTAACTACCAAGTGCAGGTGCAGCAATGCGAGGGTGTGCAGAATGGGTGCGGAGGAAGTATCGCCACAATAAACGGCACGATGTACTACAAGGGGATCAGCGGAGTTATGGCGTATGATGGCTCTTTTCCACGAAAGATATCGGATGTGTTCGGCGCAGATGTATACGACAAAGCACACGCCGGAGTGATTGCGAACAAGTATTACATTTCGATGCGAAACATCGTGAACGGCGAATACACAATGTTCTGCTATGACTATAACATCGGAATGTGGCACAAGCTGGACAGTACAGTAGCAATATCGTTCACATACTGCGACGGCGTTCTGTGGTATCTCAATATGCGCGATGTGTTCGGTGGCGGTTTCTGGGACTGGTTTGAAAAAATGTGTGTTAAAAACAATGTTACCGAGGATGAGGCACTGCGACATATTGGCATGGCAGGCAGAACGGATTTTAGAAACTGGCACCTGTCACCAATTAGCATTAGTGTATTAGAAAGCTACTTTGGAGAGAAGTACAATCCTGAAAGCCCGCTTACTGCACAGTACAAAATCACGGGTATCACGAATGTATTGAACGGATACGAAACGGAAGATGAAGTCATCGACTGGATGGTCGAATCCGGCGTTATCGGTTTGGATATTCCTGACAACAAGTATGTGTCGCGTATGCTCATTAAGGCATCTATGGAAATTGGCTCGACAATGGAAGGCTTTATCCAATATGACAGCATGGATAAGTGGGAGCGTGTGTTCTCCATCAAGGGCAAGTCGCTACGCACATTCAATATCCCGATCAGGCCGCGCAGATGCGACCACTTCCGTCTGCGTATAAAGGGCGTGGGCGATGCCAAAATCTATTCAATTACCAAGACTATAGAACAGGGGAGTGATGTGTAATGCAGAACGGAGCGTTTTCTTATCCCAACATTTCTGCACCGACAACGGGGCAGCAGATCGCACAGATCCGCTCATACCTGTACCAGCTCACCGACGAGCTGAACTTTGCGGTACCGCAGGCAAAGGCAGAGGAGAAAAAAGAGGCAGGTGACAAGATCGTCCGGGCAGACGACTTCCAAGTGAACGACCTGACCTTGCTGCCTGTTCCTCTGCCGGATAATGCGTTCACGCCGATTACCACATACGCAAGCGACCACGATGTGTCTATGCAGTATATCCCTGCCTACAAGATGGTTTTGTTCCGTATGTATATCAAACTTGGCGATGCAGCCATCGACGCACAGAAAGCCTTTAATGTGGGTACAATTGCTGAAGAATACAGACCACCGCAATGGTATGCACTCAACGCATATACGGCGAAGATTGCGAATGCGGCTGTGAGATCGAGTGACGGTGCGATACGAATGGAACTGCAAAACAGCGTGGCGGCAGGTGACAACTACGCAACATACATCACAGGATTTTGGTTTATTTAAGAGAGGGGCGATGAGATATGGCTTTCAAGTACAAAAACTTCGCATACGGAAACTACAAGGAAAGTGATCGTGTAAAAAACGATTACAACAACCTGAAACAGAACAACAAAAACAGGCCTGCGGCTTGGAACGGTGGTCAGTACGGCAAATCGATGAATGATGCCATGAACAAGGTGCTGAATCGTGAGGCGTTCTCCTATGACCTCAACGGCGATGCCTTGTATCAGCAGTACAAAAACCAGTACATAAATCAGGGCAGACAGGCGATGATGGACACCATTGGTCAGGCTTCCGCGCTGACTGGTGGCTACGACAACAGCTATGCGCAGACCGTTGGTCAGCAGACATACAACGGATATCTCGGTCAGCTTAATGACAAGATCCCCGAACTGTACCAACTCGCCTTGCAGAAGTACCAAATGGACGGCGACCAGCTCATGCAGAACTACGGAATGCTTGCCGATCAGTACAACAGCGAGTACGGCAGATATCGTGACAGCGTTGCAGATTGGCAAGATCAGCGCGACTATCTGTACAATTTGTACAACAATGACCGTAGCTTCGATTACGGCAAGTACAGTGACAATAGAGATTTCGCATACAACAGGTACAGTGACAACCGCAATTTGGCTTATCAGGACTACCGCAACGGAATTGCAGATCAGCAGTGGCAGCAGCAGCAAGACTACCAAAAGCAGCGTGACAAGAAAGCTGATGAGCAGTGGCAGAAAGAGTTCGATGCGGCACAAGCCGCGAGAGCTGCTGCATCATCCAGCGGTGGAGACAAAAAAAGCAGCACAGAATTTGACAAGAACGGAATTTCCGAAACGCGACGAGAGGATAAGAATACAGGCGGCATAAGTGCCAGCGCGTGGGAGATGACGAAAAACAATGTAGCAACAAATCTCAGAAACGGCAACTTCGGAAATGTTGACAAATACATGGAACAGATTGCCCCGTCATTGAGCAAGAAACAGTGGAATGAATTGAGCGAAATGCTAAACAAGTACGGCTATAACACGAAGAAGTATTAACGGAGGTTCTGTAAATGAATGCATGGGAACGCTACAAGAATTCAAAATATTCAAAAAATGATCCGACCGGAAATAATCACTATGACCGGCAAACTGTGCATGATGTAGATACAGGCACTAATAAGCAAAAAAAGACCGATAAGACAACTGTTGACATTGGCAATATTAGGGCATTTGGCGCAGGTAGCTATGGGAACGGAAATGACAGAATAGGAAATGTTTTCAATGCAGGTGCATATGGAAGCGGTGCATCCTATGTCAACCTTGCAGGCTGGGCAGGAAATCTGTTAAAGAGCATGAATGATGCAGCATATGACTCGCAACACAAGCAACAGTATACTGCGGCAGAGAACTCCAAAAAATACTGGACAACCGAGTTGCAGAAAGCAAAAACTGACGGTGAACGAAAAAGAGCGCAGGAAATGATCAACCGTGCGACAAACACCATGAATTCCTTGCAGACCAACAAGGAACAGCAGACACAGCCTTTGCAGAAGGCATACAACAAGGCATATGAAAAGGCAGACGAACTGCAACGGAAGTCCACCGACTACACCAATAAGGCAAAGGATGGTCTGGGTTCATTTGGTCAGCTTGCAGTTGACGCAGGTGTCAACGCAACGCAGATGCTTGGTGATGCCGCTGCCAACCTTGTTGCACCTGGATCGAGCCTTGTGGCTTTGGGCGCACGATCATTTGGCTCGTCTACACAGGAGGCAAGACAGGATGGAGCAGACTTCGGTCAGCAGACTGTGTACGGTGGATTGAACGCAGCCACTGAAGTGCTGACTGAGAAAATGTTTGATGGCCTTGCAGGTGTGTATGGTAAGAGTGCGCTGAAAGACACGAAGCTGGCGGCGAAGGTGGGCCGTACCGTTGACAAAGCGCTTGGAAAGCTGCCTACATCCGCAAAGAAGATATTGTCCAGTATGGGCGGTGAGGCGCTGGAGGAATTGGTAGCCGGCGCAATCGAACCCGCATATCAGTATATCTATGGCGGTGAAGGATACAACGAGGATACTGTTTCTGATA
The DNA here is from genome assembly GCA_045617685.1 of Vescimonas sp. Lineage (GTDB taxonomy): Bacteria > Bacillota > Clostridia > Oscillospirales > Oscillospiraceae > Vescimonas. Next base: position 29,343 of record JAZLJB010000006.1, read on the forward strand.
TCCTGAACGCCATGATCGTAGGCGGTATGCTCGGCGGTATCGGTGGAAGCGTGGAAACCGTGGGCAACAACATCGCAAGCAGAAACGCATATGCGCCGGACGTTGAAACGGCACAAGCGCTGGTGGACGAAGCCCTTGCCATCAATCCAAATAATAAGACGGCGCAGAAGGATGCAGAGAGATTGAAGGCTGGAAAGAATATCAGCGGTGGCACCGTGACGGAGTTGGTGGAGCAAAATGAGCGAATCATGCGTCAGGATCCTGCTGCAATAACGCAGCAGGAAGATGAAAAAACCATTGAAAACGCAGCGGAAATTCAGAGCGAAGTGCCGTCACAGCTGGATATGCGACCGGAGAAAAACCGCACAGAAACGAAAAGCGCAGTGCCGGCGGAAGTAGCAGAGCAAGGGCCGGCGGCCGTGCGCACCTATCAAAGGTTCGTAGAAGCCAATGCGAGAATGGATGCGGCGGAGCAAGCAGAAAATGTTCCGCAAAATGCCACAGAGGGCGCACAGGAGCGTTTTGCCACTGTTGCCGGACAAGGTTACACCGAAGCGCAGAAAGCGCCACAGACGGCGAGAGAGGCATATATGCAGGCGTCAGCACGTTATGATGGCGTGCCGTATGTATCGGAGGAAGAAATCGCACAGCAGAACGCAGAGAAATATGGCGAGAATGCAGGTACATATTTGCAGGCCAAACAGACCAGCACACTGAGTGCGGAAGAATTCGAAAATGCATGGAGTATTGCCTACGCACAGGGTGCGGCCAGTCCGGCGGGAAACGCAAGGGAGAATTATGCACAGCTGCATGACGCCATGCGCACGGAGTATACAGAGGATCAGATTAGTGATGTAGTAATGGAACGTGCCTATGACATGGGACGGGAAGGAGCGAGAAAAAATGAAAGAAGTGAAAGCGATTTACGCCAAGGCAGCAAACGGAATGATGGTGCGGGTGCCGGTGGACAAGCTGGAGGCGTGGAAGAAAGAGCAGGCCAAGCGAAAGACAAAGAAGCAAAGCACCTGAAAGGCAGGGCTTTTGAGAAAAAGGATCTTACAAAGGGCGTAAAAGCACAAGCGACTGTGCAGATGGTGACAGAGGGCGAGACAAAGAGCATGAAGCGCGCCCGCGCCATTGGCGAAAAGAGAAACCTGGATGTCCATTTCTTCCGCGGCGGTAACCTGATCGTAAACGGTGTAACGGCCAACGGCTGTATCTGCGACGGCGAGGTATGGATCCGCGCAGATGATCCAACATTCACGGCAGAGCAGATCATGCGCCATGAGGCCAAGCACGATGCCATTGCAAAGGGCGAGGTAGACCCATACGAGGAATGGCAGAAGCTGGAGAAGCGCTTCGGTGTGGACCGCATGGACAGCTATGTGGAGGCGTATGCCGAGACGGTGGCAGGTATGGATCTTTCGGAAGCGGAGATCGAAGAAGAAATCTTATGCGATGCTGCCGGCGGGATGAACAAGTTCGAGGGCAAGCTGGATATTCTGGCGGCGGAGTTCGGCGAGGTGCTGGACGCGGCCGCACAGGAGGATAGCGCAGAGACAAACACCGAGCGCGGACCGCCTGAGGGCGAAAAAAACACCGCCAAAACTGGCGGCGTTAAGGCGTCTGCTGTGGGAAGAAATACATCTTCTGAGGATAGTCAGAAAGAATCATCAAAGGTCTCACATTCTGACAGCGAAGTATATGTGCAGGAAATGTCTGAAGATGACATTAGTAGGTATTACAAAACAGGTAAAACCGGCCACATAGTTCATAGCAAAGCCAAAGTAAAAGATTCCACTGGAAGTTCTATTATGAGGAACGAATCAGAGATACATAGTTTCGTAAGAGAATCAGTTGTTGAATCTACGAACACGATAAAGGGGTACGCTGTTGTTCCAAAGGCATTGAGCGACAAAATACTTGCCGCGACCAATGGAAATGTAAACGCCAGCGATTGGTTTTTGGAACTTTCTTCGGATGACATTTATCATGCTTACAGAGAACACCATATAGCTAAAGAATTTGGAGATCTTGACATGAGTATGGATGAGTTTGAAAAAATCCCCATGAAAATCGATGGAAATGTCGATGTACTTGCTGTTGAAAAGTATAAAAATCAAACGAAACTGAAACTCGGAGTACATGGTGAAGCTGGCGGTAGTTATATCGTAGTGGAGATGGTTTCTGAATCGAGAAGCGCATTAAGGTTAAAAAATGCGTGGAAAGTCTCGGACGAAAAGTACGCTTTTATTAAAAATAAAAAGACCCCGACCGAGTATGAATGGACATCAAAGACGCCAGCATCCTATAACGGTCAAGATCCTTTTGATAACAGTATACCCGCTTCTTCTGAAAAAAGCAACAAGAAAATTAAGGCATCGGCTGTGGCGAGAGGGGAAATTGAGGCGATGCAAAGCATTGGACGGAAAAGCGTTAACCAATTTACTGCTGACAATATAGCAGCCACACAGAGGTATGCAAAGGCATACTATGAGCAGATGGGGGAAAAGTCGCCGTTTTTCCGCTCATGGTTTGGTGACTGGCGCGTGAATGACAGAACACATGTTGATGTGGCAACAAAAGAGGGAAGCGGTAGGGGCGTTCAGCGTAACGAGGACACCGGGTGGAATATCAATGTGTCAGGGAAAGTGTTTAACGAAACAAAGGCACATCTTGGAAATAAGAATGCAGATGCCGTCCAATATCTACCGTACATAAATGACATAGTAAAAAAAGCTTTCCTTTTAGACAGCTTCGCTATGGGTGAAACGAAATCTCCAAATTCTCTGATGATGCATTCATTTTATGCTGTGGCGAACATTGGAGACGGAGAGGAAATTCTGAAGCTATATGTGGAGGAAATGAATGACCCGAATGCGGAAAACACCGCAAAGAGAGCATATTCACTGCAAAACATAGAAAGGCAGATGCCCGGAGTAAAAGGTTCACCACAAGGGGTTAGCCTCATCACACAGACATCTGCCATCCATACCGTAGCAGATTTATTTGCTGCTGTCAAGGTAAGAGATAAAAATTTCAAGCCGAACACCGCAAGCAAGGTGGTAAATGATGACGGCACGCCGAAAGTAGTGTACCACGGGACGGATGCAGAGAGTATTCATGTATTCAAGAATGAAAGCGGTGCATATTGGTTTTCTGAGAGCGAGGACTACGCAGAGGCTATGGCGGAAGAAAGAGGCGGCAGGAATATCCAAAGTGCATACCTGGATATGAAAAAACCGTACCATGTCTTATTGCCAGAGGGAAAGTTTTCTGATCCAACAGTTGAAAAGCCTTATATCCGATATGCAAAGGAGCATGGATATGACGGAGTGATTTTTGAAACGGACACGGATAATGAGCTTGTATATGACAAGTTCTATGTGGTGTTTAATTCAACACAAATCAAGTCCGCTACAGAAAATGTGGGAACATTTGACAAGAACAATCCTGACATCCGTTTCTCTGCCAGCGGTACTGAGGCTGTGGCGGCGCTGGAGGCGCAGAACAATGCGCTGAAGGAGCAGGTAAAGCAGCTTAACCGCGAGAAGGCAAAGCTTCAAAAGCAGGTGGATAGCAAAACGGCGCAGGTGAACAAGTGGAAGAACAAGGCCACATTCTCACCGGAGCGTGTGGGTCGTGACATTATCAAAGCCTACCAAAGCACGGTGGCAGAATCTGTGATCCATGACGATATCGAAAACCTCATAGCCTATGCAGGTAAGGCAGGCGGCAGTGTCAAATACGGACGGCTTAAAGAAATGGCTGCAGCAGCTGCGCACGAGATCGTGAGTAACGCAGAGACGCTTGCAAACAGCGAAGCGGCGCAGGAGTATGAGGAAATCAAGTCATATCTCAAGGGCGTGAAGATTAGTGTGACACCGGGATTAAAGCGTGACTTTGCCGACTGGGGTGACTGGTGGAAGGACAACGGTAGAAAGTTGCATGTGGTCAACGGGGCACATTCCAATGTAGATGTAATCTACGAGGAAATGAGAGAACGTTTCGGAGAGGGTTACTATCCGGCGGATATTATCAACCAGGCGGATCAGCTACAGCGTATGGCAGAGGTAATGGAAGAGCTAACGCCGGTGATGGAAAATCCATATAGCTTTGACATGGCATGTGCCACAGAGGCGTGCGCAAATGATCTTGCAGACATGGTCATGCAAGAGGTATCACGGGGCTATGCCGGGACAATTACCTATCAGCTGAATGAGAAGCTATACAGCGCAAATCAGCTGACGCAAAATGCGTTGAAAAAGGAGCGGGAGCGGCGGGACCGCCAGATTGCCGAGCTGAAGCTTGGGTGGACGGTTACAGAAGAAAACCGAAGAGAGCGGAAAGCTGACAGCGAGAATCGAGACAAATTATTTCGCATAGCAAAGAGACTTTCTAACAGGAAGCTTCCTACGGCAAGCAAGGCGGTGCTGAAGAAATATATAGGCGATCTTGACACAATCAGCCGCGGCATGACAGGCCAAACACTAAACAACCTCTTAAAGCTAAAGCATTGGTACGAAGAACAGACGGAAAAGAACCCTGACTTTATTCCAGACGAAAAAACAATGCGGGCATTGGGGAGACTGGAAAAGCGGCAGATTTCCGATATGACGGGCGGAGAGGTTCTTGATCTGACAAAGGTGTTGCAGAATATTGAGCATAACATCAGGACGAACAAAAAGCTGATCAAGAGTGAAGAGAAGCGCAGTGTGCGGGCAGCGGCAAGACAGACGATTGCCAATGTTGAGGACAGTGAAGGAGGAAACCGCACATTCCTATCGACGCATATAACCAATGAACTGCTGACACCGCTACGCGCGGCGAGACGCATTACCGGTTATGCAGAAAACGACCCGCTGGTAAATGTTATCAAGGACATGGAAAACGGAAATCGGGCAAAGATTGACTACGCACTCACCAACAAGAGCCGTTTTTCAAAATGGACAGATAATAAAAAGCTGATGAAGCAGTGGTTCGGGAAGGATGCACTTGAAATTGAAATTGCCGGAATCAGCAAGAAAGACGCAGACATCATGGTGCAAAGCGAGGGAACAGGCGAGTTCCAACGGAGTATTACGTGCGTGAAAATTACGCCGGCCATGCGAATGAGCCTATTCCTGCACAGTATGTGCAAGGATAACCTGCGCCACATAGCAAGCGGCGGTATCACGATCCCAGATATGAAGCTGTACAAAAAGGGGAAGATTGCGGATGCGTACGCAAGAGGAACAACGATTACACTGACACCGTCGCAGGTCAGATCTATTACCGCACAGATGAGCAATGAAGAAAAGGCGTTTGCTTTTGCTGCACAGGAATATTTCAACAACACGAGCAAGGAGGCCATCAATGCAACGAGCGAGGAATTAGTAGGATATCATATTGCGGAAGTAGAAAACTATTATCCTATGGAGACCGACAAGAATTTCAGCAAGAAGGACATTGACGAACTGAAATATGACGGGACGATTGAGGGAATGGGATTTTTGAAAGCGCGTATTGAATCGAGTGCTCCTCTTATGCTGCAGGATATGAACAGCGTTTTGATGCGAAGTATTGACAACCACGCAAAGTATGTTGGCATGGCAATCCCTGTGAGAAATATGAACAAGCTGCTTGGCATCAATGAAAAGAATTTCGACGGAGCTGGAAACCCAGCCGGCCCTCCGGGTTCCTTACTGGCTACCATAGACAAAAAATGGGGCAGTGAAGGCTTGGGCTACTTAAAAAAGGTGCTGACGGACGAGCAGGGAGGTCATAAAAGCGGCGATATTTGGGGAAAAGAGATTGCCAAGCTAAGCAGCAACTATGCCGGTGCAGTGCTGACATTAGGAGCAGGTACGGCTATTAAACAGGCGGCGTCTTACCCGACGGCGGCAGCTGTAGTTGGCTGGAGCCCGCTGATTAAAGCATTGCGGAGTCCACGAGTAGACACAAAGCTGGTGCGCGCCTATACACCGTTACTGGCATACCGTGCGGAAGGCTTCAGTACGCCGGAACAAGGCGGCCTGAAGGAGAGCGGAAAGCAGATACCGAAGGCTCTAAACTGGATTCAGGCGGTGGATGTGGGCACAACCACGTTGCTGTGGAGAGCTGCGGAAATCTATGTAGATAAAAACTACAAGCTGGAGAAGGGCAAGAATATCATGGAGGGAAACAGCCCTTACTACAAGAAGGTGGCGGAAATCTACAACCGCATTATCGAGGAGACGCAGCCCAACTACACGACCATGCAGAGAAGCCAACTGCAGCGGTCGGACAATCAAGCGACAAAACTGCTGAACATGTTCAAAACGCAGCCGTTCCAGAATTTCAACATTTTATACGATTCGATAATGGACTATCGGGCACAGCGGCGTGCGTGGCTTAACGAGCAGACGGAACACAGCGAGCAGCGCATGAAGGAGGCGGCGCGGAATATGCGCAATGCTATTTCGTCACAGGCTGTTGCTGCACTTGTCTTTTCACTTATGCAATACGCATGGGATACCTTCCGAAGAAAGGACGATAAGTACAGAGATAAAAACGGCGATGAAACTTTCTGGAGCTTTTTGAAGGGATTCGGAATCAATACTGTGACAAATGCGGGCGGCATGGTACCATTTGGAACGGAGTTGTTTTCGTTAATCGGATCGACGGTAGATAAGGTAGTGAAAGAGGCAGGAGGAGAAGCCGTATTCGGGGAAACCTGGTACGGGTTTGAAATGTCGGTACTGGATGCGGTAACAGATGTCGGAAAGAGTGCTGTAAATGAAGCGGGCGCATTGGTGAGCATTGTTAGGCAGATGTCGAAAGCGGATGAGGAAACAGACTGGGAATCCTTTGCCAGAGATACTTATGCCACGGCAGAAGATGTCTCGGTAGCGTTCGGCATACCGGTCGGAAATGCTAAAAAGCTATTGAGCGCAATGGCACAATGGACTATGCGTGCTACCCACGGAAAATGGGTCGGCGACTATTACGCATTGCGCATTGAGCAAGACCCCTCGGACAGCAGAGCGAAATTCTATGACCTGCTGTATAGAGCGTATAAGAGTGGAGATACAGCAAAGTACAAGGAATTATACGGCATCATAGCTGGAAATGACGACTTTGCTACATCAACGCAAACGCCGGAGGAAGCCATTAAGAGTGCGATGGAAACGCGCATGAAGAAAGAGCAGGGGGTTCACTCGGTGAATGACCTGAAGGGACGGTATAGAGCGCCATAATCGCAGGCGAATGCGAAAACGGGGGCGGGGTGTTGAGAACACCGCGCCCCCGTTGTTATACTTTTAGAGAAAGTTGATTTGACAAAGCAGTCAAGTGGAACCGCAACACGAAACTACTACTTAAACTGCTTCTATAGAATAGGATAGGAGGTGTTTACATGATTACAATTACATGCATAGGCAACCGTGCAAGCTGCACGCATGCCGATCGACTCACCAGCGGTATGGTGGGGCTACAGTGCGAGTTCGTGTTTGATGAGGCATGGGACAGGCTTTCTCGTACTGCGGTGTTCCTCGCCGGCGACGAGAAACGTGATGTATTGATCACCGGCGACAGATGCACCGTGCCGTGGGAGGTCATGAAAGATGACGGCAATCAGCTGACAATCGGTGTTTACGGCACCAACGCTGCCGGTACATTGGTGATCCCAACCGTCTACGCCAGTTGCGGCACGATTGCTGCCGGAGCAGATCCCAGCGGCGATGAGTCCACAGATCCTACACTTCCGGTTTGGGCACAGCTCCTGAGCCAGATCGGCAATCTTGACGATCTGGATACCGCAGCGAAAGACAACCTTGTGGCCGCCATCAACGAGGCTGCCCAGAGCGGCGGTGGCGGCGGTACTTCCGATCATAGCAAACTGGCAAACCGAGATGCTGAAAATCAGCATCCAATATCCGCAATCGCAGGATTGCAGACCGCCTTGGACGGTAAACAGCCATCTGGTGACTATGCTCTGCGTAGCGAAATTCCTTCCGTTGATGGACTGGCAACGAAAGCCTATGTTGACAACAATGTAAGCGCAAAGCAGGATACCATCACAGACCTTGCCGCCATCCGTAGTGGCGCAGAAAAGGGTGCTACTGCATTGCAAGAAGTCCCCGATGGCTATGCAACCGAGGAATATGTCAAAAATCACCACGATGACACGAAACAACCTATTGGCGATTATGCTCTCCGAAGTGAACTGGTGACGGATGAACACATCAATGCTCTTATCGACAACAAGTTGGGGGTGATCGAAAATGGCTCTTACTGAGAAACTGAGCGCCATTGGCAATGCAATCCGTGAGAAAACTGGCAAGGCTGACTTGCTGACACTTGCCGAAATGCCGGAGGCGATTGCATCTATCGGTGGCGGTGATTTGCCTACCAGCATTACCAAGTTGGACGGCGGCAGCTTTACGCCTGCGGCAACAATTTCAACATCTGACATGAAAATTCAGCACAATTTAGGCGTAATTCCGAAAGTTGCGATTGTGTGGTGTGACGGGGAAAACGTTCCCAATGACAGTGTGCTTATCGGTGCGCTGTTCAGGCACGACCAAAACGGCAGCACGGAGTTCCGTTGTGCGATGTCGGCTCTTGGAAACACATTTGATGGAATGAACTACAACATGACCGGATACGAACAGCAATCGTTGACAGAGGATTTCTTCTGCTTGTACCACGGCGCAAGATTTTAT
>JAZLJB010000007.1:0-30486 GCA_045617685.1 Vescimonas sp.
ACCGCACGGCCCGGTCATGCCGACTACACGGCGCAGTGCAAATACCACGGTTTTCAGGATTATCGTGGCGGCGGCCATTTCAGCGGACGCATCACGGCCGCTTTGGTGGCAGCCGGTGCTGTGGCACAATCGGCGCTTATGGGGCGTGGCATATACATCGGCACACATATTGCCGCCTGCGCCGGCATTGCAGACCGCCCATTTCAGCAGCCCGATGCAGACATTGCAGCGCTGAATGCACGCAGCTTCGCTGTGCTGGACGAAGATGCCGGTAAGCGCATGGAATCCGCCATTCTTGCCGCCAAGCAAGACGGCGACAGTGTAGGCGGCGTATTGGAAACCATGGTGATCGGTATTCCGGCAGGCGTAGGCGAGCCGTGGTTTGACAGTGTGGAAAGTGTTTTGAGTCATCTGCTGTTTGCCATTCCGGGCATCAAGGGCGTGTCCTTCGGCGATGGTTTCGTCCTTGCCGATATGCGTGGGAGCGAGGCAAACGATGGCTTTTGCATGAAAGACGGCGTGGTAACACCCGTCACCGACCACAACGGCGGTATCAACGGCGGCATCACCAACGGCGGTGCGCTGCGCTTTTCCTGCGCCGTAAAGCCGACACCCTCTATCGCCAAGCCGCAGCAGACGGTGGATTTTGCCAACCGCTGTGACCGCACATTGACCATCAGTGGACGCCATGACCCTGCCATCGTGCATCGTGCCCGTGTGGTGGTGGACAGCGCCGCCGCCTTGGCGCTGTGCGATCTGTTGGCACAGCGATTCGGCACGGATTGGCTGGGAGGTAAGTGAGATGGAATACGGACTTTTGGGTGAACATCTGCCCCACAGCTTTTCACCGGAGATCCACAGCCGCATCGGCGATTATTCCTATGAATTGATGGAACTGCCGCCGGAAAAGGTGGCCGGATTTCTCCGTGAGCGCAATTTCCGAGGCATCAATGTAACCATACCTTATAAACAACTGGTAATGGAACACCTGGACGAAATCAGCGAAGAGGCCTTGCAGATCGGTGCGGTGAACACCATTGTCAACCGCAACGGACGGCTATACGGCTACAATACCGATTGCGGCGGACTGATGGCGCTGTTTCATCACGCCGGCATAGACCCCAGTGGCAAAAAGGTGCTGATTTTAGGCAGCGGCGGTACGGCACACACCGCACACACCGCCGTTTCCATGCTGGGAGCTGAAGAAATCCATTATGTGAGTCGTCAACCTGACAGTGGCGAGATCTCTTACAAAGAAGCAGTAACGCTACATAGCGATGCCGCTATATTGGTGAACACCACGCCTTGCGGCATGTTTCCCAAACCGGACGGCATGGCCATCGATCCCACCGCATTTCCACAGCTTTGCGGCGTGATCGATGTGGTATATAATCCGCTGCGCACCAAATTGGTGCAACACGCTACCGCACAGGGCATTTCCGCCGAGGGCGGACTTTATATGCTGGTGCAGCAGGCGATTCTGGCGGCGGAACACTTTTTCGGCCGTCCCGTCCCGTCCCAAAGGGCGGAGGAGATCTTCCGCAGTATACAGTGGGAAAAGGAGAATATCGTTCTCACCGGTATGCCGGCCAGTGGCAAATCCACCGTGGGACGGCAATTGGCGGCAAATTTGCAGCGCCCGTTCTATGATCTGGACGAGGAAATCGTCCGCAGCGTCGGCTGCTCCATTCCGGAGATCTTCGCCAAGCAGGGCGAGGCGGCCTTTCGGGATATGGAGTCCCGTGTGCTGCGTGAGGTGCTATCCGGTAAAACCGGCTGCGTGATCGCCACCGGCGGCGGTGCGATCCTGCGAGAGGAAAATGTGCGGTATTTGCGGCAGAACGGACGCATCTACTTTTTGGACCGGCCCCTTGCGCTGCTGTGTCCCACAGAGGACAGACCTACCGCATCGTCATCGGCCGCTATGGCAAAGCGCTACGAGGAGCGTTACCCCCTGTACTGCGCATGCTGCGATGTACGCATCCATGCCGCAGGAACTGTGGACGAGGTGACAAAGGAAATAGAAGGAGAGTTTTTGACATGACCATTCGGGTAATCAACGGTCCTAATCTGAATATGTTGGGCATTCGTGAACCGGATATCTACGGACATGAAACCTATCAGGATCTGGTGGATAAAATAACCGCCCACGCCGACAGCATCGGCGTGACGGTGGAAATCATGCAGAGTAACCACGAGGGCGATCTGGTGGATTTCATCCAAGGTGCCTACGGCGTGTGTGACGGTATCGTCATCAATCCCGGTGCGTATACCCATACCAGTATCGCTATCTTAGACGCCGTGAAATCCGTGGGCATTCCCACAGTGGAGGTACATATTTCCGATGTGAGCAAGCGTGAGGCGTTTCGCTCCGTGAGTTATATCCGTGCCGCCTGCGTGGCATCGGTAATCGGTCACGGCACGGACGGCTATTTGGAGGCTATGGATCTGCTGCGAAAGGACTGTGCAAAATGAGAGTTGACATTCGACCCGGCACTGTCTGCGGCAACTTGGCAGCGCCACCGTCCAAAAGCATGGCTCACCGCCTGCTGATCGGCGGCGGTCTGGCATCAGGCAAGAGCATCATCCACGGCATATCCCCCTCCGAGGATATGCGTGCCACGCTGGATTGTCTGCGTGCCATCGGTGCTGCATGGACGCAAGACGGCGACACCGTGACCGTCTACGGAACGGATCTGCATCGCTTGCCGGAAAACGCCCTGTTGCCGTGCCGTGAAAGCGGCAGCACACTGCGATTTTTTATTCCGCTGTGCCTGCTGTGCAATCAAGAGGTTTCGTTCCGAGGCAGTGAGAAGCTGTTTTCCCGTCCCTTAAGCGTATATGAGGAGATCTGCCGCAAGCAGGGCATTCTCTTTGCACCCGAAACCGGTGCATTGACTGTGAAAGGCACGCTGCAAAGCGGCAATTACCGCATCAAGGGCAACATCAGCAGCCAGTTTATCACGGGATTGCTGTTCGCATTGCCGCTTTTAGATGGAGATAGCACCATTCAGCTCCTGCCGCCGGTGGAAAGCTGCTCCTACATCAATCTCACCATTCAGGCACTGCACACCTTCGGCATCCATGTGAAATGGCAGGACGAGCGCACACTGCTGGTGCAGGGCGGTCAGCATTACACGGCGGTGGAAACCACGGTGGAAGGTGACTATTCCAACGCTGCGTTTTTTGCGGCGCTGAATACACTTGGCTCGGACATCACCATTTCCGGTCTGGATGAAAACAGCCTGCAAGGCGATCGTGTCTATCGTCATTATTTTGATCTGCTGCAGCGTGGTACACCCACCATCAATATTGCCGATTGTCCCGATCTGGGGCCGATACTGTTTGCCGTGGCAGCGGCACACAGCGGTGGTATCTTTACCGGTACACGGCGTCTGAAATTGAAAGAGAGCGACCGTGCCGCCGCCATGGCGGAAGAGCTGGGCAAATGCGGCGTGGCTGTGACGGTGCATGAGGACAGCGTGGTCATCTATCCCCACGATCTGCACGCACCTGACGAAATACTGTGCGGACACAACGATCACCGCATTGTCATGGCGCTGAGCGTGCTGCTGACCATCTTAGGCGGCAGCATCGATGGGGCGCAGGCCGTCAGCAAGAGCATGCCCGATTTCTTTACACAATTACAAAACTTAGGATTTGAGGTAACGCAACATGATGCTTGATACCAGTAAACATATTTTAATTGTCGGTCTGGGTCTGATGGGCGGCAGCTATGCCCAAGGTTTTCGCAAGTTGGGATTTCGTGTTTCCGCCATTACCCGCCGCCAATCCTCCATCGACTATGCCATTGAAAACGGCATCATCGACGATGGTGCCGCCAGCCCCGATCCTGAACTGATCGGCGATGCAGACCTGATCGTATTTGCGCTGTATCCCCACATCTTTTTGGATTGGATCGCCAAGTATCAGCAGCACTTCAAGTCCGGTGCGCTGCTGACCGATGTCACCGGCGTGAAAGGCTCCGTGGTGAATGAGGTGCAAGCCATGCTGCGTGACGATGTGGAGTTCATTGCCGCTCATCCCATGGCAGGTAAAGAGGTCTACGGCGTGGAAAACAGCGACAACACCATCTTCCGCATCGCCAACTACATTGTCACGCCCACCGAAAAGAACACCCCCGCCGCCATTCAGGACTGTTTGGAGATCGGACGGCTGTTGGGCTTTGCACATGTATCGGTGCTGACACCGGAAAAGCATGATGAAATGATCGGCTTTGTGTCACAGCTGACCCACTGTATTGCCGTGGCGCTGATGACCTGCTGTGATGACGAAAAACTAAAAGATTACACCGGCGACTCGTTCCGTGATTTGACCCGTATCGCCCGCATCAACGATGAAATGTGGAGCGAATTGTTCCTGATGAATAAGCCGGCACTGCTGGCGCAGATGGATCGTTTTCTGGGGGAGTTTAATCGCCTGCGTGACGCTTTAGCCGAAGATGACAGTGACACCATGCGTGATATGATGCGTCTGTCCACGGCACGCCGTGCGCTGTTTGACAAAAAATGATAAGGAGAAAATGCCTTTATGAATATGAACTTTGTACGCAAGCTGCCCATCCCCAAGGATGTAAAGGAGCAGTTTCCCATTTCTCCGGAGTTGGCTGCACTGAAAGCCGCCCGTGATGAGGAGATCCGCAAGATCTTCACCGGTGAAGATGACCGTTTGCTTCTGATCATCGGCCCCTGCTCTGCGGACAGCGAAGATCCCGTTATCGAATATATCTCCCGTCTGCGTGAGGTGCAGGAAAAAGTCAAGGACAAGATCCTCATGATTCCCCGTATCTACACTGGCAAGCCCCGCACCACCGGCGACGGCTATAAGGGCCTGCTGCATCAGCCGGATCCCCATGAAAAGCCGGATCTTTACAAGGGCATTGTGGCAATGCGTGCGCTGCACATGCGCGCGCTGCGTGAAACCGGCTTTTCCTGCGCCGACGAGATGCTCTATCCCGAAAATCACCGCTATCTTTCCGATCTTTTGGCGTATGTTGCCGTAGGCGCCCGTTCCGTGGAGGATCAATCCCACCGCCTGACCGCCAGCGGTCTGGATATTCCCGTGGGTATGAAAAACCCCACCAGCGGCGATCTGAATGTATTGATGAATTCCATTACCGCCGCACAGCACCACCACTCCTTTATCCACCGTGGCTGGGAAGTGGAGAGCCCCGGCAATCCGTTTGCTCATGCCATTCTGCGTGGCTATGTCAACAAGCACGGTCAAAGTCTGCCCAACTACCACTATGAGGATCTGAATCTGGTGGCGCAGATGTATGCCGACCACGGTCTGCAAAATCCTGCCGTCATCGTGGATACCAATCACGCCAACTCCGGCAAGCAATATCTGGAACAGATCCGCATTGCCAAGGAGGTCATGTACAGCTGCCGTCACAACAATGACATCCGCAAGCTGGTCAAGGGCCTGATGATCGAAAGCTACCTGGTGGACGGTGCGCAGAAGATCGGCAACGATGTCTACGGTCAGTCCATTACCGATCCCTGCTTGGGTTGGGAAAAGAGCGAACAACTCATCTACGAAATTGCTGACTTAGTATAAGTTTTCCACATAGAATAAACCGACACAACTTGCTGTTACGGCAGGTCGTGTCGGTTTTTTTGTTATGCCCTTTCCTCTGAAGTGTTCACAAATAATTCAAATTGCCACCTATTGACATTACCGGCAGACGGTGGTAAACTGAATTAGCACTCAAGGAAAGCGAGTGCTAAAAACGGAGTATTGCTATGGAATTAACGGAGCGAAAAAAGCAAATACTGAAAATTGTGGTAGAAAGCTACATCGAAACGGCGGAGCCGGTGGGTTCCAAGGCCATTGTGGAGCAGATGACCGGCAAGATCAGTTCGGCCACGGTGCGTAACGAATTGGCTGATTTGGTAGAGCTGGGTTATTTAGAGCAGCCCCACACCTCTGCCGGACGCATTCCCTCGCCCAAGGGTTATCGACTCTATGTCAACGAGTTGATGGAGAGCAAGGCGCTGACGGATGAGGAAACGGAAAAGATCAACGCCACGCTGGCACAGCCCATGGCGCAGATGGATCAGGTGGTGGCCAAGGCCGGACAGATGGTATCCAGCTTCGTGGACTATCCCACCTACGCTGTGGCCGATCACAAAAGCGCTACCACAGTGCAGCGGTTTGAGCTGATCAGCATGGATGAAAACAGTTTCATCGCCGTGGTGATGCTCAGCGACAAGCGTGTGAAAAGTCAGTTGATGCAGACGCAGCTGCCCATTGATCCGGATAAGCTGCCGGAAATGAGCCATCTGCTCAACACCCATTTTTCCAACATCAGCACCGAATCCATGAACGCACATTTGATGAATTTAAGCGATCAGGTGGACGGTCCGTGGTTCTTACTTTTGAATCAGGTGGTGGATTACGCCGGAGCACTTTTGGAGGATGCCAATGCCCAGCAGGTGTTTACCAATGGTGCCAGCCAGTTGTTGAAGTTCCCGGAGTTCCGTGACATCGACAAGGCTCACGATCTGATGAGCTTCATGGTCGACGGCAAGGAATCACTTCCCGTGCCAACGGGCGACGCTCCGGTACAGATCCTGATCGGGCCAGAAAATGTGAACTCCGCATTGAAAGAAAGCAGCGTGGTCATCGCCAGTTATGATATCGGTGACAACATGCGAGGCTTGGTGGGCGTGGTCGGCCCCACACGAATGGATTACGCCACTGTGGCGGCACGATTGAGCTACTTCGCCGAAAACCTGAGCCGCATGTTCGGCAAGAATAACCAGTTACCCCCCAAGGAGGATATGAAATGAGCGAACAGGAAAAGAAAGATCTTCCCAATGAGGAGGAGATCAAAGAGGAAACCACCGAGGAGGTAAAGGAAGAAGAAACCTTTACCGTCACTCGTGAACAGATGGAGCAGATGGAAAGTCTTGCCAAGATGGTCAGCGAGGGTAACGATAAATACCTGCGCTTAGCCGCAGAGTATGACAACTACCGCAAGCGCACCACCAAGGAAAAAGAGAGCATCTATACCGACGCCAAGGCCGACACCATCAAGCCGTTTCTGGAGGTATATGACAATCTGCAGCGTGGTTTGCAGCAGTTTGACGAGAGCGATGCTCACCGTCAGGGACTGGAGATGATCGCCAAGCAGTTTATGGATGTTCTGACTAAGCTTGGTGTCACGGAGATTGAGGCTGACGGCCAGCCCTTTGATCCGGAAAAGCACAACGCCGTGATGCACATTGAGGACGAGAACTTTGGTGAAAACACCATCGCCGAGGTGTTCCAAAAAGGCTTTATGCTGGGCGACAAGGTATTGCGTTTCGCCATGGTAAAAGTCGCAAATTAACATAGTAAGTAATTAAAATTTATATAAAATTCTTTAGGAGGCAAACATTATGTCTAAAGTTATCGGTATTGATTTGGGTACTACCAACTCCTGCGTGGCCGTTATGGAAGGCGGCGAGGCAGTTGTCATTGCTAACGCCGAGGGTAACCGCACCACCCCGTCTGTGGTTGCATTCTCCAAGACCGGCGAGCGTATGATCGGTCAGGTAGCAAAGCGTCAGGCTATCACCAACCCCGATCGCACCATCTCCTCCATCAAGCGTGAGATGGGCAGCGATCACAAGGTTTCCATCGACGAGAAGAATTACACTCCTCAGGAGATCAGCGCCATGATCCTGCAAAAGCTGAAGGCCGATGCAGAAAGCTATCTGGGCTCCACCGTCACCGAAGCTGTTATCACCGTTCCCGCTTACTTCACCGACGCACAGCGTCAGGCTACCAAGGACGCCGGCAAGATCGCAGGTCTGGATGTCAAGCGTATCATCAACGAGCCCACCGCTGCTGCTCTGGCTTACGGCGTGGATAAAGAGCAGACCCAGAAGATCATGGTTTATGACCTGGGCGGCGGTACTTTCGATGTGTCCATTCTGGAAATCGATGACGGTGTCATCGGGGTTCTGGCTACCGCCGGTAACAACCGTCTGGGTGGCGATGACTTCGATGAGTGCGTGATGAAGTATCTGGTCAACGAGTTCAAGAAGGCCGAGGGTATTGACCTCTCCGGTGACAAGGTCGCTATGCAGCGTTTGAAGGAAGCTGCCGAAAAGGCAAAGATCGAGCTGTCCGGCGTGATGAGCTCCAATGTGAACCTGCCTTATATCACCGCTGATGCTACCGGCCCCAAGCACTTGGATGTCACCATCTCCCGTGCTAAGTTCAATGAGCTGACCGGTCACTTGGTAGAAGCTACCATGGGTCCCGTTCGTCAGGCTATGTCCGATGCAGGTTTGAAGCCCTCCGATTTGGCCAAGGTGCTGATGGTGGGCGGCTCCAGCCGTATCCCCGCTGTTGTGGATGCCGTGAAGAACTTCACCGGCAACGAGCCCTTCAAGGGCATCAACCCCGACGAGTGCGTGGCTATGGGCGCTGCTTTGCAGGCAGGCGTTCTGACCGGCGATGTCAAGGGTCTGCTGCTGCTGGATGTTACTCCCCTGTCTTTGGGTATTGAAACCATGGGCGGCGTTTGCACCCGTTTGATCGAGCGCAACACCACCATTCCCGTTAAGAAGAGCCAGATCTTCTCCACCGCTGCTGATAACCAGACCAGCGTGGAAGTCAATGTTCTGCAGGGCGAGCGTGAGATGGCTGCTGCCAACAAGAGCCTGGGCCGCTTCCATCTGGACGGCATTGCTCCGGCACGCCGTGGTGTTCCTCAGATCGAAGTTACTTTCGATATCGACGCCAACGGCATCGTGAATGTATCCGCTAAGGATCTGGGTACCGGTACCGAGCAGCACATCACCATCACTTCCTCCTCCAACATGAGCAAGGAAGACATCGAAAAGGCTGTTAAGGAAGCGGAGCAGTATGCCGCTGAGGATGCCAAGATCAAGGAAAAGGTCGAGGTCCGCAATCAGGCCGATCAGATGGTCTATCAGGCTGAGAAGACCTTGGGCGAAGTCGGCGACAAGCTGCCCGAGAGCGAGAAGGCTCCCATCCAGGCCGGCATTGACAAGCTGAAGGAAACCCTGAAGGGTGAAGATACCGATGCCATCAAGGCTGCCACCGAAGAGCTGACCCAGCTGTTCTACAAGATGAGCGAGAAGCTGTATCAGCAGCAGGCTCCTCAGGGTGCTGAGGGTTGCGATCAGGGCTGCGGCGGCGACTGCGGCAACAACGGCGGCGAGTACTACGACGCCGATTACAAGGTCGTTGACGAGGACGATCAGAACAAGTAATGTGAGTCTACAAACAAGGGGCAGGACTTCCTGTCCCTGTTTGTGGTGTTATAAGAAGGTAATTTCATGGCACAAGAAAAACGAGATTATTATGAAGCCCTCGGTATCCAAAAGGGTGCCGGCGAGGACGAGATCAAGCGTGCCTATAAAAAACTGGCACGCAAATACCATCCTGACATGAACCCCGGCGACAAAGAGGCCGAGGAGAAGTTCAAAGAGATCAACGAGGCCAACGAGGTGCTGTCCGATCCGGATAAAAAGGCACGCTATGACCAGTTTGGCTTTGCCGGTGTTGACCCCAATTACGGTGGCGGCGCCGGTGCAGGCGGCTGGGGCGGCGGCTTCGACTTCGGCGATCTGGGCGATATTTTCGGCAGCTTCTTTGGCGGTGGTTTTGGCGGCGGTCAACAGCGCCGCAACGGTCCGCAGCGTGGTGAAAGCATCCGCATGTCTGTTTCTATCAGCTTTGAGGAGGCCGCTTTCGGCTGCGAGAAGGAGATTTCCGTACAGCGTGCCGAGCAGTGCGATACCTGCCACGGCAATGGCTGCGCACCCGGCACTACACCGGAGGTCTGCCCCGATTGTCACGGCACCGGCAGTGTGCAGGTACGCCGACAGACACCTATGGGCGTGTTTGCCAGCACCGCTCCATGCCAGAAGTGCCGCGGCACCGGCAAGATCATTCATCAGCCTTGTCCCGATTGCCACGGCAACGGTATTCTGCACAAGCGCAAGACCATGAAGGTCAACATTCCTGCCGGCATCGACAACGGTCAGACCATCTCTCTGCGTGGTCAGGGTCACGCTGGTAAAAATGGCGGCCCCAGCGGCGATCTGCTGATCACCGTCATGGTAAAGCCCCATTCCGTGTTCCGCCGTGAGGGCACTTCCGTGTTCTGTGAGGCACCCATCACCTTTACACAGGCTGTACTGGGCGCTGAGCTGGAAATTCCCACGATTGACGGCAAGGTGAAATATTCCATTCCCGAAGGCACGCAAACCGGCACCACCTTCCGTCTGCGTGGCAAGGGCATTCCCGTTCTCAACGGCCGCAGCCGTGGCGATCAGTTTGTGACGGTTACCATCGAAACGCCCAGGGGGCTGAATAAGGAACAGAAAGAAGCGTTGCGCAAGTTCAGCGAAACACTGGGCGAGAGCAATTACGAAAAGCAGAGAAGCTTTTTTAAGAAATTCAAAAAGTGATGTATCTATCTGACTACCATGTACATTCCACCTGCTCGCCGGATGGCCATTTGACGGTCTCGGAAATCGCCAAGATGTCCATTGATCGTGGCTTGAATGAGATCTGCATTACCGATCATTTGGATACCGTGTATTGGCATCCCCGAGCCCCTCGTTGGGATTTCGACTGGCCCGAGTTGCAGCAGCAGATCCGGCAGGCGCAGGCGTTATACGGCGATCAGATCGCCATTAAAATCGGCGCCGAGCTGGGTGAAGCGGCATTGAGTTTTGAGCGGGCGGAACATTTATTGCAGCACGCACCGGCGTTGGATTTTGTCATCGGTTCTGTCCATATGGCAGGTGCCGCCTTCGATCATTTTGATCTTTACTTCATGCCCGAGGGCGACGAGTCTTACTATCACCGTGTCATTGACAGTTATCTGGAAGATGTGACAGCCGTTTCCCGTTGGGGCAAATTCAATGTGTTGGGGCATCTGACCCTGCCGCTGCGCTATATTGAAGATAACTATCATTTGGGCATGACCTTTGACGCTCACATGGATCAGGTAGCAGAAATTTTTTCCATCATCATCCCCAAGGGGATCGGCATTGAGTGTAACACCAATCGTGGTAACACACCTCTGCCGGATGCCAAGATTTTGAAGCTCTATCGCCAAATGGGAGGCGAGGTCATCACCCTCGGCTCTGACGCCCACACGGCGCAGCACATCGGCTGCTGTGTTGACCGGTGTCAGCAGCTGCTGAAAGCCTGCGGCTTTGACTATTACACCACATTTACAAGAGGCGAGCCTATTTTCCACGCCTTATAAACAGAAAAAAGGAGAACGATCATGAAAATTGCAATTGGCTGTGACCACGGCGGTTACCTTCTGAAACAGGACATCCTGATTTGGATGGAGGAAAACGATATTGACTATGAGGATTTCGGCTGCTACAGCACCGAAAGCGTAGACTATCCCATCTATGGTGAAAAGGTGGCTCGTGCCGTGGCAAGCGGCGAGTGCGAAAAGGGCATCGTCATCTGCACCACCGGCATCGGCATTTCCATTGCCGCCAACAAGGTCAAGGGCATCCGCTGCGCCCACTGCAGCGAAACCATGAGCGCTGAGATGACACGCCGCCACAACGATGCTAATGTCTTGGCCATCGGCGCCGGCGTTACCGGTCCTAACCTCGCAAAGCGCATGGTGGAGGTTTTCCTGAACACCGAGTTTGAGGGTGGTCGCCACGCTCGCCGTGTGGGCCTGCTGGACAACATCGAGCCCTGAGTCTGACTTTTAAGGAAAGGAAGTTTTTGCTATGGCAACACGAGGATATAGCAGCTACCGTGGCCGCACTTCCGGCAAAAAAATCGGCATTATCATCGCTTTGGTGGTAATTCTGCTGGCGGCAATTGCATTTTTGGTGGCGCAGGAATATGTTGTATATGACGATACCGGCAAGGCCCATTTGGAACTGCCTTTCCTGCAAAAGGACGAACCCAAGCCGGAAAAGGAAGAACCCGTCACACCCGTTCCCGACGAGGATGTGGTGATCGACCGGCAAGAACCGGAACCCACTGTGCGTTCCGATTTAACGGAAATCCACGCAGTTCGCTTCCCGGCCGGATGTTTGTGGTGGACGCCCGCTGATGTGCTTGCCACGGCAGATGACGCATTTGCCGTGAGTGTGAAGTATTCCAGTGGCAGCATCAGCTATGGCACCAGTGTTTCCGTGCCCGTCGGCACCACGGTGGAGCAGGGCCGCACTCTGGATACGCTGAAAACATTTTTGGCATCCGATAAGTACGCTATCGCATGGATCAGTGCCTTTAATGACAGCGGCTACGCCACCAAGAAGAGTGAGTGCGCACTAAAAGACAACGCTCGCTGGCTGGATCCCGCCAACAAAGAGGCGCAGGCTTATATCACAGCTCTGTGCAAGGAATGTGCCAAGCTGGGCTTTGAAGAAATCGTGCTGGAAGATTTCGGCTATCCCGCCGATTATAAGGGTGATAACGCCGACGAAGTGCTATCTGCATTCGCTCAGAAGCTGCGCAAAGCGCTGCCTGAGGATATTGTGCTGAGCATTGCCGTCAACGATGAAGCGACCATCTCCGTGGCAAATGACAACTTCGATCGTCTGTATGTGGCCGACACTGCTCTGATTGAAAAGCTGCCCGATGATTTCGAGAAATCCCGTCTCGTGACCATCACCGATACCGCACCTAAGACCGGCAGCTATATTACTTTGAAATAAGCGAAAGCGCATCTTTCTGCGGAAAGATGCGCTTTCTTCTTTGCAATCGCAGGCAGATATGATAAAATAAAGCCACTGCGGAAAGGAGGCGGTGCTATGTTCAAACGCATTTATGTGGAAATCACCAATGTGTGCAATCTCCACTGCTCATTTTGCCCCGGCACCAGCCGTGCACCTCATGTGATGTCCACCGCCGATTTTCGTCAACTGGCGCAAAAGTTGCAAGGCCACACCCATTACCTATATCTTCATGTGTTGGGCGAGCCTTTGGGCCACCCTCAGCTTGCGGAGATTTTGGACATCGCCCACGAATACGGTTTCCGCATTTGCCTGACCACCAACGGGACACTGCTGCCGGAAAAGAGCGACATATTGCTGGCTGCGCCGGCGCTTCACAAGGTCAGCATTTCCCTCCACAGCTTCGAGGCCAACAGCGGCATTGACCTGCCCGGCTACTTGGACGGCGTGTGGGATTTTTGTACCAAAGCGGCACAAGGTGGCATCTTGTGCGCTCTGCGGCTTTGGAACGAGGGCGGTTTGGAACAGCTGAACGATAGCATTTTGTATTATTTATCGCAGAAAATACAAAATGACATCAAAAATATTCTGCCCGATGCGGCCGGAAACCGCCGTCTGCTGCCCCGCATCTTTTTGGAGCGGGCGGAAAAGTTTGATTGGCCGTCCCTATCAGCACCTCTGTGCAACACACAGTTTTGCCATGCACTGCATCAGCAATTGGCAGTTTTGTGCGACGGCACTGTGGTGCCGTGTTGCTTGGACGGCGAGGGTAATGTGCCGCTGGGCAATCTGTTTGAAGAAGAATTATCTCACATTTTATCCGCACCGAGAAGCCGTGCCATGCGCAGCGGATTTTCAAAACGGCAGCCCAGTGAAGAGCTGTGCCGCCGCTGCGGATATGCCACCCGATTTAATAAATGATGCAATACGATACGAAAAGATTAAAACAATTAGCCGAGCCGCTGCTGCAATGGTACGACATCCATCGCCGACATCTTCCGTGGCGTGAAGAGGTCAGCGCCTATCGCACATGGGTGTCGGAAATCATGCTGCAGCAAACACGGGTGTCTGCCGTGCTGCCCTATTTCCGGCGTTTCATGGCAGCCTTTCCCACGGTGGAGGATTTGGCATCTGCCGACACGGCGCAGCTTTTGAAATTGTGGGAGGGGTTGGGCTATTACAGCCGTGCCCGCAATTTGCAAAAGGCGGCGCAGATGATTGTCAGCGATTGCGGCGGGCAGTTTCCCGACACCTATGACGGTTTACTTGCGCTGCCGGGCATCGGCGATTATACGGCCGGTGCCATTTTGTCCATTGCTTTCTCTCAGCCCGTTCCGGCAGTAGACGGCAATGTGCTGCGTTTGGTGAGCCGCATCACCGGCTGCGACCTCAATGTGCTGGACGGGAAAAGCAAGGCGCTGTTTCGGCAGTGGATGGCAGATGCCATGCCCAAACAGCGGTGCGGCGAGTTCAATCAGGCATTGATGGATTTGGGCGCCATGGTATGTCTGCCCACCGGTGCGCCATTATGTCATGAATGTCCGGCACGGGATTTTTGCCGTGCCAACAGTGATGGCACGCAGCAGCAGTTGCCCGTACGCATCAAAAAGCAATCCCGCCGCACGGAGGAAAAGACCGTTTTCCTGCTGTGGCGAGATGGGGAAGTGGCTTTGCGCCAACGCCCCAACGAAGGACTGCTGGCCGGTCTGTGGGAATATCCCCATGTGGAGGGGCATTTAGATGAGCCGTCCGCCGCCAAGCAGCTTGCCCAGTGGGGACTTGCGCCCAAAGAGTGGGTCAAAACCCTACGGACATATCACATTTTCACCCATTTGCGTTGGGATATGACCTGCTACATCCTGCGTGTAGACGGCATAGGAGCCGATGATTGGGTCTGGTGTGACCGTGCGGAGCGAAATGTGCGTGCCATTCCGTCCGCCTTTGAGAAGTTGAAGCAGGAAATGAAGCGTTGGGAGGATACCGAGAAATGATTTGTTCACTATGCCCTCGCCGATGCCATGCCGTGCGCACGGAAGAATGCGGCGCAGGATTTTGCCGTATGCCGGCACGCCCCGTGGTGGCACGAGCGGCGCTGCACCAGTGGGAAGAGCCGATTATTTCCGGCAGCCGTGGCAGCGGAACGGTATTTTTCTCCGGCTGCACATTGCAGTGCTGCTTCTGTCAGAACCACGACATTTCCACCGGAGGGTTCGGCAAACCCATCACCACACAGCAACTGCGCCGCATCTTTGAAAGCCTGATCGCACAAGGCGCTCACAACATCAATCTGGTGACACCAAGTCATTTTGTGCCGTGGATCTTACCGGCGCTGACACCCGCACTGCCTGTTCCGGTGGTGTGGAATTGCGGCGGCTACGAAAGCGTGGAGATGTTGCGCTCCTTGGAGGGGAAAGTGCAGATCTATCTGCCCGACTTGAAATATGCCGATAATGATTTGGCGCATCGGCTGTCCAATGCCGACGACTATTTTGAGGTAGCTACCGCCGCCATTGAGGAGATGTTCCGCCAGACCGGACCTTATGAAATGGAAAACGGACTATTGAAGCGTGGCGTGGTGATCCGCCATTTGGTGCTGCCCGGTCAGTTGGAAAACACACGCCGATGTATTGATTGGGTGGCTCGTACATTCCGCCCCGGCGATGTGCTGTTTTCGCTGATGGCACAGTATACACCCCAACCCAATGCCCAAGGCACGCTGCGCCGTCATGTGACACGCAGTGAATATCACGCAGCGCAGGAATACATGATCAACTGCGGCATTGTGGACGGCTTTTTGCAGGAGCGCACCTCTGCCAAGGAAGAATATACTCCGCCCTTTGATTTGGAGGGTGTGGAATAGAGGAAACCGACAGTGCCGAAACGGTACTGTCGGTTTCTCTTTCTTATATCACGGCACGGTCGACAATGGAAACCATAGCGGTAAATGTGTCATCGGTATAGTAAACATCAAAATCATCGCCCGGCTGATTCAAAATACGGCGAATGCTCAGCATACCCAGACCGCCGTTCTTTTTGCTGGATATGATATGGTTGTTACCCTGCCTGATCTGTCCATCAAAGGAGTTTCGCACCAACATGCGCAAATGGTTGCCGTCCCAACGGGCCTGCAGCCGGATAAATCGGTCTGTGGGAATCTTGCGGCAGGCCTCCAGCGCATTCTCCAGCAGGTTTCCGATGACGATACACAGCGCCAGATCGTCAATGGGGATATGATCCGCCAGGGCGATCTGCACGGAAAAATCAATGTCCTCCTGCTTCGTGCGGGCGGCATACTCCTGCAACAGGCTATTGATGGCCTGATTGCCGCAGAATATAAGCTCCGGGACGGCATCGAACTCCTGCTTCAGGCTTTGCAGATAACGGGTCTGCTCCTCTTTTTCCATATGGAGTAGGGCATGGATATGGTGGCGAAAATCGTGCTTGATGATTCGAATTTGCTGCCAATAGTCCAACATCTGATTGTAGTGTTCACGCTGGCCGGAAATGAGCTGCTTGGCAAATTGCAGTTCTGTCTGCGTTTTGCGCCGCTCGATAATGCCCAATGTATCAACGATCAAAATAATGTATAGCGCCAAAATCGTTGAACATAGCGCCAGATAAAACAAAATGTCCTCCACACCGCGCAGGAGCAAGGTATCCTCCGAAAAAACGGAATTGGAGCCCAGATATAACAAGATCAGAAACAGGCTGGGAACTGCCAATAGCAAGGTGCCGTTGCCGATGGACAGCTGCGTAAACAGTGCCTGCACACGGGTTTTCAGCCAATATTTCACGAAAAAGTAAAAGCCGATGGCCGTGGCAGAGGCAACCATCAAAGAAATCTGCGCATACCCCAATTCAACACGGTCACGCAAAATCCATGCGACAAAGGTGCCCAATGACGAAAACAGCACGGAAAAGAGCCATGCAGAAATATACAAGAATGCTTTTTTCAGTGCCTTGCCTCGGAATAGCACCAGAAGCACCAGAAAAAACAGGGCGGAGAACGCCGCCTGAAACAGTGAAAACGCCGTCTGCGGAATGGAAAATATGGATTGTAGAGAAACCATAATGACCCACAGATAGACAGACACTGCGGCAATATTTTCCCGACTGCCGTATTTCGGCTCCAGACAGATGAAAATAGGCATCATGCGGATTGTCAGATTGATTAAGTTGAGAAAAATGGTGCTGGCAGCATTGTTCATAACAATTTCTCCCGATAATGGTTAGCTCAGCCGATAATGATAGTAGGCACTTTTGCAGGGCTTATAATACGCACGTGAAATGGGAACTCGCTGCCCGTCACACATCAAAAAACAGGCATCTTCCAGCTCTTTCACAAAATCCAGATTTACAATATAGCTTTGGTGACACCGCAGAAAACTGGCATACGGAGCCAGCTTCTCCTGCAGCTCAGACAGCTTTTGATTGATGGTATAACTATGACCGTCCGTCAGTCTGATGTGAACACGGTGGAGCTGATTTTCCAGCAAAACGATCTGCGCCAGCGGCAGCTTCATGGGCACATGGTCATACACGATGGATAATGTGGCGTCATGGGACATGAGCTTTTGCCGCATAACACGCTCCATCGTTTCGTTGAACGCCTCCTGCTGCAGCGGTTTCAGCAAAAAGCCGGCAGCGTTGACACGGTAACCGTCTACCGCAGATTCCAGCATGGATGTGATAAATACGATGACCGGTGATCCCTCACGGTGCAGCAATTGTTCAGCACCATCAACGCCCGTCAGCCCCGGCATCAGCACATCCAAAAAATACAGGTCATAGGACACGCCCGCTTCCAGCAGCGTGACCACGGAATCATACAGCTCGATCTGGACAGCCAGACTATATGATTTGAAAAACGCCTCTGCAAACAGCTTTATCTGATGGCGTTCAATTGCCACATCATCACAAATTGCAATTTTCAACATACCGTGACCGCCTCCTTTTCGGGGATTCTCGGTGTTTTTCCACTTCCTATACATATTCTATATTAACTTCTGTGATCAAGTCAAGAATTCCTGCATAAATGTCATTTTTGGTGCATTTTCTGCAGATTTGGCTATTCTTATTTGTATCTGCACTGTGCTAAACTGAATATAGCAGGAGAAAGAAAAAATTTTACTGAGGAGGTTTTCTATGAGTTCCAACATCATTGTAACGATCGTTGTCATCGTATATCTGCTGTTCATGCTGTTCATCGGTTGGTATTCTTCTAAGAAGATCACCAGCAACACCGACTTTATGGTGGCAGGACGCCGTCTGGGGCCCTTGCTGATGGCCGGTACACTGGCGGCAACCGAAATCGGCGGCGGCAGCTCACTGGGTGTTGTGCAGAACGGTATGCAGGACTACGGTCTGAGCGCCGCATGGTACATCATCACCATGGGTATTGCCTTCGTCATCCTGAGCTTCATCGCACCTAAGTTCCGTGCCGCCACCGTTAAGACGGTTCCCGAATATTTCCGCCGCAGATACGGCAAGGGCAGCGGCGTTGTTACCGCTATCATCATGCTGCTGCCTCTGGTGGGTCTGACCGCCGGTCAGTTCATCGCTTCTTCCGTCATTCTGTCCACCATGCTGGGCATTGACTATCAGGTGGCTGTTATCATCGTGGCAGTTGTCGTTACCGTCTATTCCATTATGGGCGGTCTGTGGAGCGTTACTCTGACCGACTTTGTGCAGGTCTTCCTGATCGTGATCGGTATGATTATCGCCGTACCCTTCGCTTTGAACCACGCCGGTGGTTGGGATGCCGTGGTGGCGAATATCCCCGAAGGCACACTGAGTATGTTCAAGGGCTATGATCTGTTCTCCATCATTTCTCTGGTTATCATGTATGTGGCAACCTTCTCCGTGGGCCAGGAAGCCGTTTCCCGTTTCTATGCAGCTCGTGATACCAAGGCCGCTAAGGGCGGCGCATGGTTGGCTGCTTTCGTGAATTTCCTCTATGCTTTCATCCCCACGGTGCTTGGTATCATCGTTCTGGCTCTGATCAACATGGGCAAGTTCAATGCTGCTGACTTTGAGGCCGTCGGTGCCCGTTACGCTCTGCCCATTTTGGCAATCGAGGTCATGCCCGCTTTGATTTGCGGTCTGCTGTTCGCCGGTATCATTTCCGCTACCATGTCCTCTTCCGACTCCGATCTGCTGGGCGCCGGCTCCATCTTCGCAAATGACATTTACAAAGCCGTTTTGAAGCCCGATGCTACCGATGAGCAGGTCATGAAAGTTACCAAGATCGTCATGTGCCTAGTTGGCGTGGCTTCCATGTTCATTGCACTGTTCAATACCCAGAGCATTGTCACCATCCTGATGTTCTGCTTCACCCTGCGTGCGGCCGGCTCTTTCTTCCCCTATGTCTTGGGCCACTATTGGAAGAAGGCTTCCACCGCAGGCACCATCGCTTCTCTGGTAGCAGGCACTATCGTTGTCGTATATCTGGATCAGTTCTCCGGCGGCAATCTGTTTGGTATCCACTTCAGCCAGACGATCGTACCGGGTCTGGTGGCAGCGCTGATCTGCTTCATCGTATTCTCCCTGATCTTCCCGCCTAAGGTGGAAACCACCGAGCTGGCAGCGGAAGAAGACTGAATTCACATCGTTTGACTTTCTCCTTTTAAGTTTTGCAGTTTCCGGAAAAGCAGGTCGCTTAGGCGGCCTGCTTTTTCCATACAGAAAAAGTAAACAGCAGGAACGGCATGGCCGCTCCTGCTGTTTTATATAGTTCTATTAGAAATGGTTTACATACGAGGAGTTGACATTGACAGTCTTGCTGATCTCAGAAGACTTGATGCTGGCAAAGATGGCACGCATGGTGGTCAGTGCCTTCTTGCCGTTAATCTCCGGCTCACGATCGTGCTCCAGTGCATCGATGAATTCATCGATAACGCCGGATTTGGTCTGGGGCTCGAAGCTATACGCTGTGCTGGTGTTGCTCAAATCACGCACCACGATGGGAGCGCCGGGATCCTGATAGATCAGCATGATGCCCTTGGTGCCGTAGAGGCAAGTGGAGTTGCACTCATGACCATAGACAGTCCAACTGGCAGCCATGGTACCAACCGCACCACCGGACATACGCAGAATGCACAGTGCGTTATCATCCACGCCAATCAGATCGCCGTTTTCGTCACGCTTATTCAGCGTAACCACCTTTGCTGTGGTCTCGATTACCGTCTGACCGGTGAGATACTGCAACAGATCGATCTTGTGGATACCCAAATCGGACAAAGCACCCATGGCGGCCTTGTTCTTATCGAAGAACCATGTGCCGTCCATAGACCAACCCTCAGGCCCGGCATTGCCGCACACAGTGCGGAAGGTGATGATGTCGCCGATGACGCCCTGCTGTAGCAGTTCCTTGGCACGGCGATGCACGGGGTCAAAACGCATATTGTGACCGATCATCAAATATTTATCGTTAAACTCGGCGGCGGCCACCATAGACTCACACTCAGCCTGCGTAATTGCCATGGGCTTTTCGCACAAAACGTGCTTACCGCTGTACAGCGCATGGGTAGTAATCTCCGCATGGTTTTTATTTTCCACGCAGATGGAAACAGCGTCGATATCCGGATCTTTCAATAGCTCGAAATAGCTTTCATAGACTTTTCCGCCGTACTTTGCAGCCATTTCCTCTGCACGATCCAGTTTCTTGTCATAGTAGGCCACCAATTGTGCATTGGGATTTGCCGCATATTCGGGCAGATGACGCACTTGTGCGATCTTGCCACAACCAATGATACCAACTCTGATCATAAAAGAGTCCTCCTCTAATAGTCTCAATATATACTACCGAGCAAACGCCGGTTCTTTTCTTCTATTTCGTATTATAGCAAATCCTTTTCCAAGAGGGAAGAGTGTTTGCATAAGAAATATAAAAATTTTGTAAAAAACTTATTATAGTTGGGCTGCCACGGTAACAGCGCAGCCGTTTTTTTGCATATAATTCAAGGTCACGCCTTTGGGTAGCTCCATGCAGCTCAGTCCCAGCAGCGGGCCTTTACCCGTCAGCTTGAACAATGCCTCTTTTGCCGTCCAAATCTCCCAAAAACGCATCAGATCACCGGTATCTCCCAGGCGGATGTACTGGAGCTCCTGCTCGGAGCACACACGGCAAATAAACTTCGCATTGGACATGCGCACCACTTCTACATCCACGCCGATCTCATGCTCATCCACGGCGCACACCACAAAGGGGCCGGAATGGCTGATGCTGAAATGCAGCGGTGCGCCCTTGATCAAAGGCTTACCGTTATCATCACGATCTATATTTACATTCTGGGGTGCAACGCCCATTTTTTCGCCCATGATCTCACGCAACAGCTTTTCGCCGGCCACGGTGCGGCGGCGATCATCTGCCTGCGCTAAATTTTTGACCTGATTGCGGCGCATTTTATCTAACATGTCAAGCGCCGCATTATATGCAGCATCGTCCATCTCACGGATATCATACCAAAACAGTTCCATAATTATACTCCTCCTAATATAAGTAATTATAGCATATTTTATCCGGTAATTTCCACTGTTTTTCACTTAGGGTTGCTTTTTGTTGAAAAAAAGGGTAAACTAAAGCGGCAGACAAGAAGGAGTAAGCTTTATGATTACAATTACAGAAGTACTGACCAAAGCGCAGTTGCGTCGCTTTGTGGACTATCCTAATCAGTTGTATAAGGACTCACAGCAATTTGTACCGGCCACTTTCGATGACGATATGTCCGATTGGGACAAGAGCAAGAACCCTGCTTTTGCCTATTGCGAGGCTCGCTGCTGGCTGGCAGAGCGCAACGGCGAGATCGTTGGTCGTATCGGTGCCATCCTCAGCCGCAAGTCCAACGAAAAGTGGAAGACCAACCGTCTGCGTTTCACGCAGGTGGACTTCATTGATGACGAAGAGGTATCCTCGGCCCTGTTTGCCACAGTAGAGGCCTGGGCGAAGGAATTAGGATGCACGGAGGTGCATGGCCCGTTGGGCTTTACCGATCTGGATCGTGAGGGCATGCTGGTGGAGGGCTTTGACCGCCGCAGTTGTTTCTTCACCTACTATAACCATCCCTACTATCTGGAGCACCTGACCCGTTTGGGCTATGTGAAGGATGTGGACTGGGTGGAGAATTACATCACCATTCCCACTGATGAGTCGGTGTATGCTCGCTGGGAAAAGCTTTCCAACTATGTGCTCAAGCGTACGAAGCTACATGTCTACGATGCCAAAAACCGTTTGGCCTACCGCCCGTTGTTTGATAAGTTTTTCCGCTTGATCAACACCGCCTATGCCCCCCTGTACGGTACGGTGGAGCTGAGCGACGAGCAGATTGCACGCTATGCCGCCAAGTTTGCACCTCTCATTAACCCCAACCTCACCTGCTTTGTCATGGACGACAATAACGAGATGATCGCCTTGGGTGTGGCGGCGCCCAGCATTGCCAGTGCCTTGCAGAAGAGCCGCGGCAGATACTTCCCCTTCGGTTGGATCGACTTGCTGCGTTCCTTTGTGAAGAATGATACCATTGATCTGTTGTTGATCGCCGTGCGCCCGGACTATCAAAGCCGGGGTGTCAACGCGATTGTCATCAATAAGCTGCTGCATGGCTGCCGCAAGATGGGCATTCAGTACGCTGAAACCGGTCCCATGCTGGAGTACAATGAAAAGGTGCAGAGCCAGTGGCAGAATTTCGACATCGAAAAGCACAAACGCCGCCGCTGTTTTATCAAGAAAATCGGATAACAAAAAACGCACTATTGGCTTACGCCAATAGTGCGTTTCTACTTATTCAAACAAGCTGGCCTGATAGGGCAGGTCATACAGTCCGATGGATTTATACTGGCGGCTGTTTTCCTCTGCCAGCACATCGGTGATGGCCATTTTGCGGATAATGTTCTTCACCGTTTCATCCATCGCCGTGCCCTCACGGTAATCGGCAGGGAAGATGAAGTCCACCCTGTGCTTGGCCAGCAGCTCCTCCACACCGGCACGATTGCTGTCCTGATACACGGCAATGGCCTCGCCACCGTAAGCACGCATCATCTTCATGCACGGCACATCCGACAATCCGTCGCCCACATAGATCATATTGGTAAATGGAATACGCTTGCTGTCATCGGGCATGGAGTCGTTCAGCGTTTTATCGTCGCTGACATCCAGCACGCCCTTATTGATACGGTAGACAAACTGGGTTTTGGCGGTAAAGTTGACATCCAGCTTCGGCCACACCGGCACACCGTGCTCATCGTAATAGAACTCACTGGCATAGACCTTTTTGAACTCATGGCTGATACCGCTGCCCTCTATGATCTCTTTCAGCCCGGAGGAGAGTACGTAATGCTCAATTTGCACGCCCTGACGTTCACCAAAGGCGTTGATCCTTCCAAACCACTCTTTCACGCCGGGAAACAGCTCAATGGAGCGGCCCTTTTCCACCAAGCTCTCGCGGGTCAGGGGAATGCCCTTTTCCTGACATTTGCGCAGCATGGTATACATATACGCCAGAATGCCGTCCATCTGTTCCTGACGGCCAAAACCGTTGGCCAGCTTCCAAAACTCATCGGTTTCCATGCCCAAGCTGGGGATGAAGGCATAGTTCTGCATATCCTGCGTGCAAAGTGTCTTGTCAAAATCGTATAGTAAGGCGATGATTGGTTTTGCCATGGTTATTTTACTCCTCTGAACTAAAAAAGCGGCTCAGCGAGCCGCTTTTTCTTTTAGTTTTCACTGCTATAGTTGCGGCCGAATTTCAATTCATCCAAGTCCAGCTTGAAATCGTTGGCAAAAGATATCGCTTCCGCCTCAGCATACTCGTCCTGTTGGGGTTCTTCTGCAACAGGCTCCTGTGCCGCTTCTTCAGCCACGGGCGCTTTCATCACAATTTCCTCTGCGGCAGCTTCCTCCACTACAGCTTCTTCCACTGCGGGCTCTTCTGCAATGAGCTCCTCAGCAGGGGCTTCTTCCGGTGCAGCGGCTTCCTGCGTCTCAAAGCTTGCCACGATGTCCTCGCCGATGGACTGCACGGTTTCTTCCACCTGTTCCTCTTTCTGTGCCTGCACCTCAGCCAGATCCAGCTCCGGCAAAGTGCTCAGGAATTGCACTTGCTGCTGGCACAATTCGTTGGAATGCTGAATGAACTCAGCCAGCTCCTGCTTTGCCAGTTGCAGCTTTTGCTGCGTCTGTACTGTCTGCTGGGACAATACAGCGATTTCCTCAGCAGCAGATTGACGAGCCTCCGTCAAAATCCGCTCCTTTTCCATCTCTGCTTCCTGCACCAGCTTGGCAGCCATACGCTGTGCGGTCAGCAGGGTGGAGCGCATGGCATCTTCGGTTGCACGATATTCCTCCACCTTTTCAGCCAGCACCTTCAGCTTGGTTTTCAAGGTAGCGTTGTCTTTATATAATGCGGTATAATCCTCGGTCAGCTCATCCAAAAACTGGTCAACCGAAGCCATATTGTAGCCACTGCTGCCAAAAGAAGATTTGGGAAATACTTTTTCGGAAACTTCCTGCGGTGTAAACATGTCTTATCCCTCCAGCGTCTCTATTTACAGATATAAACCGTTGTTTTCCAATTCATCGATCAGGTCGCCCATGATATCCACAGAGTAGGGTGTGATGATATAGGTGTTGGCGGCAACCTTCTTGATCTTGCCCTCACCGGCATAGGCCACGCCGGACAGGAAGTCCACCAAACGGCGGGCAATATCCTTATTCGTAGACTCCAGGTTCAGCACCACGGTGCGCTTTTCACGCAGATGGTCTGCGATTTCGGAAGCATTCTCAAAACGCTCAGGCTTCACCAAAACCACCTTCAACTGCGTGGTAGCGTGAATATTGACCACCTTGTTGCGGCGATCTTCAGCCTTGCGCTCTTCACGGCGATCGTCAAAAATTGCTTTGCCCTCAGCCTTGCTCTTGGGAAATTCTTCTTCCTCGTAGTCGTAATCCTCATCGTCATAAGGATGAATGATTTTCTTGAATTCGTCCATCAAACCCATAATGAACTTGCCTCCCCGTTTTTATTTTGTGTAATTTCTGGCGCCGAAAATTGCCGAACCGACACGCACCATGTTGGCGCCGCATCGAATGGCATCTTCAAAATCGCCACTCATACCCATAGAGATATATTCCCATTTATTATCGTACATTTTTTCACTTATGTCAACAAAAAGGGCATAAAGTTTCTTAAAATAACACATATTTCCGTGTTTTTCCACCTCTACCGGCGGAATTGCCATCAAACCACGGACACGAATGTGGGAAAGGGTCTTGGCAAATGCCGCTGCCTCCTCCACCTGATCCACGGCAAAGCCGCTTTTGGCCTCTTCGCCGCCGATGTTGACCTCCAGCAGTATGTCCTGCACCAGCTCCTGCCGTGCAGCAACTTTTTCGATTTCCTTCAGCAGTTCCGTTGAGCCCACAGATTGAATGAGTGCCACCTTGCCCACAACCTGCTTGACCTTGTTGCGCTGCAGGTGACCGATGAAGTGGAGCGGAGCGCCGTCATAGGCGTTTTGTCCCAGCTTTTCCGTCATCTCCTGCACCCGGTTTTCACCCAGCACATCAATACCTGCGGCGATTGCCGTCTGGCAGGCGGCAGCGTCGTTCATCTTACTGGCACCCACGAGGGTAATATCTGCGCCGGTACGGCCGCTTTCCTGCGCCGCCAGTTCGATCCGTTGGCGGATCGAGGCAATGTTTTCAGAAATAGACATTAAGAAGCCATCCTTTCTCTCTCGTATATATAAAATTTATTTTACCAAAACATCTCCATCGGCAATATCGCTGGCAGTGATGATCACCTCATCGCCCACTCGCAAAATCTCCAGATCATCGATGCCTTTCGGCGATGCGACCAACACATAACTGTCGCCCTGATACACGATATCCACAGGCTTAAAACGCACATTGGCGCCGCTGACGCAGTATACGCCGGTCTGTCCGTCCGCCACACGCAGTGCCGTGCTGGGAATACGCAAGCCGTCATAAGTGGCGAAAATGGCCTGACCCAGTTGATGACGCAGCGCAGTCACCTCCGCCAGATAGCTGTTGGTTTCAAACACCACCGCCACCTTTCCGTCCTCCGGTTTGCTGACGGATCGGATCTTCATGGTAAGATCCTGCGTAAAGCCTTTTGCCAGACGCACGTTTATGCTCTCTCCTTCGTGAAATCTCTCTGCGTAGGATGCATTCACCGTGGCTGCATAATACCAGCTCTCGCCGTAAACCAGCTTGCCCACATTGGCACTTGCTGACTTGGGCGTCACATTTGTCAGTTTGGAGGGCGTCAGATGCTTCAATAGCTTCAAGGTCAGCACATCCTCGTAGCCGTCACACACACCCGAATAGGTGCCGGCCTTGGGCGCACTGATGGCTGTCGCTCCTGACAGTTCCGACTTGATAGAGCCGATTTCATCCTTCAGTTGGTGGATCTTCTCACTGATCTCTTTCACAGAGCCATAGTCAGCATAGTCACGCTTCATAATGGCACCTTTCAGCTCTGTTACATCGGCAGATACATCGGTGTAGTCACCCTGTGCGATATCCTGACGGAAAGTCAACAGATTGCTGATAATGGAGCCGTCCAGTTTCAAGGAGGCATTGTCATCCAAATAAGAGGCCTGCGCATATTCCAATTGCTCCAATTGCAGTTGCAGCTCTTCGACTTTGGCTACCTTGTCCAATGCGCTTTTTGACTCATACGCATAGGCGATGGTCTGTCCTTTGCCCACCTTTTCACCTTCGTTGCGCACTGCATACAGCGTTCCGCTGTCGTAGTGGAAGGTTTCCTCGTCGCACACGATCCAGCCGTCCAGATCCACCGCATCCTCCGTATCACTGGCATACACCAAGGTGGTGGCAAACGGATCGGAAAAATACTGGTATACCTGAACGCCAAAGTATACAACGATTGCCGCCAACACGGCAATGCTTAACAGTTTGAAAGCGGGCGAAGATTTCATAAGTAACTACCTCATTTTTACAACTTACACCGTTCCGTTTTCGTCATCTTCCGTCAGCAAAACGGAATGCAGTGGTGCAATGGTGGATATGGCATGTTTGTAAATAAATTGCTGTTTGCCCTCGCTGAGTAACACAATGGCAAAGCAATCAAATCCTATGATGGTACCACGCAGTTGAAACCCGTTCATCAAAAATACGGTCACGGGAATGTTCTGCTTGCGTACACGGCACAAAAATACCTCTTGTAAATTGTTCTTTTGCATATCGTCTGCTCCTTTTTATCTTTCGTACAGGCGATATGAATTGTAACTCGCCTGTCAGGTCTTATCCTAACCCCTGACAGGTGATGAAATGTGTCGCATTTTGTAGAGCATGCGAAAAATCAGGTTCTTTTTCCCAATAAATCCAGTGAATGTCCTTGTTGCGGCGCAGCCATGTCAGCTGCCGCTTGGCATATTGCCGTGAGCGCAGCTTCACTTCCTCCACTGCCTGCTCCACGGTGGCGTTTCCGTCCGCCACGGCCAGAAACTGCTTGTAGCCAATGGCCTGCATCGCCGTTGCCGTGCGAGGAATTCCGGAGGAGAGCAATGCCTGCACCTCTTGCAGCAGGCCCTGCTCCACCATGTTATCCACACGGCGGTCAATGCGGTCCCGCAAATCCTGCCGCTGGGCAAAATCCAGACCGATATAGATGGCATCGTACTTTGGCGGCAAAAGCTGCGTGGCGGCATTATGCGCTGATATGGTCATGCCGGTTTCATAGTAGACCTCCAAGGCACGCAGGATACGCTTCTCATCTTTGAGATGCAGCCTTGCCGCACTTTCCGGGTCAACTTTCTCCAACTCATCCAGCAAGGATCGGGCACCCTCCTGCTCCAAACGCTGCTGTAGCTTCTGCCGCACAGCGCCGCCGTTACTGCCGGCTGCAAATGAGTTACCCTTCACCAATGCGTCTAAATATAGGCCCGTGCCGCCCACCAAAACGGGCAGCTTGCCACGGCGCAAAATGTCCTGAATGCAGCCGTCCGCCACTTCTGTGAACCGTGCCACCGACCAGTTTTCCGATGGGTCGGCAATGGCGATCATGTGGTGGGGTACGCCTTCCATCTCCTCCGCTGTCGGTGCGGCAGTTCCGATGGCCATGCCACGGTAGATCTGCATGGAGTCCACGCTAACCACCTCGCCATTAAACGCCTTGGCCAGCGCAACACCTAATTTAGTTTTACCGGAGGCCGTGGGGCCTACCACACAGACAATTTTCGGCATAGTTACTCCTCTTTGGGGGGATTTTTTGTTCTTTTAATGGCACGCATCAGCCACATCACGGCGTAGATGACAAAAATGAGGCCAAACAGACCTGCAAAACCCTTGCCCGTCATGGAGCCGGATATCACGCCGAAGTACATTAAAATCCAAAGTGCCGCCAATATGGCCCAGCCTACGGCGTAGACATAGCAAAGCGTGGTGTAGCGTTTTCCTTTCATAAGGCAACCTCCTTATGCACGCTTAAACATCTTTTCCAGCTCGTACTGGCTCATTTTCACGCAAACCGGTCTGCCGTGGGGACAGTATTTCACCTCGCCGGACTGCACCTTTTCCACCAATACCGCCATTTCACTGCGGTCAGTGGTCATGCCGGCCTTGATGGCAGACTTACACGCCATGGTGTGCAGCAGTTCATCTCTTGCTGCCGCCGGATCAGCCCGACCCAAAAGCAGCTTGTGGGCCAATTCCTCTAAAGTGGCCTGCGCATCCTCCGCACGGATATCCGCCGGCACCTCACGCAGCAAAACAGTGCCATCGCCGAAGTCCTCGCAGGCAAAGGCAAACTCCTGCAGCAGCGCCAGATTGTCCAGCACCGCGGCATATTCATCTGCCGCCAATGTCACCGCAATGGGTGCAAGCAGCGTCTGTGCCATCAGCGGCTGGGTGTTGGCTTTCAGTCGGTCAAAGCGGATCCGCTCATGTGCGGCGTGCTTGTCGATCAGCCACACATTCTTTTCCTCATCCTCGCAGATGATATAGGTTTTCAGCACCTCACCGGCAATGCGCCACGGCGTAGGCTTTTCCGGCTCAATGGTCTGCTGCACCGGCAGCTCCATCTGCTGCTGCACCGGTTTGGTTTCCGGAATTTCAGGTGTTTCGGGGATCCGCTCCGGCTTCTTCTCCTGCTGGGGCTTGCTTTCCACAGGCGGAGTGATGTGATAGACCACATTTTCCTTTGCGGTGGGTGCCACAATAGGTTGCTGTTTTTCCGGTGCCACATCACGGATGTACATCTTCTGCGGCACAGGCTTTTCCACCGTGGGACGCACGGTAAATGAGCCCACCGGCTGCGGTCTTTGGGGCTTGGGCGGCGTTGCCACGGTTTCTTTATACTGCGTGGCTGTCATGTTCTTGTAGAAGGTGTTTTCCGCCTTCGCCACGGGCTTGCGGTCGCCCTCCAGCGCATCACGCACGGTGTAATACACCGCATCGAATACCGGCTTGTCCGCTACAAATTTTACGATGGTTTTGGCGGGATGCACATTCACATCCACCTGATTATGGGGCAGCTCAATGTGCAGCACACAGCCGGGGAACTTGCCCTTCATGATCTGATTGCGATAGGCCTCCTCCAATGCGGCGGTCAGAAGCTGGGATTTGACAAATCGTCCGTTGATGAAAAACACCTGACGGCCACGGGTACCGTGACCGTTTAACGGCTTGGTCACAAAGCCCCTGACCTTCACATCGCCGCCGCTGCCCTCAATGGGCACCAGATTCATGGCGAAATCACGACCCATGGCGGCATAAATCGCCGATTGCAGCTTGCCGTCGCCGGGCGTATGCAGCACCTCTGCGCCGTCACGGATCAGTTTGAATGAGATATCGGGATGGCTCAGCGCCAAGTGATTGACGATACCGCTGACGGCGGTAGCTTCGGCGCTGTCCTTTTTCATAAATTTCATGCGTGCCGGTGTGTTGTAAAACAGATCACGCACGCAAATGGTGGTACCGTCGGGACAACCGGCCGGCAGCACCTCACCGGGTACGCCGCCCTCCAGATGCAGCATCGCACCGTTGTCCGCACCTGCCTGACGGGATAGAATATCGATCCGGCTCACGGCGCTGATGGCCGCCAAAGCCTCACCACGGAAGCCCAGTGTACCGATGGCCGCCAGATCCTCTGCCTGACGCAGCTTGCTGGTGGCATGGCGCAAAAATGCCGTGGGCAATTGCTCCGGTGCGATACCGCAGCCGTTATCCGTGATGCGCAGGTAGGTCAAGCCGCCTCGCTCCAGTT
The DNA here is from genome assembly GCA_045617685.1 of Vescimonas sp. Taxonomy (GTDB): domain Bacteria; phylum Bacillota; class Clostridia; order Oscillospirales; family Oscillospiraceae; genus Vescimonas. The sequence continues at coordinate 29,960 of JAZLJB010000007.1, forward strand.
CCACCACAATGGCGCTGGCACCGGCATCAATAGCATTTTCCAGCAGTTCCTTTGCCACACTGGCAGGACGCTCCACCACCTCACCGGCAGCGATCAGATCCGCCACATGGGCAGGCAGTTGTTGGATGTTGGGCATATCGGGCACTCCTTTCAGTGGGAATTATTGCAGCATCTGTTTCAATTCATACAGTAGGTTCAGCGCCTCCAGCGGGCTGAGTGTATCCACCTGCGCGCGGTGCAGCCGGTCAATGACCGCTGCCTCGGACAGTGCCTCCATAGACACCTGATCGTTCTGTGGCACGGCTACACTCACCTTGCCGGACTCGCTTTCCAGCTCCTGCAGGATCTTGCGTGCATGGCTGACCACCTCGGCAGGCAAGCCTGCCAGCTTCGCCACCTCAATACCGTAGCTGCGGTCAGCGCCGCCGGGGATGATCTTGCGCAGGAAAATAATATCATCGCCACGGGTACGCACGGCAATATTAAAGATGTTCACGCCGGGGAGGGTGTCCTAAGTCGGTACGGAG
>JAZLJB010000008.1:0-37813 GCA_045617685.1 Vescimonas sp.
ATACAAAAAAGCTGGTCGATACGGTTGCTTTTCCACAAGACCCCCCGCCATTAGGTTTATTGCCTATTGGCGGGGGTTGTGCTATGTTATTTTGGAAAAGCGCTAAAAGTGGGTTGCGGACATGGAATATTGCCAGAGCACAGCGGATCGGGATGAAGCGGTTTATGAGCAATCCCAGTAATAGCTTACATTTGAAAAATCAAGCCTTTTAAGTGCTTCCGAATTGATCAGGAAATTGGCTATGCCGCAGTCGCCCCACATAATTTCGTCATCGGAGTCGATCTGCAACAGAACGGTGTCATAATATCCGTAGTTATCGTCGCCGTCGTCTGCCAATCTGTAGTCGCTCTGTATAAATTCGGGATAACCCAGCATTTTGGAGCACCAACAGCCGTTGAAAGCATTTGCAATATACTCATACTCTTCGTGAGAAATACGGTCATAAAGTGTGTTACCGATTTCCTCGCCGAATTCTTCACGGAAAATTCTTTTAACAAGGCGATCACATTCATCCATTCCAAAGAATGTGTAATCGGTAAATTCCGCAAATGTAATCTTCTCCTGCGTTGTAAGTGGGAAGGTGTCATTATCCGGATCGTCACAAAAGGCTTTGATGTGCTGTGCTTTCACGCTCTCCTCGGTTACAGAGCTGTCAATATCGGCGTGATACACAATTCTAAAGTTTTTCTGTTCTGCAAGGTCATTATATTCCGCTCCGAAGTTTGCGCCGGAATAGACATCGTCTGCAATGAAGAACTGCAACAGACCTTTTTGCGGCAAAAGAGGATTGGAATTCTTGATTTCAGCAAAGTTGATCTGGGCAAGCAGGAACATGGGCTTACCTTCGCAATCAAGGGGGTATGTATCGCCATCTTTCCAATATGGATATCCGCCGAACTTGCTCTGTGCAATACCGAGGATATCGCATTTTTCGGCCTTAATCCTGAGAGCGGGCGTTGCTGAGCGCTTTTTGATCTGCTCAATAATGATATCCAGCTTTTCTGTGCCGAGTGGCTCGTATGTCCTTTCCAGGCGCGATGATTGCATACGTTTTTGCTGTTTTTTCTTATCAATTGCATTCTTCAGCAAAGCGCCTGCTGTGCCGATGGCAAATAAAGCAACAACCGTAATCACGCCGATTATGATCGATGCTTTGTCACCGTGGGAGGACACCAGAAGCATTTTGATGATAATGCACATAAGGCAAAGTATGAAGCCAACAGCAATCACGATGTCTTTTATTTTCTGTTTCATAGTTGTTCCGTCCCATCACAAAGATAATGATTAATAACAGTCCCAGTTATATAAAACATCGGAAAAATCGAGGTTTTTCAGCGCTTCGCTGTTGATGAAGAAATTTGCCACACCGCTGTCGCCCCACATGAGATGACCGAGGGAATCCATCTGAAACAGAAGAGTATTATAATGCTCGACTGTATTGGCTTTTTTGCCCTCCGGAATTTCTGCCCCCTTAAATCGCGGATCGTACTGCGTAAAGGCGGGGAAGCCGAGCATCTTATGGCCAAACGAACTGAACGGCTCTGTTAGATAAGCATATTCTGTTGCATTAAACTCATGATAAAGCCTGCCGTCGAAGCTCCATCCGTAAAGCACAGACATGGCTTCTTTGGCATATTCTTCAAATGCATCTGCATCATCGGAGATATAGTCCTGTGTTTTTGTGAAGGTGATGGCATCTTCGTAAACGGAGGGTACCATAGCCTCCTGAAAATCTAAATCGGTATTCGCCTTAATGCCCAGCGCTCGGAGCTCCTCTATACTGAGAGGAGTCCCGATCTGAGGATGGTAGACTATACGGAAACCTGCCTGATTGGTCGGATCTTCAAAGTCTGCGCCGCACAGATCATCATTTGCCGTGAAGAATTGAAGGATACCTGATTTCGGCAGCAAATCGTCCTGAGGCGCCATTTCCTCAAAATTGATCTGTGCCAGCAAAAACATTTTTTCACCGCTTGCATCCACGGGATATTCTTTGTCTGCAGTCCAATAGGGATAGCCACCGAACTTGGATTGTGTGATATGTATCGGTGCAGCTCCCGTTATTTCCTCTATATGATAGGAAATAACGGAGCCTTTTTCTTTTACATAGGCAATAATTCTGTCAAACTTTTCCTTCTGTGAAGCGTCAAGCTCTGTCTGCTCGAGCTGACGCCGGGAAGGGGAATCCTCCTTTTTGCGGTTCCTATAAAAGGCAGCACCGATTGTGGAAAGGCATACACCCGAACTAAAGAAGATATGCCAGTCACCGATTTTCAGGACATGCACGAGAAAAGAGATGACGAAAGAGATTGCGCCGAGGGTGAGTAAAATAACTCCGAATATGAGTGCAAATGGTGATTTCTTTTTGTTTTTCATGGATTCCTCCTTTTGTTTAACCGTGACAAAGGCGGGAAGCTTTTTTATAATACAGCTCAGCTGTTTTGGTTCACAATTGCTTTGTCAGTTCATCAAGGGCTTTAGGCGTATCGACATCGGTCAACTCGCACTTGGGGATCTCGTACAACAGGAGCATATCCTCGTGACGGCGAATGACAGTGTTGCCGCCGTGATCCTCTTCCAGCGCCATCAATTCGGGGAAGTAGCGGGAAGGGAAGATGCAGGGGTTACCACGCACGCCACCGTGACTCATGCCGACAATATGGTCGCTGTTCTGGCGGTAATAGTGCAGCATAGCATCGATACTCTCTCGGCGTAGCATAGGCTGATCGGACACCTGAAACATAACTGCATCCATATCTGTCAGGTTTTCTAAGCCTAAATAAATGGTGTGACTGATGCCCCAATCGGGATGTGCGTTCTTAACGCAATCAAAACTAAACTCATTTGCAAGTTCTTCGATTTCGGGGTACTGCGTAACTACAATAACTCTGTCAAATTGATCGCCGGGTACGGCCTCCAGCGCATGGCGGATAAGTGTTTTTCCATCCACTTCTGCGGCTAACTTGTTGGCTCCAAAACGGCGCGCATTACCGGCTGCCATGATTACACATCCAAGGGATGTTTTTACCATGAAAATCACTCCTTCTAAGAGGTAGTATAACCGCATATGTAAAAAAAAGTCAAGAAAGCACGATATTCTTGAAATAGAATAACGTAGAATCTTTTCAAATTGAATCAAATGTGCTACTATATGCTTGAATAACTTTAGTAATAAGTATAAAATACATTTTAGTAAGGAGGCACAACGATGCCAGTAACGAAAATCGACGATAGAATTGTCAGAGTCGATGCGGTGCAGAAGGCACGCGGTGAGGCAAAGTATGTTTGCGACATGACTTTGCCCGATATGCAATATGCCTATATGGTGCGTTCGACATGTCCCAGAGGTAAGATCAAGGCAATCAATCTGCCCGAATTCCCCGAGGGATACTATTTCATCTCCGCAAAGGATATTCCTGCCAAAGGCAAGAACGAGCTGTGGATGATCATGAAGGATTGGCGCTGCTTCGCAGATGAGTACGTTCTGTACTACGGCGAGACCATCGGTCTTGTTGTCGGTCCCGACCGTACCGTGCTGAAGGACCTGAAAGCGCAGATCAAGATTGATTACGAAGAGATCGCTCCTGCAGTTACTATTGATGATGCCATCAACTGCGTAGGTGGTCCGTTCTACCCTGAAAAGAACAGCAATGTCATGTGCGAACTGTTCTGCGAGAAGGGCCGTCCCATGGATGAGGTTTTCGCTGAGGCTGATGAGATCTTTGAAGAGACCATCGAAACACCTTATCAGGAGCATGTCCATCTGGAAACCAACAGTGCTATCGTAGACATGGAAGACGGTAAGTTCGTATTCTATGCCTCTGCGCAGTGCCCGTTCTACATCCGTAAGGCTGTTGCCGGTCTGTTGGATATTCCTCAGGAGGATGTCATTGTTCGTCAGGCTGTCACCGGTGGTGCTTTTGGCGGTAAGGAAAACTTCCCCGATGTTCTGTGCGGTCCTCTGCTGGTTGCTGAGAATGTCGTACGCAAGCCCATCAAGATGGTATTTGACCGTGAGGAGGACACCCAGTTCTCCATCAAGCGTCATCCCTCTAAGTGCATTTATAAGACCGCTATCAAGGACGGTAAGATTACGGGCGTTAAGGGTCACATCTACTATAACTGCGGCGCTTATATGTCTTCTTCCTTCGTCGTTTTGCAGCGTGGTGTGTTCCACGGTAACAGCGTATATACTTTCCCCAACACTTATCTGAAGGGCGAGGGTATGGCTACCAATATGTTCCCGTCTGACGCATTCCGTGGTTTCGGCGCACCCCAGACCATCTTCGCTGTGGAAACCCATTTGGATCACATTGCACATCATTTGGGTGTGGATCCTTTGGAGTTCAAGATGCAGTATGTGGCTAAGAAGGGTGATGAAACCACTACCAACGGCCACATTATTGAAGATGTCAAGCTGCCTGAGATGATCGATGTGATCACTAAGGAGTCTGATTACTGGCGCAAGGCTAAGGAGTACACTCCCGGTTGCGGCAAGGGTATCGGCGTGGCTATGTATAACCACGGCGGTGCTTTCACCGGTAACGGCGAGCAGGCTATCATCAAGGGCCATGCCCGTCTGGTGAGAACCGGAGATAAGGTGTCCATTCAGGTCGGTTCTACCGAAATGGGTCAGGGCTTCAAGACGGCTCTGCGTAAGATCTGCGCAGCAACGCTGGGCATCTCCATTGACAATGTAGAATATCTGGATCCCGATACCTCCAAGGTTGTAGACTCCGGTCCTACTGCTGCATCTCGTTCCACCATGGTTGTTGGTCGTTTGGTTGAGCGTGCTGCCCAGGAAATGAAGGAGCGTTGGGACGAAGGCGATATTACCACTGAGGTCGAGTATGAGCATCCGGAAGGCTATCCTTGGGATCAGACCACTTTCCGTGGCGACGCTTACCTGGGCTACGGTTGGGGCGCTGCTATCGTTGAGGTTGAGGCGGACAAGCTGACCAACGAGATCAAGACCGTTGGTATTTGGTCCTCCCATGATATCGGCAAAGCTATCGATGAGCTGATCGTTCATGGTCAGATTAACGGTGGTATTATGCAATCTTTGGGCTATGGCGCCATGGAAAAGCTGGAAGTGAAGAACGGTCGTTTCAAGCAGAAGAGCATGTCCGACTATGTCATTCCCACTTCTATGGACTTCCCCAAGCAGTTCTATCACATTCAGGAAAATCCCTATCCCTGGGGCCCCTATGGTGCTAAGGGCATGGGTGAACTGGTGTTTAACGGTGCATCCGCTGCTTACGTGGATGCCGTGGAGAGAGCTTTGGGCACCCAGTTTAATTCCATTCCCATCCCGCCGGAAGATATTGAGGAGGCACTGAAAAATGTACACTGAGATTCGTTTTATGCTCAATGGTGAGCAGAAAGTTTATACCGGCGATCCTCTGAAAAGATTGCTGGATGTCCTGCGTGAGGACTATGGTATGACCGGTAGCAAGGAAGGCTGCGGCGAAGGTGAGTGCGGTGCTTGCTCTATCATCAAAGACGGCAAGCTGGTCACCAGCTGTATCATTCCTGTGGGTGGCGTGAATGGCTGCGAGATTTGGACGATCGAAGGTATCCGCGAAACCGAAAAGGGTAAGTGCATCATTGACGCTTACGCTGAGGGCGGTGCTGTGCAGTGCGGTTTCTGCATCCCCGGTATGGTTATGGCGACCTACTGTCTGTTGGAGCAGAATCCCAATCCCACTGAAGAAGAGATTCGTGTCGGTATCAGCGGTAATATCTGCCGCTGCACCGGTTATGACCTGATCGTTGAGTGCATTGCTTTGGCAGCACGGAAAGGAGCAGCTTTATGGCAGAAGTAAAATGCTTCATTCCCCAGACTTTGGAAGAGGCTCTGGAAATCCGTAAGGAATATCACTCCATTCCTCTGGCCGGCGGCTCTGACCTGATGGTAGCCGGCAACCGCGGCGCCGGAATCACCCCTGCATTCAAGGGCGATTCCGTGATGCTGATCGGTAATCTGAAGGAACTCAAGGGTATTAAGGAAAATGCAGACGGTAGCGTTGAGATCGGTGCTTGCACCACATCCGCTGAGATTGCTGCTTCTCCTATCGTACATCCTCTGCTGAAGGACGCTGCTTCCCGTATGGGCGCTATCGCATTGCGTAACAGTGCTACCATCGGCGGCAATATCGGCAATGCATCCCCTAAGGGCGATATGCCCCAGCCTCTGATTCTGCTGGACGCCGAAGTGGTGCTGACCAGCAAGGATGGTGAGCGCAAGATGCTGGTGGATGATTATATTATCGCTACCAAGAAAACTGCCATTCAGGATGATGAGCTTATTACCAAGGTCATCATTCCCAAGCAGGATTTTACCCATATCTTTTTCCGCAAGATCGGTATGCGCCGTGCCAATGCTATTTCCAAGCTGACGTTGTCCGCAGCTGCTACCATTAAGGACGGCGTGGTTGTAGATTTCCGTGCATCCTCCGGTGCTGCCGGTCCCAAGGTGGCAAGAAGCCGCAAGGCAGAGGAGATTATGATTGGTAAGAAGGTGGCAGAACTTGCTGATGTGAAGGAAGAATTCCTGGATGCATGGAACGGTGTGATTGCGCCTCATGCTATGCCTGAGTATCGCCGCAATACCACCAGAAGAATGCTCGCCTATTTTATTGATGCTCTGATTGCAGGTCATGGTGCAGGAAGAGTTGACTAAGGAGGATTCCATTTTATGACGATTTATCACCCCAAAACCGCTCTGGAGGCAGTAACGCTTCGTAAGAGCAATCCCAACGCTGTCTATTTGGCCGGTGGTACCGATGATCTGCGCCTTGGCTCTGCTGCCGAGGGGATGGACTTGATCGATATCAACGGTCTGGACGAAAGCTATGACACTATTACCGAGAAGGACGGCAAGATTTATATCGGCGCTCGCTGCTCCCTGCAGAGCATTGTCGAAAGCGACTTGGTGCCGGCATTTATCCGTGAAGCCGCCGGTTTTTGCGCTTCCTTTGCTAAGCGTAACAGTGCTACCATCGGTGGTAATATTGGTCTGCGTCGTCAGGATAGCTACATGGCTGCAGCACTGACTGCTGCCGGTGCTGTATTGGATAGCGTTACACCTCACGGTGAAGAGGAGAAGGCTATCGGCGAATATATGCAGTGCGATTGCAAGCGCTTTATCCGCTACATCGTGGTGGACAAGACTTGCTCCGGTTGGGTCAGACGCTTCGGTAATACTTCTTCCAGCCATGCTGCTTTGATTGCAGCTGCTTGCGGTGATAACTACGCCCTGAGTGTATCCGGCAGTGACTTTGCTTATGGTAAGACTCCGGATTTGGCTGATAGCATGACTTTCGTTGATGATATCACCGGTAGTGCAGAGTATAAGAAATATCTGGCAAAAATTGTGTTCACACTCGGGAGGTAACAGCGATGGAATTGAAATGTAGAATTAACGGCGTAGAGGTTGCTCTTTGCGCTGAGCCCACCGCAAGACTTCGTGATGTGCTGTATAAGGAAGGCTATCGCAGCGTTCGCGACAGCGATGATGCAGAAGGTTTTGCCGGAAGCGATACCATTATCTTCAATGGTAAGCTGAAGTACTCCAACCTGATCCTGTTCTATCAGGCTGAGGGTGCTGAGATCAAGACCGCTGAGTCTTTGATGAACGGCCGTGAGATCAACTATGTACAGAAGGCTATGATTGCTGCCGGTATCGTGCAGAGTGCTTATAATGCTCCGGCCGCAGCTTTGATGCTGACTTGGCTGCTGGAGAAGAAACCCAACCCCACGAAGGAAGATATTAAGGAAGTCCTGACCAGCATCTTTATTCGTGATGCCGGTTATGAGCATTATTATCTGGCTGTCAAGCTGGCCACCGAATTGCGTGATTTCGGTGAGTTCAAGAGCGAAATTGCTCCTTCTTTCCGTCCCCATCTGGAAGTGGTCGGTAAGCCCTGCGGCAAGATCGATGGTGTGGCATTGGTTTCCGGTGAGCCTGTTTTCGTTGAGGATAAGGTTCCTGAGAACGCATGGTGTCTGCATGTTTTGCGTAGCCCCTTTGCCAGTGCTTATATTAAGTCTATTGATACAAGTGAGGCTGAGAAGTTGCCCGGTGTGGCTGCTATCCTAACAGCTTACAATACTCCCGAAACCCACTATATGCAGGCAGGTCAGGGCAATCCTGAGCCGTCTCCTCATGACCGCCGACTGTTCAACATGAAGGTCCGCCATGTGGGCGACCGCGTTGCCGGTATTATTGCCCGTACTCCTGAAATTGCTGACAAGGCTGCTGCTTTGATCAAGGTTGAATATGAGCCTCAGGAAGCTATTTATACTGTTGAAGAAGCTATGGCAGAGGGCGCACCCATGGTTCATAACGGCGAGGTCATCTATAACGCCGGTGCTCCTGACGATCTGGACGAGTATAACAAGCTGGCAGGCGATGAGCGCGAAGGCAAGGTCGTCTATCAGTTCCCGCTGGGTGCTGATATTCACAAGAATATCGCTGCATCCAATAAGGGTGGAATCGGTGATATCGAAAAGGGCTTTGCTGAGGCAGATGCTATCGTAGAGCGTACTTATCAGACCAGCCAGATCCAGCATACTCCGCTGGAGCCTCATGTATGCTATGCTCACATTGAGAATGGCCGTCTGGTGCTGAACTGTGCAACGCAGGTTCCTTACCATGTTCGTCGCATTGTCAGCTGGGTCTGCGATATTCCCGAAAACAAGATTCATGTTATCAAAGAGCGTGTTGGCGGCGGTTATGGTAGTAAGCAGGATATCCTTGTTGAGGATCTGACCGGTTATGCCGCTTGGGTTACCGGTAAGCCCATCTACTATCGTAATACCCGTGCAGAAGAGTTCTACGCCAACTCTACCCGTCACCCCATGCGCGTGAAGGTGAAGATGGGTGGTAAGAAGGACGGTACCATCACCGCTCTGTTCATGGAAGTTTGTGCTAACACCGGTCCTTTTGGTAACCACTGCCTGACCGTTCCCATGAACAGCTGCTCCAAGACACTGCCTCTGTTTGCTGTGGATAACATGGCATACGATTTGAAGGTTTTCTATACTAACACACCTCCCGCAGGCGCATACCAGGGTTACGGTACGCCTAAGGGTACCTACGGTATCATGATGGCCATGGCCGAGTTGGCTGATAAGCTGGGTATCGACTACCGTACCATGGTAGAGAAGAACCATGTCAGCGAAGGCTATATGCTGGAGATCCTGAAGGGTCTGGGTGAAGGCCGTGAAGGTAACGTGGTTCCTGTTGGTTCCTGCGGTCTGGACGAAGCCATTGCAAAGGGCTGCGACATGATCGAGTGGGGCAAGAAAGAAGTGTCCGACGATCCTGATTGGAAGATCGGTAAGGGCTTTGCAATGATCATGCAGGGCAGTGGTCTGCCTGGTTTGGATCACGCTGAGGCTATTGCCAAGTTGGAAACCGACGGTACTGTTATCCTCAACAGCGGTGGTGCTGATCTGGGTACCGGTTTGGATACCATTTCCGCTAAGGCTGTGAAGGAAGTCCTGAAGCTGCCTATGGAGAAGATCACGGTTGTGTCCGGCGATACTGACTCCTGCGTGTTTGATACCGGTGCTTATGCATCCTCCGGTACATTCTTCAGCGGTAACGCCTCCATCATGGCTGCTAAGAACCTGAAGGAAGAAATCCTGAAGGAAGCTGCTCTGCAGATGGACGAGAAGGTTGAGGATCTGGATGTCCGAGCTCCCGGTGAGGTCTATTCCAAGGCTACCGGCAACGCTATTTCTTACGGCGATCTGTCCCACGCTGCTATTGCAGGTGATGGTCGCGGTCAGATGGTAGCACACGGCAGCTTCATCACCACTGCATCCTCTGTGCCTTACGGTGCACATTTTGCTCAGGTGGCTGTTAATGTCAAGACCGGTGAGATCAAGGTTCAGAAGTTCTATGCTCTGCAGGATGCCGGTACGCCCATCAATCCTGAAATCGCCCTGTGCCAGATCTACGGTGCCTCTATGAAATCCATCGGTCATAGCCTGTACGAAGATATGAAGCTGGATGAAAACGGTAAGTGCATCAATGCAAATCTGACCGATTACGGTACGCCCATGATCGGTGAGGCTCCCGATGACTTTAAGTCTGTGTTGATCGATGTGGATGATGCATATGGTCCCTTCGGTGCAAAGTCTATTTCTGAGATTGCCTGTAACGGTGCTGCTCCCGCCATTGGTATCGCAATTCACGATGCTTGCGGTGTTTGGATGCGCAGCTGGCCCATGACTCCTGAGAAGTTGTTGAAGGAAATGGGTAAGATCAAGTAATTGATCTCATACTAAAAAACAGAATGCCGGAGCAATTTGCTCCGGCATTCTTCGTAGCATAAAAAACAAGCTGCCATTTGGCAGCTTGTGGTCATTTATAGTAGATTTCCGAATTTTTCAGCAAATAATCTGTTGCTATATGTTCGCATTTCATCGCAAAAAGAATCGTATGCGCTTAACAGCGCTTCACCCTCGGTGGTCAATGCCGCACCGCCGCCACCTTTGCCGCCGGTGACAGAGTGGAGCAATGAAAAACCTAAAGCGTTTTCTGCGTTTTTTATAATTGTCCATGCTTTAGAATAAGCCATATTCATTGATATGGCCGCAGCGCGCAACGAATGGAGCTCCTGCACCTGGTGCAACAGCCTTGCAATACCGGGACCGAAACATTTTTCATCGGTAAACAACCGCACTGTAAAATTGTATGTTAATTTCTTTTCCATATCTATTATTCTAACAATTATTTCACAAAAGTCAACGCTTATAATTGACCTTTTTGTCACTTTATGTTATTCTCTACTAAATAGAACGGGGTGTTTCAATGAGAGTTTTAATTCGAGGCGCAGGGGATATTGCAACAGGTATTGCTTTGCGCTTATACCGTGCACATATTCAAGTGGTGATGACAGATTTACCTCGACCCACTGCAATCCGTCGTACAGTCTGCTTTTCACAAGCGATTGTTTTAGGTGAAACAACAGTAGAGGGAGTAAAGGCGCAGTTTGCTGCAAATACTGTGGAAGCAGAAACTATTTTGCAACAGGGAATTATTCCTGTTTTAGCAGATCCGGAAGGAAAGTGCCGGACTGAAATGCAATTCGATGCATTGATAGATGCCATCCTTGCAAAGCGCAACTTGGGTACGAAGATATCTGATGCACCAGTAGTGGTGGGCATTGGACCCGGTTTTACCGCAGGAGAGGATTGTCATGCTGTGGTGGAAACCATGCGCGGTCATACGTTAGGTCGAGTGATCTACAAGGGAAGTCCCATTCCCAACACAAATATCCCCGGTTTGATCGGCGGCTACGCCGGAGAGCGTGTGCTGCGAGCACCGGATGACGGTATTTTTCATCAATTACTGGAAATTGGCGCTGTGGTCAAGGCGGGCGATGTTGCCGGTGAGGTCAATGGCAAGCCTATGAAATGCACCATTGATGGTGTTGTGCGTGGCATTTTGCCGGAAGGAACACCGGTGTATAAGGGCATGAAATCCGGCGATGTGGATCCCCGATGCAAAGAGGAGTATTGCCTTACGGCATCTGATAAAGCCTTGGCAGTAGGGGGCGGCGTTTTAGAGGCAGTTTTAGCACTGTCAGGGCAGTTAAAGGAGTAAACAATGATTGAAGTTACCATTTTAGTGGACAATCTTGATTATGAATCCATAGCGGACTACCTGGTGCCGGCTTTGGCGGAAAAAATGCAAAAAGAGGGTAAGGGTGGTATTTTAGGCAATGTATTTGCCAACAACGCTGATATGGCGACATCTATGGCGCGCACCATTCTGGACAAGATGCCTCAGGATAAAAAAGATGAATTGGTAGTGCAACTACTAAACAAAAATCGGGATAAATTACTGAAAAAGGCCACCTCTATTGCAGCCAAGAAAAATGTTGGAGTGCAGATTTGTGATGTGTCTGCTCGTAAGTTTTAATAAAAAAATCGGGAGCAAATGCTCCCGATTTTTTACTTTTTCAAGTTACTCACAGCCTCACGTAGGGCATCTACATTCTCTTGTTTGGTTGCCCAACTTGCACAGAAACGAATGGCTGAGTGGGTGGCATCCACACGCTCCCAATATTCAGAGCCAAAGTTTTTGCTTAGAATTGCCAGTTCATCGTCCGGCATGATGGGATACTGCTGGTTGGTAGGGGAATCAAAGAACAAAGGATAACCTGCTGACACAAAGATTTCACGAATTTGATGTGCCATTTCGATGGCGTGACGGGAAATCTTAAAATACAGATCATCAGTGAAGAGCGTATCAAACTGGATACCCAGTAAACGCCCCTTAGCCAACATGCCGCCACGCTGCTTCATGAAGAAACGGAAATGCTTTTTCAGATTTGGGTTCATGATCACCACAGCTTCACCAAACAGAGCACCCTGCTTGTTACCGCCAATATAGAATACATCACACAAACGAGCCAGCTCCGGCAGCGTCAGGTCACTTTCGTCAGACATAAGGCCATAGCCTAAGCGGGCACCGTCAATAAACAGCGGCATTTCATACTTCTGACACACGGAAAAAATGTCCTGCAGCTCCTGCTTGGAGTACAAAGTGCCACCCTCGGTAGGATAGGAAATATAGACCATGCCCGGCATAACAATATGTTCATAATCGGGGTTGTCACGGTGCCACAGGAAGTATTCCTCAACTTGCTGTGCGGTAATTTTACCATCATCACTGGGCAATGCCAGAACCTTATGGCCGGACGACTCAATTGCACCGGTTTCGTGGCAGTTAATATGACCGCTTTTGGCGGTGATGACACCCTGATAGGGGCGCAGTATGGAGGCAATCACAGTGGTGTTGGTTAGTGTGCCGCCTACAAGGAAATGCACATCAGCATCCGGAGCCTGACAGGCCTGCTTTATTTTTTCACGGGCCGTTGCACAGTACTCATCTTCTCCGTATCCAACGGTCTGAGCCATATTGGTTTCCATCAATTTTTCCATAATGGCGGGATGTGCACCCTCCAAATAATCACTGTTAAAATAAATCATAGGAAAATCTCCTTTAATAGTTATAATTTTATTTTAGCCCATTTGGCACTTGCTGTAAAGCATAATTTTGCGCCTTATCCATCGAAAATGGTTCTGCAACAATTATGGTGCAAATCCATTTTACACAGGTTTAAGCCTTTTTGGGAGGCCGATATCCGATATCAGCGGAAAGCCTCTGCGCAGCAGCTAATACCTGCTCCACAGAGATGGTGAATTCTTCCGAATCAATACGACGGAAAAAACCGACTACACCCAACGCATAGCGGGGATGGCCATCACGGTCATAGACTGGAGCAGAAATGGAGCGAAGACCGATCTTGTGTTCGCCGTTCTCTACGGCATAGTGATTGACACGGATTTGCTGCAGAGCAGAAAAGAGCGTGTCCAGATCTGTGATGGTGTGCGGCGTAAAGGCCGGCATACCGGCAATGTTCAGCAAACGGATTACTTCGGCATCAGACAGCATAGAAAGCATCAACTTGCCTTGGGACGTGGAGTGAAGGGGGAGACGACTGCCGATCTCCTGCACAATGCGAATGCTACCGTTATTCGCACATTGGTCAATATTGATCACGCTGCCATGCTCCATGTAAGAAAGAATGGCGGTGCATTGGGTTGCGGCAGAGAGAAATTCCAAATGAGGACGAGCTGCCGAGGATATATCCCATGCGGCAGACACAGCGCAGCCACACTCAAAGACATGTGTTCCTAAGTAGTATTGCCCGTTAGATCGTTGGTCAATATAGTTATATTGGCGCAAAGTTGACAGCAGGGAATGAACCGTGCTTTTAGGATAGCCGGATGCAGCGGCTAATTCCTGCAGTGACATGGGTGTACGGTTTTGCGCGAGAATGTCCATTAACTCTAAGGCCTTTGCCAAAGAACGGACGGTAGAACGATGATTACTCTCCATAGGGGATTCTCCTAAGTTCTTTTTATTTTGCAGCATAACTATTTTGAAAAAAGTCCTGATTTCATACAAATCAGGACTTTTTGTTGTGAGATTTCTTATCGGATGGGTGTCAAAACGCCACGCTTATCGATAATCACATGGCGGGGACATGCCACAGCGCAAGCGCCGCATGACAGACACCGGTCTTCATCAATCACGGCATGATTATCCACCAAACGAATCGCATCAGCGGGGCAGTTTTTGACGCACAGACCGCAGGCAATGCAACTCACATCGCACATAGTGCGTGCGCCGGTTTTTGTTTTAGGATCAAAACCTTTATCGGTATTGGAGCAAAGGGGTGTAATAAATGCGCCCTGCAGACGAATGCGAATCACATGGCGAGGACATTTGCGCATACATGCACCGCAACCAATGCACTTATCCTCGTCTACTTCCGCCACGCCGTGCTCATTGATATGAATTGCGTCAAACTTACAAGCCTGAACGCAACTGCCGCAGCCTAAGCAACCATTGCTGCATTCCAGCGGACCACCATCGCACAAAGCGGCGGCATCCATGCAGGTAGCTTCTTGGTAATCTATCTTTTTTTTAGCACGACATCCGCCGTTACAATACACGGTTGCCACACGGATGGGAAACTTTCTCTTTATTGCCATGGTGATCCTCCAATACAGCAAGCATTATAGCTACATTATACGCTATGAACGGATTTTCTGTCAATCGTTGTCGGGTTTTTTTGCGGTTGGAACTGTGATATAGGATTGGGGTATTCCATTTTCAAATGTGATACAATAACCCGTGCCGGGGGCGGGGGTGTAAAAATAGAGATTCTTATCTTTTAGAGGAAACCACACACTCATTAAACTTGAGATGATGCCACCGTGGATCACGCAAACAGCATCCTCACCGGTGCTGATAATCGGCGCTATGCCATCTAATGCACGATGCAGCATATGTTGAGCGCTTTCACCATTGGGACAAATGTTTTGCAACACATCGCCGCTGATCCATGTTTGATAGGCAGTATGTAATTTCAAATCTTCATAGCTGCACATCTCAAAATCACCAAAATCCATTTCACGCAAAAGTGGAATGGCTGTATGAGGGATGTCGCCGTAAAGAGTAGTGAAAGTCTGCTCTGTGCGTATCATGCCACTGGTATAGTAATGCTGGGCAGTAGGGTAGATGTGGGTTTTGCGCAATTCAAGCAGTGCGGCAATGCCCTCCGGAAGGAGTGGAATATCTGTGCTGCCGTAATACAGACGGCGTTGGTTGCCTTCCGTCAGACCGTGACGGATCAGTGTCAGTTTCATTTTAGCTGTTCCTCCAACCCACAGAAGATACGATAGACATGATCTGCCTGTTTTGCCAATTCCTGCAACAAGGTACCGTGTTTTTCACGCCATAAACGCTGTGATGCATCTATGGGAACCACCCCACTGCCGACTTCACGGGAGATGATTACATCTGCACCCAATAGTAAGTCCAAGGAAATGTCACTGTTTGCTTCTAAATGAAAATAACATCTTTTATCTGCTACATAACCACTGGATAAGTCACATATATCATCATCTATAAGGCGATAGTTCTTTACAGCATAGGAGAGCTTCCCTTGGTATGCGCCGCCAATTATCAAATCCATAATACCATCTCCATCACGCCGGCTAACTCCGCTATTGTCAGAGCAAAGCCGGAAATGTCACCATTCATGCCGCCCAATTGCCGATATCCGTGCCAAACACCCAACCAATAGACTATCGCAGTCATCAAAGGTGCAATGCTTCTGCAAAGCAACCAGGCTACGATCAGCGTAGCGGCAAACAATAGAATGGGCAATATCAAAAAAGCTTTTTCAGACTTCATGGCCGCATATTGGCTACTGCCCATAGGGGGCAGCAAGCTGACCGCAATCGAAGCGCAGCATCGACTCGCTACGGGGATCAGCAACAAAGTAAAGGGATGAAACTCGCCGGAGGAGTGAAAAGCACACCATTGTGCTAAGATCAGAAGTGCGATGCAGATCACAGCAAAGGCGCCACAGTGAGAGTCCTTCAAAATCTTTTGCCTTGTGGCAAGATCGCACCGTGAAAGGATTGCATCACAGACATCCATATAACCGTCCAAATGCAAAAAACCGGTCATAAGCCAAGGAACAGCGCATAATACCAAGGCGCGGATGGCGACAGGACACCCACGGAGAAGATAGGCTGATCCGCACCATACGATGCCGACAATCAAACCTACCAATGGCAGGCAGGAGAGCATATGGCAGCGGGCATTTTCATTCCAACGATGCAAGGGACAGGGAATGGCAAGAAACATACCCCACGCCATGAAAAAACCATCGATCCAATTGTTCATAGGGGTAGATCTCCTTTCAAAAGATGGACAATGCCGCCACTGATTTCTGCTACAACATCAAAACTTGAAGTCAAAATGCGACACAAATGTGCCAGAGAAGAGCGGTATTGTTCTGTCCATTGGTCATATATTACGCCGTCACGCCATATATCATCACACACGGCGATGAAGTGTTTGCTATATTGGCTTGCAGTGAGTACTGCATCGCTGACTCGGGGAAGAGGCGAAAGATCTGGTTCGTTCCCAAACATTTCATTTGCTAATAGAGCGGTCAAGCTATCAAATAATATGGTACTATCCGGTGCAATTCCAGATAGTACAGAAGTAATATCCCGGCCACATTCTATGGTTTCAAATCCCCATCCATCACGATCTTTCAAATGGTTTTGAATGCGTTGGCGGTCTTCACTGTCGGTGGGCTGCATAGTAGCCCAATAATACATTGCTTTTCCATTGGATAGCTTGCGGCATAATTCTTGTGCCAAGTGGCTTTTGCCGCTTTTGCTACCGCCAATTAGTAAAACTCTCATGCTTACTCCACTGTATAGGCATCGATCTGCCGGATTTCATCTAAGTATTCGTCGTTGATAGCTGCCTCGTCAAAGGTAGCCATATTTTTCATCACAGCACATGCCGCCTTTAGCACTTGGAACATCAGCACGCAGCCGCTGCCTTCGCCTAAACGCATATCCAACAGCAAACACGGTGAAAGCTGTAATACATCGGCGGCAATGCGATAGCCAATTTCATAAGAATCGTGAGACAGAAACAAAACATTTCGCACTTTATCGCACAAGTGCGAGGCACATAGTGCAGCTACGATGGAAATATAACCATCCACCACTGCAGGCATACCGAGCATAGCACAACCAAGATAAGCGCCTGCCATTGCTGCAATGTCAAGCCCGCCTACTTTACATATAATGTCGATAAGATCAGCGCCGTTCGGCTGGTGCAGGGAAAGCGCCTGAGTCACAACTTGTTTCTTTTTTTGAAAAGCGGTATCTGTCAGACCGCCGCCACGACCGGTTACGTGCTCTGGTGCAGCACCTGTTAAAGCGCACAGAACTGCAGCAGATGTGGTGGTATTACCAATCCCCATTTCACCGATACCAACGGCTTGTATACCATCTTTTTTGGCAGAAAGCACAGTGTCGATACCTATAGCCATTGCATCGATGGCTTGTTGGCGACTCATGGCAGGTTCACGGGCAATATTGCCGGTGGAGTGACGGATTTTTCGATTGACCACTGGGGCAGGAACATCGCCTGACACGCCTACATCAGTTACAACAATACTATTGCCAAAAGCTTGTGCCAAAGCGGACATGCCGGTTTTGTGGCGGGTCATATTGATGCATTGCTGACGGGTTACTGATTGAGGTGTGCAGGAAACGCCTTCGGATACAACTCCGTTATCTGCCGCAAAGACTAGCACACGGCAATTATCTATGGCGGGAAAAATAGTACCTGTAATGCCGCTTAAACGGATCGAGATATCTTCTAATTTACCTAAGCTGCCAGGCGGTTTTGCAAGTTGGGACTGCCGCTTTCGGGCAGATTCCATTATATTGTGATCTACATCCGGAATGGAATGAATGTATTGCATGAGTTCTGATTCAGTCATGGGGGTCTCCTAAGTAACCGTGTTCTGACAACCACGCAAGTGACGGGGCGCAGTTTTGATTTTCGATGGTGTATGTTGCTTGCGGACAAGTAATGAGCATCTTGTCCAATATGCGTTCTACGGGAATAGTACCATGATCCAAAGCATTATGGTCATCCCAAGCTCCGCTATTGTTGTGCAGGTGTACATGGCACAGCCATGGGGACATGGAATCAATCCATTGTTCCGGAGGCAGTTTGCTGACATAAGTATTAGCATGTCCTATGTCCAGGCAAAGTCCTAAGCGAGGATCATTTATTTGCTGCATGATAGAAACCAACATATCCGGCGATGGATCCATTACATTTTCCAGCACCAAAGTTACATCCTGCGGCAAATTTTGTAAAAATTCTTTCCAAAAAGCAACGGATTGTTCAGTGAACCATTGGGGAAAATAGACCGACGGCACAAAGCCATCGTGAATAATAATATGGTGAATGTTTAATTTGAGCGCCGTGTCAATCGCTTGTCGATATCGCTTTACCGTTACATCACGTACCAACGGATCTATGGCGCAGGGAGTCAATTCGGCAAATGGGGCATGGAACCACAAATGATCGATACCGGCAATATGTGCTTGAATTTCGGGTAATAGAGCGGGATTATCCAACTGTGCTGCCCAACTGTAAGCAGTGACCTCAAATCCCAAGTCGTACGAACGAGCTAAATGGGCAGCATGACCATCCATGCCGGAAAGATATAATTTCTTTTGCAGTTCTTTGCGGTTCATGAGATCACGCCTCCTTAGCTCACAATTATAGCACATAAAAAAGGGGATTTCTATGGAAAAGTTGAATTCTGGGGCTCTGTCGTGGTATAATGTAAAAAACAGTCAAGGAGTTCTAATTATGGAGGAGCAGCACAAGCGCCGTGTGCGCTATAAAGGAACACATCCACGTACCTATGGTGAGAAATATAAAGAGCATAATCCGGAGAAATATCGTTCTGATGTCGAAAAAATCATTTCCCAGGGAAAGACGCCGGCGGGTATGCACATTCCTATTTGCGTAAATGAAATATTGGAGTTTTTAGATATCCAGCCAGGTCAAATCGGGTACGATGCTACTTTGGGTTACGGTGGTCACAGCAGCAAAATACTGGAGAAATTGCAGGGGATGGGACATCTGTATGCTACGGATGTTGATCCGATTGAATCGGAAAAGACGAAGAAGCGCTTGGCGGACATGGGGTACGGAGAGGACATTCTGACGATTCGCCGTATGAACTTTGCGCAAATAGATCAGGTAGCACCCAATGAAAAGTTCGACTTTGTTTTGGCGGATCTCGGTGTATCCTCTATGCAGATCGATAATCCCGAACGGGGATTTACCTTTAAGCAAGACGGCCCGTTGGATTTGCGGCTGGATCCGACCAGCGGCGTACCTGCGGCGCAGCGCTTGAAAGAAGTCAGCTATGAAGAACTTGTTGATATGCTGGTAGAGAATTCTGATGAGCCATACGCAGAAGAAATTGCCAAAGCCGTTCACCGTGCGTTCCGTAAAGGGAAAAGCATAGACACCACAAAAGAGTTGGCGGCGGTTATCGCCGAGGCGTTGGAGTTTTTGCCAAATAGAGAACGGAAAGATGCCGTTAAAAAATCCTGTCAGCGTACATTCCAAGCACTGCGTATTGATGTGAACAGCGAATTTGAAGTGCTGTATGCTTTTTTGGAAAAACTACCTGCTGTGCTGAAAAGCGGAGGAAGAGTGGCTGTTTTGACATTTCATTCCGGAGAGGATCGACTGGTCAAGAAAGCCTTTAAGCAAGGGTTGAAAGATGGCATATACAGTGATGTAGCGAGGGATGTAATTCGACCATCTGCTCAGGAGTGTTATCAAAATCCGCGTGCACATTCGACGAAAATGCGCTGGGCCATCAAAGTTTGATGTCAGTGCGTGTTGGGTATGGATCAATGGATCATAAATTCATAGGAGGCCAATCTTGAAAAAGAAATTATTAGGATACTACGATTATACTGTGATATTGACATATTGCGGGATGCTATTCGCTGTAACGGGGATTTTCCTGGCATTAGGCGCTAAATATATTGAGGCTATCATATGTCTGATGTTAGCCGGTGGTTGCGATATGTTTGACGGGGCAGTGGCGGCTACAAAGCAGCGTACCCCGGCTGAAAAACGTTTTGGGATACAAATCGATTCACTGAGCGATCTGATCAGCTTCGGTGTGTTACCGGGTGTATTTGTATACTGTATTATGGAAAGATTGGCGGTTGCGGGTATTATCTCAGCCATTTACATACTCTGTGCGCTCATTCGTCTGGCGTATTTCAATGTTTTGGAGGAGGAACGCCAAAAGGAAACAGATGAGTCAAGAATGGAATACCTGGGTATTCCTGTTACGGCAGTGGCGTTACTATTGCCGGCGATAACAATTCTGAGTTTTGATGGAATCATTAACGCAACATGGTTGTTTCCTGCTTTGTTAGTTTTACTGGCAATAGGATTTGTTGCTCCGCTCAGTGTCAAAAAGCCGCATGCTATCGGCAAGACAGTTTTGGTGATCATCGGACTTTCGGAACTGATTGGAATCATCCTGCTGCTAAAATCCGGCGTGCTGTAAAAAACTTTTACATAAAAACGCCGTCATGGAATTTCCATGACAGCGTTTTTATGTTTAGCTTACATTTCCAAGTAACTCTCTACCAAAACCTGCAACAACTCATCACGATCAATTTTGCAGATCAACGTACGAGCAGATTTGTGGTTGGTAATATAGGTAGGATCTTCAGAAAGAATATACCCCACGATCTGATTAATGGGGTCGTAACCCTTTTCTTTTAAAGCCTCGTAGACAGAAGTCAAAATATGACGAATCTGCTGATCCTTGTCTTCTGCAGCACTAAACTTTTTGGTAAAATCATCCATAGGATCACCACCTATCTCTAATATTGTTACCAATTATAAACCTTTTTTACCGATTTGTAAAGAGTTGATAGATAAAATCATCGCAAAACAGCATTCAGTTCGCTCTTGAGCAGATCCAAAACGCTCTGAACATCACTATCTGCCTCTTCAGAGGTGATAGAACGATCATCGGCACGCAGCGTCAGATTAAATGCGACAGACTTCATGCCCGGTGCAATGCCCTTTCCTTGATAGATATCGAACAGTGTCACACTTTTCAGCAGACCTTTGGTACCACGACGGATACAATCTTCCAATTCACCCACGCTCACGCTGTTCTCGCACAGAACGGCAATATCACGGGTGACAGCCGGGAACTTGGGCAGCGGTGTATACTCGGGATCACTGCCACGAACGGCAAACAGTGCCTCAAAACTCAGCTCAGCACAATACAGCTCTGCATCCACGCCGTAGTTCTGGGCAGTCAGAGGATGAATCTGACCCAACACACCCACATAGGTGTCATCCACATATACGCAGGCGCAACGACCGGGATGATAGGAAGGATTATCTTTGCAGGCAACGAACTTAACATGTTTTGCACGAATTTCATCTAGGATTGCCTCTACAATGCCTTTCATCGTGAAGAAGTCCATACCGTCGCCATAAGAGCCGATGCTCAATACCTTCTGCTCATTTGCCAGACCATCTGCGCCGCCGGGCAGATAGATACGGCCCAACTCATACAGCTTTGCACTCTTGTTGCGGAAGTTATAGTTGTGTGTCAAAATCTCCAGCATAGAGGGCAGAGTGGTGGTGCGCATGATGGAAGTGTCTTCGCCCAAAGGATTCAAAATCTTGAAACTTTCACGGCGAGGATCATCAGCAGACCAACGGATCTTATCATAATAGGTGGGGGAGATGAACGAATAGGTGATGATTTCATCATAACCAACAGTGCGGCAAATGGCACCCAACTGCTGCTCCAATTTCTGTACATCGGAATAGCCGCCACGGGTCGTCTGACCACGCATCAGTGTGCAGGGAATATTATTATAACCGTGGAAACGGGCCACTTCCTCAGCGAGGTCGGAATAATGTGCGACATCGCCACGCCAGGAGGGAACCGTAATCGTTTCGCCGTCTACGCCGAAATCCAGCTTCTTCAAAATAGACAGCATTTCCTCAGTAGATACATCCGTACCCAACAGAGCATTGATCTTGTCGGGACGCAGCTGCAAGACAGTGGGATGCGGCACGAAGTTCAAAATATCGATCACGCCGTCTACCACTTCGCCGGCGCCCAGCATTTCAACCAGTTCACAGGCACGATTGATAGCGGGCAGTGTATTCATGGGATCCAAACCCTTTTCGAATTTAGCGGAAGCCTCGGTACGCATACCCAAACTCAACGCACCCTTGCGAATGCAGGTGCCATCGAAACAAGCGGATTCAAATACGATATCCACAGTATCATCCACGATTTCACTGTTCATGCCGCCCATAATACCGGCCAAGCCAACAGCACGGGAATCATCTGCAATGACCAGCATATTGCTGTTCAGCTTACGGACATTGCCATCCAAAGTAGTCAGTTCTTCACCGTCGTTTGCACGGCGAACCACAATCTTGCCGCCCTTGACATAGCGATAGTCAAAAGCGTGCATGGGCTGACCGTATTCCATCATCACATAGTTGGTGATATCAACAATGTTGTTGATGGGGCGTACGCCCATCGCCCGCAGACGCTCACGCATCCACTTAGGAGAGGGGGCAATCTTTACATTGCGCACCATACGAGCAGTGTAACGGGGTACCAGATCGGAAGCAGGGGTTTCAACATCCAACAACTCTGCCAAATTGCCGTCAGCACCACCCTTGACAACCGGCTCGTGCAAGCGCAGTTCAGAATCGAAGGTAGCTGCAGCCTCGCGTGCCAGGCCGATAATGCTCAGGCAATCGGGGCGATTGGGTGTGATTTCGAATTCTACTACATGGTCGTCCATGCCGATGATGGGACGCAGATCATCGCCGGGCGCGATGCCGTCTTCGTGCAGAATAAAAATTCCATCGTTAATGCAGTGGGGGAACTCACGCTGTTCAGCGTGGAGATCTGCCAGAGTGCAAATGTGCTGTTCCTTTGTGTTCAGGGCAACCAGATTACCAACATGAATATTTTGGCAGGGGGTGACTACCTCAACAGTAGATGTGCCGTCATTCAGGCTGCATTTCCACAGGTTGATGCCGGCATTCTCCACAGCCACGACTTCAGCGGCGATCACCGGGCCGTAAATCTTGTGACCGGCTTTGACATCGCTGGGAATAGAGGGCTTTTCAGGATCAATGGCCTTATAGCTGTCCAGCAGAGCGGCTGCTTCAATAACAGCGTAGGGGAAATCACGCTCATCCAGATCCAACTCGCTCAAACCGCACAGCATACCGTTGGATACAACGCCACGCAGCTTGCCTTTTTCAATTTTCTGACCGCCGGGCAACAGAGATTTGTGCAGTGCGGCAGGAACCATATCACCCACATGGACATTCCAGGCGCCGGTGACAATCTGAACCGGTTCATCCTGACCAACATCAATCTGACAGATCCACATGTGATCGCTGTCGGGATGCTTTTCCATGGACAATACCTGGCCCACCACAATGTTTTTCATTTTAGCCGAGAGATCCTCGGTAGTTTCCACTTTAGAGCCGGAGAGCGTCATAGCCTCGGCAAATTCCTTATCGTCCACATTGACAGTGACGAACTCATTGAGCCATTTTCTGCTTAAATTCATTATTATGCTCTCCTTTCTTTAGAACTGTTCCAGGAAACGGACATCGTTTTCGAAGATCAAGCGCAGGTCGGCGATTTTGAAGCGGCGCATTGCCAAACGCTCCAGACCCATACCGAATGCCCAACCGCTATATTCTTCGGAATCAATACCACTCATTTCCAATACACGGGGATGGATCATTCCGGCGCCCAGCACTTCGATCCAACCTTCACCCTTACAGGTGGGGCAACCCTTGCCGCCGCACTTATGGCATTGGACATCCATTTCACAGCTTGGCTCTGTGAAGGGGAAGTGGTGGGGACGGAAACGAGTCACGGTACCCTCACCGAACAGCTTTTCCATGACGGCATTCAGCGTGCCTTTCAGATCAGCCATGGTGATATTCTTATCAATGACCATGCCCTCTACCTGATGGAACATGGGGGAGTGTGTGGCATCGACTTCGTCTTTGCGGTACACACGGCCGGGAGCAATAATGCGGATAGGAAGCTCCATGCTTTCCATAGCACGAACCTGCATGGGACTGGTTTGGGAGCGTAGCATGACACGCTCATCTTCCGTGAAATAGAAAGTATCGGACCAATCACGAGAGGGATGGCCTTCCTCGGCGTTCAGCTTGTCGAAGTTGTAAACGGACAGCTCCACTTCCGGTCCGTCCAGCACGGTGAAACCCATACCTACAAAGATATCCTTAATTTCATCCAATGCAAGATACATGGGGTGCTTGTGACCGATGGCAATGTCTTTGCCGGGGATCGTTACATCTACTGCCTCGTTTGCCAGCTTTGCCTCCAATGCAGCGGCCTCCAAGCGGGTACGAGCAGTGTCGATGGCGCTTTCCAGTGTGGCGCGTACATCATTTGCCAACTGACCCATCACGGGGCGTTCTTCGGGGGAAAGTTTGCCCATCTGCTTCAGAACAGCGGTCAAATCACCCTTTTTGCCCAAGAATTTTACTCGAGCAGCCTCCAGATCCTCCATGACGCCGGCATCTTCAATAGCTGCCAAAGCTCTTTTGCGAATCTCATCTAATTGTTGTTTCATATTTCCACTCCTTTGATCGGATTGTTTTTTGGGATAAAAAAATACCCTTCATCCCAACATAAGGGACGAAAGGTTACTTCCGTGGTACCACCCAAATTCGCAGCATGATTATACTACGCACTCGACTCCCTGTAACGGAGGATGACCCGTCTGCGCATTTCCTCGCAGCAGCTCCCAGGCGAACATTGTGCTGAATCTAAAACCGGCTTGCAGCCTATCGACCGATTATCTCTGATAGAAACACTGTGCGCAATACTTCCCATTCATAGCTTTTGTACTTAATATTTATAACACGAAGCAATAAAACTTGCAAGGGATTTTTTGCAAAACGGTACATTTTTTACATTGACACCCATGATACAATATAGAAAAAAGGAGGTGCATCGTAATGGAGATTTCAGCCGGATTTGTCAAGCGTTCACTGCCGGTGCGTAATGCATGGGGGCATAAGGGAGTTTTTGGTAAGGTATATTGTCTGTGCGGCAGCGTCGGATATACCGGAGCACCGGTATTTGCCAGCCGTGCAGCCGTTAGGAGCGGCAGCGGATTGGTCTATTTAGGCGTGCCGCAGAGCATCTGGCAGGTAGTGGCTATCAAATCCGATGAAGCGATGGCGTTTCCTCTGGCGGATCAGGACGGTAAGTTGGCACTTGAAGCCGAAAACGATATCCGCCGGCGGATGGAAAATTGCGATGCAATGCTGATTGGTTGTGGCTTGGGCAGGAGCGAGCAATCAGATAAGCTGGTACGCAGCTTGCTGAATATTGCAAAGCCGTTGGTGCTGGATGCAGATGGTATAAATGCGCTCAGCGGACATATAGATACATTACAGTGTCGCCGTGGGTGTGTTACGGTAATGACACCCCATGACGGTGAATTTGCCCGTGTGGGCGAATTATCAGGGGATCGTATTGCTTCTGCATCAAAGTTTGCAAAGGACCAAGGCGTGTATCTGGTACTAAAAGGACACCGTACCATTGTGGCGGCACCGGATGGCCGTATTGCTGTAAATACCACCGGCAATTCCGGCATGGCCAAGGGGGGCAGCGGCGATATTCTGTCGGGAATTATCTTGTCGCTATTAGGACAAGGAATGAATGCCTTTGAGGCTTGCTGTTGTGGTGTGTGGCTGCATGGCAGAGCGGGTGATCTTGCAGCGCAGGAGAAAGGAGAACGGGGGATGACACCCAGTGATCTTTTGG
Source organism: Vescimonas sp. (assembly GCA_045617685.1). Classification (GTDB taxonomy): domain Bacteria; phylum Bacillota; class Clostridia; order Oscillospirales; family Oscillospiraceae; genus Vescimonas. The sequence continues at coordinate 25,857 of JAZLJB010000008.1, forward strand.
CACAGTTGCCCTACGCTATGAAAGAATTATAAATGGGATATGGAACTGCCTTCCGATACTATTAAAACGGAGGGTTATGATGAAAAAAATTTCTGCTTTATTGTGTGCGCTGTTGTTGCTGCTTCCATGCGGTTGCGGTAGTACTGATACCACCCAAAATCTGCAGGATCAATATCAGCAGGTGGCATCTGCCAATATGGAGGCTGAGGTTACCTGTCACTTAGCATCGGAGGAATTGACATTTTCCATTCAGTGTGCCTATGATGCAAATGAGGGTTCCACCACAACCATCACTGCGCCGGAAGAATTAGCGGGATTGAGTGCTACGATTTCACCTGAGAATCTATCCGTTAGTTATGATGAAAAAGTGTGGTCTTTAGGCGCCTTGGATACGATTTGTCCAGCGAACTGCTTGCCGTGGCTGCTTCAGGCGGCTGCCAACGGATATCTCATGGAGCAGGGGACAGAAAATGTTGATGGTGAGGAATGCCTCCGCATGACATTGGACACATCTGACGGCGATGATGGATCTGTGCTTTGTACCATTTGGTTTCGACAAAGTGATTTGACACCGTATTACATGGAATGTACCATTGATGGTGAATTGTGTTTAACGGCAAAGGTTTTGTCATTTGAATGGGAAAAAAGGGATGTGGACGAAACGGAAACTGATTTGCACGAAACAACGACGGACAACATAGGATAGTAACGGGCGGAGCAAAACGGAAATTTGCCCGATGGCAAAGTATAAATTCCGCAGCTGTGTGGGACAATGAAAGTGACCCAAGAACGATTGGGTACTTTTAGGCGGCGGAGTGTGAACTTTGTGGATACAAATGTGAAACGCGGAGATATATTTTACGCGAACCTGAGTCCGGTGGTTGGCAGTGAGCAAGGCGGCGTGCGTCCGGTATTGATTGTGCAAAATGACACGGGTAATCGCCATTCTCCCACAGTCATTGCAGCGGCAATTACCTCCCGAACCGGGAAGGCAAAGCTCCCGACACATATTGAATTGGCGGCACAAAGCTACGGGTTGCCCAAGGATTCCGTCATCCTATTGGAACAGATCCGTACATTGGATAAGCGCCGTTTGCGGGAACATATGGGCCGAGTTGATGACGTGATCATGGAGAAGGTAGACGAAGCGATTGCCGTTAGTTTCGGTTTGCCGCGCAGCCGTTTGATTTGATGTTATGGCAACGATTTGACAAAAGGCATAAAGAGAGCAGTCTGTGCATAAACTTTGCACAGACTGCTTTTTTGTATCCGGAGGTGAATGATATGGACTATCCATTATATCTTCAGGAACGCAGAATCGGTACGCTGCGTGTTTCCAGCGATGGAGGCGATACTTGTTTTGAAGTAGACTGTTTTACACCACAACGCCAAATTTGCAGAATTTATGCACAGGGTGAGCGGCGAAGATTATTGCTGGGCGTACTGGAGGGCGGAGATATCCGCCTGAAGCGTCAGTTTTCTCAACATCTGACTGCGCCAATGGGGCGTATGATCTGTGCCCGTGCTGAAATGTCCAACACAGGGAGAGATAGCTGGCGTGCAGTACGGTCTGATGAGATGCCACGGCTCCATTTACCGGAAGGAACACTGATAGCGAATCGATCATCTTTGCAGCTTTTGGCATTGCCCTATGATGAAACGCAGCCATTTCCGTTGGTAGAACTATTCTGTTTTGCCGAAATTCGAGAAATTCGAGGCGATTGCTATGCTATTATTGCTGTAAATGATAGAGGTGAGCCATGCATCACAGAAAATAATATGAAAAAATGAAAAATTTATCTACCATATATTGTGTATATGTGATACAATGACCATATATCAAATTGGAGGTCTGTCCCATGAGATGTCCCTATTGTGGTTATAAGGATAGCAAAGTTGTGGATTCCCGCCCGGCAGATGAGGGCAGCAGTATTCGCCGTCGCCGTGAATGCCTGAGCTGTGAAAAGCGTTTTACCACGTATGAAACTGTGGAAAGCTTGCCTATGGTGGTGGTGAAGAAGGATGGCAGCCGTCAAAGCTTTGATCGTAATAAAGTCCTGCGTGGCATTCAGCGTTCCTGCGAAAAGCGCCCCGTCACCGTGGCGGATATGGAGCGCATGACCAGCGAGATCGAGCAGGATATTCAGAATTCTTTGGAGCGTGAAATCAGCTCTCAGTTAATTGGTGAGAAGGTGATGGAACGCTTGAAAACGGCTGATGAGGTTTCTTATGTCCGTTTTGCTTCCGTGTATCGCCAGTTCAAAGATATCAATACATTTATGAGCGAATTGAATAAGCTGCTGAACGAAAAGTAAACTTACAAGATGTTTTTTACATTGAATTGTTCGATCTCTGACAGAAGATGAAACTGTGAACGAACTTCGGTGAGTCCGGCGGTTAAATCAACATATTTTTTCGCTTTGACGAGTATTTTTCCTCGCTCTAAAAGAGACTCTACGGTATTGAGCTCATCGTGATCAATAATAATATGCAACCATGTTTGAGCTTTTGACCAGTCGTCATACAATGCGTCTAATGATTGCTCAGCCTCGTCCCATTTTTCACTGGCAGCTAAGCGCTCTATTGATTTTGATTGTGCCGTCCAACCGTTGCAGCACTTTGTGAGAAAGATGCTGTCAACCATAGCTGCGGCTACAATAAATACAAGAACAAAGACGGGGATGCGAATGGCTTTCATGGACGGGATTCCTCCTTTGGAAGGCAAATTATGGTGCCTTTTTCGTCGATGCTCAGCAAGAAAATATCCGAAGGCTTTTTTACATGGCAGCGGCGCAACTGCTGTGTCAGCCACTGGTCATCGAAACCTTGCGTTTCCATCTCGTGCCGCATTAAACGGCCATCGTTGATAATGACGGTGGGTAAAAAAGTTTCTTCGGGCACTTTTAGATCCATTTGCTGCGGGGTTACAGGTTGTTGAGCAGTATAGGGGAGAAAAGAAATCTGACCGCTGGTTTCCAGAATGGCATATTTGATGCTGTGTAAATCCGTGTAACTTTGCGAACGCATTTCTTCCAGCAATTCATCTATAGTCAGTCGGTTTTTTCGCATGGCATCTTGCTGGATTTTGCCGTCGTGAATGATAATGGCGGGCTCTCCGCAGACAAGTGAGCGAAACCTTACATTGCGTAAGCTGCAGTAGCTCAGCAGGGTAGAGAGTGCCAATAGCGTGACAATGGGAACCACACCACTGAGCAGTGGAATACCGAAATCCTGCATGGGAACGGATGCCAGGTCACTGAGGAGCATAGTTAAAACCAATTCGATGGGCTCTAATTGCCCAATTTGGCGTTTGCCCGTTAAGCGCAAGCCAATAATCAAAATCGTGTAAAGAATGATGGTGCGAAAGAAAGCAGTTATCATTTGGATTTGTCCCCCTTTTTGCAGTAGTATGACCATTTGAGGGACTATTTATTAGAAGATTTAACGCAGAGAGAAAAGGAGGTTTTTTGGAATTCTGTTCCAACATAAGCGCCAGTGCCTGCTTGATGATAGTAGGATGACGAGGAGGAGAGAGAATCGAATTTTTCGGCGGGAGCTCTCCCGTAGTGGCGGCTACGATACATAGCTTACAAATATGCCGGTAACGGCAAAACAGAATGGCTATGACCGCAAAAAAGGCAAATGACTGCGTGTTTGTCCTTTTGATATCAAAAATTGATCAGGAGGAAATAAAGATATGTGTGGAATTGTAGGATATATAGGAACCGAACAAGCGGCTCCTATTTTGTTGGATGGCTTGCGCCGTTTGGAGTATCGTGGTTATGATTCATCCGGTGTGGCAGTTTGCGGTGAAAATGGTTTGCAGTTGAAAAAAGCAAGAGGCCGTTTGCAGGTATTGAGCGACATGACAAACGGTGGCGCTGATTTGACGGGTTCTTTGGGTATTGGACATACCCGCTGGGCTACCCACGGAGAGCCGAATGACATTAACGCCCACCCCCACATGAGCCAAAGCGGAAAGATTGCAGTGGTTCATAACGGAATTATTGAGAATTATATGGAGCTCAAGGAGAGCTTGATTGCCAAGGGTTATCACTTTGTTTCTGAGACGGATACAGAGGTTGTGGCACAATTGCTCGACTATTATTATCTGGATTGCGGTGATTTCTTTGAAGCTGTGACTCGTATGCTGAATGCTGTTGACGGCGCTTATGCATTGGGTATTATCTGCGCTGATTATCCTGACCGCATGATCGCTGCGAGAAAGGATGCTCCGCTTCTGCTGGGTTATAGCGAAGATGGTTATTATATTGCATCCGATGTGACGGCACTCATTCGCCATACCCGTGACATCGCCTATATGGACGATGGCGAAATGGCCATTTTAAGCTGTAAAGGCATTCGCGTTTACAACGACCGCATGAGACCGGTTGAAAAAGAACATCACCATGTGGATTGGGAGATTGACGCTGCGGAAAAGGGTGGCTATGAACACTTTATGCTGAAAGAGATTTTTGAGCAGCCCAAAGCAATCCGTGATGCTACCGCTGCCCGTATTCAGGACGGTAAAGTGGTGCTGAGCGATCTGTCTATGACTCCGGAAGAGATTCGCTCTATCGGCAAGATCTATATTATTGCCTGCGGCTCCAGCTATCATGTTGGCATGGTGGGAAAATACAATTTGGAGCGCATGTTACGCCGTAGCGTGGAAGTGGTGCTGGCATCCGAGTTCCGCTATTGCGATCCCATCGTAGGTGAAGGCGACCTAGTGATCGTCATCAGCCAGTCCGGCGAAACATTGGACACGATGGCTGCATTGCGTGAAGCGAAGAAACGCGGTGCGCGTATTTTGTCCATCGTGAATGTGGTGGGCTCGTCCATTGCCCGTGAGTCTGATGATGTGCTTTATACGTGGGCCGGTCCTGAAATCGCTGTGGCTACCACCAAAGCATATAGCACGCAGATGGCAGTTTTGAATCTGGTCGGCTTGTACTTTGGCGATATTATGGGCACTTTGGATTATGAAACCTATACCGCCATGGTGCGTGAAATGCAGTTGTTGCCCGAAAAGATGGAGCAAATTCTCCAGCAGAATGAACAGATCCATGAAATCGCAAAGACTTGCGCTGATCGTGAACAGGTATTCTTTATCGGTCGTAATCTGGATTACGCATTGTCTTTGGAAGGCAGTTTGAAACTCAAGGAAATCAGCTATATTCATTCTGAGGCATACGCTTCCGGCGAATTGAAGCATGGCACGATTTCGTTGATCGAGGATGGTACTCTGGTGATCGCACTGGGTACATACGCACCTTTGTTTGACAAGGCAATGAGCAATGTGGTAGAGGTGCAGGCTCGTGGTGCTAAGGTTTTGGCGTTGACTACTGAGCAGCATGTAAAACAGATGGCAGAGCGAGTAGAAATGGTCATGTCCATTCCTGAAACCGAGCAGATGCTTTTGCCGCAGTTGGGTGTTGTGCCGTTGCAGCTGCTGTCGTATTACATCGCTTTGGAACGTGGCTGTGATATTGATAAGCCTCGTAATTTGGCAAAATCCGTTACTGTTGAATAAAAAAACTTGTTTCAAAAGCCGCCTTTTTGGCGGCTTTTGTTTCGTTTACCGAAAAACACCCCCTTTTCTTTTTGACTAAGCTGTGCTATCATTATGTTTGGATTATAGGGCTCAAGGAGCGAATAGAAGAATATGCAACAGGAATTATTACAACAATTGCAAAGTGTAAAAACCATGTCTATTGTGGGCATGTGTAAGAATGCAGGAAAGACAACGGTGCTGAATTGGTATTTGTCAGCTAATGGTCGTGATCGTATTTTGGGTTTGACATCCATCGGTCGTGATGGTGAGTCCACCGATGTGGTCACTGGTACGGAAAAGCCAAGCATCTTTGTGCCGGCAGGTACATTGATTGCCACAGCTAAAGATATGCTGCGACTGGGCGATATTACCAAGGAAATTTTGATGACCACCGGCATTCCCACACCGCTTGGCGAAGTGGTGATTATGCGGGCAAGAAGCGATGGCTATGTGCAGATTGCAGGCCCGTCTATCACATCGCAGTTAAAAACCGTTTCGCAGGAATTTTTCGATTTAGGAGCCGACCAGTCTATTATCGACGGTGCTTTGGGGCGTAAATCTTTGGGAGCCCGTGCTGTGGCGGAAGGCGTTATTCTGTGTACCGGTGCCAGCTACCACATGAGTATGGAAAAAGTCATTGCCGATACGGTGAATATTTACCGTATTATGAATATCCCTAAGGCCGATACTTTGCCGGAGGAAGTGGAGGGCACATTGTCGGACACCTTAAAGAAGAATGGTGAGGCACTGATCAGCGGTGCTTTGACGGATACGATGGTGTTACCGCTGCTGCGTAACGGTGTGCTGCGTAATGGACGTCTGGTGGTCAAAGATCCCAGCAAGGTACTGCTGAGCAGTGATACACTGGATAAGCTGATGATTAGAAATGTGGCACTGGAAACAGAGGAAGCGGCCCGGACGCTGTGTGTGACGATTAACCCTATTTCTGCGTATGGTTGGAAATTTGATAAAGATGAGTTTATGTACGAGATGAGTCAGGCCATTGATGTGCCGGTCATCAATGTGAAGGAGGAACTGGCATGATTCAAATTAGCTTTGATGAAAAAGTCAAAATCGGCTTGCAATATGCACTGGAAACGCTACACGGCTGCAGCCCTTTCGGACAGGAGAAGATTCGCCGCCTGCGTTTTTATGCACCTGATGAGAGAGAAGAGCTGGAGACGGAACTCTATAATGTAGAACAAGCAGCAAAGGCGGCAGAAGAACTGAAAAATGTTTATGATAAAACAATGATTGTTCTTTGCCAGATGAAGGATATTCGCAATTCTTTGCGTCGCTGTCAGAATATGGAGTGCCCGGATCATGTGGAGCTGTTTGAAATCAAAGCGTACCTGCAGCGATTGGAAAATCTGATCCCGCTATTTGAAGAAATCAATGCGGTGACGCAGTTTAAGGGTCTGGCATTTTATTCTCCGGCAGCAGCATTGAAAATCCTCGATCCGGAGAACACACGCTCTCGTGGTTTTTATATTCCCGATTCCTCTACGCAGAAACTGCGTGAGATTCGTCAGGCAAAAAAGCAGATAGAAGAACAGTTATTCCATGCACAGACTGATGCTGAGAAGGAAGATTTGCGCAGCAAGCGCACCCGCATTTGTGCAGAGGAAGAGAGCGAGGAAATGAAGGTGCGCAAGACCATGGGCGCACAGCTTGCTCCTTTAGTAGACGAATTATTGGCTAACGCTGAAACCGCCGGTCGGTTGGACTTCATCATTCAAAAGGCGTTGTTTGCTGTTCGCTATGGCGGAGTAAATCCTCAGATTACGGATACAGAGCTGGAACTGATTGATATGATCAATCCGGAGATTGTGGATCTGCTAGAGGAAAAGGGGAGAAGCTTTGTCCCGGTTTCCATCTACTTAGACCAGGGTGCAACGGTGATCACCGGCGCCAACATGGGCGGTAAATCTGTGGCAATGAAAACGGTGGCGCTGAATGTGCTTTTGCTACAAGCCGGTTTCCTGGTATGCGCCCAGCAAGCCAAAATGCCGTTGTTCCACAGTGTGAAGATGCTCTTCGATGATTTGCAATCCATTCAATCCGGCTTGAGCGGATTTGGCTCTGAGATTGTTCAGTTCCAAAAGGCTTTAGCTGAGGTGGAGAATGGCTATTCGTTGTTCCTGCTGGATGAGTTTGCACGTGGCACAAATCCCGATGAGGGTGCTGTTATTGTGCAGGCAGTGACCAAATATCTCAACAAAGTCAATGCGGTATCCCTGCTGACAACGCATTATGATAAGGTGGCGGAGCACGCAACCTGTCATTATCAGATTATCGGCTTGCGTGATGTGGATCCGGAGAAGATTCGCATGGAGCTGGCGGCTACCGGAGAAGACGGTGTTACAGTTATTGCGCAACACATGAATTATGGCCTGTACAAAGTGGAGGGCAAGTCGGATTGCCCGCGTGATGCGTTGAATATCTGCCGCATGCTGTCATTGAAACCTGAGATATTGGAGAGCATTGAACGATCCTATTGATTTTTTGTTATAAATTGCAGATATTGCGGAACATATTTCGTGAAAACTCACAAAAAATAATTTGTCTTTTTTATCACAAAGTATCTTGACAAATTTGAGAAAAAAGGTATAATTTTAGGTACAGAATTCCATATTCATTCAATAGAGGTGCGGGGGACAGGGTACCGTTTTAGTGAGGACAGGCTTTAACCTTGAATCGGGAAGGGGTCTACCGCCGAAAGAGTAAAAGATGTGCCTGAGCTTTTGCCCTTGGTGGTATTGTGTAAGCAATGCTACTGTCATGTTTCGTAACATGGAGCGCTATTGGTCAATGACTTTGACCAATGGCGCTTTTTTGTTTCTCAAAAAAGGCCTGAGGCCGGAAACGGAATCCTGAACAAGAGAAACCTATATTTTGAAGGAGGAATTTTCAATGGAAAAGATGACATCTCTGCTGCGTTTGCGTATGAGTGCTAAGGACGCACATTACGGCGGCAACCTGGTTGACGGTGCACACATGGTTCACCTGTTTGGCGATGTGGCTACTGAGCTGTTGATTAAGTGCGATGGCGATGAGGGCCTGTTCTGCGCTTATGATAACATTGAGTTCTTGGCTCCTGTTTATGCTGGCGACTACATCGAGGCATACGGCGAGATCGAGAAGGTCGGTAACACCTCTCGTACCATGAAGTTCGAGGCTCGCAAGGTAATCGTTTCCCGTGGCGACATCAGCGCTTCCGCTGCTGACGTTCTGGAAGAGCCCATCGTGGTTTGCCGTGCACACGGTACTTGCGTTACTCCTAAGGATTGCCAGCGTATCGAGCACAAGTAAGAGAGAGGGAGAACAAAATGGAAAAGCTGATTATCACTGCTGCTATCTGCGGCGCTGAGGTTACCAAAGCTTCTAACCCCGCTGTTCCTTATACCATCGAAGAGATGGTGCGTGAGGCAAAGTCTGCTTATGAAGCAGGTGCTGCTATCCTGCACATCCATGTCCGTGAAGACGATGGTACGCCCACTCAGGATCGTGAGCGTTTCCGCGTTGTTATGGATGCTATCCGCAAGGAACTGCCCGATGTTATCATGATTCCCTCTACCGGCGGCGCTGCCGGCATGAGCCCCGAAGAGCGTCTGCAGCCCACCGAGCTGATGCCTGAGATGGCTACTCTGGATTGCGGTACCTGTAACTTCGGCGATGAGATTTTTGATAACACCATGCCCACCATGCGTGCATTTGGTAAGCGTATGCTGGAGAACGATATCAAGCCCGAGTATGAGTGCTTCGAGATCGGTCATCTGGATACCATCCTGACCATGGCTAAGAAGGGCGAAGTGCCCGCACATCCCATGCAGTTCAACTTCGTGTTGGGCGTCAACGGATGCACTCCCGCAACTATCCCCAACCTGTGCCATCTGGTGAGCCAGATTCCCGCAGGTTCCACCTGGACCGTTACCGGTGTTGGTAAGTCTGCTTGGACTATGGCTGCTGCTGGTATCGCAATGGGCGGTAACGTTCGCGTTGGTTTCGAGGATAATGTTTATCTGGGCAAGGGCCACAAGGCTGCTTCCAACGGCGAGTTGGTCGCTAAGGTCGTGCGTATGGCTAAGGAACTGGGCCGCGAGATCGCAACTCCCGCTGAAGCTCGTGAGATCCTGAGCCTGAAGCCCTTGAAGTAATCTGTTATTTTATATCGTTTAGTCTTTATAAATTATTGTTAATAATTTTATTTTAGGAGGAAATTATTATGGCACAGCTGAAAGGCAACAAGTACGGTACTCACCGCGTTATCGAGCCCAAGGGCGTCCTGACTCAGGCTGCTTGGAAGATCGACAACGACATGGACAAGAAGTATTCCAACGAGATCATCTGCGATGTTATCTCTCTGAACGTTGACTCCGCTTCCTTCACTCAGATTTCTGAGGCTTGCGGCGGCGATGAGAAGAAGATCGGCGAAATGATCATGGGTATTGTCGCTGAGCGCGGCAAGCAGCAGAACCCCGTTACCGGTTCCGGCGGTATGTTCATCGGTAAGGTCGCTTACATCGGTGAGGACCTGCTGGCTAAGCCCGACTTCGATCTGAAGGTCGGCGATAAGATCGCTTCCCTGGTGTCCCTGTCCATGACTCCCCTGAAGATCCAGGAGATCAAGGCTATCCACAAGGACATCGACCGCGTTGACATCGTTGGTCAGGCTGTTCTGTTCGAGTCCGCTCTGTATGCTAAGCTGCCCGAAGATATGTCTGAGCCTCTGGCTCTGGCTGCTCTGGACGTTGCTGGTGCTCCCGCACAGGCTCGCAAGCTGCCCAAGGAAGGCGACAGCGTTCTGATTCTGGGCGCAAATGGTAAGTCCGCTGTTCTGTGCGGCTATGAGGCAATGAAGAAGGTTGGCCCCAATGGTAAGGTCGTCGGCGTTGTCCGTAAGGCTGCTCAGGTTCCCGGTCTGCAGGAGCTGGGTGTTTACACCGATATCGTTGTTGCTGACTGCACCAAGCCCGTTGAGGTTATGGAAGCTGCTCTGGCTGCTAACGACGGCAAGGAGTATGATATCTCCATCTGCTGCGTGAACATCGAGTCTTGCGAGATGTCCGCTATCCTGCCCGTTCACGATGACGGTCTGGTTTACTTCTTCTCCATGGCTACTTCCTTCACCAAGGCTGCTCTGGGCGCTGAGGGTATCGGCAAGGATGTCACCATGATCGTTGGTAACGGTTACACCAAGAACCACGCTGAGATCACTCTGAACGTTCTGCGTGAGAACCCCAAGCTGCGTAAGCTGTTCGACGAGAAGTACTGCTAATTATTGATTGCTGATTAAGCATTCGCGGCAGGGAGGCCGCATTGGTCTCCCTGCCTTTTTCTCACATTAACAAATAACAAGCCAATTTACTAAATAATTATAGAGGAGAACATAATTATGAAAACTCGTAATGGTCTGTTCGCCAATGTTCCCGAAGAGCAGTGGAACGATTGGCATTGGCAGGTTGCTAACCGCGCTGAGACGGTTGAGGATCTGAAGAAGTACATGACCCTGACTCCTGAGGAGGAAGAGGGCGTTCGTAAGACTTTGGGTAAGCTGCGTATGGCAGTTACTCCTTACTATCTGTCCTTGATCGATTTGGATGATCCCTTTGATCCTATCCGTAAGATGGCTATTCCTCGCGCTGATGAGCTGGTTTTCGCTGATTACGAAGATGCCGATCCTCTGCATGAGGATACCGACTCTCCCGTACCCGGCCTGACTCATCGTTATCCCGATCGCGTGTTGCTGCTGATCACTGACCAGTGCTCCATGTACTGCCGTCACTGCACTCGTCGTCGTTTTGCTGGTCAGAATGACTGCGATGTTCCTATGCAGCAGATCGATAAGTGCATCGATTACGTTGCCGCTCATCCCGAGGTCCGCGATGTCCTGCTGTCCGGCGGTGACTCTCTGCTGGTCTCTGATGAGGCTCTGGAGTACATCATCTCCCGCGTTCGTGCAATTCCTCACGTGGAAATCGTTCGTTTGGGCTCCCGCACTCCCGTTGTTATGCCTCAGCGTATCACTCCCGAGCTGTGCAACATGCTGAAGAAGTATCATCCCGTGTGGCTGAACACTCACTTCAACACTCCCAAGGAGTTCTCTCCCGAAGCTGCTAAGGCTTGCGCAATGCTGGCTGATGCTGGTATTCCTCTGGGTAACCAGTCCGTGCTGCTGGCTGGTGTCAATGACTGCTCTCATGTCATGATGGAGCTGGTACATGGCCTGGTCAAGATGCGTGTACGTCCTTACTACATCTATGCTTGCGATCCTTCTTTGGGTTTGAGCCACTTCCGTACCCCCGTTTCCAAGGGTATCGAGATCATGGAAGCTCTGCGCGGTCATACCTCCGGTTACTGCATCCCCACCTTCGTGGTCGACGCACCGGGCGGTGGCGGCAAG
>JAZLJB010000009.1:0-35930 GCA_045617685.1 Vescimonas sp.
CGCCGTAAATCTTGATCACGTCAGTGCCGGCACCCCGAATTCTGGCCCCCATGGAGTTGAGGAAGTTGGCCAAGTCCACGATGTGGGGCTCCTTGGCGGCGTTTTCGATCACTGTTACGCCGTCTGCCAAAGCAGCAGCCATCATGATGTTCATGGTGGCACCCACGCTGACCACATCCAGATAAATGTTAGCGCCGGTCAGTCTGCCGTCCTTTGCTTTGGAGTGGATGAAACCGCCCTCCACCGACACATCAGCGCCCATAGCGGTGAAGCCCTTGATGTGCTGATCGATGGGCCGCACACCGAAATTGCAGCCGCCGGGCATGGACACAGTGGCCTCGCCAAAACGGCCCAGCAATGCGCCGATGAGGTAGTAGCTGGCACGAATGCGGCGAGCCAGTTCATAGGACGGATGTGTGCTGTGTACGCTGTGACTGTCGATCTCCACAGTGTGCTGGTTCAACACACGCACCTTAGCACCCAGTTCTTCCAAAATGGAGAACAGAAGTGTAACATCGCTGATCTGGGGGATATTTTCAATACGGCATACGCCATCCACCATCAATGCAGCGGGAATGATCGCCACGGCGGCATTTTTTGCGCCGCTGATGGTAATTTCGCCAAATAGGGGACGATTGCCGTGAACAATGTATTTATTCAATGTGAGCACCCTTTCTTAGGTCATCAGTATATTCGGGCTTAGCTTGCCCAATCGAGAAAACTTCATACAAGATGAAGATAAAACCATTCATACAAAATAAGTATACCATAATTTTTCCTGAAAGCAATAAAAAAGCTGGAAATTATCGAAAATAATTTCCAGCTTTTTTAGAAAAAATATGGTTTTATGTCAATCCGTTCCAACGATAGTGGGCGAAGACAGTCATGCGCCCGATTTGATCGGCCTCCACCGCCTCATCGACGGGGTTTCCGTGGTGGATGATCCATGGAATGCCGTCGGCATTGCGCTTATCCGAACAGATGGCAATGTGTTCGCTGTCGCCGAAAATCACGATATCGCCGGGTTGCCACTGGGCAGGATCGTCAAAATTGGTGGTCAGGCTCTCAGCATAGCGGCTGAAAAAGTGGTTCAGCGTGTTCACACGGCGAAAATCGATATTGGAGTCCGGTGTGGAGATGTTGGGATAGCATTCGCGGTGTGCGGCGATGTCCGCATCTACCAAACCACGCAGATCGTATCCGGCGGCCTTGAATGCCTGCCAGATCACATCGGTGCAAACGCCGCAGCCGTCATCGGGATAGCCGTTGTCATAGTATTTGCTCTCATAGTGAGGGTTGGTGGCAATGTAGGCACGGGCGCCGTTCATGAGATCCTTGTAATCGTCAATGCCGTCATTGTCCTGATCCACGGCGCTTTTCAGCGTTTCAATGCCGAAATGCTGTGCGGTATAGTAATCCGTTGGTTTTAGATAGCGCCATGCGCCATAGAGAATGCCTGCCAGAACCAAAACCAGCAGCAAAATGCGCAACCGCCTTTGCCGCCGTTGACGCTTTCTTGATTTTCGCCGCTGCTGGGGCGAATACTGAGAATATTGGGAGTTTTCCATGGGTTATCACTTCCTGTCGAAAGTAATTATAAAAGAAGGGGAGGAGGAAAGCAAGGTGGTAAAGTTTAAGATTTTATAAACTTTAGGGGAAAAATGACCGACACCCCGGCGGGGCATCGGTCATCTGCGATGTTATAGTGTATCGTTGATTTGCTGAGCGTAGCGCACGGTTTCCATAGCATCCTTGGCGTAGCGATCGGCGTCGATGGACTTGGCGTATTCCTCCGTCAGCACGGCACCGCCCACAACGATCTTGCACCACGGTGCCTCACGGCGCAGCAGGCGGATGGTTTCCTCCATGGCCGGCACGGTGGTGGTCATCAAAGCGCTTAGCCCCACCAACGGCGCATGACGCTGCTGCACGGCCTCCACAATGGTGGCAGGGGGTACATCACGGCCTAAATCCAATACGGCGAAGCCGTAGTTTTCCAGCAGGAGCTTGACGATATTCTTGCCGATATCGTGGATGTCGCCCTGCACCGTTGCCAGCACAAAGGCACATTTGACTTGCTGGGCGGAGTGATCGGACATGGCGGCCTTGATGCACTCAAAGGCGCTTCCGGCGGCTTCGGCACTCATCAATAGCTGAGGCAGAAAAACGGTCTTTTCCTCGAAACCCTTGCCCACGGTGTTCAGTGCCGGAATGACCTCGTTATTCACAATGTCCAGCGGCGCCACGGTGGCAAGCAGACCACGGGTGATCTCCGCCGCACGCTGCTTCATGCCCTTCAAAATGGCGGTCTGCAAATCGGAGGCACTGACCGGTGCGGTCGCTGTCTGCTGATTGGAATGATCGGCAGAGAAGCGGATATAGTCGGCGCATTGGGCATCCATGCCGTGCAGTGCGCAGTAGGCGTAGTAGGCACGCATCAGGTCATCGGAATAGGGATTGACAATAGCACCGGACAGACCTGCACCCAATGCCAGCGTGAAGAAGGTGGCATTGATGCCGGCACGGTTGGGCAGACCGAAGGACACATTGGACACACCCAGCGAGGTGTGACAGCCCAGCTCCGTGCGAATGCGGCGGGTGGCTTCCAAGGTTACCTGTGCCGCCTCGGGAGCAGCGCTGATGGTCATGACCAGAGCGTCGAAAACGATGTCTTTTTTGTCGATGCCGTACTCTGCCGCCACGCTTAAAATGCGGCGAGCCACATCCACACGCTCCTGAACGGTGGCGGGAATGCCGCCCTCGTCCAGCGTCAGTGCCACCACAACACCGCCGTATTTTTTCACCAGCGGGAAGATGGAATCCATGCTCTCACGCTTGCCGTTGACGGAGTTGACCATCGCCTTGCCGTTGTAGCGGCGCAAGGCACGCTCCATGGCGATGGGATCGGAGGTGTCGATCTGCAGAGGGAGGTCGCAGATGGCCTGCACCTGACATACGGCGTTTTCCAATACCGTCGGCTCGTCCAGCTCCGGCAGACCTACATTCACATCTAAAATGTGTGCGCCGCAGTCCTGCTGCTGTGCCGCCTCGGACAGGATCATATTGATGTCACCCTCCAGCAGCGCCTGCTTGAACCGCTTTTTGCCGGTGGGATTGATGCGCTCGCCAATGAGAACGGGACGCTCACCAAAGGCAACGGCACGGGTGTACGAGGACACCACGGTGCGGCTTTTTTTCATTATGGGCAGCGGTGTCAGCTCACGACTTGCTGCCACCACGCTGCGGATATATTCCGGCGTTGTGCCGCAGCAACCGCCTGCCACACGCACGCCCTTTTGAATCAGCGCTGCCACCTCTTGGGCGAATTCCTCTGCGCCCACATCGAAGGTGGTCTTGCCGTCGATTACTTTGGGCAGACCGGCATTGGGCTTAAGCAGCACCGGCACACTGGCGCAGCGCAGGTATTCCTCTACAATGGGAGCCAATGCCTTGGGACCCAGCGAGCAGTTCACGCCGATCACATCGGCGCCCATGCCTTCCAGCATCGCCACCATGGCCTCCGGAGAAGCACCGGTCATCAGCTTGCCGTCCTCGCCGTAGGCATTGGACACCATCACCGGCAGATCGCTGTTTTCCTTAGCGGCTAACAGTGCCGCCTTGGTTTCATAGGAATCGTTCATGGTCTCGATCATGATGAGATCGGCACCGTATTTCACGCCCAGTACCACGGTCTTTGCAAAGACCGCAACGGCCTCTTCAAAGTCGAAATCGCCATAAGGCTTCAGTAGTTTTCCGGTAGGGCCGATGTCCAAAGCGATAAATTTTTCCTGCTTGCCGCAGCTTGCGTCACGGGCCTTTTTAGCGTTTTCCATGGCGGCGCAGATGATCTGCTCCAACTCCTCATCGGAAAAGTGGAGGGAGTTGGCGCCAAAGGTATTGGTGTTGATGATGTTGGTGCCGGCATCGAAATAGGCCTGCTGCAGTGATACGATCACATCGCTGTGGGTCAGATTCCAACGCTCCGGCTGCTCGCCGGGCTGCAGACCTGCTGCCTGCAGCAGCGTACCCATACCGCCGTCAAGATAGGTGATATGTTGTTGAATATAGTCTAAAACGGGCATGAAGTGTCACCTCGGAAGGAACAATTTTTCTTGTTGCATTGTGTGCATTTGTTGCCGTGGGGTACGGGGGTTTCGCTGATTCCCACAATGGCGCTGACCGATTTGCTGGGCATCATCAGGAGATGCTCTGTCAGTGTGACGCCGATCTTGCGGGGGCAGTCCAACAGCGCAAATATGTCCTGCTGCGCCGATAGGGGCAGATCGCCGTAGCCGGGCGAAAAGCGGGGACGGAGATAGAGCCCCTGCCCCTCCCATTCACGGCAGAAGGTATCGCAGAGCGACTCGATGCGCTCAGCACCGATGGCCTGCATCACCACCGCCTTAGACGGTGACAGCACGCCATATTTCCGCACCAGACGGTCAGGCGCTAAGCCGACGGTGGCAGTGAAGATCACGGCTCTTTCACAGCCGTTTAAGTTCTTGCACAGCGCCGTGGAGTCGGTTTTCACCGTGCCCACCGTGAGCGTATCGCCGTCATGGACGATATCGCACAGCGTATAGCACACTTTATAGGATAACTGCGGCAGCAATTCCTGCAAGCACTCGTCCAGTAAGGGCAGCTCGCCGTCACGGCCACAGCCGGCATAGCGCCGTATTTCACGCCGGTTCAGCTCCGGCGCATCGTATGTTTTCGTAAAAATCGTCATAGCACCTGAACGCCGGTGTGATCCACTGCCATGGGCAGCATACGCCAGTGACCGGGCAGCGTGTCCATTTTCTGCGCCATTTTCTCGTCAAATGCGCTGCCAAAGCTCAGGCACAGCAGGGTAGGGCCTGCGCCGGAGATGCAAAATGCGGTGCATCCGCATTCTAGGGCGGTGGCTCGCACTTCCTCGTATCCGGCAATCAGCTTGCCACGGAACGGCTGATGCAGCTTGTCCTGCAACGAGCGACGGATCATATCCTCGTCGCCGGTTTCCAGCGCCTTCAGCAGCACGGCGGCACGAGAGATGTTGAACACCGCATCGGCAAAGGGTACTTCCTGGGGCAGAGCGCCTCGTGCCAGATGGGTGCTGAGCTGGAAATCGGGGATCAAAGCGGTAAAGCGCAGATCTTTATGCAGGGGATAGGTGGCTGCCACGGGGATGTTGTCATCCACATAGGAGGCCACCAGACCGCCCAGCAGAGCCGGCGCCAGATTATCGGGATGCCCCTCGATATCGTTGCAGATACCCAACAGCTGAAGCGGTGTATAGGGTGAGCCGTGCAGTACATTGGCTGCGGCGGCACCGGCGGCGATCATGGCAGCGCTGCTGCCAAGACCACGGCAAACGGGGATATCCGCCTGAATGGTAATGGACAGACCCGGCATCGGCAGATGCAAAGACGCCATCACCTTGCGATAGGCTACCACGGCCAAATTGTCTGCGTTCTGATATGCCTCGTCGCAGCCGGAAAACACCAGACCCTGCTCCGTTTCCTCGAAAGACAGTGTGTTATAGAGCGCCAGCGCACAGCCAAATGTATCAAATCCGGGACCGATATTAGCGGTGGTGGCGGGGACTTTTACGGTTACCATTGCTTGTTACCTACCTTTGCCAAAACATATTCCAACATATCCTCACGGTCGATGACATCGTGATGCAGTACTTTCTTGTTGCGCAGCTGTGCCAAGCCTTTCGGCACATCCACGCCGGTCAGCTGATGGAGTTGTTCCATCACGGCAAATTCGTCCTCTACGGGAGCGTGACCCAAAGCGTGCAGCACGGCGGTGGGGAACTTGTAAGGCGATGCCGTGGACAGAACCACAACGGGGGCATTGTCATCCTGCTGCGCTATGAACTGATCAGCGACCGTCCAAGCCACAGCGGTGTGGGGATCGCACAGATACTGATGCTGCTGCCACACATCGTGGATGGTGTGCGCAGCGGCGGTGTCATCGCAGCAGCCGCAGGCGAACAGCGCTTGCAGCTTTGCCAGCATATCATCATTGATTTGATAGTGTCCGGCGGTGCGCAGCTGCTCCATCAGCGATGCCACATAAGACTCGTCCTCGCTCAAGAGATACAGCAAGCGCTCTAAGTTGCTGGATACCAGAATATCCATGGAGGGAGAGGTGGTCTTGTAGAAGGGACGGCGCTTATCGTAGTGACCGGTGGCAATAAACTCGGTGAGAACATCGTTGGCGTTGGAGGCGCAGACCAGTTGTCCCACGGGCAAGCCCAAGAGCTTGGCAAAGTAACCTGCCAGAATGTCACCGAAGTTTCCGGTGGGTACCACGAAGTGAACGGGCTGTCCCACCTGAATGCGTCCGGATTTCACGAGATCGGCATAGGCCTTGAAATAGTACACCACCTGAGGTGCCAGACGACCAATATTGATGGAATTGGCGCTGCTGAGCCGTGCGCCGCCCAGATCCAGATTGGCGCAGTGGGCGAAGATATTTTTCACGCCGGTCTGAGCATCGTCAAAGTTACCTCGCACGGCGCATACGCATACATTTTTGCCCTCCTGCGTCACCATCTGCGCTTTCTGCACGGTGGAAACACCGCCATCGGGATAGAACACGATGATCCTGGTGCCGTCCACATCGTGGAAGCCTTCCAACGCAGCTTTGCCGGTATCGCCGGAGGTGGCGGTGAGAATGACGGTTTCCTCCACCATGCTTTCGCTCTTGCGTGCGGAGGTAATCAGCTGAGGCAGCATGCTCAGCGCCACATCCTTAAAGGCACTGGTGGGGCCACGGAACAGCTCCAGCACATAGCGCTCACCCACCTTCACAAGGGGCGTCAGCTCGTCGCTTTCAAACTTTCCGGTGTAGCCACGGCGCACCAGCTGGTCCATGTCGGTAAACTCCGGCAACAATACCGAGAGAATATCCTTCGCCATGGTAAAGGTATCTTTATTTAATAGTGCTTTCCAGTCAAACTGCGTGTGCAGTAAGTCCTTGGAAATGTACAGGCCGCCATCGGGTGCAATACCTGCCAGAACAGCACGGGTAGAGCTGGCCGTCAACTGGGCGTTGCGTGTGCTTTGATATTTCATCATGTAAATCTCCCATCTATTGAGAATAATAAATGTTGTAAAAAACACGGACAGTGAACTTGTCCAATTTCATGCAAAATTTTTCTTGCATTTTGCATAACTCTATGATACACTGTCTACAACAAAAAAGCAAGTGTTTTTATTCAGTGGACAAAATAATTTTTTTTGTCAGCAGAAAAACATTTTTCAGCGTTCTATATACCATAGAAAAGCAAAACCCGGCAAAGTGAGGAATAAACCATGTTGAAAGTATTGAAATTCGGCGGCTCCAGTATGGCAGATGCCAAGCAGTTCGCCAAGGTGAAATCGATTGTTACGGCAGATGACAGCCGCCGAGTGGTGGTGGTATCCGCTGCCGGTAAGCGATATAAGGACGATCACAAGCTGACAGATCTGCTGTATCTGTGCCATGCCCATTTGAAATACGGTGTCAGCTGCGACAGCGTGTACCAGATGATCGTGGATCGGTATACGGCGATCCGTGACGAGCTTGATTTGAAGGTAGATCTGGAGAGCGAGTTCACCGCCCTGCGTGAAAAGATGGACAAGGGCATTTCTCAGGACGAGCTGGTGTCCCGTGGCGAGTATTTTGCCGCCGAGCTGATGGCAGCTTATTTAGGCTACGATTTTCTGGACAGCACCATGTGGCTGAAGTTCAATCTGGACGGCAGCGTGGATCAGGAGGCCACCTATGAGGCCTTGCAGCACGCCGCCGACGGCCGCAGAGTGGTCATTCCCGGTTTCTACGGTGTCATGCCCGACGGCTCCATCAAGACATTCAGCCGTGGCGGCAGCGATATCACCGGCGCTTTGGCAGCGGCAGCGCTGGATGCCGATGTCTATGAAAACTGGACAGATGTTTCCGGTTTCCTGATGGCAGATCCCAAGATCGTACCCGATCCCGAACCCATCGAGCGCATCACCTATTCGGAGCTGCGTGAGCTGAGCTATATCGGTGCGCAGGTGCTGCATGAGGGTACCATTTTCCCCGTGCGTGAGAAGAATATCCCCCTGAATATCCGCAACACCAATCAGCCCGACCATCCCGGCACCATGATCCGTGAGACCTTTGACGAGGTGGAGATGCAGGATGATCGTTTTATCACCGGTATTGCCGGTAAGAAGAACTTTTCCGTCATCACCGTCACCAAGACCGGCATGTCCGGCGAGGTGGGTGCGCTGCGCCGTATGTTGGAGCTGCTGGAGAAGTATCAGGTGAATGTAGAGTATATCCCCTCCGGCATCGACTCGGTTTCCCTGGTGGTGGCATCGGACAAGGTGGCACCGTGTCTGTATCAGCTGATGGGCGATCTGCAAAAGGCCATCAAGCCGGATAATATTCATGTGATGGAGAATGTTGCCATTGTGGCGGCAGTTGGCCGTAAGATGGCGTTCAAGCCCGGTATTTCCGGTAAGATTTTCGCCACGTTGGGTGCTAACGGCATCAATATCCGCATGATCAGCCAAGGCCCGGAGGAGCTGAACATTATTGTCGGCGTGGACAATAAGGACTTCGCCTCGGCTATCCGTGTGCTGTATGACAGCTTTGTGAAGTAAAAAAATCCGTGAAAAGTGGAATAAGGAGAATAGAACGATGAAACAGTATAAAGTAGCAATTCTCGGCGCAACGGGTGCCGTAGGCCGTGAAATGATGAAGATTTTGGCAGAGCGTGAGTTCCCTATCAGCGAGTTGCATCTGCTGGCATCGAAGCGCTCTGTGGGACAGAAGATCCAGTGGAACGGTCAGGAGCTGACGGTGGAGCTGGCAGAGGACAAGGCCTTTGAGGGCATGGACATTGTGCTGGGCGCCGCCGAAAACGATATCGCCAAGCAGTTTGCTCCTGCCATCGTCAAGGCAGGTGCGGTGTTTGTGGATAATTCCAGCGCATTCCGCATGGATCCCAATGTGCCGCTGATCGTGCCGGAAATCAACCCTGAGGATGTCAAGAACCATAAGGGCATCATCGCCAACCCCAACTGCACCACCATCGTGTCTTTGGTGGCCATCAATGCATTGAATCAGGATAGCCCCATCGAGTCCATCATCGCCTCCAGCTATCAGGCAACCTCCGGCGCCGGTGCCGGCGGCCCCATTGAGCTGATGAACGAGGTAGAGGCACTGCGTGAGGGCAAGCACTACGAGCCCAAGGTGTTCCAGTATCAGATCGCCTATAATGTCATTCCCCAGATCGGCGGCGAGGCCTTTGAGGGCTACACCTCCGAGGAGATGAAGATGCAGAACGAGGGCCGCAAGATCATGCACCTGCCTGAACTGAAGGTAAGCTGCACCTGCGTGCGTGTGCCGGTTGTCCGCAGCCACAGTGTCAGCATCGTGGTGCGCACCAAGGAGAAGGTCAGCGTGGAGCGTGCCCGTGAGCTGATCGCCAATGCACCCGGCTGCCGTCTGGTGGACGATTTGAAGAATAAGCAGTATCCCATGCCTTTGGATACCTCCGATCAGGATATTGTGTTCGTGGGTCGCATCCGTGATGACCTGACCAGCGACAACGGCTTGAATATCTGGTGCTGCGGTGATCAGGTGCGCAAGGGCGCTGCCACCAATGCAGTGCAGATCGCTCAGCTGCTGATTGAGAAGTAAACATACACAAATGAGTCCATCGTATCCCTTGCGATGGACTCTTCTTTCTAAGGAGGAATTTCTATGACCATCACATGGCACGGCCACTCCTGCTTTGCCGTCACATCCCAGAATTATACCATTGTGCTGGACCCGTATGTCGATGTTCCCGGTCACGAAGAACTGCACCTTGCGGCGCAGCAGGTTCTGTGCAGCCACGAGCATTATGACCATAATGCCCGTGCCTGCGTCACCGTAACGGTAGGGGAAAGTCCCTTCACTGTGGAGGAATTGCCCACCTTCCACGATGAGCGGCAGGGTGCATTGCGTGGCGAGAACATGGTGCATATTTTGCGTGCCGAGGGTTTCACGGTGGTGCATTTGGGCGATTTGGGTCATACGCTGTCCGCCGCTCAGGCACAAAAGCTCCAAGGCTGCGATATGTTGCTGCTCCCCATAGGTGGCACCTATACCATTGATGCCGCTGCAGCTAAGGCGGTCATGGAGCAGGTGCAGCCGAAAGCGGTGATCCCCATGCACTATCGCCACGGGCGATACGGCTTTTCCAATATTGCTACTTTGCAGCCGTTTCTCAAGCAATTTCCCAAAGATGCGGTGCAGTGCCTTGCCACAAAGACGGTTACGGTGTCGGCAGATCTGCCCCATAAGATCCTCATTCCGGCGGAGTAAGCATGATAAAGGAATAAGCATGATTAAAAGGACGGGCATCGCCCGTCTTTTTTTGCGCCGCTGTGTCCATAACGAGAAAAAAGCAGACTGCCGTGGGCAGTCTGCTTTTTGTATGATTTGATGTCAGCTTACAGCTGAGGACCTGCAGCGACCAGAGCCTTACCGGCCTCGTTGGACTCGTACTTGACGAAGTTCTTGACGAAGCGGCTTGCCAGATCCTGAGCCTTTGCCTCCCACTCGGAAGCGTCAGCATAGGTGTCACGGGGATCCAGAATAGCGGGATCGACGCCGGGCAGAGCAGTGGGAACCTCAAAGTTAAAGTGAGGAATCATCTTGGTAGGAGCGGAGTTGATGGAACCGTCCAGAATAGCATCGATGATGCCACGGGTATCCTTGATGGAGATACGCTTGCCGGTGCCGTTCCAACCGGTGTTAACCAGATAAGCCTTAGCGCCGCTCATCTTCATCTTCTTCACCAGCTCTTCAGCGTACTTGGTGGGGAGCAGCCCCAGGAAAGCCTGACCGAAGCAAGCGGAGAAGGTGGGAGTGGGCTCGGTGATGCCACGCTCGGTGCCGGCCAGCTTAGCGGTGAAGCCGGACAGGAAGTAGTACTGGGTCTGCTCGGGAGTCAGGATAGACACGGGAGGCAGAACGCCGAAAGCGTCAGCGGACAGGAAGATCACGTTCTTTGCAGCGGGAGCGGCAGAAACGGGACGAACGATGTTGTTGATGTGGTTGATGGGATAGGACACACGGGTGTTCTCAGTGACGGACTTGTCAGCGAAGTCGATCTTGCCCTCAGCGTCAACGGTAACGTTCTCCAGCAGAGCATCACGCTTGATGGCGTTATAGATGTCGGGCTCGGAGTCCTTATCCAGATTGATGACCTTAGCATAGCAGCCGCCCTCGAAGTTGAAGACGCCGTTGTCATCCCAGCCGTGCTCGTCATCGCCGATCAGCAGACGCTTAGGATCGGTGGACAGGGTGGTCTTGCCGGTACCGGACAGACCGAAGAAGATAGCGGTGTTCTCGCCGTTCATGTCGGTGTTGGCGGAGCAGTGCATAGCAGCAATGCCCTTGAGAGGCAGGTAGTAGTTCATCATGGAGAACATACCCTTCTTCATCTCGCCGCCGTACCAGGTGTTGATGATGACCTGCTCACGGGAGGTGATGTTGAAGGCTACGCAAGTCTCGGAGTTCAGGCCCAGCTCCTTGTAGTTCTCGACCTTAGCCTTGGAAGCGTTGTAAACAACGAAATCAGGCTCAAAGTTCTTCAGCTCGTCCTCGGAGGGCTGGATGAACATGTTCTTGATGAAGTGAGCCTGCCATGCCACTTCCACGATGAAGCGGACGGCCATGCGGGTGTCCTTGTTAGCGCCGCAGAAAGCATCCACAACAAACAGCTTCTTGTTGCACAGCTCCTTCACTGCGATATCCTTGACGGTAGCCCAGACGGACTCATCCATGGGATGGTTGTCGTTCTTGTAGCCTTCGGAAGTCCACCACACGGTGTTCTTGGAGTTCTCGTCCATGACAATGTACTTGTCCTTAGGAGAGCGGCCGGTGTAGATACCGGTCATAACATTCACAGCACCCAGCTCGGTGACCTGACCGACTTCGTAGCCGCTCAGACCAGCCTTGGTCTCTTCCTCAAACAGAACCTCATAAGAGGGGTTGTAGACGATCTCGGTGGTACCGGAGATGCCATACTTGTTCAGATCAATAGCAGTCATTTCTATTACCTCACTTATAAAAATATAATGCATAATAAAATTTTTAAGCATTATATACTATAGCTAAAATCTGCTAAAAAGTCAATGCTTTTTTGAATAAATTTGGTAAAAAGTAACATTTTTCGGTAGCTGCGATTGGCATGGTCGGTCCGTGTTGACAAGGGTGGGGCAGAATGATACAATATTATACAAAATAGCAAGTGCTGCTGTCCTTGTGCAAAAGAGGGCGGCGGAGAATAGGAAATCGGGTGAAAATCCCGAACGGTACCGCCACTGTAAGCGTGGAGGACTCACCTATGGCGAAAGCCGATCATTGGACAGAAGGTCTGAGAAGATGGGGCGAGTCTGACGATGCGTAAGTCAGGAGACCTGCTTGTGTGAAAATCGGCTTGATCCCACGGCATTTGGGCGGCAAGCAATCAAAAACGCAGAAATAACGGCTGCGGTGATCGGTAACGGTCACCGCAGTTTTTTTATGAAGGAGAGATACCATGAAACGGAATAGATTTACCGGCATGCTGGCATTGTTGCTGTCAATGCTGCTGATGTTGAGTAGCTGTCAATTTGCTTTTGCAGCAGCTCCTGCCGTTGACCCGTCAGACCGGAGTTATCAATACAATGAAACGCCGGCGCAGTCGGTGACGGTGTATGTGACCGTGTCTGCCGACGGTGTGCCGCTGCAGGGCAATGATGAGGACGAAACCGTGCTGAGCCACATGGCGGTTTCGGTGCCGTACTTCGATCTGGATTTGTATGACTTGGCAGATTTCTATCGCTACGCCACAGAGAACGGATACGGCGGCTATGTGGGTACGGAGGTCATCCAGCGCCCCACAGCGTTGCATCTTTATATCTATCTCTTGGAGCGCTACTACATGGGATTGCCTGAAAACCAGTGCGGTAAGGGTATCCATTCTCCGCTGAGTGACAGCGGCAATCATGGTGTGCGTGATTTCCTGGGCAATGATGCGTATGAGGATAGCTTGGATGCATTGCAGATCACCGGCGGCGCTACCTCCATGTATATGAAGAATTTTTGGGGTCACGATGAAAACCTGATGTATTACCGCAATCATGTGTATCCCTTGCAATCTCCCGGCTGGGGCTCTACGGCGGATTATATGTTGTTGCAGGACAACGATACCATTGATTTGGCCATGTTCAGCAACTGGGACTTTTATAACTACGGCGCATTTTGCTGTTTCGGCACAGACGGTCAGCCCATAGATACATTTGAAACCACGGCAGGCAAATCCGTGCGCTTTGAGGCACTGAAATTCGGCACGCAGTCGGTTTCGGATGGCGGCACCGATGCCTTTGAGCCCATGGATGGACTGACCGTGCAGGTCTACGATGCCGATTGGAATCATGTGGCAGATGTCGCAGGCAAAGACGGCAAGTATACTTACTGCTTTGCACAGCCCGGCACCTATTATCTGTTGGGCCTTGACCCCAATATGGCTTCGACGGATGCCTGCTATGCCCCTGCTACGGCAAAGGTAGAGGTGGGAGAAAATCCCTGCGCCGACGGGCATCATTACGATAGCGGTAAGGTGACACGGCAACCCACCTGCACAGCCCAAGGCGAAATGACATACACCTGCACAGTGTGCGGTGATAGCGATACCCAGCCCGTCTCCACCACTGGTCACAAGCTTGCGGCTAAGATCAATGCGAAGGCTACCTTGAAAGCGGATGGCTGTATGGGCTATTCCTGCTCTATCTGCGGTGACGTTGCCAAGACGGTCAAGATCATTCACAAGGTCGATTCTGTCAAGCTCTCCTCCACCAGTTACACCTATAACGGTAAGGTGAAGAAACCCACTGTTACCGTCAAGGACAGCAAGGGCAATGTTTTGAAGAAGGATACCGATTACACCGTCACTTATGACAAGGGGCGCACAGCGGTCGGCACATATAAGGTGACGGTCAAGGGCAAAGACAAGTATAGCTTCACTAAGACCCTGACCTTCAAAATCAATCCCGCCGCTACCAAGATCGTGTCCGCCGCCAACAAGGCCACCAAGAGCATCAAGGTAAAGTGGAACAAGGTGTCCGGCGTCACCGGTTATCAGGTGAGCGTGGGGAGTAAGACCGTGACGGTGAAGGGTGCAGCCACTGTATCCAAGACCGTTTCCAAGCTTAGTAAGAACAAGACCTACAAGGTCAAAGTCCGCAGCTATAAGACGGTCAGCGGCAAGAATTACTACTCCGCTTGGAGCGCTTGCAAGAGCGTGAAAATTACAAAATAACCGTTGCTTTTTTTCGGAACAGCGGCTATAATATTTAATTAGTGTGAATAGAAGAGTCGTCATCAAGGCTGCAAAATCTGCACTGGTCAGAAAGGCTTTGATGTAGAAGGAATGGGGTGCAAGACCCCGCGCTACCGGCGCTGTAAGCGTGAGCGTGTTCCGAAGCACGAGGGAAATCGTGTGAGCCGAAAGGCCGCCACTGGTAAAACCGGGAAGGTAGGAAACATGCGCAGAGGATGTCAATCCTCCTAACGCGAGTCAGAAGACAGACGGACTTGGTTCATGCTCGGGACGGTGTCATAGCGACCGTTTTTTCCCAGTTGATGCGCAAATACGGGTGTATCAGCAAATCTCGGAACGAGAGGAGGCTGACACACCCGTTTTTTTATTTTGTAAAAAATAATGCCCCGGTATTGGGCAAAAATCTATGAATAAGGAGAAAAAATAATATGAAGAAACGCATTTCAAGTTTCTTGCTGGTGCTTGTGATGCTGCTGAGTCTTGTACCTGCCACGGTTTTTGCAGCGGATGGGGATGCTCCTAATGAAAATATCGCAGTTACCGCTGTTACGTTAGACCAGAGCGAACTGACGCTGGAGGTCGGCGCAACCGAGACTCTGACGGCTACTGTTGTACCTGACGATGCCACCGATAAGACCGTTGCATGGACTTCTTCCAACGAAGAGGTTACCACGGTTGCTGACGGTGTTGTTACCGCAGTGGCCGCAGGCGAAGCTATTATCACCGCCACCACTACCGACGGTGCATTCACCGCCACCTGCGCTGTGACGGTCAATGCACCGGCACCTGTTGTGGATTGCGAGAAAAACGGCCACACCGACAGCGATGCAAACGATTTCTGCGATGTGTGCGGTAGCTATATCGGCACGGCTGCAACCCAGACGATCCCCGTGAAGCTGATCATTCCCGAGGGCGCCGAGGCAACCTTTTACACCGGTTCCGAGGGCAAGGGTTATCCCATTGCCGCTGAGGATCTGGGCGTATCCGAATCGAATGCTGCATTCCATAACTATGAAATCACCGTGCCTGACGGCACCTATTCCTGCATGGTAGCAGACGAAGATCACAACTACGGCGGCGTAGGCTTTGCAGTGCCGCTGCAGACTTCCATTTACGAGGATACCAACCTGACGCTGGCTTTGGTGAAGTACTATACCACCACGACCTCTGTCAAGGTGAACGGCGTCGCCACACCTGTCAGCGTTGACAGCGTGGATGACTTCCGGTTGAACCTGGTGGCACCCGGTAAGGCCACCATTATCCCCGGCGAGAACTATATCGACAACACTATCATCGCCGGCAAAACCTATGTGGTGGCACCTCGTATGGTGTGGGCTTACGGCAACCAGATCCTCTATAATTACACGGTCGATCTGAATGACGAGCTGTCTGCCGATTTCGGCGTTAAGCCGCAGATCAACGCCACCTTTGCCTCCACCATCACGGCAGTGCAGAAAAAGACCTTTTCTGTGGCAGCCATCAAGACATTTACTCTGACGGCGCCTACCGCAGCAAAGACGACTTTCTTTAATCAGCTCAATAACTACAATAATATGGTGCTGGGAGATGGCTGTGTCAGCTCCGTGGATAACGGAGACGGTACCACCACCTATACGGTGCGCTATGCTGATTTTGCCAATGCCAGCTACCGTGTGGAGCAGACGGGCTATGTGACCGCCGCCGGCTATTGCAAGGATAACACTGCATATACCGTTACAACGGATATGGCCGCTGTGGAAGCGGACAAGGCAAACAAGACCAGAACGGTATTCCCGTTCCGTGCCGATGCTGACGGAAGCCTTGCCGCAAGCACAGCCATAGACATTACCAGCAAGGCGGGTGCCGGCAGCAACATTGAGTATGAAAACAGCGTGTATCTGAATATTGACGATACCAAGGATACCAACGAGCTGGCTATGAAGGTGGGCGATACTTTCCGCCTGCGTGGCTTCCGTGCCGCATGGGAGATCGTCAACACGGTTACTGCCAACATTATGATCGAGCCGGACTTCCACTATGCGGTGCTCAACGGCAGCGATGTGGTGTCTGTGACCCCTGTCACCGAGCAGTGTAGCGGCAATGCAGGCAGCAACTGGATGGATATTAAGGCGCTGAAAGAGGGTACGGCACTGATTGCCGTGTGGTATGATGCCGTTGATGTGGGTGGCAACACAACCCTGAGCGGCACTTACGGTGCCACCGATCCCGCCCGTTATGGCTATGTGCTGGTGAATGTGGGCGAAGATCATACGGTGACATTCCATCCCGTTTCCGCTGACGGCGATTGGGATGCAGAGTTCGACACCGTGTATTATTACGGCGACAGCGGCACGCTGACCATTGCACCTGAGGGCGCAAAGTCCGTGACCGTACAGAATTTGAACGGCACCACCGTGGGCAAGAGCGTTGCCGTGACCGCAGAGGACGGCAAGTACAATGTCCCCGTTAAGAGCGGCAGTAACCTCATCAGCGTCACCACCGCTGACGGTACGGACTATATGCTGGTGCGTGCCAAGAAGATTTCCTATACCATTGAGAATAAGACCACCGGCCTGACCGATAAGGATGATGGCTTTGTTATCCGTCAGGGCGATGAGATCTGCGTTCACTTCGATCAGTTCAATATGCCCGTTGCCAAGATGTCCGGTATCTATAACCCCGGCTATATGGGAACGGCCATGACCGTGTTCAATCTGAACGATCAGTATAAGCTGACCAGCGTGGGTACCCAGTATGATTACATCAGCGATGCCAAGAGCTGCCTGACCTTCACGGCACTGGTTCCCGGCGAGAATGTGCTGTCCGGCGGTTTCATTCAGTCCGGCTCCATGGGTGACCGGTTCGGCAATCACCGCAATCTTACCGATGTCGGTCGCGGCACCAATTTCTCCGCTGTGAATGTCACCGGTCAATTCGGTTCCATCGAGGATATTTCCTTCAATGTGGAGAAGAACAGCGAGGCTACCGTAGATTACGACAGCTTGGTTGGCATCAAGAGCATTTCGCTCTATTCCGGTGTAGATAGCTATACCACCGGTTTCAAATTTACGGCGGCAAAGACCACGAACTATGCTGTCAACTGGACACAATCCAACGATGCGTATATGTTGAGTGCCAAGGTAACCACCGCATCTTACTACAATACCATTGAGATGAAGTATTGGTATGACGGTGAGGAAGCTCATACCGTCGCACTGGCATCCGGTATGGAAACGCAGGTGGCAGCACCGGACTTCCATGCCGATAAGACCAAGGTCCTGAACATTGAGATCCGTATCACTCCGGGCGATCCCGATTTGGGCCCCACCAAGGTGTATAGCTATGTGGTCTATCCGGGCAATGCGAATTTGCAGTATGTCCATCCCATTCTTTCCGACCTGACCGCTTCGGCAAACGGCGAAACCGTTCAGGTCGTGGGTAAGAACGGCGAGGGTGTGTTCTATACCGATACGGAGTATGAACTGCTTGTGGGCGATGCTTCCGTCATCAGCCTGAGCGGTACTCAACTGCAGAAGGCCACGAACAAGACCAACAATAAGCAGGACAACAGTGATACCGTTGTTGTCACCAAGCTGAGCAAGGGTCAGCCTGTGGGCGAGGGCATTACCGTCCTGCCCTTGACGGCAGATAAGTATCCCGTAGGCACCTGGACGCTGAACGATCTGGATATCAGCGATGCGGATGCACTGGAAATCACAGTGACTTCCTATGTGGACGGCACAACTTCCCGCACCTATCATATCAATTTCAATCATACCGTCGTAACAGATGCCGGTGTAGCCGCTACCTGCACCACCGAGGGCCTGACCGAAGGCAGCCACTGCGCAGTTTGCGGCAAGGTCATCGTGGCGCAGGAAACGATCCCTGCCACCGACCATAAGTCTGTGACCGACAAGGCTGTGGCGGCTACCTATACCAAGACCGGTAAGACTGAGGGCAGCCATTGCTCTGTCTGCCATAAAGTCATCAAGGCGCAGAAAACGGTGGCCATGCGGAAGCTGGCGCAGGCCAAGATCACTTCCGTCACCAATGTCAAGAGTGGCATTACCATTAAGTGGGGCAAGATCACCGGCGCTAACGCCTATCAGGTATGGCGCAAGATCGGCAGCGGCGAGTGGAAATGCATCAAGACCACCACCGCAACCAGCTACACTCACACCGGGTTGGATAACGGCAGCAAGTGCCAGTATAAGGTGCGTGCCGTTGCCAAGCTGAGTGGTGAAGTTGTGAATAGGGGCGCATTCAGTACCATTAAGATCATGTATCGTCTGACCCGTCCCACGCTGAGCTCCGGCACGAAGAACATCGCCACCAAGAGCATCGTGGTGAAGTGGAATAAGAATGCCAATGCCACCGGCTATCAGGTGAAGGTCGGCACGGCCGATGCAGTAACGGTCAAGGGCGCAAAAACTGTCAGCAAGACCGTTTCCAAGCTGAAAAAGGGCAGCACCTACAAGGTCAAGGTCCGCAGCTATAAGAAGGTCAACGGCAAGACTTACTACTCCGCATGGAGTGCTGTCAAGAGCGTCAAGGTGACCAAGTAAGAAACCAAAAAAAAGAACTGCCTTTATCAGGCAGTTCTTTTTTTCTCAAGTGATCAATTCAATTTCCTTGCTCTTTATGAAATTGTAAATGGTAATGCCAACGGGCAACAGTGTCAATGCGATGGGTAAAATGATCCACGGCGTGTCAAACCAGATGTCCCTGCGCACCAGTCTTTCTGAGATGTCCCAGGCGCTGCTCAGACAGATCACCGTGGTCCACAAAGATGTGAACATAAAGATCATGCGCTCCCGTCGAAATGCCACTGCGTCACGGCCCACCTGCTCCTGCCGATCCAGCTGTTCTTTCAGCACGGCGGCAGCATGACTCAATTGCTCGATGCTGTCCTCAAAGCTTTTCATAGTCTGCGGAATGTGCAGATTATCGCACAGATAATCATCGTAACAGTTGATATGCTCCACGGTGGTAGGATCGGAGAACATACACCGCAGCTTGAAAGCAATCGCATTTTCCCGCAGGGCGTTGATGTGTTCATATGCCTCCAGTGTGTTATCGGAGCGGGTACCGAGCAGATTGTTTCCTGCGTCGGCATAGAGCTTTTGCAGGCGCTGCATACAGTAGCGCTGATGCTGGCGCAGAAGGAAAAGCTGCAAATAGGTTTGCCGCAGGTTGGAGGGGAAGGTGGTTTCAAAGAATTCGTTGGTGGTCGCGTGATCTGTCAGGAATGCGCAGCAGACGGTGGCATTGAGGGAGGTGCCCCACCATACATTTTCAAAGGGATGCAATGTGTTGGAGGCATGGACCAGATCATATTCCTCGTGGGGCATCTGGTAGGATGCCTTGAAGTTTGTGCGCAGATTGAACATCACTTTGCCGAAATTTTCGGGCATGGTATCTTGCAGCACATAGCTGAAGATCAACGGCTTATTATCGATGTATCGCAGACCCGGTATGGTGTCAAAGTCATTGACATCGCCCAAAGAAGCGGTCAGCTTTTGCAGCATTTCCAGCAGTGTCAGCGAGCGATCTTCCTCTTCGTCCTTGCCCAGTCTGCGCTTGTAATGCAGCACGTTGTCGCCACTCTTGATCTCGCAGAGAAAGTAGTTCAGATCCACCACGTCCTCCACATTGTCCGGCAGATCGGAGAAGGTCAGCTCCAGAAAGCCGATACCGGTATCGAAAAGGGCCATGCGCACATGCGGTAATTTGCAGGGAATGGGCTCTTTCCGTCCACGGCATGATAGCTCCAGTGCCGTGCGTGCATCGGGAATATTCAGCTCACGGCGCATACCATCGCTCAGGGCATAGATTTGCCCGATGGTGCCGGATTTTGCACCCAGACCCAGCATGGAGGAGATATTTTCCTTCATGTGGTAGCCCTTCAGCTTGTCCGGCTCCCAAATGCAGCCGCTTTTGCCGTTGCGCTTTTGAATGGGAGCGTTAAATGCCTCGTCCCTCAGCTGAGCCGCATCAAATTGAAACGGAAACACCACGCAGGAAAACCCGTTTTTCACCATAGCGTTCACATCCTTTGCCAATCATCTTTTGCCCATTATAGCAACCGTGTCGACGATTGTCAAAAACTGTTTGATTATCTTACGGCGTTGTGATATTCTGTAAAAAACAGGTGTTTGTGAGGTCTGTTATGGAAGAATATGTCAAGCGTGAACAATTAGAGAAAATTGAGCATTTTATGGCCATGGGCTTTTATGACTCCGTGGTGAAGGAAAGCTGCGCCGTTTTGGAGGAGATACTCAAAATCGTGTATCGTCAGGCGGTGTCGGGTCTGCCCATGGCGGAGCGCACCACACTGATGGATGCGGAGAATGCCATCGGTCGGGGTGTCAAGGGATATACAGAGTTCGGTTTCGGTCAGTTGGTGGCGGTGTTCAATAAGAGTCGGCTGTTGGATCTGTGGAGCAAGCATACGGGCAAAAAACTGGGCGTGTTGAAAAGCATTTCGCTGGATTATATCGTAGATCTGCGCAATCAGTTGACTCACAACGGCTCCAAGCGAAAGTGCACACGCAGTGAGGCAGGCTTTGCCTATGAGTGCTTGATGAGCTGGCTGGCGTTTTTGGGTCAGCCGACCCGAGGCGGTCAGGGCGAGCCGTCTGCCGCTGTGCCGATGAGCAGAGCGAAAAAAGCGAAGAAAACCACACTGGAAAAGCACAGTGAGTATTTGCAGCAGAAAACCAATTCCAGCTATCACTCCGATAAGGCATCGGAGCTGCGCCGATTGAAGATTCAGTCCGGATTCAGCGAGCAGAGCGACCGTGAGTCATTCCAATATGCACTGCAGCGCATTGGAGAAAAAGAACATCTGTATGGCTTGGATGTGGGCTGCGCCGATGGCTATGTCACGGAGAGCCGCTTCCGCCGTGAGTACGGCTTTGAATTGGTGGTAGGTGTCGATCACAATGAGAAGATGATCGCCCGTCAGCAGGATCACGATTATTTCCGCTATCGTCATATGAATGTGGAGTCGCCGGACTTTGAGGACGAAATGGATGAGCTGTTGGACGAGTTCGGGATAGATGGCTTTGATGTGATCTTCATGGCACTGGCTCTGCATCATCTGAAACAACCCAAGCGTTTCCTGCGTAAGATCCGCCGATATTTGCATAAGGGCGGCGCCCTGATCCTGCGAGGCGTAGATGACGGTGCGCTGGTGGCTTACGGCGATAATGGACTGGTGGAAAAGGTCATCGAGGAGAGCATTGAAACCAAGAATATGAGCGATCGCTTTCATGCTCGCAAGTTTTATTCCATGCTGCGTGGCGTGGGCTTTGATGATATCAAGATGAACTATGCCGAGGCGGATTCCGTGGGCATCGATGCCGAGGAACGGGAAGAGCTGTTCCGCTACTACTTCAAGTTCCGCTCCGACTATACCAAGCGGCAGTTAGACAGCGATCCGGACAATCCCATTTATCAGCAGAAGCATGAGCAGATGGTGGAGGATCTGGAGTCATTGCAGGATGCGTTCTTGAAACCGGACTTCTATTTCATGGTGCTGACCATTTCTGCCATCGCCATTCGATAGCGCCGCAGGAGAAAATAAAAAAGAACTGCCCTTTGTTCAAAAACTGGAATTTGCTGTGGAGGCAGAAACATGGAAAAGAATAAAAAGATTGCTATCATTTATTATCTGTTGGCGGTTGTATGCTATATTTGCGCAATTGTGGGGTTTTGCGGAGCAAACAAAGCTCTTGGTGCGATGTGGCTTTGCATTGGTTCTGCTGATTTGTGTTTGGGCGCTGTTTGGATGAAACGAAGCCGCCATGCTGAAGAGCAGGATCAGCAAGAAAACCAATCAGAAGAATAACGAACTTCAGTTCAGCGAGGGAAAACATGATAGAAACAAGCCGGTTAAAGCTATATGCAGCTTCTCAGGCGCAGATGGAGGCGTTTATTGCAGCGCAGTCTGCTGATGTACTGAAAGCGGCGTATACGGAAATGTTGGACGGTTGCATGACGCATCCGGATCAGTGGCAGTGGTATGCCATTTGGATGATAGAATTAAAGGATGGCACGCACATCGGTGAGATTTGCTTCAAAGGTATCACCGAAAAGGGGAGCGCTGAAATCGGATACGGTATTGCAGAGGATTATCAGGGTTGCGGTTATGCAACGGAAGCAGTATCGGCACTTGCGGACTGGGCGTTCAAGCAGCCCGGTGTAAAGTGTATTACGGCCGAAACGGAAGCAAGTAATATTGCTTCCCAAAGAGTTCTGAAAAAAGCAAGCTTTATGCCGACAGGTAAAATCGGCGAAGAGGGTCCGTTATTTGCTCGCAGAAAAATGTGAGAGTGGAGTTGAAAGAAACAACCCGCCGAAAAGGAAAATTCCTTTTTCGGCGGGTTTTCTTATACAAAAAAACTTCTTTATAAGACATTAACTTTAGTAAGGCAGTTCTTTTTTGTGTATTCGCTTATAGCTGCAGCGTCAGATCTCCGTCCTTGATCCAACCGCAGTTGCGCAGCGGCAAAGAGATCAGCCAGGTCAGCAGAGCCGGCAGCACGAAGGAAACAAGGATCAGTCCCAGCCAATCCGTGCCGGTGATGGCGGCTTTGGTGCCGGCAGCGATGTCATTGATCCAACCGGTGTAAACACCGATCTGACCGACTAAGCCGCAGGTTCCCATGCCGCTGGATACTGCCGCACCATTCATTTGCAGATGGAATACGCAGGTGGCAATGGGGCCGGTGATGGCTGCCGCCAGCGTGGGCGGGATCCAAATGCGGATATTGCGTACAATGTTGCCCATTTGCAGCATGCTGGTGCCGATACCCTGCGCTACCAGACCGCCCCAGCGGTTTTCACGGAAGCTCATCACGGCAAAACCGACCATCTGTGCGCAGCAACCTGCCACGGCGGCACCGCCTGCCAAGCCGGTCAGGCCGAAAGCGGCGCAGATGGCAGCAGAGGAAATGGGCAGCGTCAGGGCAATGCCCATCATCACAGACACGATAATGCCCATGAGGAACGGCTGCAGATCGGTGGCCCACATGATGGCTCGACCCACGGCAGTTGCCGCCACACCAATCGGCGCTGCCACCAGTGCGGCAAAGCCCACACCGCTCAAAACCGTCACAATGGGCGTTACCAGAATGTCGATTTTCGTTTCCTTGCTGACCATTTTTCCAATTTCAGCGGCGACAATCGCCACAAAGAATACGGCCAACGGTCCGCCTGCGCCACCCATGGCGTTGGTGGCAAAACCCACCGGGATCATGGAGAACAATACCAGCGGCGGACATTGCAGTGCCTGCGCGATAGCCACTGCCATGGCAGGACCTACCATAGCTGAGCACAGACCGCCGATGGTGTAGGAAACAGCACCCTCGCCACTTCCTAAAGTCACCACGATGGCATTCAGAAAGCCTACATGAAACTGCGTGCCGATGGTGTTGAGGATCGTGCCCACCAGCAGCGTGCAAAACAATCCCTGCGCCATAGCACCCAGTGCATCCACAAAGTATCGCTTAGCGGAGAACACGATGTTCTTGCGTGCTAAAAACTCTTTCATCTTACTCATAATATGCCTCCCAGCGGAAAAATGGACAGGTGTCAAGACACCTGTCCATTTCATTATAATCATGTCCGTCAAAATGTCAACAGCAGATAGAATTATTCTGCCAATAAAACGCCCAATTGCAATAGTTTTTCCCGCAAATGGGCAAATATATCCTCGCTGGGGCAGGAAACGGTGTGCAGATGAATGCCCTCCGTCAGTGCGCTTAAAGGCGCCGCATCGCTCATTTTTTGCAAAAACAGCTCCACATCGTATCGGCTGGCGATCTGCAGCGGAGCGGTCAACTGACCGTAGACGGGATGCTCCACGATGACATCCAGCACCGTGCAGCCGCAATCCACGATGGCATTCAGCTCCGCTTGCGTCTGCGACTCGGAGTGGGAGCAGGCAATCTGATATATAAGACCGGTGGCGGCGGTTGGCACGATATAACCACGGGGCGTGGCGGCGATGTCGTGACCTTGCGCCCGCAGCAGGGCAATATCGCCCACGATGACCTGCCGTGTCACGCAGAATTCTCCGGCAAGTGCCGTGGCGCTGATCGCAGTATCGGCCGATGTCAGACGCTGTAAAATTTGGTTTCGCCGCTGGTTAGCGTTCATGCAGAGGCCACCTTTCGTTTTTTGTTTATTATACACCATTATGGGGTGATGGGCAAGGAATTCTTGGCGAAAGAATTGAAAAGCAAACATAAATGGTATATAATGGCACAGAATATAAACTTAGAAATAAACGGGGGTATCCGTGATGATTGAAAATCGCAGAGAGATCATGCCGAATGTCTTTTTGACATATCTGCATGCCACCAAATTCAAAACCAGCTGCCTTAGTGCGCAGCTGGTGACGCCCCTTTGCCGTGAAACGGCATCGCTGAATGCGCTGCTGCCGGCGGTTCTGCACCGTGGTACCAGACGCTATCCGGATATACAGCAGATGTCCGGAGCGTTGGATCTGCTGTATGGCGCAGGAATCGGCGCCACCATCCGCAAGCGTGGTGAAACGCAGTGCGTAGGCTTTGTGACCACCGTCATCGACGATTGCTTTGCACCCGGCGGTGAAAGATTGCTGGAGCCTGCGGCGCAGCTGCTGGGCGAACTGTTTTTGGATCCGGTCACGGCTGACGGGGTGTTTCTGCCGGACTATGTAGCCGGCGAAAAGACCAATCTGGTCGACTCCATCCGTGCCTTGCGCAATGATAAGCGTGATTGGGCGGATGTGCGCCTGCTGCAGGAGATGTGCGCCAATGAGCCTTACGGTGTGAGCCGTTGGGGCGATGAGGCGTCGGTGAAGGATATCACGGCACAGAGCCTGTATCAGCATAGCCGGAAGCTGCTTGCCTCGTCCCGCTTGGAGCTGATTTATTGCGGCAGCGCTGATGTGCACCGTGTGGAGGACGCCTTGCGTGCCGCCTTTGCGGCCTTGCCTCGTACAACGCCGCAGATCATTGCGCCGCCCGTCCGTGTGGCGGCATCGGAAAAGAGCCGCCTTGTCACGGAAACCATGGATGTGACGCAAGGCAAGTTGTCCATGGGCTTCCGCTGCGCAAGCGACGATGTACCGGCGATGATCATGGCAAACCTGATGTTTGGCGGCACCAGCAATTCAAAGTTGTTCCTGAATGTTCGTGAAAAGCTGTCGCTGTGCTATTATGCCTCCAGCAGCTATGCACGCAGCAAAGGGATTTTGACGGTGTCCTCCGGCATTGAAACCAAGGATTTTGATCGTGCCTATGATGAAATTTTGCACCAGTTAGACGCTGTGAAAAACGGCGATTGGGAGGATTGGGAGCTGGACGGCGCACGCAGTACCATGCTTTCCGCCTTGTCTGCGCTGGGTGATTCTCAGGGCGCACTGGAGAATTATTATCTCGGTCAGGCGGCCACGGATGTCCACGAAACGCCTGAGGAGCTGGCGCAGGCCCTGCGCTCCGTCACACCGGAGCGTATCCGGCTGGCGGCACAAAGTGTCAAGCTGGATACTGTGTATTTCTTGAAGGGAAAGGAGGGCGCTGACAATGCGTAAGTATGACTATCCCCGTTTGGGCGAGCAGGCTATTTGGACCACACTGCCCAACGGATTGTCGGTCTGTGTGGTGCCGAAGAAGGGCTTTCAGCGCAAATATGCCCTCTTTGCTACCCGTTACGGCGGTATGGATATGCGTTTTAAGCTGGGCGATCAGTGGCTGGATACACCGGCAGGCATTGCCCATTATCTGGAGCATAAGATGTTTGATACGGAGGATGGCAACGCCTTGCAGGAGCTGGCGAAAAACGGCGCCGAGCCCAATGCGTTTACCTCCAACGCCATCACGGCATATTATTTCGATTCCACCGAGCATTTTCTGGAGAATTTGAAGATCTTGCTGTCCTTTGTCTCTGTACCCTATTTCACCGATGAATCGGTGGCAAAGGAGCAGGGTATTATTGGTCAGGAGATCGGCATGATCGAGGATAATCCGGAGTGGCAGATCTATAAGCGCTTGATGCAGGCCATGTATCATAACTCGCCGGCTCGTGTGTCGGTGGCAGGCAGCGTGGAGAGTATCAGCCATATCACCGCCCAGACCTTGTACGATTGTCACAAGGCGTTCTATACGCCGAGCAATATGTGCCTTGTGGTGGTGGGTGATGTGGACCCTGATGATGTGGTGTCCCTTGCCAAAGAGGTACTGCCGGAAAGCAGCGGCGAGATCATCGAGCGTGATTACGGCGCTGACGAGGTGCTCACACCTCTTGAAAAGAAAGTGTCATGCCGTATGGAGGTTTCCATGCCGACATTTTTGGTGGGTTTCAAATGCCCCCCGGCGCCTGACGGTAAGGAGCGTCTGCGCAATAATATCATCGGCGATCTGGCCTGCGATGCGTTGATGGGCGATTCCAGCCCCCTTTATATGCGCCTTTATAGTGAGGGCCTGATCAACGGCTCTTTTGAAAGTGCCTATGATCTGTTGCCGGGTGTGGCGTATGTCTATGCCGGCGGTGACAGCAATGAGCCGGAAAAGGTGAAGGCTGCCATCTTGGAAGAGGCAAAGCGTCTGGCGGCTGAGGGTATTGATGAGGAATACTATCAGCGTATTCGCCGTGCCATGTTCGGCAGCAGCCTGAAGGGATTGAACTCCTTTGACTCCATTGCCGTGTCTATGGCAGAGGGCTGCTTTAACGGCTTTGACGCCTATGCTTTCCCTGAGATTTTCGATACGATCACCAAGCAGGATCTGGAGAAATTTATCCGTGACAATATCTGTGAGGAGCGTGCGGCCATGTCGCTGGTCTATCCTAAGGAGGCAGAGGCATGAGAATCATGACCGATAGTCCCATCCGGTTTCCGGGCCTTTTCGGTGACCATGCGTTTACCGCATCATCTATCGCTATTCCCATCGGCAACGGTATCCGCTGGTACGGCATTCTGATCGCCCTTGGCCTGCTGATTGCGTTGTGGTGGGCGATGAAGCAGCGCCGGAACTATGGATTGGAGGAGGACGATATCCTCGACTGCGTGCTGTGGGGCGTTCCCTGCGGTGTCCTCGGCGCCCGTGCCTATTATGTGATTTTCTATTTGGATCTCTATCGCCGTGCCGACGGCTCACTGGATTGGGGCGAAGTCGTTGCCATTTGGGACGGCGGCTTGGCGATTTACGGCGGCATTATTGCCATTGTGCTGGTGATCTACTTTGTCAGTCGCCACCGCCATTTCAAGATCGGCGCCATGACGGATCTGGTGGTCATGGGTCTGTTCATCGGTCAGGCCATCGGCCGTTGGGGTAACTTTATGAACCGTGAGGCGTTCGGCGGCGAAACCACCTTGCCCTGGCGCATGCAGCTTCTGACAACAGCCGGCACCACGGTGGAGGTGCATCCCACATTTTTCTATGAGAGTCTGTGGAATGTGATCGGCCTTTTGCTGGTGGTACTGGTGGTGTCCAAAGCACGCTGTTTTGATGGCGAGAACACTTGGTTTTATTTCCTATGGTACGGCATCGGCCGCTTTTGGATCGAGGGCCTGCGCAGCGACAGTCTGTATCTGTTCAACTGGCAGATCGGCGGACATCCGGTGCGTGTCAGTCAGGCGCTGAGTCTTGTGATGATCTTGGTGTCGGCATTCATGCTGATCTATCATTTGAAGATCAGACCCCACAAGCAGGAAGAGCTGTATGTCAATCAGAAGAAACAGCCGTAAAGGAGCAGTATATGGCAGTTTTGGAACATTTGGAACCCAAGCTGGTGTTCCGTTATTTCGAGGAGCTTTGCGCCATTCCTCACGGCAGCGGTCATACCAAAGCCATCAGTGACTATCTGGTGAACTTCGCCCGCAAGCGTGGCTTGGCGTATCATCAGGATGCGCTGGGAAATGTGATCATCATCAAGCCTGCCACCGCCGGTTATGAAAATGCCGAGCCGGTCATCGTGCAGGGTCACATGGACATGGTCTGCGAAAAAACGGCAGCTTGCCGCAAGGATATGTCCTGCGAGGGTCTGGATCTGGTTTGCGAAGGCGATGTGATCTATGCCAAGGATACCACGCTGGGCGGCGATGACGGCATCGCTGTTGCTATGGCGCTTGCCCTGATGGACAGTGCAGATGTCGCCCATCCCCGTTTGGAGGCGGTGTTCACCGTAGACGAGGAAGTGGGTATGCTGGGTGCTGACGGCATTGATGTGATGCCTTTGCAGGGTCATACCATGATCAATATAGACTCGGAAGTGGAGGGCGTGTTCACGGTGAGCTGCGCCGGCGGCAATAATAGCCGCTGCGTGCTGCCGATTGAACGTGAGGATTTTGAAAGCGACTATTGCCGCATCGAGATCAGCGGACTTATCGGTGGCCATTCCGGTGTGGAGATCCATAAGGGTCGAGCCAATGCGGATATGCTGATGGGCCGGGTGCTGTATCGTGCCGCAAAGGAGATTCCGCTGCGCCTTGTCAGCGTGGCAGGCGGTTTGAAGGATAATGCCATCCCTGTATCCTGCACCGCCCATGTGGCAGGGGATATGACTGCGGTGGAAAAAATCTGCCGTGCAATGGAAATGGCGTTTCGCAATGAGTATCGCACCACCGACCCCGATATCACGGTTACCATGACCGTAGCAGAGTCGGCGCAGCCCATGGATGCAGAAAGTACACAAAAGGCAATTACCCTGCTGACCTGCTTGCCCAATGGGATCTATGCCATGAGCGCCGATATTGAGGGGCTGGTGCAAACCTCCCTGAATTTAGGCGTGCTGACCACTACGGCGGAGGAGTTGAGTGCCGCCTATTGCGTGCGCAGCAGCGTGGAAAGCCAGAAGGAAATGCTGGTGGATCGTCTGCGCTGCCTGACGGAGCAGTTGGGCGGCAAGCTGGTGACCACCGGTGATTATCCCGGCTGGCAGTATCGGCAGGACTCGCCCTTGCGTGATCTGATGGCGCGGGTCTTTACCGAGCAATACGGCAAACCGCCGGTGGTGGAGGCCATCCACGCCGGCGTGG
Source organism: Vescimonas sp. (assembly GCA_045617685.1). Classification (GTDB taxonomy): domain Bacteria; phylum Bacillota; class Clostridia; order Oscillospirales; family Oscillospiraceae; genus Vescimonas. Next base: position 29,349 of record JAZLJB010000009.1, read on the forward strand.
AGTGTGGTCTGTTTGCCGGCAAGATTGCTGATTTGGATTGCGTGTCCATCGGTCCGGATCTGACGGATATCCATACACCCCGTGAGAAGATGTATATATCCTCTGTGCAGCGTGTGTGGCAGATGCTGGTGGAAGTGTTACGCCTGATGAAATAAGAAAACGAAGTTTTGGCATGCCAAAACTGCGTTTTTTCAGTTGCCTCTTGAGCATTTCTCTGCATCGATTGCCAATACGATCATCAGCACATACAGCGCATCCATCGGCTGCGCCACATCGATCACATAGGTGTCTGTGAGATGGAATAGCTCCTTGCTGATCTGCGCTACCGCGCAGCCGTTGCCATCCTCAATGGTATAGTCCCATTCCATCCAGCTGCCCTGCACGCGCCAACCGTTAAAATCCAGATGAAATGCCGGCTTGAACAGGGTGAATTCCTTGTAGATCGTTCCGATGCAGTTTTCGCCGCAATAAAGATCGAACTTGGGTAAAAATGTCAGCACCCGCTGCTGTACGGTGGCGATATGCTCGCCGGCCGGATTGAGAATGTGCAGCCGATGTCCCCAACTGAGCTTGCCCTCCACGGTGAATGCTACCGAACCGTCCTCATTGTAAATATCATAGCTGTCAAACCATGAGAAAAAGCGTTGTTTGAACCAGAGCTTCATGTCATATCGCTCCTTAACCATTATTTGTAAATTGATTATAAACGAAAAAATTTCCAATTGCAATACGGAGTATGATTTTGCGGATCTGCGGCATCCTAAAAGAAAAAAGGAGGATGTGCTATGGCAGATCAGGAATACCGGGAAAACAAGGAAAATCAGGATACACCGTTGCAGCAGATCGTGGATATGGGCTCCAGCGTTGTGAAAAATCGGCACGGTACCATCCATTGCCTGACCATCATCGGGCAGGTGGAGGGCCACATGGTTTTGCCGGAAAACACGAAATCCACCAAGTATGAACATGTGCTGCCGCTGCTCACTTCGATTGAAGAGCGTGATGATATCGACGGCTTGTTGCTGCTGCTCAACACAGTAGGCGGTGATATTGAGGCAGGTCTTGCCATAGCTGAGCTGATCGCCGGCATGACAAAACCCACCGTCACATTGGTGTTAGGCGGCGGACATTCCATCGGTATTCCTTTGGCGGTATCGGGTAAGGTGACGATGATCGCACCGTCAGCCTCCATGACCATCCACCCCGTCCGCATGAACGGCACCATGATCGCAGCGCCTCAGACCTACCACTATTTTGAGCGGCTGCAGGAGCGCATCATCCAGTTTGTTGACCGCAATTCCCGCATTGGCGCACAGCGTTTCCGTGAGCTGATGCTGGATAGCGGAGATATGGCGAACGATGTGGGCAGCGTGGTTTACGGTGAGCAGGCGGTGGAGCTGGGTCTCATGGATCAGATCGGCACTTTGGGCGATGCACTGTCGTGTCTATACGGTATGATCGACCACAATAAGAGTCAGCAGGGCAGCGATTAAGCTGCCTTGTTTTTTTAACCCTTGAAAAACGACTTGGAACTTGGTATACTACTATAGATATAGTATGCAATGTAAAATGAGGTGAATTGCGTGTACCTAAAAGCACTGGAGATTCAAGGCTTCAAGTCTTTCCCTGATAAAACCGTATTGAACTTTGGCGAGGATATCACCGCTATCGTGGGTCCCAACGGCTCCGGTAAGTCTAACATTTCCGATGCCATCCGCTGGGTCATGGGCGAGCAGAACAGCCGCCAGCTGCGTGGCAGCAAGATGGAAGATGTCATCTTCGGCGGCACGGAAAAGCGTGGCCCCATGGGCTTTGCGCAGGTGACTCTGGTCATGGATAATACGGAGCATATCTTCAACCGTGATGAGTCCGAGGTGGCTGTGACCCGCCGCTACTATCGCAGCGGTGAATCGGAGTATTACATCAATAAGCAGTCCGTTCGTCTGAGAGATGTGAATGAGCTGTTCATGGATACCGGCATGGGCCGTGAGGGTTATTCCATCATCGGTCAGGGTAAGATTGACGAGATTTTGTCCGTGAAGTCCGGCGAGCGCCGTGAGGTGTTCGAGGAGGCCGCCGGTATTTCCAAGTTCCGCCACCGCAAGGAGGAGTCCGAGCGCAAGCTGAATCACACGGAAGAAAATCTGGTGCGTATCAATGATAAGATTGCTGAACTGGAGCTGCAGGTGGAGCCGCTGCGTGAGCAGGCGGAGAAAGCCAAGCAGTATCTGGTGCTGCGTGATGAGCTGCGCCTTTTGGAGATTTCTGTTTGGCTGGAAAATCTGCAGACCTTAAAGACCAATGCACTGAAATTGCAGACCGATTATGAAACGGCACAGCGTGATAAGGACGCAGCGCAAGCGGCATTGGAGGAAGTCTATGCTGCTGCCGAGCGCTGCGGTGAGCAGGTGCGGCAGAACGATGTGGCAGCAGAAGCGCTGCGAGGCGAGATGTCCGGTTTGGATGGTGCCATTCGGGAAGAGGAGTCTGCCATTGCGGTGCTGCAAGCCACTATGGCGCATAATGATGAATCGCTGGCCCGTATCGACCGTGAGATGGCGGATACCCGAAGCCGCAGTGAAAATCTGGAGCAGCAGGTGTCTGCCCTGAATAGCCGCATTGCCGATATCGATGCCGAGAGTGCTGCATTGGAAAGCCAGCTGGCATCGCTGATGGGTCGCATGCAGGAGATTGCCGCCAACGCAGGTGATGCCGCCCAGCAGGCGGATGCCCTGCGCGCGCAGGAGGCATTGGAAATCGCTGCCGCCGCAGACGGTAAGGCACAATTGTCTGCTTTGCAGGCGAGTATTGCCCAGTTTACGCAGCGCAGTGCCGATGTGCAGGCGGAATTGACCTCTGTTCGTGAAAAGCTGGAGGAGAGCACGGCTGCGTCCCGTGAAAATCGCAGGGCATTGAACGATGCTCGTGAAGAGACGCAGGCGGTGGGTAATATCATTCAGGGCCACAGCCTGAAAATGGCAGGCAGGGAAAAGCGTGCAACAGAGGCGCAGGAGGCCCAGATGCAGCTGACCATGGATGTGGGCGCATTGGAAAACCGTATTCGCCTGCTGAGCGAGATGGAAAAAGAATATGAGGGCTTTTCCAAGGCGGTCAAATCGGTGATGCAGGCCAGTGAGCGCAACCATCTGCGTGGCATCCACGGTCCGGTGGCAAGCTTGATGAAAACCCAGGAGAAGTATACCGTTGCACTGGAAATCGCACTTGGCGGCGGTATGCAGAATGTGGTGGTGGACCGTGAAGAGGACGCCAAAGCAGCCATGCAGTACCTCAAGCAGCGTGATGCTGGCCGTGGCACTTTCCTGCCTATGACGGCAGTCCGCGGCGAGGAGCTGAAAGACCGAAGCGTGCAAAATGAGTTCGGCTTTGTGGGCATTGCCAGCCAACTGGTGCAGCATGATGCGAAATATGACAGCATTTTCCGCTATCTGCTGGGTCGCACCGTGGTGGTGGAGGATCTGGATTGTGGCATTGCCATGTCCCGAAAATATCAGAACCGTTTCCGCATCGTCACTTTAGACGGACAGGTCATCAACCGTGGCGGTTCCATGACCGGCGGTTCCATCAGCCGCAGTGCCGGTATTCTGAGCCGTGCCGGCGAGCTGGAGCGCTTGCAGGGCAAGCTGGGCGGCATGCAGGAGAAACTGCGTCAGGCCACCCAAAGTGCCGAGGAGACTAAGCGAGAGCTGCAAAAGGCACAGTATGAGCTGGATGTAGCCAAGGAGCAGCAGCGCAAAGCGGAAGACGATGTGCTGACCTTAGAGGGCAAGAAAAACCATTTCGATATTTTGCTGGATAGTCTGGAAGCCAGTGTGGATACCATGGAAAGCGAGCTGGAAACCATCCGTTCCCGTCAGGAGAGCGATACCAAGCGTATCGCCGCCGTGGAGCAGGAGATTGCCGCCCATGAGTCTGCCGCTGCCAAGCTCCGTGCCGAGGCCGAGCAGAGCCGCAGCGGACAGAGCGATTTGATGGAAGAAACCAATCGCTTGTCGGACGATATCAGCCGGCAGAAGTCGCAGCAGGCGGCACTGCAGGCGGAGAAAGAAACCTCGCTGCGCAGCGTGGAGGATCTGCGCCGCTTGCAGCTGGATATGGCCACTGACCGTACGGATCGTGAAGATCTGGCGGAGGAGTTCCGTCGTTCCAATGCAGAGGCCGCTGCGAAGATTGCGGAGCATGAACAAAAAGCGGCACAGCTGCGTGAAAAGAGCGAGGGCTATCAGCAGAGATTGCAGAAGCTTTCTCAGGAGAAGCTGGAGCTGGAGGCCAAGCGCACCGCCCGTGACCGTGAAAGCCGTGAGTGCAATGACGGTTTGCTGCGTGCCGAGCGTGAGGTGAGCCGTCTGGAGCAGAAGCTCAATGCCAACGCCATGGAGGAAAAGCAGATTTTGGATCGTCTGTGGGAGCATTATGAGCTGAGCCATTCCGATGCCATGGAGCAGCGCATTGAGTTGGAGAGTGTACCCAAGGCCACCCGCCGCATTGCGGAGCTGAACCGTTCCATCAAGGCGTTGGGTACGCCGAATATCGGTGCCATCGAGGAATATGACCGTGTCAATACCCGTTATACATACCTCTCCGAACAGCGCACGGATGTGGAAAAGGCGAAGGAAGAACTGCTGGGTATTATCGAGGAGATCACCAAGCAGATGACGGTGATTTTTGCCGAGCAGTTCAAGCTGCTGAACGAGAGCTTTCAGGAGACATTTCTGGAGCTGTTTGGCGGTGGCCGTGCAAAGCTGGAACTGGAGGACGAAAATGATATCCTCAACTGCGGCATCGAGATCAAGGTGCAGCCGCCCGGCAAGCAGCTGAAAACCATCACGCTGCTTAGCGGCGGTGAAAAGGCATTTGTGGCCATTGCGCTGTATTTTGCCATTATCAAGGTGCATCCCACGCCGTTCTGCATGATGGATGAGATCGAGGCGGCATTGGACGAGGCCAATGTGGTGCGCTATGCCCGCTATATGCGCCGCATTGCCGATAAGACGCAGTTCATCGTCATCACCCACCGCCGTGGTACCATGGAAGAGGCGGATGTGCTGTACGGCGTGACCATGCAGGAGCGTGGTGTCAGCCGCATCCTGACCATCAATCTCAACGATATGGCCAAGGAATTGAAAATCAAGTAAAGTGAGGTAGCCACATGGGACTGTTTGCAAAGATTAAAAAAGCGTGGTTCGATTCCATTACATGGGATATGATCGACGAGGAATTATATGAACAGCTGGAAGAAGCGCTGATTTTGGCGGATGTGGGTATGTCCTTGTCCGTTGCCATCGTGGAGGATCTGCGTGCCGTGGTGTATCAGCGCCGTCTGGAGACGGGCGATGAGGTCAAAGCTGCGCTGCGTCAGATTTTAGTTAACCGCCTGAAAGTGGGCGATGGCGCTCTGCACCTGAATACCAAACCCGGTGTGGCGCTATTTATCGGCGTCAACGGCGTGGGTAAGACCACCTCCATCGGCAAGATTGCCAATCAGATGAAAAACGATGGCAAGAAGGTGCTGCTGTGCGCCGGTGATACATTCCGTGCCGCCGCTGCCGATCAGCTGGAAATCTGGGCGAACCGTGCTCAGGTGGAGATCGTCCGCCAGCATGAGGGCGCCGATCCCGGTGCAGTGCTGTTTGATGCGCTGCAGGCCGCTAAGACACGAGGCACGGATGTGGTGCTGTGCGACACGGCAGGCCGCCTGCATAATAAGCAGAACCTGATGAACGAACTGGGCAAGCTGGGTAAGATCATCGACCGTGAATGCCCGGATGCGGACAAGGAAGTGCTGCTGGTGCTGGATGCCACCACCGGACAGAACGGACTCATTCAGGCACGCCAGTTCAAGGAAACGGCCGGCCTGACGGGTATCATTCTGACCAAGCTGGACGGCACGGCTAAGGGCGGCATCGTGGTAGCCATTGCGCAGGAGCTGGGCGTACCCGTGAAGTATGTGGGCCTCGGCGAGGGGATTGAGGACTTGAAACCCTTTGATCCTGAGGAATTTGCAGCGGATATTATTGTTTGACAGAGGGGAATGAGAATATGAGTCGTCAAGACGGAAGACAGAATAACGAATTGCGTCCGGTCAGCATGACCACGGACTTTATCAAGTTTGCCGAGGGCAGCGTTCTCATACGCTGTGGTGATACCATGGTGTTGTGCAACGCCTCGGTGGAGGAGCGCACACCGCCCCATGTCAAGCCCGGTCACGGCTGGGTCACGGCGGAGTATTCCATGCTGCCCCGAGCCAACCGGGAGCGTTCTCGCCGTGATGTGGATAAGCTGAAGCTGTCCGGCAGAAGTGCGGAAATTCAGCGTCTGATCGGCCGCAGCCTGCGAGCTGCCGTGAATATGGGGCTGTTGGGCGAGCGCACCATCACCATCGACTGCGATGTGCTGGAAGGCGATGGCGGCACCCGCACGGCCAGCGTTACCGGCGGCTTTGTGCCCATGGCACTGGCCTGCGAAAAGCTGGTGGAAAGCGGCGTCATCGGGCGCAATCCCATTGAGCATTATGTGGCCGGCAACAGTGCCGGTATCGTGGGCAACGCGCCGATGGTGGGCTTG
>JAZLJB010000010.1:0-64375 GCA_045617685.1 Vescimonas sp.
AATTTCCTTTACCGTACCATCATCATGGTAGCTGATCTCATACAAGCTCGGCACATAAATGCCGTCTAATTTGGCTGCTTCACGCAGAAACTTAGGTTTGCTCCATCCCTCTTCGCGAGCCTTACGGTGCAGTTCTACCAATTCAACGGTAATATCTTCGCCTTCGCCCAACGACACCAGATCAATAAAATCGGCAATCGGTTCGGCATTATACATAGCCGTACCGCCGGCAATCACCAACGGGGTCAACTCCGTACGCTCAGCACTATGCAGAGGAATATTGGCCAGGTCCAGCATATTGAGAATGCCGGTAAATGCCATTTCGTAGCCCACCGAAAATGCCACAATGTCAAAGTCGGTAATCGGCTCGCCGGACTCCAATGCAAATAGCGGCATTCCTGCCTTACGCATCTCCTCTTCCATATCGCCCCAGGGTGCAAACACACGTTCACACCATACGCCGGGGATATTGTTCATGATGCCATACAGAATCCGCATGCCCAAATTTGACATACCAATCTCGTATGTATCAGGAAAGCAGAATGCAATGCGGGTATCTACATCCTTCTTATCCTTAATGACTGCGTTATATTCGCCGCCCACATATCGTGCCGGTTTCTGCACACGGGGCAGGATTCGTTCTAACCTTTTATCCACAGTGTTTCTCCTGTCATAAAATAATATAGCACTTTATTTTACCCTTTACGCACCAATTTGACAAGTCTTTTTTCCTTTTACAACATATCTTGACACATATGATATACTGAAAATAAGCTTTTCTCGTTTCTGTATTCAAACGAGAAAAGCTTGCTTTTTAGGAGGACATTTGATTATGAAGAAAAAATTCAGCACTGAACTTGCCTATGTGTTTGGCATCATATTTGTTGCATGGGGCGTTGTCCTGATGGAAAAAGGCGATTTAGGTATGTCTATGATCGTTGCTCCCGCCTACTTATTCTATCGTTGGCTCTCTCCTATCTGGTCATTTTTTACCTTCGGTATGGCAGAATACTGTTTCCAAGCGGTACTGTTGCTTATTATGACACTGATTCTCCGGCGTTTCCGCTTGTCCTTTCTTTTTTCTTTCGTGACCGCAGTGATCTACGGCTTCGTGCTGGATGGCTTTATGCTGGTAGCTACTGCACTGCCCACCGATACTTTATGGCTGCGTATCATCTACTATGTAGTGGGTATGCTGTTCTGCTCGGCAGGTGTATCCGCCATGTTCCATACCTATATTTCACCGGAAGTTTATGAGCTGTTCGTCAAAGAAGTTTCTGCACATTTTAATGTAAATATCAACAAATTCAAAACCGGATATGACTGCACCAGCTGCATCATCGGTATTATCATGAGTTTTCTGATTTTCGGTCTGTGGCATTTTGAGGGTGTCAAACTGGGTACCATTTTCTGCGCTCTGATCAATGGTTGGATTATCAGCAGATTTTCCGCTTTCTACGAAAAGCACTGGGTCTTCTTCGACCGTTTCCCCTTGCGCAAGTATTTTATGTGAGATGCAGCCTCCGCTGCACGGACAGAATCGTCAGCCACAATGCCATTAGCACCAAAAAGCCGCCGTTACCAAATCGGCAGCCCAAGAACGCTGTAACCGACAGCAGCAGAAATGACACAACAACTCCCATATCTGCCGTCACACGATCTGCCGTATAGGGCTCTGTAAACCATGCTATGGCTATCCAAAAAAGGCTTCCGCCATCCAATGGCGTAATCGGCAGCAGATTGAATGCCCCCAATATGAGCTGGACTCCGGAGAAAAGATATAGTACAGGGGCAAAATGCCCTCCTAACCCGAAAAGCAGTGCCAAAAGCAAATTAGCCGCTGGCCCTGCAAGAGTCGCTAATAGTTCCCCACCGTAAGACAGAGGGTGCGTCGGCGCTATTCTCATTTCAGCGCCTAACATGGTTACCGTAATGGACTCAACCTGTCCACCTAACAGGCGCAAAACAGCGTAATGCCCCAGCTCATGACATATAGCTGCCAGCAAAACTGCCGACAATAACAACGGTGATGACAGCCATATAAGCGCTGCTAACAAGACCGGCGCTGCAGCGGAAATTTTTAATTTTGTCTTTTTAATATGCAACATAATAAATCGGATTCAAATAGACGGACTCTTTGTGAAGTTCAAAGTGCAGATGTGGACCGGTAGCATCACCGATCTGCCCTACCTCAGCAATGGGATCACCTATCTTCACACGCTGGCCTGAAGATGCTAAAATCTTACTGCAGTGGGCATACAAAGTTACATAGCTGTTGTCATGGGCAACGGTTACATACTTGCCCAGCTCGGAACTATCTCCCACTGCCGTTACTGTGCCAGCAGCAAAACTGCCAATCGTAGTACCCTTTTTTGCTGCAATATCTATGCCATAATGAAAGCGGTTATCCCCCTTGATGGGATGCTTTCTGAGTCCAAACTCAGATGAAATTTCCCCTTCTACCGGATTTGTACAGGTAAAACCCAAAACCTGCTGGAAAAGTTCCACCTTTTCCGGTAGATTTTTATTTGTATAAACAACCCTTTCCACATCTTCCTTTTCCTCAGATTTTTCCTGCTTTTTATCTGTGGAATTCTCTGCATCTTTCTGCTTTTTTTCTTGCTTTTGCTCAGAAGTCTTCTGATTTGTTTCTTCCTCTACTACCTTATCACTGCCGAATACCGCTGTATACGCTTCATCCAACGCATTACTGACAGCACCGCTGCCCACAGCTTTGCCTACAGCAGAAAACACCGATACAAAATCTGTTTTCTCTCCCATAAGCCGCAAAATATCATCACGATATTGCTCCATCGTTTGCGGTGATATGAACTTTACACCGACAACAACGATTAAAATCATACCGCTTACGATCAATTGAAACAACCGACGCTTACTGCCCTTTCTTTCCGGCACCTCACGCCTGCCGCCCGATTTGGGCCGTTGGGTTCTGCTTTCAGTTCTCTGACGCTGTTGCTGCAAGCGCTTTCCACCACGTATTGCTTCACGTTGCTTAGGTGTCATGTCCGTTCCTCCTTTGCTGTGTCTTATAACCTATGCCGCAAAAAAAGCAAATAGACATGGCATTTTACTCTTGACAGTGAAAGGGAAAATCAATATAATAAAAAGGCTGACGGGGAGTAGCGCAGCTGGTAGCGCGCTTGGTTCGGGACCAAGAGGCCGGGAGTTCAAGTCTCCTCTCTCCGACCACGGAAACCCGCTGAAATGATGAATTTCGGCGGGTTTTGCTATTCTTTTTTTATTCGCTCATAACAGCAAAAAACCTTGAAGCCTTTTCGGCTTCAAGGTTTTTCTTATTTGCGCTTAAAGCACCAAGTAATCGCCACAGTGATAAAACTCATCACTGTGGCGATTGTTATCTTTTTATGACACACGAATATACTCAAATGCCCATCAGGTTTTTTGCTTTCAGCACGGCAATGATTGTCTTGGCATCCTGAATGCCGCCAGATAAGCACATATCTTTCAGCTCTGTAAATGGAATTTTTGCCACTTTCAAAAATTCATCTTCATCCGGCTGGCTCTCGTCAAAAGTCAATCCCCGAGCCAAGAAGAGATGCAAGGTTTCATCATAACAGCCGGGTGACGCAATAATCTCACCCAACGGGAGCCAGCGTTCTGCCGTTGCTCCTACCTCTTCCAACAATTCACGCTTTGCCGTTTCCAGCGGTTCTTCACCGATCTCCCGTTTACCCGCCGGAATTTCCCACAGCTCACGGGAAAATGCATAGCGATACTGCCGCACCATAGGCACGCAAAAATCGTCATCCAATGCCAGAATACCGACACCACCCGGATGGCGCACTACTTCACGCACGCCGGTCTTTCCGTTCGGTAATTCTACCTCATCTCGCTCCACACGAATAATACGGCCGTGGTATATTTCTTCACTTTTTAATGTCTTTTCCTTTAAATCCATCATTATTCTCCTTGCTAAAAATATATGTTTCAGTAATCACCTTATCAACTGTTCGGTCATGCATTTCTACGCACACCTCATCCGATTTCTGCACATCAAATGCAGCAACAATGCAAGCAGCTTGCGGACAAGTATTCAAAAAGCGGTCATAATATCCACCGCCATGTCCCAAGCGATGACACTGCTCATCAAATGCCACACATGGTGCAATCACCAAATCTATTACAGCAGGATTTACCGTTTCCCCTATCGGCTCGCAAATTCCATAGTGTCCTATGCGCCATTGGCCATGTCTTTCAGCCTTCACAGCATGCATTATACCTCTTCCCTCTGTTACTGGAAATGCAAGCGCCTTTCCTTCTCGCCATAATTTTTCGTGCAGCTCGGCAAGATTTGGTTCATCAGGCATAGCCATATAGCTAAGAATTACCTTTGCTTGGTACACTTCAGGCAACTGCATGATTTGTCTGCAAATGACATTGCTCGCCCGTTCCCGTTTCGTCGGCTGTAAACTATGACGGCGTGAAAGCGCCATACGACGCTGGTTCTCTTTTTTGCCATTCATAAACTGCACCTCTTGCTCCTCTACTATGCTTTACAGTTACATTATACTTATATTTCCTCTTTTTTACAATACATCATTCTCTCCTCAATGTATGATACTCCACCGTGCAGGGGAAAATAGATGATAGCCTAACGAAAGCAAGGAGGATTTCTATATGGCTAATCGGTTATCGCAGGAAAAATCACCTTATTTGCTACAGCACAAGGATAACCCCGTCAATTGGTTTCCTTGGTGCGAGGAAGCATTTGAACAAGCGAAGTGCGAAGATAAACCCATTTTACTAAGCATTGGTTATTCCACATGCCACTGGTGCCATGTCATGGCGCACGAGTCCTTTGAAGACACAGACATTGCCCAAATCCTCAATGCGCATTTTGTAAGCATTAAAGTAGACCGAGAAGAGCATCCGGAAATTGATGCTGTGTATATGCAAGCCTGCCAGCTTATGACCGGGTTCGGCGGATGGCCCTTGACGATCCTCATGACACCCGACGGTAAACCATTCTTTGCCGGAACATATCTGCCTAAAAACAATCGCGGCGATCTTTACGGTTTGTCCGATCTTCTGCAACAGGTGTCTAAAATCTGGCACAGTGATCGCAGTGCTTTAGAAAAAAACGCAAATCAGATCACAGCCATTCTCAACACACCTCATTCTGAGTCTGGTCAGCCGGACAAAGAACTGTTAGACGCAGCATATCAGTCATTATATAACACCTTTGATGCCCAGTGGGGTGGTTTCGGCGCAGCACCTAAATTTCCCGCTGCACACAATTTGCTATTCCTCATGCAGTACGAAAAACAAAGTGGCACGGAAATGGCAACCACTACACTGCGTGCCATGGCTTGCGGTGGTATCTTCGATCAAATTGGCGGTGGGTTTTCTCGATATTCCACAGATGCGAAATGGCTGGTTCCCCATTTTGAAAAGATGCTATATGACAATGCTCTGCTCATTATGGCGTATACAGATGCCTATCGGCGAACTCAGATCCACCTCTATGCCGATATCGCTCGAAGAACAGCAGATTATATACTCCGTGAATTGCGTGCTCCCTGCGGAGGCTGCTATTGCGGTCAGGATGCTGACAGCGAAGGTGTAGAGGGTAAGTTTTATAAATTCACGCCTCGTGATATAAATGATGCGCTGGGTGAACAGGATGGCTCGGAATTCTGTCGTCTGTACGGAATTGATGAGCACAATAGTATCCCTAATCTTATTCATTCTCCTCAAAATGCCTGGTCTTTTTATGACCCCAGGCTCAACAAGCTGTACGCATACCGCAAAAAACGCTATCACCTGCACACAGATGATAAAATCCTGCTTGCCTGGAATGCATGGACCATCATCGCTTTGGCGCAATGCGGACAGGAGCTTGCCGAACAAAGCTATATCGACTCAGCTATTGCCATACAACAATTTATAGAATCTAATATGACCGATGCAAATAACCGCCTATTTGTCCGTTTTCGGGATGGTGAAGCTGCCAATGCCGGACTATTGGACGATTATGCCGTCTATGCGTTAGCTCTGCTGATACTCTACCGAATCACCGAGGATACTCAATATTTAGATGCTGCTATCTATCGTACCAAGCAGATGATAGACTTCTTCGAGGATAAAAACGGCGGATATTATCTGACTGCTCACGATGCACAGCAATTGATTGCCCGTCCCAAAGAAACTTATGACGGTGCCATGCCCTCCGGCAATTCTGTGGCTGCCATGGTGTTGGAATCTCTGACCCAACTCTCAGATGATACACAATGGCAGGATGCCGCTGATCGGCAAATGCGCTTTTTGGCAGGTCAGATAAAGCAATATCCTTCCGGTTATTGTTTTGCTCTATTGGCTATGGAAAAATCTCTACAAGCAGATGCTCAAAAAAACAAACAGCAAGAATAACTTAATATCAAAACAAAAACAGCGAGTAGACTATCTACTCGCTGTTTTTGTTTTAGATCAAATAAGGAACGGTAAATACAGATACATTTCTGTATCGCTCCATCTTCTTCGTCAAGCGCTGGGTTGTTTGGTTGTGCAATAACTTCTTAAACGGATTGCCAACCACCAAGGCACCCATCATCACCGTTAAATTCTGCTGCTCGTGCAGCAAGTCAGCTTGCTGTTTGATGTGCCGCAGTAAAACATAGTTTACATTACGATAGGCTGTCAGTTCATAGACAAAGGTTACATTCAAGCCCAGGCTCTCAATCTCTTCCTTGAGCTGCAAGGCCCTTGCTTCATTGGCGCCTACATGGTACAGTTCAATTTCTTCAAATCCACAACTCAGTGCATAATGCAACGTTTTTACAAACGAGCGGCTCAAACTCTGCACCGGCAAAATTGCTTTACCCGGTTTTACACGGCTCAAGATTTCGCAAGCCTCATCTACAGAGGAAATTTGCAAATCATCTGCCACAGCCGTATAGTGCTTTTTGATGCTTAACATCAACCACACTAACAAGGCAATGCACAACAATGTGACCCAAGCACCACTGGTAAACTTCATAATAACAATAATGACCAGTGTAACACCCGTAATCACTGTACCGAGTCCATTGACAAGCATTTTTACTTGCCAACGATCGCCTTTATTTCGTTTCCAATGAATCAACATTCCCAACTGGCTTAGCAGGAAAGAAATGAACACACCGCTTGCGTATAACGGCAACAGCAAATGCTGATCGCCATTAAAGGCAAATACCAAAACAGATGCCGCAAAGAATAGCAGCAAAATACCATTTGAGAAGTTTAAACGCGTACCACGGGATACCAACTGTCGAGGCAGATATCCATCTTTAGCCATCAAAGCCATCAACAAAGGCATACCGGCAAAAGCAGTGTTAGCGGCCAACGCCAGGATAATCACCGTCATCAACTGCACCACAAAATACATAATACTGCTCCGGCCAAATACCGCTGCTGCCAACTGGCTGACTGCCGTAGCCTCTTCATTTGGAACGATGCGATACAGGCAAATCAGTACGCTGACACCCAGGAAAACGATGCAGACAAATCCCGCCATGGCGATAAGCACCTTTTTTGCATTCTTCGGTGCCGGATCACGGAAATTCGGCACGCCATTGGATACGGCTTCCACGCCGGTCAAAGCCGTACAACCAGATGCAAACGCCCGCAGCAGTACGAAAAGCAATGTATCCGTTGCGTTCTGGCTCACGATTACCTGCTCTTCCGGCGTGTATGCACCGGAAAGATAGCGAATCAGGCCCGTTACGATCAACGCAATCATCGTCAAAATAAACAGATATGTCGGCACGCCGAACATCACTGCCGACTCTCTCATGCCACGCAGATTGCCCCAGGTCAGCAAGCAAATCAACGCAAAGGCTATCAGCGCTTTATACGGCAGCACCTCAGGAAATGCGGAGGTCACCGCAGCAGCGCTGGCACAAGCGCTGACCGCCACCGTCAAAATATATCCCAAAATCAACGCTGCGCCAGCTACCAAGCCCGGTTTTTGGCCCAGGTTATCGTCCGCTACAATATATGCACCGCCACCTTGGGGATAGGCATCGATCGTCTGACGATAGCAAAACACCAAAATAGCCAACAGTGCAATAATGGCCGCCACTACCGGTAAAAACTTTCCGTATGCTGCCATACCCAATGCCGGTATCAGCACTAACAAAATCTCTTCACCGGCATAGCTTACCGATGAAATTGCATCGCTGGCAAACACGGGAATGCCCCACAATACATTAAACTTTTCACCACTTAATTCTGCGTCATTCAGCGGCTTTCCTATGAAGAATCTCAATAACTTTTCTTTCATCACAATACCGGCTTTCTATTTAAAAATAAACGCTGTGCAACCGGCACAGCGTAAGAATGTAATATTTGGACACAATGCATCCGCCATTCCTTCTAACGCTGACGAGATTAGCTGTCGGGTTCGGAACAGAAGGTTTCCTACCAATTTGCATTGGATTCACCCCAATATTGGGTCTCCCGCTACCATATGCATGGCATTAAGCAAGTTATAATGTAGCATAACCAAATATGAAAGTCAACAACAAGCTCTTTTATGCCGCCTTTATAGTATGTGCAGGTTTTAACTCTTTACCTTGCAGTATCATCGTTTGCCGCCTTTTGCCTGCCTGCAGTTAGGTTTTCGCCATCATAATTTGCATTTTTATTCAATAATTCTCCAAAATTCCGCATTTTCTCTTGCAAATCTTGTATAGTTATGATAAAATCAAGGCCTATTTTGTTTGAAAGGGTAAACTGTGTGACTTTTCTTGTTGCGCACACAGTCCTTTCAAAACTACTTAAAGAGAGGTTTCTGTTATGAAAAAAAATCAACAAGATGTATCTGTAGATAATATCTACAAGCTCGACGGACGTGTACCTGTCGGGAAGGCCATCCCCTTTGGCTTGCAGCATGTACTGGCCATGTTTGTGGCTAACGTCACCCCCGTTATGCTCATCGCCGGTGTTGCTATGTATAACGGAGTCGCTTTCACTGACATTGACATCGCTCGCTTGATTCAGGCTTCCATGTTGGTAGCCGGTTTGGGTACTCTGATTCAGTTGTTCCCAATTTGGCGTGTAGGATCTCGCCTACCCGTTGTGATGGGCTTGAGTTTCACTTTCCTGGCTGCGATGATGGGTCTTGCAGCAAAAGATTACGGCACTATGATTGGTGCCATTATCGTAGGCGGATGTATTGAAGGTTTGTTAGGCTTGACTGCCAAGTATTGGCGCAGATTTGTGGCTCCTGTTGTTTCCGCCTGCGTTGTTACCGCCATCGGTTTCAGCCTTCTGTCTACTGGCATTACTTCTTTTGGCGGCGGTGACGCCGGATCTGCCGATTTCGGCAGCTGGCAAAACTTGGTCGTTGCTACCATTACTTTAGTGTCTTGCTTGATTTTCAATTGCCTGGCTAAGGGCTTTTGGAAGCAACTTTATGTTTTATTCGGTTTGGTCGTTGGTTATGTCGTAGCTGTGGTATTTACTATAACAGGTGTAGCTCCTGACATGGTGAATTTTGCCGCCATGAAGTCCACCATTGATGAGATGGGTTTGATTGCGCTGCCCAAATTATGCGCTTACACACCCAAGTTTGACATCGGCGCTATCGTATCTGTGACTTTGGTATTCCTGGTATCTGCCGCTGAAACCATCGGCGATACGACCGCAGTTTGCACCGGCGGTTTGGGCCGTGATATCACCGAGCGTGAGGTTTCCGGTTCTTTGGCTTGCGACGGTTTCATGTCCGCTTTGTCTGGTGGCATCTTTGGCTGCCCTCCCATCACCTCATTTAGCCAAAACGTAGGTTTGGTGGCTATGACTAAAGTTGTAAATCGTTTCACCATTATGTTTGGTGCCTTGGCTTTAATACTGGCTGGTCTGTTCCCCCCAATCGGTGCTTTCTTCTCCACTCTTCCCGCTTGCGTATTAGGCGGCTGCACCATTATTATGTTCGGTGCTATTATTGTTTCCGGTGTCACAATGCTGTCTCAGTGCGGCATGGATCAGCGCAACACTTTAATTGTAGCTACTTCCTTCTGCGTTGGTATCGGCGTTACTTTTGTCCCCACGTTCTTCCAGCATATGCCCGCTGTCATCGGCGATATCTTTGCCGGCAACTCCGTGGCCGGTGTATTTGTTGTTGCTATGCTGATGAGCTTGTTCATTCCTAAAAAGGTTGACATTGAGCAGATTGATGCATTGACAGAAGAAACAATCGAAAACAAAGATCCTGCTTATCCTCCGAAGCAGGTCTGATATGACTTTGGATCTATTCACATATTCATAGATATTAACCCCCCGATATCTGACCAGAGATATCGGGGGGTTTTATTATTACTTTTCATTCCTATCACAGCATTTTGTGCAGCCGCTGCAACTACCACAGCAGCCTTTGCCCTTCTTTCGCCATATGCGCAAAGAATGCACCGACACCACTACCGACACTGTAATGATCAACAAAATAACCACATCACGCCAAGTCATAGCAAACCACCTATCATATAGGCAATCCAGCCAATGAACCACGCAACACCGCACTGCATCACAATCACGCCTACAGTAGCCAGCAAGGAATTCAACTCACGGCGAATAGTTGCAACTGCCGCCACACAAGGCGTATACAAAAGCGTAAACGCCAAAAAGCTGACCGCACTACGCATGGTAAACAGTGCAGAAATGGCTGCTCCGGGCATCAATACCTGCAGCGTGCTGACCACCGTCTCCTTGGCTACAAAGCCGGAAATCAACGCTGTAGCGCAACGCCAGTCACCAAAGCCTAAGGGTTTGAATATCTCGGCAATCCACTGTCCGATCAGGGCCAACAAGCTATCGGCGCTGTTGGTCACCACATTAAGACGAACATCAAAGCTCTGCAAGAACCAAATCACAATTGTTGCCAAGAAAATCACCGTAAAGGCACGCTGCAAAAAGTCTTTTGCTTTTTCCCACAACAAGAGTCCCACACTTTTTGCCGACGGCAATCTATAATTGGGTAATTCCATGACAAATGGCACCGGCTTGCCCTGGAACATGGTGGACTTCATCACTAAGGCTGCCACAATTCCTACTAAGATACCAAGAACATACAATCCGATCATCACCAATGCCTTATATCTTGCAAAGAAAGCTGCGGTGAAAAATGCGTAAATAGGAATTTTTGCGGAGCAACTCATATAGGGTGTCAGCAAAATTGTCATTTTGCGGTCACGGTCAGAGGACACTGTACGAGTTGCCATAATAGCCGGCACAGAGCAGCCAAAGCCAATCAGCATCGGTACAATGCTGCGGCCTGACAGGCCAATCTTACGCAACAGCTTGTCCAGCACAAAGGCTACTCGCGCCATATATCCGGTATCTTCCAAAATAGAAAGAAAGAAAAACAGCGTCACAATGATAGGCAGAAAACTCAGCACACTACCCACACCGGCAAAGATGCCGTCAATCACCAGACTCTGCACCACCGGATTGATGCCATACGCTGTCAGCGCCTGATCTACTATGCCGGTCAAACCATCAATTCCCATTGCCAGCCAATCAGACAGCCGTTGCCCTATGACATCGAAGGTCATCCAAAAGATAAAGAGCATAACTCCCAAGAACACCGGAATGGCAGTATATTTTCCCGTCAGGATCTTGTCCATATTGACCGAGCGCAGGTGCTCCTTACTCTCATGGCACTTAATAACGGAATCCTCCACCACATTTTCGATGAAGGTATACCGCATATCTGCCAGAGCTGCATTACGATCCAGTCCGCCCTCCGTTTCCATCTGCACAATACAGTGTTCCAGCAGTTCCTGCTCATTGCGGTCCAAGCCCAGCGTTTCTGCCACAGTAGGGTCATCGCCCTCAATCAGTTTTGTGGTGCAAAATCGGGCAGGAACGCCAACTTTTTCGGCATGGTCTTCAATCAAATGCACTACCGCATGGATACAGCGATGTACGGCAGAATCGCCTTGGCAAAAGTCATACACAGCCGGGGCAATTCGTCCCTGGGCAACATGAATCGCTTGATCTATCAGCTCAGAGACGCCTTCCCCTTTCACAGCGGAAATTGGCACTACGGGAATGCCCAACGCCTTCGACATCTTGTTGATATCGATCGTACCGCCATTGGCATACACTTCATCCATCATATTCAGCGCCAGCACCATCGGCACACGCAACTCCAAAAGCTGCAATGTCAAGTATAGATTGCGCTCAATATTGGTGGCATCCACAATATTAATAATGCCATCCGGCTTCTGCTGCAATATGTAGTCCCTTGATACAATTTCTTCCTGCGTATAAGGGCGCAGAGAATAGATACCGGGCAAATCTACCACCGTGCAATTCTTCTGCCCCCGAATCTCACCGGACTTTTGATCCACCGTTACACCGGGAAAATTGCCCACATGTTGATTAGATCCCGTCAAGGCATTGAAGAGCGTTGTTTTGCCACAATTCTGATTACCTACCAAAGCAAAGTTCATGCTCTCTTCGCCTCCTCAATTTCAATCTTTTTCGCATCCTCTACTCGCAGCGTTAATTCATAGCCACGCACACGAATTTCAATAGGGTCACCCATTGGTGCTACCTTTTGCAGCACGATCTTTGTGTGTGGTATCAATCCCATATCCAACAGGCGACACCGCAATGCCCCTTCACCACCCACTTGGCTGATAACAGCGCTTTCGCCTACTTTTAACTCATTTAATGTCATCTTTCTACCTCTACAGTTAGCTTTATCTAACCAACATGTTAGCATAGGCTAACCAGGTTGTCAACCCCTTTTCACAAAATAGTTAGCAAAAAGTAACTTGCGTTTTTTCGCTATTTATGCTATGGTAACAGTAACCTTTTGGGGAGGTGTTTTCATGCAATTGCAGGAATCCGGCGAAATGTATTTGGAAACCATACTGGTGCTGTCTCAAAAGCAATCTGTTGTACGTGCCATTGACATCAGCGAACACATGGGCTATTCAAAGCCCAGTGTCAGCCGGGCTGTTGGTCTGCTAAAGTCCGGCGGCTATATCAAAGTTGCAGAAAACGGTGCCATTTCCCTGTCGGACACCGGACGGGAAATTGCCGAAAAAATGTATGAACGCCATACTCTGTTGACAAAAGTATTAGTTTCATTAGGTGTTCCGGAGGACATCGCTGTTGAAGATGCTTGCCGCATTGAACATGTGATCAGCGACAATACTTTTGCTGCCATCAAAAAGCATATTACATAATTCAGTTAAAAATGCCGCCATCAGGCGGCTTTTTATATTCTATCTTTATTATATAAATATATAGAAAAGATCACGGCTATATTTAGCCGTGATCTTCTTTATATGAATAAGGACCCGCTCAACTAGAAGGAGGTATTGAGCAAAAATGTCCTTATATTCTCTTTATATGAGTATATGCCGCATTTCTTCATTTGTAAAGCAAATGTTTTTCATGGTTTTCATTCGTTTTTCTCATGTAATATTGCTTGTCAAACAAATTTCTATCCTTTATAATAAGTAGTGAAGGAAGTGGTTATATGAGCATCAGCAAATATCAAGTATTTCTTCATACCGTACAGAGCGGTAATTTCACTAAGACGGCAAAAGAATTAGGTTTTACCCAATCCGGAGTCAGCCATACCATTCAATCGTTGGAAGATGAGTTGGGACTCTCCCTACTGGTGCGCAACCGCAGTGGTGTAACACTGACTGCTGATGGCCGAAAACTTCTCCCCTATTTTCAGGAAATTTGCAACATTCAACACAAAATGGAAGAAACCGCAAAAGACCTCAAAAATTTGGATACCGGTTTGGTTCGGGTAGGCACTTTTACCAGTGTTTCTCTGCAATGGATGCCTTATATCTTAAAATCCTTTCACGAAGAATTCCCTAATATTGAATTTGAGTTAATGCAAGGTGACGACCACGAAATTGAACAATGGGTCAACGAAGGGCGCGCCGACTGTGGCTTTATCAGTTTGCCCGGTTCGCTAAAATTAGACGCTTGGTTACTGGATCGGGATCAGTGGAAAGTGATTACCACTTGCAACCATCCGTTGGCCGGTCGTGACCCCTTTCCCTTGGATGCGTTGGCCCGTTTGCCGTTTATTCAGTTAGATGAGGGCGGCGATTACGAAATTGGTGCTGTTTTTGACACATTGGGTATCCATCCCAATGTACAATACACAGTAAAAGACGATCAAACCATTATGGCAATGGTAGCTCAGGGACTCGGCATCAGTCTTATGCCGGAACTAATGCTCCAACATTCCCCTTATCCTCTGGCACAAAGCCGCTTGCCGCAGCCATTTTATCGCAACATCGGTATATGCGTAAAAGATCGCAAAAACTGCTCTCGCTCTACCTGGCTGTTCCTCGCCTATGTGCGGCACTGGGTATTACAACATCATAAAGACGCATGAAAAAAGAGTCTGAAATGTGCATCATTTCAGACTCCTTTTTATTTTACTTCTTCTCTCGGTCCGGGGCGATAACTACTGCCAAGTTCAATAAGTTCCAGGCTGCCGGCAGAAAGTTCTGTCAGCCGTTGCTGCAAAGCTGACTTCTTTTCTAACGGAACAGATAATTCCAGCGTAATGTCAGCGCCATAGCTGATATTGTCGATCCTACCGTCGAGGGCTGCAATCTCCAGTTTCACTCGCTCCAACATGGCGTATGAACACGGCAGCATTGCCTGCATCCATTCACCCATAGTAGCCGCTCCGGCAACAGATAATGTATCTTTAGCACTCTTACTGTAGGCACGGGTCAAGCCACCTGCACCCAACAGCACACCGCCAAAATAGCGTGTCACAACGCAACACACATTGGTGACATTTTCCCGTTCAAATACTTTGAGCATCGGCTGTCCGGCTGTTCCCTGCGGCTCACCGTCATCGCTGTATCGGGCAGTGTTTTTCCCCAAACGATAGCACCAGCAGTTATGGCGGGCATCATAATAGCGGCTTTTCATCTCCTTGATCAGTGCCATAGCCTCTTCCTCGGAGTCCACGCGCCACACATGGCCGATAAATCGAGATCGCTTTTCCACAAACTCCGATTCGGCCGTTTCAAACGGCACTCGGAATATCTTTTCTGCCATGTGCTTTACTCCCACTCTTCTTTTGGCTCAACCCAGCCTTCAATATAGTCCTTCATCTGGCCCATGATACGAGGTGTGCAAACTGCCACCACATCAATGGTCGCACCATATTCCACGCTTTCCACCTTAGCCTCTCGATATAAGCCGTCCAATGCGCCGGCCTTATCATAAGGTAAATGGATCGTGACACGGCGTGTCCCTTTATCCAACTTGCGGTCGATCATTTCCATCAAATGATCCAGCCCCTCGCCGGTCTTGGCGGAGATCGACACGGCATCTTCTTCCTTGGGCCACTCACCGGTAAAGGCCAGATCCGCCTTATTATACACACGCAGACACGGAATTTGATCCGCCTTCAGTTCGTGAATCAAGTTATCTACAATCTGCGCTTGCTGTTCCCACTGGGGATGAGATGCGTCAATCACATGCAGCAGCAGATCTGCATATTCCAGTTCCTCTAAGGTAGCTTTGAACGCCTCTACCAACTGATGGGGCAACTTGCGAATAAAGCCAACCGTATCGGAAATCACTACATCCAACGTATCACTGACAGTCAGCAAACGAGTTGTCGTATCCAGCGTATCAAACAAACGGTTATTAGCCGGAATACCGGCACCGGTGATAGCATTGAGCAGCGTAGATTTGCCCGCATTGGTATAGCCCACAATAGCCACCACAGGAATCTCGTTTTTCATCCGGCGGGCACGCTGCGTACCACGCACACGGCGTACTTCTTCCAGTTCTTCTTTCAGCTTATCGATCTTGCGGTGAATATGTCGGCGGTCCGTTTCCAACTGTGTTTCGCCGGGGCCTTTTGAGCCAATCGGCCCCTTACCGCTGGTGCCTGCCTGACGCTCCAAATGGGTCCACATACCGATCAAGCGGGGCAACAAATATTGATACTGCGCCAACTCTACCTGCAAACAGCCTTCCTTTGTCTTGGCACGCTGGGCAAAAATATCGAGAATCAGGCCACTGCGGTCAATTACCTGCACACCGATCAACTCTGTCAATACTCGAATTTGAGACGGACTGAGGTCATTATCGAAAATCACCATGGTGGCCTGTTCTTCCTGCACCATGCGCTTTACTTCCTCCACCTTACCCTCACCGATAAAGCTATGGGGATCCGGCTTTTCACGGCTTTGCAGCAGCATTCCTACTACTTCACCGCCGGCAGTATCCACCAGTGCGCCCAGTTCTGCCATGCTCTCTTCATCTGCATTGTCTGCACGCAATACGGGTGAGCGCAAACCCACCAGCACCGCATAATCCCTTTTCTTTTCCGTGATTTGTTCCATAATGACCTCTCGTATCAGAATTTAGCACTATTATAGTATACTTTCCTATGATTGTAAACCTATCCACTATATGAAAAAAGACCCGCACCGTTTGGTGCGAGTCTTTTGATTGGTGTCATTACTTGTCCAAACCGAAACGCTTGTTGAACTTTGCAACACGACCGCCGGTATCAACCAGCTTCTGCTTGCCGGTGAAGAACGGGTGACACTTAGAGCAGACTTCCACGCGAATATCCTTCTTCGTAGAACCTGTCTCAATCACATTACCGCAGGCGCATTTAATAGTAGTCTGCTGATAATTGGGATGGATTCCTTCCTTCATTGCTCTTGTTCACCCCTTTCTGGTTCATCAGTCCTTTGTATCCACAAAGGCAACTGTGATAATACCACACTTCGTTATAAATTGCAATAGCTTTTTACAAATTTATTGAAGAATTTGTGGCAAAAAAGTACAATATCTTCTCTGTTACCGGTCTTTCCAACACGCGCTCCAGTGCCGCTGCATAGGCATCCAGCTGTGCGCGGTACAATTCTGCCCGTTCTTCCTCTTCACCAACTCTGATATGGTCAGTTTTGAAGTCCACAATCACCAGACCCTCCGGCGTTTCAAATGCACAATCCACCACGCCTTGCAGCATCATTTTTTCATCGGACACCTCACTATTGTAAATATCTGCCGGCATCAACAATGCGAAACGATATTCCCGATACACCTTGTCCGACGAACAGATCCGCTGTGCCAAAGGTGATTGCAAAAATGCAGCGATTTTTTTGCAATCGATAGCCTCTGCCTGCTCCGGTGTCAACAAATGCCGTTGCTGTAACTCACGAACTCGCTGCTCGACCTGCAACTCGCTGCTTTCAGCAAAATCCAAAAACTGCATAACAAGATGCATTGCCGTGCCTCGTTCCGCCGCAGACAAGCCATGCTCCGACTGCATAAAGCGAGGCTTTTCAAATGACAGCGGCAGATGCGCTGCCATCGTACCCTCTGCGATTTCCTGATCGATCTCCCGTCCCTTAAGCTGGGTTGCCGTTACCTTCGTCGGTATGGCACATGCGGCCTGATGCGGATAGATGCTTTCCAGCACTTCCGGTGATACAAGCTGCTTCTCCTTCTGCTGATCCGCATCGCCATGCAGTGCTTGCGTTTCAGGCGTGGGATTTTCCCACAGATATACAGTCATGTGACAATCTTCCGCTGTGATGGATGCCGGACGCATATCAGCCCACCGATAGATTTCACTTGCCTCTGCCGTATTAAGCAATGGCAGCAAGATCCAATCGCCTAATGATTTTGCGGCCCCTACCGCCTCCGGCTCCACCGGGCAAGATGTCACACTGATGAGATTTTTGATATGCTTGCGGGCATACTTCATGCAGTCCACCATAATAAGCTTTTCTTTGGCTCGTGTCATGGCCACATACAAAATGCGCATTTCTTCCGCCTTGGCCTCACGCTCCATTGCCATGGATACGGCAGTTTTGGACACCGTCTTATAGTGAATACGGCGTTCAATATCCACACATTCTGTACCAAAGCCCAGTGCAGGATGCACCAAAACCGTCTTATTATAGTCTGTATCGTTAAATTCCTTTTGCAAGTCGCACAAGAACACCACAGGAAATTCCAGACCTTTGGATTTATGGATCGACATGATTTGCACGCCGCCGGCACTTTGACGTGCACTGATTGGCGGCTGTTTGCCTTGTTCCAAAGTGCTGCGCAGGTGAGTCACAAAATCAAACAAACTGCTTTTACCGCCGCTTACCATCTGTTGGGCATATGCATAAAATGCCAATAGGTGGTTTTTGCGTTCTTCCCCACCATGCATGGCACCGAAAACACCCAACATATTGCAGCGGCTATACATCAGCCATGTCAGACGATCCACGGGAAGATCCCGTGCACTCTCACGCAGTTCCTCTAAAATCTGCAGGAACTGTTGCGTATCCTCGCTTTCGTCCAAACACAGAGCCGTATAGAAATCTGCTGTTGTCTGTCCGGCACGCACCTGCGCCAAGCGGTCAGGCGTAAAGCCAAACAGCGGAGAACGCAGCACAGAAATGAGCGGAACATCCTGATGGGGATTATCGATGATCTGCAAAAAGGAAAATGCCACGGCAATTTCCATCGTAGCGAAGTAATCCCCGCCCTCAGCGCTGGAGCACGGAATATTCTCCTGCTGCAAAGCCTCTGTAAAGGTTTTTAACCTGCCAGACGGAGATCGCATCAAAATGACAATATCCTCTGCTTTAATGGGTCGAAACTGCCCATCGTCATCCTGAACGGGATACTTTGATGCCAACATCTGGCGAATGCGTGAGGCTATAAATCTTGCCTCCATCCGGGTGCGGTCAAACACCTCTTCTTCCGTGTTGGCAACGCTGATCAGATGGAACTCCGTGTCCACATCTTCACGGGACTGGAAATATTCCGCGCCGAAATTGAGTTGTTCGTCCTGCCCGTATTTCATTTCACCCATTTGGGGTGACATGATATTGCGAAAAACAAAGTTTGTACTGGCTAATATCGATTGACGAGACCGAAAATTTCGGGACAACAAGACTTTTCGTGCTTCCCGTTCCTTTGCTTGTTCGGCAGTCTGATAGGTCTGATATTTTTCTAAAAAAATGCCGGGATCCGCCAAGCGGAAGCGGTAGATACTCTGTTTCACATCACCTACGGTAAACAGATTATTCCCCTCACGGGAAATGGCAGCAAAGATACAGTTCTGCACCTCATTGGTATCCTGATACTCATCTACCATGATTTCCACATAGCGGGCAGAAATCTGCTGTGCAAGCTCCGTAGGAGTATGATCCTCGTTCAGCAGAATATCAATGGCATAGTGCTCCTGATCGGAGAAATCCATACAGTTGCGGCGCACCTTTTCCGCCTGATAAGCATTGGAAAAATCTGCCGTTAACTCTGTCAATGCCTGCATCGCCGGCGCCATATAAGAAAGATCCTGCAAATGCTCCGCTTCACTGACACGATAGACCGCCGACATTTGCTTCAAGTCCTTCTTACAGCGCTCCCAAATGGTTTTGGCGCGGACTTTATAATACTCTAAATCTTCGCCTTTTGCAGCTTTTAGCTTTGGAAAGTCCAATTGGATCGCTGACAGAGCATCCCAGCCAAGCTGGGCGGCGGATGCATACTGCCGCAACTGTTCCGCCACCAACAGAAATGCCGGACTATATGCCGCATGCACCGGCTCACATTCTTCTAACCACTTTACTGTATCCATCAATTGCTGATGCCAAAATGCCGCACGGCGCAAAGTGTCTGCAATGATGACCTCACCATAAGGTGACGCTGCCAGATCCTGAGGCAAAACTGACCAGTTCTCCTCTACCTTTTTCAACCACTGCAAGGGATGTGGATGGCTTTGAATCTTTGTATGTACATCCAACACAAGCTGCTGCAACTTTCGATCATCACGACCGGCTCCCAGTGTTTCTGCCAGCTGCAAAGCCTTCGCATCCTGCTGCTCTACACGCTGATAAAAAGCTTCCATCACCTGATTCAGCACGCGTTCTTTCAACACCAGTGCCTCTTGCTCATCCAACACACGAAAATCCGGTGTCAGGCTGCCTGTTTCATGATGCAGCAAGTGGATATTCTCACGCAGCAGGCCTGCGCAAAACGCATCCACTGTTTTAATATCCGCTTGATACACACGGAACATCTGACGGCGCAGATGCTGATCTTCCGGATGGGCAGCCACACGCTTGCTCAGTTCTGAAGCGATCTTACTGCGCAGCTCGGCCGCTGCCGCCTTGGTATAGGTAATAATCAGGAAGTCATCCACATGGCAATGATTCTGCTCCATATAGGCGAACAGACGCTCCACCAGCACCTTGGTCTTGCCGGAGCCGGCAGCAGCAGACACCAGCAGGCTGCCACCACGATCATACACCGCTGTGTGTTGATCCTTCGTCAGTTGAATTGCCATGTGTTACACCTCCTTTTCAATCGTACGGTCTACATGTGCCCAAAACTCATCCGGCTTTACAGACTTCATCTTGCGCATACGGTCTCTGCCTCGGCCATCTTCAAAGCAGCATGCCGAAGCAAATTCGCAATACATACACGCATTATCCTGCGGTGAATGACTGCAGGGATCTGCATCGATATTACCCTGGGCCAATTCGCTTGTGATCTCATGCAGTAAGCGATCGACATACTGGCCCAGCTTACCAAGCTGCGCCGCCGATGCCACACCCCCGGTAATTGTGCCGTCCTTTTTGACCTGCAACGGCAAATAGCTGGGTTTTTCCAAGGCGCTGTGCTCCATAGCTTGCAGCACCTGCGGTTCTTGCAACACCATGCCGCTGCGGCGCAAAGCTTTATGGAACGCATCTGCCAGCTTTTCCTCGGTAATATCACGCTCTTCTTTCAATATCTCATCTCGGGCCGGCAAATATAAAACACCTGCCGGAACAATAGGATAACCAAAATAGGTCGATCCTTCATCACGCAGGGTGAACAGATACAACAGCATCTGGATACCTAATCCATACTGCAAATCCGTAAGATCAAAGGACTTTTTACCGGTCTTATAGTCCACCACACGCAGGTATAGTTTACCGTCTTGCAGCCAGCCGTCCACTCGATCCACCTTACCGCTGACACTCATAGTGGTATCGCCCTCGGTAATGGTAATCGCCGGGAGCTTCGCATCCTTGCCGCCAAAGGCTAACTCGAATTCCATCGGTCTGAAATCTGACTCTGCCAATTCCGAGGCAATATTCTCTACCATAGCAAAGGCCGCCTTACGCAGACGCTGGAACAAATAGCGAAATCTTGCGCTCTTTTCTTGATAGCCGTCAATTTCCGTTTCAGCGTATAAATCCACATAATGCTGCACCATGGCTCGCAGGTCTTTTCTGTCCACAGCAGCGTAGCCGCCCAGGCGCATCACATCACGGGTGACATTCTCCAGCAGATAATGAATGAATGTGCCTATTTCCGGTGCTTCAAATCCGGCACTACGGCGTTCCTTTGCCCGCAAGCCGTACTGCATAAAATAGCCAAAATGGCAGCGTTTGATCTTATCCATACGAGACGCTGACATACGAATATCGGTACCGTACAGCGTCCGCACAGCCTCCAGTGATAGCTTGCCACGCTGTACAGACTCAGCCCGGCGCATAGCTTCCAGTTGCTCGGTATATCGGCCCGTACTCTCAAAGTACTGCCACAGTACGCCATTAGGTTCTTCTCCCGCAGCTTCTAACGCCGTAGATAATACCACCTGGCGATATCGCTTATCCTCATGCTGCAAGCGCAGCTTTGGGAATATTTTTGCAATGCGTGCCACCACAAACGATGGACGCAGCTCATTACCAGTCAAATCGGTACTTGGATAACTCACCGTCAAATGCTCTCCGGCTTGTGTCAAACAAGCATAGATATTTTGCAGCTCATTGTCCAATGGATCAAATGTCGCATTCGACAGCAAAATATTTTGTTGCTGCAACAGTTCTCGATCTTCGGTATCTAAGATGCCGCCGCCCTTATCCACCTGCGGCAGCACATGGTCATTAGCACCCAGCAAGAACACATACGGGGCATTATGCCGGTCATTTCGTGTGATCTCGGACACATTGACCTGATCCAGTGTAGCAGGGATTGTGCCAACGCTGTACTGTGTCAGCACCAGACGCAAGAGCTTGGCAAATTCCTCGCCGTCAATCTCGCTCTCCCCTAAGATTTCCACAAACTGATCCAGCACATCGCAAAAAATCTTCCACAGTTGCTGGTACTCCTCCGCCAGCTGCACCTGACCGCTCTCCAAAAGAGCCTGTGCCTTATTTTTCAGTGTTATGGGGATATTAGTTTGCTCCGCAAATGTGTAAAGCACTTCCACTTTATTTGCCGCTGTACTTCTGTGTTTCATCCCCTCATACAACAACTGAAGCGGTTTACGCACTTTTCCACGAACGGCATTCACCTCATCCAACTGTTTCTGACGCTCCAGGGTCATCTCCATGCCATAGCCATCAGGATTAGCGCTCCAGGCTTTATCATTCAGCCACATGGTACCATGAATATCCCATGTGATGACATAGTTCTCCAGCCGATCGCATTCACTGCGGCTGACACCTGCCATGCCCGTTTTCAGGTAACGGAACATATCCTCATAAGTAAATCCGCCGGTCACTGCGTCTACCGCACCCAGCAACACTTTCAGCGCAGGTTTTTCCAAAATATCACTGCGGCGGCTGATATAGGCGGGAATGCCATCCCGCGCAAACACATTCTCTAAAATCGGCGCATAGTCATCCATATTGCGAGACACCACGGCAATATCACGATAACGGCACTGCCCACTTCGCACCAACGACAAAATACGATACGCCACATACTCCACCTCGGTGAAGGCTGTACCTGCTTCATAAAGCTCGATATGTTGCACATCCTTTTCCCAAGGCGTATCACTGCCAAACAGATGCTGCTCCAAATGGTGCAGCTCTCCCTCACCATCGGACGCAAAATAGACAATTTCGCAAGGTACGCCCAACTGCTGCGCTAAACGCACCAATCGTTCACGCTGCGCCGTTGCATTTTCGAACAGATCCTTATTCCCCTGATCCCCCAAAAGAGTTACTGTGACATCATGAGCTTGTTGCAGAATAACGGAAATGATGCTCTCCTCGACACGGTTGAAATAAGAAAAACCGTCAAAGTACACATCCTTATCCTGCAAATAATCAGAATCCGGCAAACGATCACGCAATTTCTGAACACGGGAGCGTGTATCAATATCACCAGCACGCAGGTGACCGTCATAAGCCGCAAACAACAGCGCCAGATCACGCAATTTGTCACCTGCCATACCGTTCAGGTCCTGCACCTGCTGATAAAGAACTTCCGGGGCGATTTCATAGGCATAAAACTCGTCAGCCAACACCACAAGCTGCTCTAAAAAAGCGGAACGCTGTGACGGTCTGCCAAACACCTTAAGCTGAGAACTCAGTTCCTGCAAGCAGCGGCGCATTGTTAAAATCTTGCCGCCGTTATCCAGCGTAAAATCGGACAGACCGCCGGTTTGCGACAACACACGGCTGGCCAGATTCCGAAAACTCAGCACCTCTGCATTGCGCGAAGCCGTGTCTCCGCAGCTTTGGCACAGATCAACCTCTGCTTCATGGGAAACATGCTCCGGTACGATCAGAACCTGCGACCGCTCATTTCGCCTTGCTTCTATCGTTTGCAATATCTTTTTCGTTTTTCCCGTACCGGCTCGGCCGATCCAAATCGTTAGCATCTCTTTTCACCTCACTGTGATTATCTCACATTTACTGTCCGAAAAAACTCTCTAAACGCTCACTTTTGGCTTAATTATACCATACACCCCATCGGCATTGCAACGCTATCTGCCTTCACGTTTCTTGACATAGGTCAACAATATAAGTATACTGAACAAGAAAGAATATTGGCATTTGAAAGGAGTCTTTATGAACCTGATTATCTGTTGGTCTGTCAACAAAGGAATCTCTTTCAATCATCGCCGTGTCAGCCGTGACATGGCCATGATTGCCGACATAAAAGAACTGTTGGGACAGCAATCACTGAGAATTCATCCTGCATCGCAATCGTTATTTGATGACAGCGGTATACCTTTGATCTGCGATGAATCGTTTTTATCCGATGCCGGCGAAACGGACTATGTTTTTGTGGAGAGCGATGCATATCTTCCGTTTGAAGATGATATTGACCAGATTATCGCTTATAACTGGAACCGTGACTATCCCGCCGACACCTATTTCCGCATGGATTTAAGTGCCTTTGAGTTGCCGGACACTCTCACGAAAATATCCAGCGGGAAATCTGGAACAGAGCATAAAGGAGAATTGCTATGAACAGAAAATGGAAATCTCTTGTTCGAAATACTCCGGCAGCGGTTATTTGAGCGTCAGCAGTGCCGGCAAAGTAAAGATTGCCAAAGGCACAAAGGCGGGAACCTATACCATCAAGGTAAAAATCAATGCAGCCTCGACTGCCAATTATAAATCTGCTTCCGCCATTAAAACCATCACAGTAAAGATAAGCAATTCTACCACTACTACCACCTCTACTCCGACTTCAAGTTCCTATGTATTAAACACAAGCAGCAAAGCTTTCCACTACTCTTCCTGCGCCAGTGTCGCAAGAATGAGTGATGCAAATCGTGCTGTTTACAACGGCAGTCGCAACGATTTGATCAGCAAGGGTTATCACCCCTGCGGTAATTGCCATCCCTAATAGCGAGAAAACCTCTCAGCTTACACAAGCTGAGAGGTTTTTTGATAGTCATTCAATTCTTCCCTAACCATTGGCGGAATGTTTCCCACAGTTCTACAGAGCGGAATTTTAACACATATCCCGCATCCTCCTCCGTGATCAGCGACAAATCATCTTCACCCAAGCCGGCGGCTATGGCAGTTTTGGGTAAATCTGTTGCAGCCGTAGTACACAGCGGCGGATAAACTACGCACCACCAATTATGGCCTGCTCCCTCTCCTATCACAACACGCAAGGCTAAATACTTGCCACCCGGCAGTGAAAAGCCATCGTATTCTTTTGTGGGGAATTCGGTTTCTTCCAACCGTGCTGTTACGGGATAATCATAGCCTTGCGCAGCAATCTCTTTTGCCGCCGTATGTTCAATCGCAGGCAATGCTGCGTCAATCCGCCGTTGCGCCTGAATCATATTATCAGAATGTTTCAAGAGCTCTGTCGCCTGCGCCAACACATCGTCACGCACCTGCAATTTCAGCTCCTGATCCTCCGCAGAGTCAGAATTTGCTATGACATGCAAGCGTATCATCTTCTGCTCCAACGCATCCTGACGCTGTAATGACCACGCACCCCATATTGCCGTCACGGCCAACGCTACTGCCAACGCAATTTCCCAATATTTCAATTTCATAAAAACACCGTCCGTATGTAGATTTGTCTACATTGTGGACGGTGTTTTCAGTTTTTATACACATTGACCGATAAAAGTTTGGGGATATTCCTTTTCCAACGCCTGATATGCCGCTTTCGCCACAGTTTCCTCTGCAAATATACCAAATACAGCGCTGCCACTGCCGGACATCATAGCGTTCAATGCGCCCAATGCTATCAGCTTATTCTTAATCACGAAAACTTCGCTGTCTGACGGCACTACCTGCTCAAAAACATTATATATCCCATCGCTGATTTTCTCCACGCTACCGTTCTGCAATGCTTGTACCATAGAGGTCTGATCGCCATTATGATTTACGCCTTGCTCATCAATTTTTCGATACATCGCCGCCGTAGAAAACGAACAGTCCGGCTTACAAAGGACAACCCAGCACAGCGGCATTTGAGGCAATGCCGTCAATTTCTCGCCGCGTCCCTCCGCCAAAGCGGTTTCACTGCCCACACAGAACGGCACATCACTGCCCACCTCGGCAGCCATGTTCTTCAAGTCTTCCACGGGCATATCCGGGCGGTAAATCTTACGCAACCCACGCAACACAGCGGCTGCATCAGCGCTGCCGCCACCTAAACCGGCCTGCATAGGAATATGCTTTTCCAACACAATTTTCAAGCCATCGCAGGCAACGCCCGTCTTTTTGAAAAACACCTGTGCCGCTTTGAAAGCTAAATTGCTCTCATCCACCGGCAGTTCTGCCCAATCACAAATCGTCTCCACGCCTTCGCCTAAGCCGTTTTCCAGCGTGACCACATCATTTACAGCTACGCAAGTCATCACAGATTCTAAATCGTGGTAACCGTCTGCTCGTTTTGCACCAACGCTTAATGTTAAATTGATCTTTGCCGATGCCAATTCCACCACTTTCATTGCTCTGACTCCTTACTGCTCTCAAAGTTATCTATCGCACCCTCTACCGGAATAACCATACTAATTGCACCAATCACTTGCAATGCCACAATCACATATACAACAATATTCTGCGTACCGGCAGCCGTTAAGCGTATAGAACGCATAATCATAAAGCCTAACGCCCCATACACCAATCCAAACTGCCATAAGAGCTTGCAAAACACTCCGTCGGCATATTTCTGCTGCTCGGCTGTTAACTGACGCTTCGGCGAACGATACTTGCGCATCTTTATTCGAGGCAGTATTAACCCCAACAACACCATCAATGCCGGAATGATCAGCACATACCACCATGTATAAAACATACCATCACTTCCCAAATAAAAAATAGGGCTGCTGAGAACACTCAGCAACCCTATTATATCGCATTTAGCTTGGTTTTTCTACCCTTACTTTACGATCTTACGAGCCTCGATGTAGTAACGCTTGTCCTGAGCATGACCCATGGAGAAGGTCTTGCGAGGCAGAACGCCGTCAGCCATAACGGTCTTGAACAGCTGCTCCTTACCCATAGCAGGCAGCTTGATCCCGAAGTTGCCTTCCTTGCTGCCCAGCTCGTCAACAACCTCATCACCGTGGATGTAGTCGACCTCGCCGCCAAATTCCTTCAGGTACTTATCCAAGAAGGTCTGGACGGATGCAACGCACAGCTGCTTCTCAGGATTGGGAATGGTGATGAAACCAGCCTTGCCGGCATAGTTATATGCGAAGCAGTGGCCCTCGCCCTTGCCCTCATAGGCATCGGGATAGAACTTCTTGAACTCAGCCATCAGATGCTCGGGCTTCACGCCGAACAGCACACGGTGGATGGGCTCGAACTGCAGAGCATCGTCATGGTTATTAACAACCTCGACCAGAGCATAGCGTGCGGGCAGAGCCAAGTACTCCTCGGGAGTCTTGCCGACCTTCTGCTCTTCATAGCAAGCCTTTGCAGTTGCCAGAGAGTGGTTACCGTCACCAACAGCAAACAGCAGAGGTGCTGCGCCGGACAGGTTATACTTGGACATCTGAGCCTCATCGGAGCACAGACCGGTCAGAGCATCGGCAACAGCATCCAGCTGAGCGTCAGACAGCTTGTAGCCCTTAATGTGACCACCATTCTGCATCAGGTCAAAATCATAAACAACTTCCATCTTGTCAGCAGCTGCGGTCAGGGGCTCGATAACGGTCTTCTCGGGGTTATCGATCAACAGCATGACGTGGGGCAGCTCGATGGGAGCGTTGCGGCGAACGCGTGCGCGAGGAGGAATACGATCCTGAACAGTAGCCTCGGTTGCACGGATCAAAGCACCGCTGCCGGGGGTGAAATCGTAAGCGTCCAAATCGACCATACCGATCAGACCGTGACGGATCTTACCGTCGGACTGCTCACGCTCAATGTAAACCAAAGAATCAACCAAAGTTTCAAAGATGCCATCAGCCATGTACTTGTCCATGGAAGCATTAATGTCGCCGATCAACTCGTCAACATTGGGTGCCTTCAGGTTAGCTTCAGGCAGAATCAAACGCAGAGTGGAAGGAGCATCGCCTACCTTCTTCTCCACTGCCTCCCAGTACTCAGGTTCAGAGGTGAACTGGTCGCAAGCGACAACTGCCCACTTCTCCATATCCTGATCCTTGGGGAGCATGATGTTGGCGGGATAGAAGCCCAGCTTTTCAAACTTCTTATTCATGTTGTTTCCTCCTTATTGTATTTGAAAAAACAGTATTTATGCAAACTTGCTTATAGGTATCATACCATAAACTACCACCACTTTTCAATCATCTATGTAAAAAAAACTAAATTTTTTTTAGTTTTCCAAACATTTTTTTGTGCGTATACCACATGATTTTATGGACACACTAAGATGGCATCCTGTATTTTGCAAAAAAACGGAGGTACAAATATGAAAGTGCTGGATCGCATTGCTTTGGTGCTGGTCATCATCGGCGCACTGAACTGGGGCAGCGTGGGCCTGTTCGGCTTTGACTGCGTAGCCTTCTTGTGCGGTGGACAGATGGGCACCATAAGCCGAATCATTTATTCCTTGGTTGGCCTCGCCGGTCTGTGGAGTATCACATTCCTGTTCCGCGAAGTCGGCGACGAATAAAAAAGAGCTGTTGCAAATCTATTTTGCAACAGCTCTTTTTTATTTTACTTTCAACCTTTTTACCAGTTCAGCATCTGCTGTCACTTCCATGGTCTGATAGGTGGTATACACCACCATACCCGGACGACTGCCGGCCGGCTTCTTGACAAATTTCACTGGAGTATAATCTACGGAAATCTTACCGCCATCACGCCCCTGTGAATAATATGCCGCCAAAACCGCCGCCTCATATAGGCTCTGTTCATCCGGCTGCGCACCATCCGTACACAAAATCACATGGGAGCCATGTATTTTCTGCGTGTGGAGCCAGATGTCCCACTTTTGGGCTATTTTGCCGGTCAATTTATCATTTTGCCGATTATTGCGCCCTACCAAGATGCGCATACCGTTACCGGAGCAAAACTCACGGGGCTTCGATGTACGCTGAAAACCGCTCTGCTTTTTGCCGTGGGAGCGAATATAGCCGCCTTCACTCAGTTCAGCTCGAATATCATTGAAGTCCTGTTCGCTCTCGGCAAGCTGTAACTCCTGCAACACGCTCTCCAAATAGGTCAGCTCTGATCTGCCCTTTTCCAATTGCTGGGTAAGCATCTTTTCCGCCGTTTTCGCCTTAGTATATTGCTTGAAATAGCGAGCGGCATTTTCCTGAGGTGACAAGCGCATATCCAGCGGAATATCTATCCGGGGGCAACTATCTTCGTAATAGTTCTCCGCTGTCAAACGAGATTCTCCACGGTGCATGCGGTAGAGATTAGCGGTGATCAGCTCACCGCAGATGCGCAAATGATCACGATCCTGCGTGCGCTGATATTCTTTCTCCTGCAAGGCGATCTTTCGGCGCACTCGGTCACGGGCATTAGTGGCTGTTTTGATGAGATCCTGCCCTTTTTGGCGCACCCGCTCCGCCTGCTCACGGCCTTCATAAAACTCGTCCAGCAGTTGGCAAAAGCTTTCACCGGGTAATAGTTCAGCGCTTGCTCCGTACTGTGCAATATTTCGGTAAGAGAAGTCTGCCAGTTTCCCGTTTCTCTTTATCACAACAGGTGTAAAGTTATTATTGTTTACACCATTTTGCCACAGAAAGAAGGTATCTGTCAGCTTTTCCCGATCCACTCCACAGCAATGATCGGTTTCGCCAAAGGCACAGCAAACGATTTCACGGGCAATGAGCGGTGAAACGGCAGTAAATGTATCCAAGAGCCATTTATCCAGCGGCTCGCCACCGGGGCAAGCCTGCAACAACGCTTCAAACTCTTCACGCTGAACGGTCAGCGGTGAGCGTTTGGTCTGCTTTGGCGGCAGGTGATAATATAACCCGGGCAATACTTGTCTCTGCTGGGACATCTCAAAATCCACACGGCGCAGGCAATCTAAAATACGCCCGTCTTTACCGCACAAAACAAGATTGGAATGGCGACCCATGCATTCTAATATCAAACGGTATGCACTGCGCTCTCCCATTTCATCCGTTGCCTCGATAGTCAATGTCACCACACGCTCTAACGGCTCCTGCTCCACAGCGGTAATATATCCACCGCTCAAGTACTTGCGCAGCAACATACAGAACATCGGCGGCTGCGAGGGATTATCACGCAACTGCTGGGTCAAATGAATACGAGGCTGATTTGCGCCGGCATTCATATAAAGCCGCCGGCTGCCACGCAGTAAAAGCACCACCTGATCGCGTGCCGGCTGCTGAATTTTTTCAATTCTACTCCCCACAATCTGCGGTGCGATCTCCCCTACCACAGCTTGCAGACATATAGCATCCAACGGCATAGCTTACTCCTCCATCATCAGGTTAAACAGTTCGTTGATGCGCTGACGCTCTCCATTCAGATACAACCAGCCAAACAGTGCCTCCAACGCCGTTGCCTGCTGATAGTCAGCACGGCTGGCATGCTTGGGTACACTGTGGACATTGGCATTGCGGCCACGCTTGAATACGGTGCTCTCCTCTTCCGTCAGCAACGGCAGAATGCGCTGCGCACGACGAGATTGCTCTTGCGCACAAACCAAGGCAATGGTAGCACGATGCAATCCCTTTCCGGTGGCTTTTCCGTGTGCGCACAAATAGGTGCGCACCAGCAATTCGTATACAGCATCGCCCAAATGAGCCAATCCGATGCTGCTGATGCCACGAATTTCATCACTATTACATTGAATGGAAAAATAGTCCGTCATCGTTATCCCTCTCGTAAAAAGAGCCTGAAATCTGACGATTCCAGGCTCTAAGCGCTTGAATAGTACGGTTTATTATAACCCGTTTATTTAATGAATTCAAGTGTGTATTTCATGTGCCGCTTTTCCATTCAGCCCGCCGCCAAACAGTTTTGCGCCCATATCCCTATCAGATACCATAGCCCACTGCCAGGCCAAACAGCAACATTGCCGAGGTCAGCGCCAGGTTCATCGCCTGGAACTTCCAGGACCACTTAAACCAATCGCCATAGCTCACATCAGCCAAGCCCAAGGAAATCAGCAGCGCTGCGTTTGTGGGATAGAACACATTGGAGAAACCATCACCAAACGCAAATGCTACGATACATAGCTGTGCGGGAATGCCAAAGATCTGTGCCATGGGAACAATCAGTGGAATCAGCATAAATGCCTTTGCACTGCCGGAGCCAATAAAGAAGTTCATCACCAGCACAATAAGGTAAATGAACAGAATGACCGTCCATTTCGGCATGGTCTGTGCCAAGCCAACAGCACCGTTCAAAATGGTATCCAGAACATTGGCCGTTTCCAATGTATACTTGATGGAAGAAGCCATCAGAATCATCAGCACTGCAGGCAGCATACTGACCAAGCCATTCCAGAAGCTCTTGCCCAGTTCTTTTCCGCCCATGCCGGACACCAAGGAAGAGCTGATACCGGCGGCCAGGAACATAACGGCCACAATGATCATAGTGTAATCCTGCAGGAAGGTCAGGAAGCTGGAGCACAATACCACTACGATACCGGTGCCCAAAATCACGCTGAAGCAGGTCAACGCCTTATCCAACTTTTTGTTGGCCTCAAAGCCATTGGTCACTTCTGCCGCCAAGGGTTTTTCCACCTTCTTGGCATGATGACGCACAAACAGCCACAACAAGCCGTAAATCAGCACAAAGCTGACAGCACGCAGCCAGATGCCGGAGAACATCGGCAAGCCCGCCAGTTCCTGAGCTACACCCACCGTAAAGGGATTACATACACCGGAAGCAAAGCCGCAGCCTACGGCCAGCAGGCTCATACCCATGCCTGTCAGGCGATCCCAGCCAAGAGAAAGGGACAGCGCCACAACGATAGGAACCAGAGGCACGCACTCTTCAAAGGAGCCAATCAATGCGCCCAAAGCCATGAAGAACAGCATGATAATGGCCATCAGCTTATAACGCGCCTTGCCGAAGCGATATGCGATCTTATCCAGCATATACTTCATCAGGCCGCACTTTTCCAATGCGTTGAACACACCGCCGATGACCAGCAGGAAAACAATAACTGCAATCAGCGTGCCGCTGCCGGTGGCCGTCAGCACCAGAACAGGAGACAAAATCCATTTCCAAAACGGGATACCGCCCGCCACATAGGAAAATCCTGCCGCCTGATCGATCACCATATTTCCGTTTTCATCGGCAATACGGGCATAGTGTCCGCCGGGAATCACAAATGTCAAAATGTAAGTAATGACCATCAAAACAAAAATGATGGCAATGGCTGTAATGAAAGACTTAACACTTACATTCAAGCCTTTTTTCTCTTTCTGTTCCATATTACGCCTCCGTCATAATGTATTTGTAAAAATCAACTGCCGGAGCAAGACAGCTCATGTTCAC
The DNA here is from genome assembly GCA_045617685.1 of Vescimonas sp. GTDB lineage: Bacteria > Bacillota > Clostridia > Oscillospirales > Oscillospiraceae > Vescimonas. Next base: position 32,163 of record JAZLJB010000010.1, read on the forward strand.
ATTTTCATTCAGACCATGAATGCTCTCCAACTGCTCATCATCAATAAGGAATGGAGTAAAGCGCAGGCAATTATCGCACACACGGCTTATATAGCGGCTATCGCTGGCACCAGTCATAATATAAGGAGATGTACTCACATCGTCAAATACGGCATCCACCGCTTTCTCCACCAGCTTGAATGCCTCGCTTCGGTAATCCGAGATCGGCGACTCAAAGCCGGGATCCAACACTTCTACATCAATGTCAAATTTCTTTGCCAGTTCTGTCACGGCAGCAATACTATCCTTGCCACCCTGATGATGGGAAAAGCGCATATTGCCAATTACCCAAGCCTCTTGCGGCAGCACATTGGTACCGTCACTGCCCTGCGCCATGGTGAAAGCCAGTGTTGTTTTCAGCATAGCACCTGCCGTACCCGAAACAGACGGCATCACCTTGGTCAGTAACGGTTTCAGCGCATCCGGATGGGACAGCACCTGCTTGAAAGCACCACTCATTTTGGTGCTCAGCCGGCGGAACATTTCAGCGATCACCGGGGACAGCTCCGCACGGAATATATTGGATTTTTCCACCGCTGCCATAAACTTACCCAGACGAACCAACGGTGTATTTTTGCCGGGAGTGGACGCATGACCACCATTACTGCGGGCAATAAACTTCAGATCTGCGCAGCCTTTTTCGCCAACACCCACCATTGCAAAAGTGCCGTCTGCACCGCCGATGGGATCGTACATGATCATGCCGCCCTCATCAAGACTCATGAAAAAGTGGATGCCACGCTCTTGCAATGTCTTGGAAATTGTATCGCAGCCGGTGCCATCCGTTTCCTCCGTGCAAGCGGATTCAAAGTACACATCCCGATTGGGTACAAAGCCGCTTTCCGCCAGTTCATCGGCTGCCTGCAGCATTCCCCACAAGCCGCCTTTCGTATCCAATGTACCGCGGCCCCAGACCTTATCGTCGGTAATGTCGCCGGAAAACGGATCATGGCTCCATTCACCCGGAGCCTCCACCACATCGTGATGATTCATGAATAAAACAGGTTCTTTGCTGCTGTCTTTGCCAGGCCAGCGCAGCAGAAAGCTGCCATCAAAGTCCTCAAATTCACTCACAGCAAAAATGTGCGGAAAACACTCTCGGAGCAAATCATGGAAACCGTAAAACTTGCTCTTATCCGCTTGATGAAATGTTGAAATTGTTTCAAACTGAATCAAGCGGGACAGCGTTTTTGCATAGCGCATTGTTCTTTCGTCTGTCATCTTCACACATCCTTTTCAGGTGGCGTAGTGTTTAGACTCTTTGCCACCTTATTTATGTTATTATTATACCGCAAAAAGTGTGGCAAAAGTGTGGCAAAAAATAATTCGGACCGATAAACAGCCCGAATTATGTTATATCTTAGCCAACGCAGCATTTGTCAGTTCGCTCCAGCTATACTGCGCCATATATTCACCGTGATAGGCATTGATCGCCGCCAGGTCACCCTGCTGCCAACGAAAATAGTCGCAATCCACCTGCTGAGGCACAATAGCCAGCTTTCCCCATTGCTGCACCACGGCATTGCTGCAGGAAAACCGTTTCAGCGTGTCCACCAGATCCTTGCGCAGGCTCCGCAGGTAGGCACTATGATCATCATCCTCCCAAAGTGCCGCCATGATCTCACCGTTGGTACAAAGCGCACCGCTGCGATCCACCAAATATGCCAGCAGCTCCTTCGTCTTGCTATACTTGAAAGCCAACGGTTTGCCGGCCACAAACACTTCAAAGTTTCCAAAGCATTGAATACGCATCATATCACCCACTGCCCGTTCCACGGGATAGCGCAAATTCTCCAGTGCTGTCCGCACTTTCTCCGCTGTGATCGGCTTAAGCAGATAGCCGCTGGCATTCATGTCCATGGCATCAAGCGCATAATCGCCGTATCCTGTGGAAAACACAATGTTGATCCTGGGATAACGCAATTTCAATTCCCGGCCTAAGGTAATACCGTCCAGACCCTGCATCTGGATATCCAAAAAAGCAATATCACACGCATGGGACTCAGCAAATCGCAAGGCCTCCGATGCTTTTTGAAATGTATAAATGGCGGCATCCGGCACGATTTCTTCGATGGATTCACGGAGCCGTTTCAGCGCCAAGCTCTCGTCATCCACTGCCAGTATCATCATAAGCGCTCCTCCTTTGGAATACAGATCGTCGCCACTGTGCCGACATCAGGGGTACTGTCAATACGCAACTCCCCACGGCTCATAAGCTGCAATCGCTCTGCCACATTTTCAATTCCTATATGCGTCTTATCGTCCTCTATCGGTCGGTCCGGATCAAATCCTACCCCATTGTCCGACACAACCACCGTATAGCATTCCGGTTCTTCATACGCAGCAATCGTTACCGTACCGCCGTTTTCCCGCTGACAAATGCCGTGCTTTACCGCATTTTCCACCAACGGCTGCACCGATAGTGCCGGAATACAGAACTGTGTGCATTTGATATCATACTCCACTTTCAGCCGATCCCCAAAGCGCATCTGTTCCATCCGCAAATAGGTCTGGATATGCTTTAATTCCTCGTCGAACGGGACGGGAGTCTTTTTCTTCAGGGAGTCCAGATTCATACGCAAATAAGTAGCAAAGTCATCAATGGCCTTGCGGGCTAACTGCGGATCATCACCGCATAGCTGATAGATTGAGTTCAGCGAATTATACAGAAAGTGCGGTTGGATCTGTGATATCATAATCTGCGTGCGGCTATCGGATAATTCCGCCTCACGCTGTGCTAAGCGCATATTCTGTTCCACATTGATCATGCTGTACAATAGCAGCACCGAAATGGTTACCGCCGGATATAGCAGTGAGCAGGAAATATATCGATCGATCACCAGAGCCAATAGCGGAACGATTCCGTACGATAGCCAGACCAGCGTATCCGTGGTGCCAAATTTACGGCAGTTTTTCAGCACAATCACCATATCCACAACGATAAATACTTCGCCGCCCAGCTGGCTTAGCCAGTGGAGCTCTGTGTAGTGAAACACGGCATTACCGTCCAAATAGTAGAACATTCCATTGGACATAGACAGCGCCCAGGCCGCCACTGTCACCAAACAGATTGTCGGCACAAAAACATGGGAGTAACGAATCGACAACCCGTGATGCTCTCGAAGATAGGAACACAGATAATAATGGAAAAAGGCAATATCCACCATCAAAAATACTTCATCCGCGATCCAAAGCGTTTTCAAAAGCAACAGTTGATCCGGATGTTGCTGCAGCAGCCATGTTCCGGCATCGATGACCAATAGCAGAAAATGCGAACATAGCAGGCCGCAGAAGTAGGGTTTTGTTCGTGCATCTTGTTTGCGGCGCAGCGTAGCAAGAAGTAGTACCGCCACCACCAGGGCAGCAAACCCGTCCATCATGGCATTGATATACATCTTACTCCTCCTCGCTTGCGTATTTCAGCAAATCCCCCGGTTCACAGCTCAGCGCCTCACAGATGGCACTCAAAGTGGAAAAGCGAATGGCATTCACTCGGTTATTCTTGATTTTGGACAAATTTACATTAGTAATCCCCACTCGTTCCGCCAATTCGTTCAGCGATATATGCCGTTTCGCCATCATCACATCTAATTCCAACACGATCTTTCCCATACGCACCCCTTGCAGCAATTTCCTTGCCTCACAACATTATCGTTTATCGATAAAACTATGTTATCACATGATTTTATATCTGTCAATCTGTTTTTATCGTTTATCATTAAAATAGTGGTCAATACGATAATATCACCCCGCATCAAACAGATGCGGGGTGATGCTGCTTTGTATCTTCTTTATTTCGCCTTGATATAGTCCACCGTGCTATATGCAGAGGTTGCTGCGCTGTTGGCATTTATGGCTTTGACCTTATAATAATAGGTTTTGCCCGCTTTCGCAGTCTTGTCGGTATAGCTTCTGCTTGTAGGTTTACCTATTATACTGTATGAGCCGCTCTTACTGGTGGCACGGTAGACATAGTATTTTGTGGCTTTATCTACCGCTGCCCAGCTGAGTTTGGGATGACCATTTGACAATTGAATGCTCACATTCGGTCTTGCGCAATCGCAGGTACGACTCACCACAGCGCTGTATGCAGAATTTCCATCTGTATTTGCACAAATTGCCTTAACCCTATAGTAATAAGTTTTACCCGCCGTCGCAGTCTTGTCGGTATAGCTCGTGCCGGGGGTTGAATCAAGTGGTGTATACTTTCCGCTCTTGCTGGTGGCACGATAGATGCAGTATTTCTCTGCGCCGGCTATGGCACTCCAGCTAACCTTATTCTTTCCGGTAGATGCAATGTTGCTTACCTTAATGACAGGTCTGGCGCAATCGCAAACGCGGTAAACAATATTGCTGTATGTACTTTTGATATTGTCCGCTGTTGCAGTCTTGATCTTATAGTAGTATCTTGTGCCTGCTTTCGCAGTCTTATCGGTATAGCTTGTATCCGCGGTAGACCAAAGCTGCTTATAAGTACCGCTCTTGCTGGTAGCACGGTAGATATAGTATTTCTCTGCACCGGCTACTGCGCCCCAACTAAGTACCGGCTTGCCGCTTGTAGTGTTATTGGTTACAGTGACCTTCGGTGCGGCTACAGAATAATCCGTTTTATAGCTGTAGCCACACAGCGTGCAGGTATGTTTCGTATAGCCTTTTGCTTTTGCCGTAGGCGCTGTAACTGTAGTTGTGTACTGATGGCCGAGTTTCGCCAGTTCTTCTGTTTTTGTAGCATTACACGCCGTGCAGGTATAAAGCTTTACACCGGTTTTCTTGCATGTCGGTGCTGTTGTGATTTCGCCTTGATTCCATTCGTGTGTTGAGTGTGCAGCATAGCTGATTTCCGCCATTGGATATGCGGCATAAAATGCATTGCTGCAATACGTTTCCCATCTGCTATGCCCGTCAAAGTCATTATCATTCAGAAGGAAATAATCGTAGTTTTCGGGCTTTTTTCCGGCGTCCCAGGTGCTGTCCACATTGTAATAAAGATTGCCGAGTTCAACAATATTCCATGCGTGGGCACCACCGGAAGTATCTCCGGGAATGAGTCGGCAGTCTACGCCCTCCTGCAAGAGCATTCGATACAGCAATGCCGCATAACCCTGACACACCGATGTACCGTTCATCAATGCGGCATACGCTGTGTACTTCAGCGTATAATCTTCATCTTCAAGATTGCCATAATCATATGTAACATGGGCGCAGATATAGTCGTATATCGTCTTTATCTTTTCATATTCTGTGGTATCAGCGGTAAATTGAAAGCTATCCAACACCTCGTTGACCCGATTCGAAAGCGCATTCTCCTGCTCAGCAGTGGTATAGTATACGCACTCAAAGGTAACCTTGTTATAATAGGTATCATCGACCTTCTCTCTACTTACCGCTTCTCCCCATCCCATATAAGACCAACGGATATAGTCTCCCTGCGTGGGAACACCGGTTTCAGCCAGTGCCGCATCAAAAATGTCATCGCTGGGATTATCGGAGTCCGTTGTTGCATAGTACACGGTAACCTGCTCCTGACGGGACTCCATTGCCTTACGCAAAATGGCAGCCGCATCTTCCAGATTTGTCAAATACTCCGGGCTCTCTGCAGCTAAAAGGCGAGGTGCTTTTTTTGCAGAAGATTTTTGGACAGAAGAAACAATATCCTCCTCCGTTATGACATCACGGTATAGCGGATTAACATGAACTTCTTTATAGCTATTCGTATCTACAGCAAAAGCCCCTGTGGGCAGGATTGACAGTAGCATGAATAGGGAGAGAATTGCACAAATAATTCTTTTTTTCATCGTAATTATCTCCTATTTCTCCAAATTGCCTTTTTCCATTATACATTATACAAAAAAGTTTCCGTATATTCAATCACTTAAATTGACTTAGATGATATAAAAAAGCACCTGTTTTCATAAAACAGGTGCTTTTTTATATCATTTGCTGACTTTTGGTGGAGATAAGCGGGATCGAACCGCTGACCTCTTGAATGCCATTCAAGCGCTCTCCCAGCTGAGCTATACCCCCAAATATTTCATTATCTATTGCTGTCGACTTAATTAGTATACCTCGTCAGGAAAAGAATGTCAAGCACAATTTTGTACTTTCTTTCTCTTTTTTGATTCTTCCCGCTTTTGGCAAGAATTACCGCTACAGAATTGTCCCAAAATCACTCCAAAATACGCTGTATTTCTTGCTTTTTCATACACGAAGTGGTAGAATGTCAGTAATTGTGATATTTTGTGGAAGGGGTCTATTCTATGAAGCGTATCAAGTCATTTTTCATCCCACAGCGGATAATTCCACTTCTTCTTGATATTTTATTATTGGTTGCAATCAGCGCTTTGGTCCTATGGATACGATTTGATTTTTCGGTTGACCAGATCCCCAATATATATAAGGAAAACTGGCTCTTAATGCAACCAATTCAAATCATCGTTACCATTGCCGTCTTTATTCCTTTTGGAATGTATCATTTTATATGGCGCACAGTGGGCCTGTATGAAGTCATCCGCATGGTCCCCCCCATTATCATCGCTTTCATACTGTCGTACGCTCTGTCTGCCCTGTTCGGATGTTCCTTCCCCATGAGCAGTGCATTCATCATGCTGATTTTAGAATTGGTCCTTTTGTCCGGCATGCGCTGCAGCCTGCATCTGTATTCCGAATTTTGCGTCTGGTGGAACTGGCAGCGCCATCCTTCCAGTGAACGCATTATGCTGATCGGTGCCGGAGCCGCCGGTCAAATGTTGCTGCAGGAAATGCGGCATAGCGGAAGAATCAGCGGTAAGGTTTGCTGTATTGTCGACGATAACCCCACAAAATGGAACAATCATATTGGCGGAATCCGTGTTTATGGCGGACGAGATCAGATTGCTTCCATTGCAAAGCAGGAGCATATCACCCAAATCATTTTGGCCATGCCATCTGCTTCTCCTAAGCAGCTTCAGGAGCTTCTGCAGATTTGTAATGCCACAGGCTGCAAGGTGAAAAAACTTCCGGGCATTTATCAATTTGTGAACGGACAAGCCCATCTTGCCGATGTACAGGATGTACAAATCGAGGACCTGCTGGGGCGTGATCCGGTACAGCTGGATGCTTACGCCGTGAAAGACTTTATCCAAAGCAAGGTCGTTATGGTCACCGGCGGAGGCGGTTCTATCGGCAGCGAATTATGCCGACAGATTGCCACACATCACCCGCAAAAACTCATCATTTTAGATATCTACGAAAACAACGCTTATGATATCCAGCAGGAGCTGCGCAGAACCTACGGTGATTCACTGAATCTCCAAGTGGAAATTGCCTCTATTCGTGACAAAGCAAAAATTGAAGATCTATTTGCTCTATACCGTCCCGATATCGTCTTCCATGCCGCCGCACACAAGCATGTTCCTCTGATGGAAAATTGCCCCACTGAGGCAATTAAGAATAATGTCTTCGGCACATACCATGTAGTCCGTGCGGCAGAAAAGTATAAAGTCAAGAAATTCGTCATGATTTCTACCGACAAGGCGGTCAATCCCACGAATATTATGGGCGCCACAAAGCGTTTCTGTGAAATGATCTTGCAAAGCAGGTATGATTCCACCACTGAATTCTGCGCCGTTCGATTTGGCAATGTACTGGGTTCCAACGGCTCGGTCGTCCCCCTATTCAAGCGGCAAATTGCTAACGGTGGGCCTGTCACCATTACCGACAAACGGATTATTCGTTACTTTATGACCATACCTGAGGCAGCGCAATTGGTGCTGGAAGCCGGCTCTATGGCACAGCGTAACCAGATTTTCGTGTTGGATATGGGTGAGCCGGTCAAGATTTTGGATCTGGCTGAAAACCTGATCCGCTTGAGCGGTTTGGAGCCATATCGTGATATTCAAATCAAAGAAATCGGCTTGCGACCCGGTGAAAAGCTGTACGAGGAATTGCTGATGTCCAGCAACGATTTAAGTGCCACCGCTAACAAAAAAATCTTTGTGGAACAGCAACAGCAAATTGATCACGAAGTAATCATGGATGCTCTGGTGCAATTGGATGAGGCCATCACTTCCAAGGTACCCTCTGCCGATTTGATCGCTTTGATGAAAGAGTTTGTTCCTACTTATCACGATCCCAGTGAAGTGAATAAAACTGTTGATTTACATACGGACTCATCGGAAAAAGAGAATATTCATCAATAAAACAAAAGAGGCGTTCTAAAAGAACGCCTCTTTTGTTTTATTACTTCTATTATTTTAAGGTAAACACCATCTGCACCGGATTATGGTCAGAATAAGCAAAGCCCGTGTCAATAACTTTCGCCTGTCCTACTGCCACATTGTCGGAAACAATGAAACCATCCAGTGTCACCACAAACTGCCCTTCATGATAGGCAGCATCAGCGTTACGGCTGCTGGCAACCGGATTATCCTTGTCCAGCGGTGCTATCAACTGGAAGTTCGAGCCGTCAAATGTGCCATCGGGTATCGGTTGCGCCCAGGTGTACTCCTTGTCCGCCTTACCGAAATACTTGCTGGAATCGCCCAACAAATCCTTATTAAAGTCACCGCCGCAAACGACATAGTTGCCATTATTATATTCATTCTGCATATCTTCAAGCAGCAGTCTCAACTGCTCGTTAACCACTGTACCATCCGAGGTATAGGCAGATAGGTGCACATTATACAGCACCAGTTCTCTACCGGTTTCCACGGGAATACGGCTGACAGAATAGCAACGGTCCAGGTCTACCAGCTTCATAAGGCTGTTCTCAATCGGTAGCTCGTGCCGTATCGCACTTGTTATTTCAAAGGGCGAAAATGTCATAATGCCGGATTTTGATGCTCCGTGGGGCTGCGTAAACGGGTAGAACAAAAACGGTGAATCATAGTTCTGCGCCCAGATAGATGCCTTATTCTCTATCGCACTGCGCAGAATTTCAGCTTCATCCACATGATAGCTGCGAGTAGAATTGGCGTCCACTTCCTGCATTAGATAAAAATCGGCTTTTTGATCCAACGCAGTATTGGCGATGTTGTCCATATTGGTTTTCAGCCGCTCCTCTGACCATGCCCAGGATTGGGTGCCGCCATCCATAAAGAAATCATAATCGCTTTCATAAGCTCCGAAGCCAATGTTATAGGACACTATTTTATAAGGCTTAAAAATCTGCACCTTTCCATTTTGGTTGTTGGAAATCTCAAGTTCCATATCACCAATTCTATGATAGTCAATCAGCACATAAGCCAAATAGCCCACCACAAGAATCAGCACAGCCAGGACAATCCCTAAAAGCACTTTCAAACCTTTTTTCATTCTATTCACCCTCGTTTCTCATTTACAATTTGTAGCAATCATATTATAATATACTCATCCCGAAAATGAAAGAAGAATTTATTTGAAAAAGCTCACAATTCGCTTTAATGCACCGGTGGTATTGATATTCGCCATGCTCTCACTGTTGGTACTGATTTTAGACGGAATATCAAATGGCGCAACCACCATGAATTATTTCTGCATTTACCACGCCTCTCTATCTGATCCTTTAACTTATGTGCGCCTTTTCGGTCATGTATTAGGTCACTCAGACTATTCTCATTACATGGGAAATATGTTACTGCTACTATTGGTCGGCCCCGGCTTAGAGGAAAAGTACGGCAGCAAAACCTTACTGTTCACCATCGCCATTACTGCGTTGGTCACCGGTTTAGTGCAGTTTATCGTATTCCCGGGCACTGCCCTGCTGGGTGCCAGCGGCATCGTATTTATGATGATCGTACTCAGTTCTTTCACGGAAATGAAAAAGGGCGGCATTCCCATCACGCTGATCTTGGTGGTAGTTTTTTACTTGGGTGGTGAAGTGGTAGACGGATTATTCACCGCTGACAGTATTTCACAACTGACCCATATCATCGGCGGTGTATGCGGTCTGATTTTCGGCTTTGCATTATCGCCTCAACGGCGCCGGAGGTAATCATCATGTGGCTTGCTTTCAGCATCGCATTTTCTGCGCTCATAGCGGATCGTTATCTGAAATACCGCGCCCGACACGGCAAAACACGCCACCATGTGGAAAACAAAGGTCTTGCCGGAGGTCGGATATCCGGCCACCCATGTATCAAATGGGTCAGCACAGCAGCACTGTGTATCATGTCAGCAGTTTTTATTCCGCAACTGCAGCATGAAAACACCGCCGGCAAAACCAGCATTTTATTGGTACTGCTCGGCGGCGTCAGCAATGTCTTTGATCGACTGTGCCATCACAGTGTCACCGATATGATTGCACTACCTCACCCCATTAAGAAAGGGAAACAACTGGTCTGGAATATTGCTGATTTCATGCTGTTAGGCGGCAGTTTACTGTATATCCTACATATTCTGCAAAAATCAGGAAAATAATGTATAAACCCTTGCAATGCAACAAAAAATGCAGTATAAATTCTATTAGAATTATCCTATTAGGAGATGTTATATTATGACTCGAGATGAAGAATTGATTGAATTTTGCCGTGAGGCGATTCGTACTCCCAGCTTTTCAGGCAAAGAAGAAGCTGTAGCAAAATTATTGAAAGCTAAAATGGAATCTTACGGTTTCGATGAGGTTGTCATTGACCGTTACGGCAGTGTATTGGGCCGCATCCACGGAAAACGCCCCGGTAAAACAATTTTGATGGATGGTCATATCGATCATGTAGATGTGATTGATGCGAGCGACTGGCAACACGATCCTTTTGGCGCTGAAATAGACGATGGCAAAATCTATGGGCGTGGCACATCCGACATGAAGGGCAGCGTCACTGCCATGATTTCTGCCGCTGCGCACTTTGCAGAAGACAGCGACAGAAATTTTGCCGGTGAAATCTGTGTATCCTGCACCGTACACGAAGAATGCTTCGAGGGTATCTCCTCCCGCGAAATCACTCGCCTTTGTAAACCAGATTTTGTCATTGTAGGCGAAGCCACTACCTCCACCGTGAAGATCGGTCAGCGTGGCCGTGCAGAAGTAGTGGTAGAAACAGAGGGTATCAGTTGTCACTCCTCCAACCCTGAAAAGGGCGTAAATGCTGTGTACGCAATGACAGCAGTTATCGATGAAATCCGCAAAATCACGCCTAACGAACACCCACTCTTGGGCAAAGGCATTCTGGAACTGACCGATATTATGTCCTTCCCCTACCCCGGTGCTTCTGTGGTGCCGTCCTTGTGCCGTGCCACCTTTGACCGCCGCACTTTAGTGGGCGAGGATGAATCTGTGATTCTGGGGCAGGTAGAAGAGGCCATCCGCAAGGCGCAGGAAAAACACCCCGGTTTGAAAGCCAGAACTTATTTGGCAGAAGGCAGCGAGCTCTGTTGGACCGGAGATACGATTGTTTCTAAGCGCTACTTCCCCGCATGGGCTGTGGCAGAGGACAGTGAACTGGTACAAAAAGCTTTGGCCGGTTTGCATGAGGCAGGTGTAGAAACCTCCATTTCCCATTTCTCCTTCTGCACCAACGGCAGTCATTTCTGCGGTGAAGCCGGTATCCCCACCATTGGCTACGGCCCCTCCCTGGAGTCGTTGGCCCATGTGCGTGATGAGTACATTGAAATTGAAGAACTGACCAAAGCCTGCCGAGGCTTCGAGGGGATCCTCCGACAGTTGACTAAATAATCATAGCATATAAAAAACGATACAAGCATAAAACTGCTTGCATCGTTTTTTCTTATTCAAATTCCAATGTATCGCCCACACATACTTCCTCTATGGGAATAGCCGTATGAATCGCCGCACGGGCAGCAAAACAAGTGCAGTGGCATGGACACAGCCGTTTTGGCCGCAATGTTCTGAAACGACGGACGGTCTTTTCCAGTTGCCGATTTTCTTCCATCAGATGAAAACCGCCGATGATCGCTGAAATGCGTTCCTCGTTACATACCTGCTGAGCATAGTGGATGATATTACAAATACCGGCATGGGAACAGCCCGTAACAATGGTTAATCCGTCCTTACCCCGATACACCAGTGCCGAGTCATCTAACAAGAAATCGGGCTTCCATGTATTTCTTTCCAACCGCTCACCAATCGGCTCTTGTGCCTCAAAATCATTAAGCCGTGGGATCTCACCTAAAAAGGTCAATCGTTCTGTCAGGGCAACCGGTTGGCTCGTCAGGCGCAAGTCAAATCTCTTTTCTGCCTGCTCCTCTGTGAGGGGAGCGCCAATCGACAGTCCCTCGAAGCGCCGAGGATCAAAAATAGACGGGTGCGCATAAAGTGGAATCTTTCGCTCACTCTCTGGAAGAAACAGCAAACCTCTGGTATGGTCATCGTGTCCGTGGGACAAAATGATCATATCCACATCGACCAAATTGATTCCCAGTTTCTCCGCATTGCGGACCGCTGCGTCAGAGTAGCCGGTGTCAAACAAAATTCGCTGATCCCCATCCTGCAGATAATAGCAAACCGCAGGCTCTCCCAAATAGTAAGCATCAATGCGTGTCATATTGTCCGTTAAAACTGTTAATTTCATGCCTCTACCTCTTTTGTAGGCATCAATTCACTGAACAGTGCCGATCCTAAAATCAATACAGCACCTACAATACCGAAAATCGATAAAGTTTCATGCAACACCAAAGCAGACAGCACTACGGACTCCACTGGGTCTAAATATCCCACTAAAGCCACCGTCTGTATCGGTAAATGTTCCATGGAACTGAAATATAGGAGATAGGCAATGCCCGTATGAACGATACCCAATATCACAACCAAAAATATGGACCGTGTGTCTAATTGCAATGTCTGTCCCCCATCACGGTAAATCACATACGGCAGCACGATAAGGGCGGAAACGAATAGTTGGATCATGGATTTGACCAAAGGCTGTACGCCGTGGATCTTTTTATTGCATATCACCACACTCATAAAGCCAAGAGCCGCTGCCAAGCTAAGCAAAACACCACGCATATTCACATCACTGCGGCTGCCTTGCATTACTCCGGACACCAATACAATGCCTATGAAGCTGGCAGCAACACACAACAGCTTCTTACCGGTCAGCTTTTCCTTGAAGATAAACGGAGAGACGATAATCACCATGATCGGCGCCGTGTAATAGCACAAGCTGGCGATGGCCACTGTGGTAGCGCGATAGGCGTCAAACAGGAACACCCAGTTCAAACCCAAGCAGGCACCGGAAACAATCAAAAGCACCAAACTGCGTCGATCGACATGTAAGTCTATTTTTTCACGGCGCAGCAAAAGAATAACTGCAATCGTTATCGTTCCCAACAATCCACGGCACAGCACCACAAACTCCGAAGGCGCATTCACATAGCGCAGCAGCACACCAATGGTACCATACAGCAACACCGCCACAATATATTTGATTTTCTCTTTCACAATGTTCATTGGTGTAACTCCCGCATAACAAATGCCTCTTCTTTAATACTCGTAGCAGCTTCCACCCACAAATTCACGCACGAGGGAATTGTAAGGTACAAACGGTGTCTGCAGCGGCGGTACACCACCCACTACTTTCATCAAATCTGTCAAGCCGTGCTCTTCCAAAAATTCCGGTGTCAATTCATCCTTGAACTGCGGAATTTCATTGAGGTACTTGGCCAAAATACACGGCTCGTAGTCATGGAATGTATCAATATGGATCTCCGCATTATTCTTATGCGGCATGATATAATTGACTTCACCGCGGTCTACGCTTTCTGCACGCATAACCGTATCACGCAGGGAATGTCCACGGGTATTATAATCGCGAATCAGGCGACGTGCCACACGCAGTTGCTCCGGACGCACAATTTTATCATCGTTGGTAATAATACGTGTGCGAGGTGCTACATACACACCGTTGGCACGCTCACGCAAGCCATCAAAAATCAAAGGATTCAGCATATGAATACCCTCGGCAATGATGATAGCATCTTTGTCACCCTGCATCTTTTTATAACCGCCGGTGGTACCTGTTTTGAAATCATACCACGGCACATCCACTTCTTCTCCCTCACTTAAACGCAAAATACACTCGTTCAACAACTGCACATTCACGCAATAAGGCGATTCCCAATCCGTCGCCTCAGGCGGGCGTTGATCCAAGGGCAGGAAAAAGTTGTCCATGCTTAAAAGGCATACCTTAACGCCCAAATTTTCCAAGTATTCACTCAAGCGCATAGCAGTTGTGGTCTTTCCGGAGCCGCTGGGACCCGTTAATGCCACAATCGGTTTCCTCTCTTTATTTGCCAGAATTGTTGCTGCGGCAGCACCGATCTTATCATGAAAGACCTCCTCACAGCGCAAAACAAACTGGGTTTCATTGCGCATAGCATAGTTGATATTCTCTAAGTCTATTACTCGCATATCCAATTACTCCTTTCTCAGTCTCTATCTTATGTGGTATTTTAGCACATAAGCCGCAAAATAGCAACAAAGGGCTTCCAAGAGAAAACCGTTCAGTCAATTGACTGAACGGTTTTGCAAATATTACTTATTTTACTTATTCTGGTGCTTTTTTGCAGCAAGTGCCACCTTGAATCTATGGCGCTGTATATAATGGGAACGCCAATTCCCTTCAATATATGTTCCGTTTACGATTTCGTCAACTAAATGCGGAAACTGCTCTGGCTTACAGTAAGAATAGTACAGCATTTTTCGGTTCAGCGCATCTTCTACATATTTATCGATGGCGCACTCTTTCAAACGCTGCAATCCTGTGATCACTTGTGAGCGAATGTAGATCGTATCAAATCTTCTCACAGCTTCCCAACGGGGACACCGACCCTTTTCAACATCGGCGATAAGGCTACTGTACTCCGCACCTTTCAGGTCATAATACAATGTTTTCACATAGTACTGGGCAGCACGCTCATACTTTTCCATGCGTTCACTTAGCATGGCCACCTCTAAGCATAGATCTCCGACTATTTTTATTTCTTTCTTTTGAAACAGCTCACCAATCTTTTTATACAACAGAGAAAACATCACCTGTTCAAAAGAACTATTCTCAGCCATTTCAGACTTGCGAATGCGGTAATCAGCTATTGTAACATGCGGACAGGCAAACTGGAAAAATTCTACATCTTCCTGATCACAAGCCTGCTCGCCTGCCTTCGTGATCCTGATACCACCCTGCTTTGTTAACTCCGCAAGTCCATTACGAATCAACTTTTTTGCAAAGCTACGGTTATCTCCAATGCCCAATTCCTGTTGGAAATAAGCCGGATAGTCCATCAAATTGATTTCAGGATTATTCATCGCATGATAAATAAAAACGGACTGCACATATTGCTTATTCCATTTGGGGTTGCTTTTAGAAGTATCGTGCATATTGTTCTCCTGCGATATCATAGATTCTTTTCCTTCAGCACTCGATACACTATAAGTAAGTCTTATGTGTTACTGCTGTTTGTCGGCGGTATTCGCTACGCTGTCCATCTTATCATAGAACTTCGCAGCAGCGTCCACATCGCCGTCATAAACCAGATGGCCATGTCGCAACACAAGACCTCGCTTACAGAAATTACGGGCTTCTCCCAAGGAGTGGGTTACAAACAGGAAAGTAACTCCCTGCTCCATGATTTCCTTGATCTTCTCTTTACACTTCAAACGGAAGTTTTTGTCGCCCACGCTCAAAGCTTCGTCCACGATCAGAATATCAGGTCTGATATTTGCATTGATGGCAAAGCCCAAACGAGCTTTCATACCGCTGGAATAGGTACGCAGCGGCTGATCGATATAATCGCCCAGATCTGCAAACTTCAGAATCTCAGGCTCCAATGCCTTCATTTCCTTGCGAGGCACGCCCATGATTTCACCACGGAAAAACAGGTTCTCTCGACCGCTCAAATCCGGATCAAAGCCTGCTGCCAGCTCCAACAGGGCGCTGACACGGCCATTTACTCGAATGATTCCCTCGGTAGGATAGGTAACACCCGTAATCATCTTCAGTACCGTCGACTTGCCGGCACCATTGCGTCCGAACAGTGCCACAGACTCTCCCCGCTTCACTGTGAAAGAAACATTATCAATGGCGGCATTCTTACGCACGCCTTTATCACCCAACACCAAAGCTTTGAACTGCTCCTTATCACTACGGTACAGCTGATAGGTTTTTGTCACATTTTTCAGCTGAATCGCTATCGAATTATCTAACATATCTTCCCTTCCTTACAGTACATCAGGAATCGTCTTAATCAAACGCTTATATACCCACAGTGTCAGCACCACCAATATGACATACATAATGGCAAAATTGCGCAACTCAGGAAGCCGTTCCCAGAACCAGTGCTTATAAATCAAAGCATTGCGGTAACCATCCACAGTAATTGTTACCGGGTTAAACAGCATAACCTTACAAATCTTTCTATTACCGATGGAGTTTACATCATAGATAATGCCGGACAGCCAAAACAGAGCTAATGTCATTGAACGGACCAAATGTAAAAAGTCTCGACTGACCACTGATATCAAGCCCGCAAACAACGCCCATGTTGTAAAGAATATTGTCATCAGCAGTGTATAGAGCGGTATTTGCAGCCAGTAAATATCAGGATTATGTCCGGTAATCACAAAGACAACCAAAACAATTAAAGTAAAGCATACATTGACGAAGAGGTTGGAAAGGCTATAAAACGAGGGTATTGTTTCCACCGGGTATTTGACCTTTGTTACCAGATAGCCGTAACGCCGAATACAACCGGCACCACCCGAAAACATGCTATTAATGTAAAACCATGGTGCCATACCTGCCAACAGCCACAGAATAGAGGAATAACCATTGACAGAAGTACCGCGGCGCAGACCGACAGACAGTGCAAAGAAGTAAATAAAAATTCGCATCGTCGGCTGGATCACAGCCCATGCCCAACCTAATGCAGCACCTTTATATGTTTTAATCAAATCGGCCTTTGCCATTTTTAAGATCTGGCGTCTGTACCGAATATGCACCTGAATGATTTTAATCAAACTTTTCACAAAAAAATCCTCACTAATTGCATTTTACGCTTATTTTACACCGCGTTGGGTCAAAACAGCGGGAATGGTCTGGAACAGGCAATATGCGTCCATTTTCAAAGAACGGTTCTGCACATATTCTGCATCAATTTTTGCCTTATCACGATAATAAATATCGTCTCTGCCACGCACTTGCGCAAGGCCCGTAATGCCGGGTTTACTCTTAAACACGCCGTACTCCATACGCAGCTTGTTCAGTTTCTTCTCCGTCAAACAAACAGGGCGGAAACCCACAAATGACATATTGCCAATCAGCACATTGAACAGCTGCGGCAGCTCGTCCAAACTTGTTTTTCTCAGAAAATGTCCCACAGGTGTAATATACTGTTCCGGATTCTCCAGCAGGGATGTGGCCACATTATTCGGGGCATCAATATACATCGTGCGGAACTTATAAATCTTAAACGCTTTTCCGTACTGTCCCATGCGCTCCTGCTTCAGCAGTGCGGGACCTTTGGAATCCAGCACAACGCAAACCGCAATAATCCCCATGGGGATTATACAAATAGCGCAGGCCAACACGGCCACCACTAAATCAAAAAAGCGCTTCCAAAATATATATCCAGCTTCAGAACCATTGCAATTCTTATTGCCTTTTTCCATATTTGTATCCTCCATTGCAAGAATGTCTGCATATCATCTTACAATATCAAACAGTATTGTTTCAAAACAAAGCAATTCCATCAACAGCTTATGTGCCATTATCTGCGCTATTATAGCATATTCCCGCTACAAAAGTCAACTACGCTCCACTCTAGCTGTTCTCCATCTATATAAAAGGGCAGCTCATTAGGAGCTGCCCACTGTGTTATTTTTGCTTGATATCTTGCTTAATACTGGTTGTAGACACATCCGGAGTTCGCTCTAAATAGACAACCTCTGCGCCTTCTTCTTTCAGAAAGTCAAACTTACCCTCCCAGTCATTACCAATCACGAATGTGTCGATATGGTATTCGTGGATATCCGTACGCTTTTGCTCCCAGTTGGTTTCAGGAATCACCAAATCCACATAGCGAATAGCTTCCAGCAACTGCTTACGCTGCTCATAACTGAAATAGCACTTTTTTTGTTTCTCCACCCAGTTGAACTCATCGGTAGAAAGCGCTACGATCAGATAATCGCCCAGTTCCTTAGCTCTACGCAGCAAATTGATATGCCCATAATGCAGCAGATCAAATGTACCATAAGTAATAACTCTTTTCATGTCTCTAACCTCACTTAATTCCAAAAACTCTCTGCACCAAACGCTCAGCCGCATCGCCATCGTTCAAGGTATTGTAAACCTGATTAAATGCCTCAACTTTTTCTGCATCAAATTGCAACTCTTTAATGGCATCCACCAATTCTTGTTCCGTCTTAACAATCGGGCCGGGTAACTCACTGCAATCCAAATAGAAACCACGCATCTCGTCACGGTATGCCTCCATATCATACAT
Organism: Vescimonas sp.; assembly: GCA_045617685.1. Taxonomy (GTDB): domain Bacteria; phylum Bacillota; class Clostridia; order Oscillospirales; family Oscillospiraceae; genus Vescimonas. Next base: position 50,610 of record JAZLJB010000010.1, read on the forward strand.
ATAAAACAGCATAGGACGCTTCAAAATGGCGTAATCAAAGAACACACTGGAATAATCTGTAATCAGCAGATCCGACACCGTATAGAGTTCGTTGATATCGTCATACTCGGAAACATTGTAAATAAACCCTTTGTAGGAATCAAAGTTGAAATTATCTGCTACCAAATAGTGGGCACGAAACAGAATTATGTATTCCTCACCCAGTTCCTTCTGCAATAGGTCAAAATCTACCGGATTATCATACACATAGCCATTTGCGGCATCGTGCTGATTATCACGCCAGGTAGGAGCATATAAGATAATCTTCTTATAACACCCATCCAGACCTAATGCCTTCCTGACTCGCAAAACATCATCCTGTGTGTACTTGCTGAGAAAATCATTTCTCGGATAGCCGATTTCCAAGATGGCATCGGGTTTTCCAAAGCCTTTCAAATTCCAAGCAGAGGAAAATTTCTCCGTCACAAACGGGCAGGAAGAAATTAAATAGTCAAAACGTTTTGTATCGATTCTGTACTTATCCCGAATCTCTGCTACAGAATTCATAGCATTGTCGGAATTGGTAATGTCATAACCTAAGCGTTTCAGCGGTGTACCGTGCCAACATTGCACATAAATCTGATCGGAACGGGGTACCCAATGATCCAATGCACGGAAGTTGAAAATCCAATATTTTGCCTGCTGCAAATACTTTTCACAATCCGCACTCTGGTTCTTAATTACTTTTGTATTGGCATTTCTTTCCAAAAAGCGATACTCTTCCGGTTGCTCAAATAGCCAAACAAATCGGTACTGTGCAAATCGCTCATCGCAAAGCATGTACTCATAGACAGCTTTGGGGCTACACGCATAATTCTTCCCGTTATATGCGCCGAAAATCACCAGTTTGTCATCACGCTTGACGCCAATTCCCCTGACAATATAGCGCACACGGCGTAAGGCATACCGGGTATTGCGCATTAAAATACGCAATGCGGTAGATTTTTCTGCCGCCTTTTTTAATAAAGGTACAATTCCCAAAACAGCCTCCTATTCAGCCAACAATCCTACAACAAAGCTGCTCAACTTTTTCGTACAATCATTCAAATCAATTTCAAGATATTTCTCACGAAATGCCACAATCGCATCCCGATCATAAGGTCGGCTCAGTTTTTCAAACAGTTGCTCTTCTGCCCTGCATACATATTCGCCAATAGCCTCGCGGCTTAAATCCACATTTAAGCCTACATTTTCAGCATAGGTGGACACATCCGGCTGATAGATATACAGCTCTCGATCCAGCACCGCCGCCTCAAAAGCCATGGCAGAATAGTCTGTCACTATCTTCGGGCAAATACGCAGCCACTCCAAAGAGGTATACTGTGTGTCAAATATAGCGCCTACCTTTTCAGCCCAGGAATAATCTCCCCGATCCAGAAAATGCTTTTTGATAATCAAATTGAAGCGATCGAAGTCAAACCCTGCAATCAATTTCTCCAGACTCAGTTCAGCATTCTTGCGGAAAGTGGGGACATACAAAACATTCGTCTTTTCCGCTACTTTCGGATAGTGACGCTCAATGGCATGCCTTGTTTCTTCATCATTTTTCCGAATAAAATCAATTCTGGGCAAGCCATAGTAAACCAGCTTATCTTGGGATACGCGAAATGCCTCGGCAAAGAATTGACCCGTAATGCGACTGGGCGTCAATATATAGTCATAGTTTCGGTGCATCTTCATGGCCTCGGAGAAAGCACGACCGTGTCCATCGGGATTGTCCGTATTCTGCCAGCCAAATTTTTTGATAGCGCCCAATGCGTGCCACATCTGCACCACTTTTTGACCCTTTTTCTTCGGCAAAACGGATACCAAAATGCAATATCCGTCCAGCACCACAACTTTCGATGTCGCAATATGGTACATCTGCACCAGCATCTGTACGCTGTAGGATACCACACCCTTCAAGCTCTTTTTCAGGGTCTTGGCTAGTACCACTGTCTGCACGCCCTGTTCTTGCAGACACTGGTCAAGCATTTGAATATCCAGTGTAGGCGTGTCGGACTGGCGGCTGATAATCGCCACCTTTTCCCGCAGAGCAAGCGGTTTGAACAGGAGATTGACCAACCGGAGCAATCCTACAGCTATGTCCACAAAAATTCTAAGCATTGCATCTTCCCTTACTCTGTCTTATTCCGGCTTGTTCTTCAAGTGCATCAGGCGAGCCACCTTATAAAACTTCTTAAAGTGCTTATAGGGTTTGGGATCCTCGTCATCACGCACAAAGCTGATGTCCACCTCGTCTAAAATGCTCTGCATCTTATCCATGGTCATGCGATTCTTGGCGTACTCCTCAATCAGGACTTTCTCGCTGACAAATCGTTTGTCGGAATTTTCAATTTTGCAATCCATATCGATGGGTTTGTCCATCAACATATAATCGGCAAACATACCCGGCAAATTGACGCCGCACTTAGTCACAGCATAACCGGATGCACCGTAGCGCATATTGACCTCGACAAAATACATCTTTCCGTCGGCTGTTTCAATCAAATCAATATCATACAAACCGTCATACTTCAAGGTTTCCATGAAATGGATCAGCTGGTCAATCACCTCCTGCCATTCGTCACAGGGCAGCATCTTACCAACCACCGCAACACCACGATGCTCGTTCTGCCCACCCTCTTCGGCGACGAAGAATCCGGGGCCTACCACGCCGTCCCTTGTGCTCAGACCCAACAGAGAATACTCTTTGCCAATCTCTACATAATCCTCGACCAGCATTTCAATCCTCTTCTTTCTGGACAGTCTGCTCAGTGCCTCTTCCAGTTCCTCACGATTTTCGCATTTCCGCATTCTGCTCTTGGCACTATTCTTACTGACATTGGGTTTGATGAAGCAGGGATATGTAACACTGTCGGGGATCTCAAACTGGCGTCTTTCAGCCGTAATGACACAGCTGTTCAAAACAGACAATCCTGCTTTTCTCGCCAACTCCTTCTGTAAGCCCTTTTCCATCAAATGGCTGATTTCACCCTGCATATTATTGACATTAGGCATTACATAATATTCGCTGAGCTGATCATAGTACTCATCAATGACGCAAGCAGCCAAGTCACAAGTAGGTATAATCAGCATTTTATGATTGGGATCTGCCAGCTTGATCAAACGCTTAACATAGCGTCTTGACTTTCTGTTTGATACGCAGACATAAAATGCCTTGACATACTTGCTGTAAGCATCCGGCTGCAGCTTCTTCATCAGATCTAAACGCTTCGGACGCTTTTGGAACAAACGCAGCACTTCTACATCATAGCCCGCTTCGCCCACAGATTTTGCCATACACAGGTTGGAACAGTAATTGCGTCCCATGACCAAAACACGGGGTTTTGTTGCGTTGGGATCACGCTGATTTTCCTTTTTCAGCTGTGGATATCCCAAGAGATGATGCTTAATGGAGCGTAGAGGCGGATAGATGAACTTTCTCATAATTCTTCTGGCAACGCGCTTTACAGCCTTTTTACAGCGTTTGATCGTACGCTTGATGGCACGCTTCACAGCCTTACGCTTTCTATGCTTTGCCTCTTCCTGAATATTAGCGGTGAAGATTTCGCCGGGACGAGGATCGTCATCACTGCAAAGCAGGGTGATATCCGCTGCTGCAATGCATTCTTCCAGCTCCTTCTTGGTCATAAAGCCATGCAGATGATCTTCCCATGCGATCTTTTCATAGATGAAATGCTTTCCATAAGCCTCTACACGCTCCTCTTCCGGCGTATGTCGCTCGCCAAAGGCTTCCTTGACGAACAAGGCCGGCAGGTTCACACCGCTCTTGAAATAGGAATAGTTCGGGCCGCCGCTGCGCAGATTGACCTCATTGAAATAGATCTTATCGCCGACAATATTCAGCTCCATGTCAAACATGCCCACATAGTGGAACTGCTTGAGCATATCAATAACGCCCTGCTGCACATCGCCCAGCTCCTCAAAAGGAACGATCTTGCCGGCAAGGGTAACACCCTTTTCATACTGCGCCACATTGGTCTTCTTGATGATTGCGGGAATAATGATCTCCTGGTCCAGACAAACGCCGCCCAAGTCGATCTCATTATCGATCTCCAAAAATTCCTGCACCAAAATGCAGCGATTGGCAAATTTATCGCGCAGCTTGGTCAGATGCTTACGCAGTTCCTCTTCACTTTCGCATTTTGCCATCTCACGCTTATAGCCTGTAATACTTTCGATGGGCTTGGCGAAGCACGGGTACACCATCTCCTCGGGGATTTCCACACCATCAGTCAGGTCAATGATCCACTCCTGCGGAGTCAGAAGTCCCGCCTTGCGTGCCATCTCACCCTGCACGGTTTTGTCCATCAATCTGGTGATGGATCCGTCACCGCCGCCTACGATAGACGGCATAATAAACCGCTCGCTCAGCACGCTTCTGTTTTGATCCATGATGGAGGCGGTATAGTCGTCTGTGGGGAACAGCACCATCTTTTCATCACATTTGATCACATACTTCAAAAGCTCTTCTACCAGTGCTGTGTCGCCACCGTCTTTGACCTTTTTGGATACCACTTCTACAGAATTGCGAACATATTTGCTGGCTGCTGCAATTTCGGATGTGCCGACCTTATGCGCACTGGCTACAAGGTCTACAGTATAACCAGCAGAACCCAATGAGCGAATCACGCTCAGGCCCGTTGAATAGTTTCTTGACAAGACAACTACTGTTTGCCCGTTCTTATTTTCCATGATTTTCTCCACCCTTAATACTTACTATTTTTTCATATGCGGCCTGTTGTTTCTCAATGGGTACAGACCAAAATTCGAATTTTTTATAGTCCTTATAGCTAATGCCCAACCGACTTCTTGCATCGTTGATAAAGTTTACGGCATCCTCTCTGTTGCACTTTGTCTGCTCCATCACAGCGGAGATGCATTCTTCCTTTTGCTTACGAAGCCGTTCCTTTTTTGCCCGGATCTTATCATAGGCTTCCGCTTGCTGCTCCATCGGTATGGCATAGAACTCATACTTTTGATAGTCTTTGTAGCTGATGCCCAGGCGTTTTCTGGCATCGCTGAGCTGTTCTTTTGCAAATTCCTCATCCCAACCGTTTTTCGCCATTGCAGACTCGATGCATTCTTTTCTCTGCTTCTTACGCTCACGGTCTTTCAGGATTTTCTTATACGCCTCTTCCTGATTCTCGATTGGGATCAAACCAAACTCATGCTTTCTGTAATCCGAATAGCTAATACCCAACCGTTCTCTGGCATCTTTTATCTGTTCTTTTGCAAACGCCTCATCCCAACCGGTCAAACGCACCGTCTCCCCAATACATTCTTCTCTGGATTGTTGTAAGCGCCGCTTCTTCTCTTCCCGTTCCCAATCTTCCAGATTCTTTTTTGTGAACAGTTTTCCGGGAACCGGATCATCTTCATCGCACAAGATTTTGATATCCGCCGACTTAAGACATTCGTCCAATTCTTCCCTGCTTAAAAAGCCGTGGATGCAATCATCCCATGCAACCTTATCGTAGATCATCGTCTGGCCAAATGTACTCATCCTCTCCTCAGCAGGATCTATCTGCTCACCCAGCAAAGACTTGACGTACAGAAGCGGCAGGTTGATACCACTCTTAAAATAGGCATGGTTGTCACCGCTGCTTCGCAGGTTGACCTCGCTGAAGTACACCTTATCACCCACGATGTTAAATTCCATGTCAAATGTGCCGTGGTAACCAAACGAACGCATCAGCGCAACTACTTTTTCAGTCATATCTGCACCCAGTTCTTCGAAGGGAACCATCTGACCGGTCAGCGTTACACCGCGAGCATACTTTCCGATTCGTGTCTTGCAGATCATGGCGGGAATAATCACACGGTCATACAAGCATGCGCCGTCGACCTCGGTCTCCCGATCGATATGCAGATACTCCTGCACCAACACATCACGGTGAGCAAAACGGCTGCGCATCATTTGCAAATATGCCTTTAGGTCATTTGCATTCTCGCAAACTGCCATCTCCGTTTTATAACCTTCAATGCTGCGAATAGGCTTACAGTAGCACGGATACACCATATCAGCAGGGATCGTGATATTCTCATCCCATAGGCTTATCTTCCATGTCTGCGGCACCGACATTCCTACCGCTTTGGCCATCTCCGTCTGTATGGATTTGTCCATCAATCGTGCAAGGTCGCCATCCCCACCGTTTTTTATCGTAGGCATGAGGAAATATGGCGCAAGCTCTGATCTGTGCGTGTCCATCACTGCCGTGGTATAGTCATCCGTGGGAAACAGAATCGGTGTCTGATCATATTGACCTGCATATTTCATGATTTCCCGGATCAGTTCTGGATCATCTGTTTCTTCCTTGACTTTTTTGGAAACCACTTCAACATAACGGTTGACATACTTACTGGCGGCGGCAATTTCGCAAGCGCCCTCTTTGGGGACACTTGCTATTAAATCCACCGGAAAACCTGCCACACCCAGCGAGCGAATCACACTTAGGCCCGTGGAGTAGTTTCTTGTTAAAACGATGACTTGTCTGTCTTGAATTCTGCTCATATCATCATCTCTCATTCACAGAAAATGCTGTTTCGATGAAAATTTACGATTTCACCGGACAGTCAATGTACCGCCCGTTCCCTCACAAATTTCCATATGTATATCACTTCAAATCCATACTCCTTTGCTTAATTCAATCCATAGTGTCATTCTCTGCAATCATTCTCCCGATTATACATCATCTAATGCGATTGCGATTAAGATTCCATTCCGCAAATATCCAATGCCATGTGCGGATATTCATACGGTTCAGCGCCGAGCTTTTTAGCCAATCGGTCAATGCAAGTCTTGTATATATACATTTTACCTACCTTATCAGCAGCTTGTAAAATATCAAAACTGGGGTTGGAATTACCTTCGATAAACTCCGTCTCACCCGTTTCGGTAATGGCCACATCCCAACCGACATGCCGGTTGATATGAGCACATTTTTCAGCCGCAGATATGGTAGCTTTCTTGATCTGCTGCCAGTTTGGCACCACAAAGCCTTTCAAAGGAACTCCCGTATCGGGATGCACCGTGCAATGATTGCCGGCTCGATCTATGGCATGACCTGATACTTCTCCGGTATCAATATCCACCAAAGCGCAGATACCGCCGCAATGAAAATTGTCAGCGCAGTTTCCCATTCTGCCAAAGCGGCACACCACACCCTTGATCTCTGCTTTCCCGTCGGCATCTATCAAACTGTAAATACGCAGCGTGTTGACAGTATCCGCACAGAATTTTGACATTTCACTGTTCTGCCTAACAATCTCTTCCACAATGTAGCCATTGTCTTTACAATGGGCAAACAGTTTCTCCGGCTCCATCATATCTGAGGAAATGACACAGACTCCACCGCCATCGCCTCCGGTGATTGGTTTTGCAAAAAAGCGGTCATGCTTCTGGATAAATTTCAGAAATTCATCGTAATTACACTTCGATACATCAAGCCAATCTCGATGCACTTCATCTGCAAAGAAAGCATTGAATCGTCCCTTATTCATAAATAGGCGTATATCGGTATTACACAGTTTCTTTATGTACTTTCCATAGCCATTACTTATATATTTCTGACGGACAGCCAGCTCTTTGTTGAAAAATTCATAATCAAAATAGTCATCAAAGTCATATCCCTGATCTTTGCAATGCATCAGCCAGTCCGTATAATAGACGGCCAGATCCGTATCATTATGCTGCAGTTGATTGCAATTCTGGTATTTTTCCTTGAATTTGCTGTACTCTTCTCTGGAGCGCTCCGTATCCGGTAACACTTCCCTGCCCAACACTTCCCTGATGCTATTCATATCACCCTTGCCAAAATTGACAAAAGCCGACGGTTGGCAGGCGCAGGTTGCAGCGGCAGGCATAGGGATGCCCAAATAGTAGCAGGTGGCAATAATCGGCTCAGGCTGCTTATCTGTCGGGGAATTCTGTTCTGCTCCCTTTTCAAACCGATACATTAATGCTTTACATACACTTCCGGGCGTAGTTCCGGCAGTCTTGTTCTGCCCCGGTTTGGGATGAGCGACAAATGCTCTGCGTGCCTCTACGGCCATCAGCTCAATGACATTTTCACGCTTCTTACACTCTTTCCTTGCCAGAATTTCTGCACACTTCTCTTCCCGCTTTTCTTCGGGGATTAAGTGCATATTGTTTATATCGTAATCTCTGAAAGTAATGCCGAAGCGTTTTTTGACATCTCTTAACTGTTCGAGCGTTTTCTCTCTCGTCCAGCCCGTCTTGCTCATCACATTTTGGATTCGTTTTTCTGTACTCTGTGTATTTCTCTTTTGTGCAGGTGTCTGTGCAGTGGGAGCGGTCTGCACCTCAGTCATGGCCGTTTCACATGACAAATCTGCCTTGTTCGTGACACTGCAAATCTGCTCTTCTCTCTTGACAACGGCCTGTTTTTCGGAATCACGATTCCTTTTATCCATGAATACCGTTTTCAAAAAATTAAACATAGCACCTCTATTTTCTTCTGCTGTCTCTCAACCGATATGGAAGGCGCATGAGTGCCGCCACCACATAAAACCGTTTGAAGTAGCGATAGGGTTTTGGATCCTTCTGGTTCTTAATGAAGTATACATCCGCTTCCTGCATGCACTGCTTAACCTTAGTTAAATTCGCATCGCTTCGTGCATACTCCTCCATCAAAACCTTCTCGCTGACAAATCGCTTGCCGCTCTCATTCGTGCAGCAATTCTCATCTACGGCAATGCCCTTTACGAGATAATCTGCCAGCATACCCGGCAGATTCACACCGCTGTCTGTCAGCACATGGGTCGATGCGCCGGCACGGAAGTTCAGCTCCACAAAGTACACATGCCCTTTTTGATCCTCTATCAGATCCACATCGAAAAGGCCCGTATAATCCAGTGATTGGATGAAACGGCCGCATGCATCGATGATATCACGATACGGTGCATCGTCCACCATCTCTCCTGTCAACGCCACACCCTTGCGCTCTTTGTGTCCGCCCTCTAAGGCACGGAAAAAGCCGGGTGCCACGGTGGTGTCCTTTGTACTTAGGCCAAGAATGGAGTACTCCGTTTTGATGTCTGCAAATTCTTCCACCAGTATTTCAAAGTCTTCCGCCTTGGCATATTTATCCAGCACAGTGCGAAGCTGTGTTTCATCCTCGCACTTCATCATCTTACCCTTGGTGCTCTTCATGCTGACATTGGGCTTGATGAAACAAGGGTAGCGGATATCATCCGGCAACACATACATGCCGCCGCACGATGTGACTAGATTGCTGTGGAGCATAGGAAGGTCAAATGCTGCCGCCAAATGCTTCTGCTCATTTTTATTCATCAAACGACAGATTTCCCCTGCCTTGTTTCCAATGTTCGGCACCACAAAGCACTCGCTGAGTGATTCCAAATGCTCATCCACCACGCAGGCGGTGTAGTCATCTACCGGCATCAGGAGCGTGTTTTTGCCTTCTGCCAGTTTCACTAAATCAGCCATAATCTTCTCAGGATTGTTATCGGCAATGCACTCCTGAAACTCGCTGATATACTTGCTATACGCATCAGGCGCCATGGAACTGAGCAAATTCAGGCGGTTAGGCTTTTTCTTATAAACCCGCAGGACCTTCACAGCATACCCGGCCTCGCCCAATGCTCTGGCCATAGTAAGGATATTGCAATAGTTTCGTCCGGTCACTACCACACAAGGTCGGTCATCCGCTGCGCCAACCATACGCTTCTCCCGGCCCAAAGCCATCTTTACGCGGTGCTTCAGTGCGCTCAGCCGGATACGCTTATAAAAGCGCCTGCCCGGCTCCGGATCATCGTCATTTGCAAGCAGTGTAAAATCAGCATTTTCAATGCACTGCTTCAATTCCTGCCGTGTCATAAAGGAGTGTATGTAATCCTCCCATGCCACCTTCTCATAAACAAACTGTTTTCCGAAAGCGGTCATGTTCTCCTCTTCTGCTTTGTGACCTTTTCCGGTAATTTCCTTGACAAAGATCGCCGGCAGATTGACACCGTTCAAAAAATAGGAAAAATTGGGACCGCCGCTGCGTAGGTTTACTTCATTGAAATAGATTTTTCCGCCGCAAACATTGAACTCCATGTCAAACATACCCACATAGTGGAACTGCCTAAGCATATCAAAAACTTTTTCTTTTGCCTCGCCCAAAATATCCAGAGGCATCATCTTGCCTGCCATGGTCACGCCCCGCTCATATTGGGCAATATGGTTTTTTTCGATTACGGCCGGAATAATGATTTCCTGATCCAGACACACGCCCGACAAGTCATATTCCTTGTCGATCTGCAAATATTCCTGTACCAAAACTGCTCTATCTCGGAAAAATACCTGCATCTCACTGAGGTGGCGAAGCAACTCACTTTGATCATAACACTTGGCCATCTCCGTCTTATGCCCGGAAATGCTTTGCAGGGGTTTCACAAAGCAGGGATATATTATATCCTCCGGAACTTCAATGTCGCCCCGCAGGTCAACCACCCATTCAGCCGGAGTTGTCAACCCGGCCTTACGAGCCATCTCACCCTGTATCGTTTTATCCATTGCCTCGGCAAAAGTCATTCCAGCGGCCCGAATTTCAGGCATATAGAAATGCTCCTTCAGCATCTCTCGGTTCGCCGCTACCACAGCAGCGGTAAAATCATCCGCAGGAAATAGAACCATCTTTTCCTGATTACTCGCAGCATATTCTTTTACGATTTCAATCAATCCATCGCCGGAGTCACCTTGTATTTTTGTTGACAAAACCTCTACTGCATTGTGCACATATTTGCTGCACGATGCAATCGCAGAGCTTCCTTTTTTCTTCGTACTTGCAATCAGATCCACAGTATATCCGGCAGCGCCCAATGAGCGGATCACACCTAAGCCGGTAGAATAATTTCTTGAAAGAACGATTACAAGCGGTTGCAAATTACCCAAAGCAGTCTCCTTACCGATCGATTTCATGTCACCGAAATTCTACTATTCATGTAAGCAATTTTCTGTGCAGCACTTGACCACTTTTTGCCAAATGTGCCCCAATTTATACATAGCATATTATATAATACACCCCTTGAATTGTCAATGTAATCCCCCGATGTCTTCTATGAAATACGGACAGACTTTTGATAAATAAAAGAACACCTGAATTGCACAGAATGCAGTGCAATTCAGGTGTTTTTGATGGTGTTACTTACTCACCCATCTACATACTTAGCGAGCTTTTACGGTCACAGGAATATTAATCTTTAAGCTGCCCAATTTGCAAGCGACCGTTGTTTTACCAACTGCCTTACCGGTGGCAACGCCCTTGCTCACTGTGGCTACAGATGTATTCTTGGTCTTGACGCTCGTCCAGACAGGCTGAATAACAGTTTCCAGCTTATTGTAGTTTTCGACCTTCAAGGTCTTGCTGCTTCCCTTGTAAACCTGGCAAGAAATGGCGTGCAGATCAAGGTTATCCGTGGAAGCCTTAATCACCGGAGCCACTTTCGCCTGACCACTCTTGGTCACCTTAGTGGGGCTTGCATAGCTGAAAAGCTGTACCCATGTGGGCTGTCCATCTTCCTGATAGAAGCATCCGATACCGATGCTCTTGAATTTGCTGTTCAGAATATTAGCACGATGTTCATCCGAATGCATCCAAGAATACATAACACCGGAAACGGTATCCTGACCCACAGCAATATTCTCGCCGCAACCGGATCTATAGGATTTAGGCATAATGCTGAAGCAAGATGTACCATCGGGACGGGTGTGGCTAAAGTAAATTCTTGATTCTGCAGCTCTCTTCATTGCGTACTTCAAAAGCTTCTCGTCCATCTTCAATGCAGACAAGCCCTTAGCGGCACGCTCCTTGTTGACTTTGGCCAATATCTGATAGGCCTTTGTGTAATCATAGGTACCCTGTACCTTCAGGTCGACTACTTGTGCAGCATTCGCTTCTACTACAGTGCCGGCCATGATCGGCAAGAGCAGAACAAGTGTCATCAGAATTGCTAAAATACGTTTTTTCATGTCATTCTCCTTTACTTTTGAAATTCAAATTTTAATATATCAGGCCTTGCATAATGTCCACAAACATCGTGTTCCATTTTACTAGCTGGTACCTTTTGCATATCCAAATCAGCTATAATAATATCTTCCTGATCCCATGTGCAATCACTGACCAGATGCCCAAAAGGATCGATTATGCAGCTTCCACCCCTGCACACGATATCAGGTAAAGCATTCACTGCCTGCTCGTTCAAATCTGCAGGATAGCTTTCCTTTGTAAAACACATATTACAATTGATGAAATAGCAGTGTCCTTCAATAGCTATGTGGCGGATCGTATCCTGCCATTCTGGATTATCATTGGTATTAGGGGAAATATACAATGCCACGCCCTGCTGGTATAGTACCATGCGCGCCAACGGCATATAGCTTTCCCAGCATATCAGGTTGCCCATCGGACCCCAAGGGGTATCCATAATCGGAAAATAATCTCGGTCTGCATCGCCCCACACTACTCGCTCACTGCCGGTGAGTTTTATCTTTCTGTGGTTCATGACGGTGCCATCAGGAGCAATCATGAGATTGGAATTATATAATGTCCCTGATACAGCATCTCTTTCTGAATAGCCAAAACTCAGATAGACTTTATAGCATATCGCCGCATCAATCAGTTTCATTACTTCCGGACCATCAGCAAGTAAAGAATTGTCATAATAGCGTTTCCAGTCTTTCCTGCCATCAGCGGTGCGGCTGCCTACCGAAAATCCGAAATTCATTCCGTAAGGATATCCCGGGATAAACAATTCCGGAAATACGATCAATTCTGCGTCGTTCTCAGCACAGCGTTTAATCAATTTAAGCGCCTTATCTAAACCAGCGTTTTTATCAAATAAAACAGGTTCCGCCTGAACAACTGCAACTCTACATTTATCCCTCAGATCCAGCATATTTCACACCTCATCCGAACAAAACCAGTTATTATAAATATATCATAAAGTTTCAAATATGTAAATCATAATTTGCATAAAAATAGCGTTTTTTGTCAAAATGCACTCCCATGTAAAGCTGCGAGGACAATTTTGCCAATTTGCGTTGGCGTTACCTATCTTCTTGGGCTGCTCCAACCAAATATTATCGCAAAATATCGCTAAATCGAGCTTAACTGACCTATCTCGGGTTAGGGACCATCCCGTCCCACTTTCGCTACATTTCTTTGAAAATATAAAAAAAGAAAGCACCCTGTTGGATGCTTCCTTTGTGTTGGCGTTACCTATCTTTCCAGACCGTCTCCAGTCAAGTATTGTCGGCAGAATCGAGCTTAACTTCCGTGTTCGGGATGGGAACGGGTGGACCCTCGACCTAATCAACACCAACTATTTGAACCGCACTGCGGCTACAAACAACTATATCAAATTGTATTCTCCATGTCAAGAGAAAATGTGGTGACCCGTACCGGATTCGAACCGATGTTAAAGGCGTGAGAGGCCTCTGTCTTAACCACTTGACCAACGGGCCGTTTGGTACACCATCAGGGACTCGAACCCTGGACACCCTGATTAAGAGTCAGGTGCTCTACCAACTGAGCTAATGGTGCATATCAGGGTCTGTTGCACCCTGAAAACCGAACAACGAAGGAATGGAATAGAAGTAAGGCTGAATGCCTGCAATAAATTGTAGGTCAAGCCCTCGGACTATTAGTACAGGTCAGCTACACACATTACTGTGCTTCCACCTCCTGCCTATCAAC
>JAZLJB010000011.1:0-21638 GCA_045617685.1 Vescimonas sp.
CTTGCCTTACCACTTGGCTATGTCACCGAATAATAGGAAAAGTAAGCCTTTTCCTATTTTTATGGAGCGGGTGACGAGGCTCGAACTCGCTACCTCGACCTTGGCAAGGTCGCGCTCTACCAGATGAGCTACACCCGCAAATGGTGCCTCCGGTCGGAGTCGAACCAACGACACGCGGATTTTCAGTCCGCTGCTCTACCAACTGAGCTACAGAGGCAAATTGGCGACCAAGATGGGGCTCGAACCCACGACCTCCAGCGTGACAGGCTGGCGTTCTAACCAACTGAACTACTTGGCCATATGGTGGGAACAACTGGACTCGAACCAGTGACCCCCTGCTTGTAAGGCAGGTGCTCTAACCAGCTGAGCTATGCTCCCGCACTTCGCCGTCCTCGTGAACGGCAAGGATAAGTATACTAAAATTTCGCTGTTTTGTCAACAGGTAATTTTAACTTTTTTAATTTTTTTCTTTCAACCCGGCAATCATTTCTTCCAGATTTTCCGCCGTAAACTCGTACACTGCGTCACAGAATTGGCAGGTCATCTGGCAACCTCCCTGCTCGTGCAAAATGCCCTCCAACTCCTCAACACCCAAGGAAATCAGGGCACGCTCCACACGGTCACGGGAGCAATAGCAGCGGTACTCCACAGGGGTGGTATCCAAAATCTTCAAATCGAAATCGGACATCACAGTACGCAGCAAGTGCTCGGGGTCAGGGTCCTTTTCCAACAGCGTCGACACTGCTCCGGCTGCCATAATGCCGCCCTCCACTTTGACAATGGTATCCTCCGTAGCGCCGGGCAGCAACTGGATCAGATAGCCACCGGCCGATTTGACGCTCTGGTCACGATCCACCAAAACACCCAGACCGCAAGCGGTAGGAATTTGCTCGGACTCCACAAAGTAACCGGCAATATCCTCGGCAATCTCGCCGCCCAACAGATCCACCGTACCCACATAGGGCTCCTTCATATTCAGGTCCTTAATGACCGTCATCGTACCCTCATGGCCCACGGCACTGCCTACATCCAACTTGCCGTCAGCACGCAGAGGAATATCTACCTGAGGATCGGTCACATAGCCGCGGACATTGCCCTCGGCATCGGAAACTGCCAAAATCGTGCCCAAGGGGCCATTGCCTTTGATCTGCAAGGTCAGGCTGGCACCGGCACCTTTCAGGGCATTACCCATCAGTGCTGTGCCGGACAACACGCGCCCCAATGCCGCTGTGCCCACCGGCAGCGTCTTATGAATATTACGGGCACGCTCGACCAAATCACGGCTGCAAATGGCCGCCGCCTGCACCATGCCATCTGAAGAAATGGCTCTTACAATACGATCACTCATTTTTGCTTACTCCTCAAAAAACATTATCTCATAAG
Organism: Vescimonas sp.; assembly: GCA_045617685.1. Classification (GTDB taxonomy): domain Bacteria; phylum Bacillota; class Clostridia; order Oscillospirales; family Oscillospiraceae; genus Vescimonas. Next base: position 1,384 of record JAZLJB010000011.1, read on the forward strand.
CGAATACAGGAGAAATACACCCTCTGCTCGCCCTCCTTAGGCCCTCGCAGTTTCATATCACCATAGACCTTGATCTCACCAAAGCCCGCTTCTTTCAGCCAATCGGTCAACTGTTCCACGGAATAGTACCGCTCCCGGTGTAGTTCCCAATCTCGCTCCCATGCGCCGTCTTCACGCTGCTGGAACAAATCTACATAATAGGTACAAAGGCCACGCTGATACTCCGTGCGCCAGACGCAATAGGTATCATCCGTTTCGTCCAGATACACCTGACCATCCATGGCACGAAATTTAGCCTCTGTATTGACATCAAAGATCAATGTGCCGCCCGGTTGCACAAAAAGACGCAGCCGCTCAAATGTGCGGCGCACATCCTTGGGCTGAGTCAAATAATTCAAGCTATCCAAACAACAGATCGCCGCCTCTACCGTACCATACAAATCAAGCTCCGGCATGGACTGGCAGAGAAATACGGGCGCAACGCCTTCCACTGTTCCGGTTTTACTCATGGCAGTGGCCAGCATGTCCTCCGATGCGTCCACCGCAATCAGCTCATAGCCTCGCTGGGTCAGCAGCCAGGTCATAGTTCCTGTGCCGCACGCTAAGTCCAACACCACTTTTACCGGTACATGGCTGCGGCGGAACAACTTTTCAATGAAGTCCGTGCGCTTGGCGTACTGCACATCTTCCGTCAAGGCATCATAGGCTCCCGCCAAGGCGTTATAGCTGCTCATGTTCCTTTTTCTCATCCTCCTGCGCCATGCGCTCCAAAGCCGCTTCATAGCCGCCGGTACCGTAAATGAGGCTGCGGTTTACACGGCTGATGGTTGCACTGGAGGCGCCGGTGCGCTCCAGAATATCATTATAAATCAAACCCTCGTTCAGCAATGTTGCCACCTCATAGCGCTGCTCCATGGAGCGCAGCTCGGATATGGTGCACAGATCCTGAAAGAAATTATAGCACTCTTCTTCCGTTTTCAGCGTCAATATCGCACGATACAGACGGTCATTCTTTTCCTTTCTGCCGATCTTGGATTTCGCTGTTCTTACCATGTCAAAAACCTCCATTGACTGTTTGCTATCCAAAAACAACTGCTTACATTTTATTATTTTACCATTTTAGCTTGTGAAAGTAAACCTCTTTCCCCTAATTTTTTTCGCACCTCACTTTTGCATCCGTCATACATTGATAGCAGAAAAACTATGAAAAGGAAGTGTTGCATTTGGCGGAGCAGATCCTTCATGAATACATACCACCACAGTCATTCTCTTTGGATGACATACCTGTTTTGCACCTCAGCGCTCAATTGCCGCTATTAAATGATCAACAGCGGATCAACCGCTACTATTGCACCTACGCCAAGGCTTTTGAACATTACTGCCGCCACGAACTGCTATCCCTTGCCCGTGAGGCACTGACGGCAGCCATGGAGAACAGGCGCACCTTGCCGGAATGGCAGGCACATCTGTCCACCGTTATCACATACCATGATGAACATATCCTGAGCTTATATACCGATTCCACGGAACAATTAGACGGGCGGCGATTGGTGATACGGCGAGGTGACACCTGGGACCTGACCACCGGACTTCCTCTGTCCGCAGCGGATTTCGCCCCGTCGAATGCCTCATGGCGCAAGCTGCTGTTACAAGTAGCCACAGAGCAAATTCAGCAGCAGGAGCAAGACGGCGTGGCGCAATTCTATCCGGACTGGCGCATCCGCCTGCGGCAACATTTCCAGCCTCGGCGATTCTATCTGGCAGGACAGGACATCTGCTTTTTCTATCCCATGTTTTCCATTGCGCCGCCGCTGGAGGGGATCCCCACATTCCGCCTGCCGTTATCTTAGGGCAATATAGCAACGCACGGCCACCAACGCCAACTGCACCACCAAGATCAGCGGCAGTCCGATACGGAAATACCAATGTTTGGTTTTATGACGAAATACCTGCATACCCAAAATGCCGCCGATACTGCCGCCTAACAACGGAAACAGAAACAGCACCTTTTCCGGAATACGCCAACGATCTTTCTGCGCCTTGCGCTTATCCACGCCGTAAATAATAAATGTGACTACATTGATCAGTAGCAAATAACACCACACATACTTCATCGTAATTCTTCGCCTCCCTCTATTTTCACGGTCATTGTACTGTTTTGGTATAAAAAAGTCAATGTTGCGGCTGTTTTTCAAACTAAACCTTGTAAAAAGGAAAAATGTGGTCTATAATATTTATAATTGTGAAATTTTAACACAAAAGGGTGATTGAATAACATGGAACGCATGAAAATTGCAGCTATTTTCGCCGATCAGGAAACACTGGGCGGCAAAGAGGTTACCGTCTGCGGTTGGGCTCGCACCATCCGTGACATGAAAACCTTTGGCTTTATTGAACTGAACGACGGCTCCTGCTTCAAAAATTTGCAGGTCGTAATGTCCGCTGACGAGATGGACAACTACAAAGAGATTGCCGCCCAAAACGTGGGCGCCGCTTTGATCGTACGCGGCACCATTGTGCTGACTCCCGAGGCAAAGCAGCCTTTGGAGATCAAAGCATCCTCCATTGAGGTGGAGGGCAAATCCTCCCCTGACTATCCTCTGCAGAAAAAGCGCCACAGCGTGGAATTCCTGCGTACGATTCAGCATTTGCGTCCTCGTACCAATCTGTTCTCCGCCACCTTCCGTGTGCGCAGCGTGGCCGCTTACGCCGTGCATGAGTTCTTCCAGCAGAATGGATTTGTCTACGTGCACACGCCCATCATCACCGGCAGTGACTGCGAAGGCGCCGGCGAGATGTTCCAGGTGACCACTTTGGATCTGGACAACGTGCCTCGCAACGAGGACGGCAGCATTGACTACACCCAGGATTTCTTCGGCAAGAAGGCAAGCCTGACGGTTTCCGGTCAGTTGAACGCCGAAAACTTCGCAATGGCATTCGGTGATGTATACACCTTTGGCCCCACCTTCCGCGCCGAAAACTCCAACACCCAGCGCCACGCTGCCGAGTTCTGGATGATCGAGCCGGAGATGGCTTTCACCGATCTGGAGGGCGACATGAATGTGGCTGAGGCTATGATCAAGCACATCATCAAGAGCGTTCTGGAAAAGTGCCCCGACGAGATCAATTTCTTCAATTCTTTCGTGGACAAGGGTCTGAAGGCTCGCTTGGAGCATGTTGCCAACAGTGATTTCGGACGCGTAAGCTACACCGAGGCAGTTGAAATCCTGAAGAAGAACAACGACAAGTTCGACTACAAGGTAGATTGGGGCACCGATCTGCAGACCGAGCATGAGCGTTATCTCACCGAGCAGGTCTTCAAAAAGCCCGTATTCGTGACCGACTATCCCAAGGAGATCAAGGCATTCTACATGCGTTTGAATGACGACGGCAAGACCGTGGCTGCAACGGACTGTCTGGTGCCGGGCATCGGCGAGATTATCGGCGGCAGCCAGCGTGAGGAGCGTTTGGACATTCTGGAAGCTCGTATCCGTGAGTTGGGTATGAATCCCGAGGATTACTGGTGGTACTGCGATCTGCGCCGTTACGGTTCCTGCAAGCACGCCGGTTTCGGTCTGGGATTTGAGCGCATGGTCATGTATCTGACCGGTGTTGCCAACATCCGTGACGTGGAACTGCATCCCCGCACTGTGGGCAACGCTGAATTCTGATAACGTAATATAACCGTCAAATGGGGCATCGCCAAAAGGCGATGCCCCATTTTTTATTGCGATTACAGCACTTATCATAATGCACGGGAAATGCACATGTAAATATTGGTAATATGTGCAAACCACGCCCTTTTTTGTTGACAATATTTTACATGATGTTGTATTATAAAGGGTAATAACGGCTTTTTTTAACAAGATAGGGGGAATTCTGATGGCAAAACGCAGATGGTTAGCCGCTTTATTGGCAGCTATCATGACGCTGACAATGCTACCCATACATTGCGCCGCTGCCCAGAGCAACGAGGAGATTGTATATCAATATCTGACCAATAACATGGGGCTCAATTGCGCCGCTGCCTGCGGTGTACTGGCAAACATTCGCTATGAATCCGGTTTTTCCCCCATCAACATGCAAAACGACTATGAAAAGGGCGGAGCCCGTGAAATAAAGCCCGGCTACACCGATGAAACATACACAAAGGCCGTGGACAGTGGCACTTACAAAAATTTCGGCTCTGACTGGGTAGGCTACGGTCTGGTGCAATGGACCCATCCTACACTGAAAGAAAATCTGCTGGCATACGCAAAATCTGCAAAAAAGAGCATTGGCAACATGACCATGCAGCTTCAGTTTCTGGAGCAGGAATTGACCACCGATTTCAAAAGCAGTGTTTTGGACAAGCTGCGCAAGGTTCCCAATTCTGCCAAGGGCGCTTACGATGCAGGCTACATTTTCTGCTACTACTTCGAGCGGCCCGCTGACAAGGAAAGTCGGGCGGTAACACGAGGCAACTATGCCCGCAACACCTACTGGGCCAAGTACGCCATGCCCGGCTGCACGCAATACACCGGTTATCTGACGGGTACTGTGATCAACGCCTCTTCCCTGAATATTCGTTCTACCCCCTCCGTTTCAGGCACTAAGGTCGGCTCGTATGCCCAAGGGGGCAGCGTAACGGTTACAGCGGTGTGGAAAAGCAGCGACGGATCTATCTGGTACGAAGTTTCCAAAGGCTATGTTTCCGCCAAGTATGTGCAAGCCGCTCACTTCCCCAAGAAAGTGACCATAACCGATCCGAATTCGCCATGGATCGTGGCGCAGGGTGACTCTTTTGCCATCGGCGGCGTTATTTCAAGTCAATATGTGCCCATCAGCAAGGTCACTGCCACCATCAAGGACAGCAGTGGAAAGGTCATCATGACCGCTGAGGATACGCCAAACGCTTCCACCTATTCCTTGCGGGGCAGCCGCATTGATGCCGCACTGCGGTTCGGCACATTGGCAGCGGGCAATTACACCTATCAGGTGAAGGCGCAGGTCTGCTCAAACTATTACAACAACGATGACGGAAAGCTGGCCGTCAAATCCCAGACGGTGACTCTGCTCACGCAGGATTTCTCCGTGAAGACTAACGCAACCACCACTGCCGCTTCCTACACGCCCGTGGTCAGCATCAAGCTGGTGAACGGCAACACATACATTGGAAAGCCTCAGCTCTCCTGGGAGACTTCCATGACGCCGGAGAAATTTAAGGTCTATCGCGCCACCAGTAAGAGCGGCACCTACTCGCTGATCTACACCACCACCGGACATACGCTGACCAACTCCAGCGCAAGCAGCGGCACCACCTATTACTACAAGGTGGAGGCCATTTATCCCGGAAACCAAACGGTTGTCAGCGATCCCGTTTCTATCATCACAGCCTGCGATGCACCCGTGGTCAGCATCGGTCTGACCAACAGCAAATACCCCACCAAGCCACATCTGAAGTGGGATGCCGTGAAGGGTGCAGCGGAGTATCGGGTATACCGTGCCACCAGCAAGAGTGGCACCTATTCCCTGAAATACACCACCACAAATTGCTCCTATACGAATACGGACTCGGCGGGAAACACCACCTATTACTACAAGGTGGCGGCCGTAAATGCCAACAAGAAGCTGCACTATTCCGGTATCGTAAAGATTACCACGCCTCACGATGCGCCCGCTATCAGTGGAACGCTATCCGGCGGCAAGCCGAAGCTTACATGGAACGCTGTGAATAAAGCTGTGAAATACAAGGTCTATCGCGCTACCAGTAAGAACGGCACCTATTCCCTGAAATACACCACCGCCGGCTGTAGCTTCATCAACACCAGTGCCGCCGTTGACAAAACCTACTACTACAAAGTCACAGCACTATTTGATGACAATGCGGTGACGGAGAGTAACATTATATCAATAACCGCCGGATGCACTGCGCCGAAGCTGAGCGCCAATCTGGTCAGTGGGGCCTCCTACACCAACAAGCCCAACATCAGCTGGGGCGCTGTGGATGGGGCGGCGAAGTATGAAGTCCACCGTGCCGACAAGGCAGACGGAACCTACTCCTTGCTCTACACCACAAGTCGCTGTGCTTTCACTAATTTCAGCGTACCCAGCGGTGCTACTTATTACTACAAAGTAGCGGCGGTTTCCCCCAACGGGGTCAAAACATTCAGCAAGCCTATTGCGGCAACGGCTGCCTGCGATGCGCCCGGCATCAGCGGAAAGCTATCCGATGGCAAGCCTAATCTGACTTGGAAATCCGTAAATGGCGCTGTTACTTACAAGATCTATCGTGCCACCAGCAAATCCGGTACTTACACACGCTGCGACACCGTCACGGATTGTGCTTACCGTGATGCAGCCGCCGTGGCAAGTACCACCTACTACTACAAGGTGGCGGCCGTTTCGGCAGGTAAGACTTTGACTTACAGCAACATCGTGAAGGTGACTGCCCAGTGTCAGACCCCGGTTGTGACCACCACACTGAGTAGCGGCTCGTCTTATAAAGGAAAGCCTAAGCTATCCTGGGATGCCATCGACGATGCAGTTCACTACGAGGTCTATCGTGCCACCAGTAAGTCCGGCACCTACGCACTGCGTGTCAGCACAACGGATCTGTACTTTACCAACTCTTCAGCAAAAAGCGGCAGCACCTATTACTACAAGGTGGCGGCGGTTTCTCCCGACGGCACACTGACTTACAGCAGCATCGTCTCCGTATCGGCCGCCTGCGACGCACCTGAACTCACCGGCAAGCTCTCAAGCGGTAAGCCGAAAGTGACTTGGGCGGCTGTGGACGGTGCGGTGGAATACCGAGTATACCGCGCCACCAGTAAGTCCGGCACCTACGCACTGCGTGTCAACACAACGGATCTGCATTTCACCAACACCAGTGCCAAAGGCGGCACCTCCTATTACTACAAAGTAGCGGCGGTGAATGCCGACGGTGTGCTGACTTACAGCGCTCCCATTAAGATTACATCTGCGTGCGATGCCCCCCTGATCGGCGCACAGCTATCCGGCGGAAAGCCGAAAATTACCTGGTCCGCCGTGAACGGTGCGACGGAGTATCAGGTGTACCGTGCCAACAGCGAAAACGGAAGCTACGCACGGCGCATCACCACAACCGATCTCTATTACACCAACACCAGCGCCAAAAAGGGCGTCACCTATTACTACAAGGTAGCGGCGGTGAATATTGACGGAAAGCTGACATACAGCACGCCAATCAAGGTCCTATCGAAATAAAAAACAAGCTCGACCCAAATGGTACGGGCGGATAAGGACGTTTTTTGACGAAATGAAACCCGCCGAAAAGGAATTTGTTTTTCTCTTCGGCGGGTTTATGTTTTTGCTTAATAAACTGGATTTCACTCAATGATTCGCCATTTTAACGAATTCGATATGATATATGTGTCAGCAGGTTCTTTTAGTGGGCCTTCTGCGTCTGAAGGGTTAAAAGGTCCGTAGTCTGTCCAAACGATAAGCCGGTCTTGTATTCCGGGAAGAATATTACTGCAAAAAGAGATTCCGGCTGAAAAAATATCACAAGAATAATTATCCTGCCATCCTACAAGATGCATTTGTCTGACTCCCGTAAAACATAACTCAAATACTTTGGGCTCCCATTGACTATGAAAAATCACAGTCATTTCCCGATCATCTGCCGAGCCAAAATTCATTGCATATTTTTCATCAACAAATGCGCCACTTTTATAGTTCACAGACACTATACAAGAATCATGAAAACCACAAAGAGTTTCCATTATTTCGTCAATATCGTTTTCGGAACGAATTTCTTTCCATTCTGACAAGTGTATTCCTCCTCAAATTCGGATTTGTCCACATCTATAACGAGCATCGGATTTTGCCGTACAAAATCCACATCTCGAAATACTTCCTTATGCACCCGCCGGGAAAGGGTCGAGCTTGTTTTTTATGGAAATTTTCAGCGGATACCGGCGACAAAACAGGTGCTGTCTTTCTTCACCTGCTCCTTTGCCCAAACCAGCATTTCGCCCACATTCACGGCCTCGGTGATCACGCCGCCGTCCCACCGATCAACGGTGATGCTCTCCAGCCACGCACCCGATTGCTTGGTACGGACATAATAAGGATGCGCCACCGCATCACCACAAACGGAAAGCGGCTCTGCCGTGCCGGCGTAGAACGCCGTTTTGCCGGAGATGATATCCAGGCAGTCCTGCACCACATTGTATGCCGTGGGATAACGGCCGGCACCCTGGCCAAAGAAGCTCTGACGGCCGATCTTTTCGGCGGTATAGGTGATCAGATTATAGTTCTGCGGCACTGCGGCTTCCAGATCATGGCTATCCACCAATGTAGGCTCAATGAATGCGCAAACCTGCTCGCCGCACTTCTGGGCGGTGGCGATCAGCTTGCAGACGAAACCACGCTTTTGGAAGGCAGCAATATCGCCATCGGTAACGGTACGGATGCCAAACATGGGAATATCGGTTTCCTCCAATCGGGCACCGAAGGCAATATTAGCGGAAATAGTCAGCTTACGGCGAATATCATCGCCGTCAATATCAGCGCTGGGATCCGCCTCGGCATAACCTAAGTCCTGCGCTTGCTTCAAAATCTCAGGGAAGCTGATGGGCGATGCGTGCATGGCATCCATAATGAAATTGGTGGTGCCATTCATGATACCGCCCACCTCGCAAATCGTATCCAAACGGCTGCAGCGCTCCAAATTCACCAGCCATGGAATGCCGCCGCCTACGGCTGCCGTGCATCGCAGTGCTACGCCGTTATCACGGGCCAAGGCGGTCAACTCTTCATAAAATGCGCTGACAAGCGCTTTATTGGCAGTGACTACATTTTTCTTCGCCTGCAATGCAGCGCTGACATACTCATAGGCCGGGTGCAGACCACCCATCACCTCCACCACTGTATCGATGGTGGAATCATGCAAGATATCCTCAAAATTGCGGGTAGCGATTTCTGCCACCTCGGGCTTATCGGAGCGCAGCAACACACGTGTGACATGCAAATCCTCACGCCCACGGCAGAAATCATACACGCCGCCGCCCACAACACCAAAGCCTAACAATCCAATATTCATATTGAAACACCTCCGTGGGGGATAAAATTTTGTCCATTATACCGCATTACACGCCAAAATGCAAAAAGAACCTGCGCTGCGGCAGGTTCTTTTTTCGTTTTTTGCATTACAGCTGTGCCACGGCGGCATTGATGCTTTCCTCGCAGGAGCGCATGGCCAGAATGGTCTTTTCCATCAGCTCTTCCAGCGTCCAGCCCACCCGCTCGGCGCCGGTACGAATTACATCACGGGAGCAGCCGGCAGCAAACTTTTTATCTTTGAATTTCTTTTTCAGGCTGCTGACCTCCATGTCCATAACGCTTTTACTGGGGCGCATTCTGGCAGCGGCACCGATCAGGCCCGTCAATTCATCTGCCGCAAAAAGAACCTTTTCCATCTCATGGACGGGCTCCACATCACAGCAGATCCCATAGCCGTGAGAGCAGACAGCGTGGATAAACTCGTCGCTGCAGCCCGCTTTTTTCAGCAGCTCCGGTGCCTTAACACAATGCTGCTCCGGCCACAGCTCAAAATCAATATCATGGAGCAGACCCACAGTGGCCCAAAAATCAGCGTCTTCGCCATAGCCCAGTTCCGTTGCATACCAACGCATGACGCCTTCCACAGTCAAGGCATGCTGAATATGGAACGGCTCCTTATTATACTCTTTCAGCGCCGTCAAGGCAGATTCACGGGTGATACATTCTTTCATACTGAGAGTCCTCCTTTGTTGATTTTGGGTTAGTATAACAGCTTATTTCCTACTTTGCAAGTGTATTCTCCAACAAGCGCAGTATTTGCCGCATTTGCCGGTACAATGTGTCCTTCATTTGGCGGAAAAACGGCTCATAGCACAGCCTTTCACTTTGCTTCCGGCACACTTCCAGCATTTGCATGGTGCGCTCCGTTTCCCGTCCGCAACAGCGCAACCATTCACGCCAAGTCAGGCGCTTTTCATCAATTGGCGGTGGCGGATAGTCCTCCTCGCCATCCATCACATAACGCATGGCTTGCGTGCGGCGAATCATACCACCTATTTCACCCGTCATCCGGTGCAATATCTGCTGCGACGATGTTTGCGGCGCATGGGGAGCCGCTTGGCGCAAACAACTTCGCAGCAGCAACAGCTGCTTTACCAGATCCTGCCACGGCTGTGGTTGCGGTTGCGGTTGGCCGGCAAGCTCCTCCAACGGATATGGGTTTTCTTCCGGTGACACACGCTGCCACACTCGATTGCACAGCGCCGTATCATAGGCGCAATCCTTCTGTGACATAAAAAATCCTCCTTTTTCTGCAAAATTGCGGATTTACGCAAAAAATGGCATTCTGTTCATTGCTTTTCTATCCTATTTCTGTTAAAATAATTTAATTACCGGAGATTTTTTCCTGCGGAATGATATGTGTTCGATATCGCTTTACTTTTTCCCGGTTTCCGGTAATACTACGGATAAAGAAAACCTCAAAGGAGGAACGTTCCTATGTTGGAACTGAAGAACATTTGCTATCGTGTATCCACTGACGAAGGTGAGCTGGATATTATCAACAACATCAGCATGGTCATTCCTGACAACAAGCTGGTTGTATTTACAGGTCCTAACGGTGGCGGTAAGACAACGCTGGCTAAGATCATCATGGGTCTGGTGACGCCTACCAGTGGGCAGATCATCTACAACGGTGAGGATATCACCGGTTTGGATATTACCGCCCGTGCCAGAAAGGGCATCAGCTACGGTTTTCAGCAGCCGCCCCGCTTTAAGGGTATCACCGTGCACGATCTGCTGCTGCTGGCCGCAGGCGAGGAAAAACTCAGCAAGGATCGCTGCTGCAGCTATCTGACCAAAGTGGGTCTGTGCGCTAACGACTATCTCGACCGCGAAGTGGATGTATCCCTTTCCGGCGGCGAAGTGAAGCGCATTGAAATCGCCAGCATTCTGGCTCGCCACAGCGATCTGATGATTTTCGATGAGCCGGAAGCCGGCATCGATCTATGGAGCTTTGCCCGCCTGACGGAAACCTTCGGACAGATCCATCAGGAGCAAAATGCCACGATGATCATCATCTCTCATCAGGAGCGCATTATTCAACTGGCAGACGAAATCGCCGTGATCGCCAACGGTTCCATTGCGCACCGTGGCACAACGGAGGAAATCTTCCCTCTGATTCTGGCAGATACTTTGGGTTCCTGCCCTGTGATTGAAAAGAAGGAGGTTGCGCTGTGATTACCGAAATTGATGCAAAGCTGTTGGAAAAAATTGCTGACCTGACCGGTAAGCCCGTCGGTGCCTTCAACATCCGTAAGGACAGTGGCTGCGAGGCTCGCCAATCGACCGAACACATTGAAATTACGCCTAAGACCGACAAGCCCGGTATTGACATCCGCATCAAGGATGGCACCAAGGGTGAGGCTTGCCACATCCCCGTGATCATCAGTAAGACCGGCATCACCGAGATGGTCTACAACGATTTCTTCGTGGGCGACAACTGCGATGTGGAAATCATCGCCGGCTGCGGTATCCACAACTCCGGCTGCGATGAAAGCCGTCATGATGGCGTACACACCTTTTACATCGGTAAAAACTCTCGGGTGCATTATGCTGAAAAGCACTACGGCGAATCGGACGCCGGCGAAACCGGCAAGAATATTATGAATCCGCAGACCATCGTCTATTTGGGTGAGGGTTCCACCATGCAGATGGACACAGTGCAAATCCGTGGCATTGACTCCACCAAGCGGTTCACCAAATTTGTCTGCGAGGCCGACAGCGAAGTAGTGGTCACCGAGCGTCTTTTGACCCACGGCGATCAGATTGCCGACAGCGACATGGTCATTGAACTCAACGGCACCGACGCTAAGGGCCGTGTGATCTCCCGCAGTGTGGCGCAGGATCACTCGGAGCAGGTGTTTCGGCCCGTGATGATCGGCAACGCCCAGTGCTTCGGTCATGTGCAGTGTGACAGCATCATCATGGGTAAAGCAAAGATCCAATCCGTTCCCGCTATTACCGCCAACTGCCCCGACGCACAGCTTGTGCATGAGGCTGCCATCGGTAAGATTGCCGGCGATCAGCTGCTGAAGCTGGAAACTTTGGGTCTGACCCACGAAGAGGCGGAAGAGACCATCCTGAAGGGTTTCCTGGCATAATCAAAAAAGCCAAATTTTAACGGCACCATGCAAAAGCATGGTGCCGTTTTCCATGTGTAAAAAATTCAAAAATCTGCGAAACTAAATCCGTTAGGAGATGCGCCAAACATGACGGAAGAAGTTTTACTGCGCTATTGCGCTCCCACTTTGGCGGGGGTCAAAACCGCCAGTCTGTTCCGCCACACCTTTCCCTCCCGATCCGCAATGCTGACAGAGTTGCGGCATTGGAACCGACAACTATGCCGCAAGGGTCTGCGCATATTGCCTCTGCAATGGAACGGCAACGCAGCGCTCATCTATCTCTACCGACCGCAGGCCCTGAAAAACGATTTCGGACATTTTTCCGTTTCCCGTTTAATGGCATCCTATGGCTACCCACGGGAAAATCCGGCTCGCTGTCTTGCCCAGCTCATGAAACGCTTACACCAAGAGCAGGGCTTTCCCCACGAAATCGGCTTATTCTTAGGCTATCCGCCGGAAGATGTGCAGGGCTTTATAGAACATCGTCCGTGCAAATACACCGGGTGTTGGAAGGTCTATGGCGATGTAGAACAAGCTAAGCGCACATTTGCAAGCTATCAACAATGCACAAGCCGCTATCTGCGCCGATGGGCGGAAGGGATCCCCGTGGAGCATCTGGCACGAAATGAGCATTCCATTAGCCCTTCTGTTTCTTCATGGCAAGGCGCACAATGCGAGGTCGATTATACCGCTGCACCATAACCAGTGCTATATCCAGCAATGCCGCCAAGAACGATGTGGCAAGAAACACGCCGAATGCGCCAAACCAGATGGCCGCAACCAGCGGCACAAAGCTAAACACCGCACAGGTTTCATGTACCAGCTCCGACTGGCACATGGCCTGCGCAATTTCATCCCATGAATGGTATCGGGGAGAAAACATCAGCGGTGCATAAGTGGGCATATACCGTTTCCAGCGCTTCACGCCCAGTGCTGCATACACCTTTTCCTCGCCTCGGTGGGGCTGATACCACCAGCGGCGATAATCCGCGCGGTTGCCCAGCAGCATTTGATAAAAACCGCCTACCGCCAGTCGCATGCAGACATGGTATGCCGTGGTGGCGCAGGTGATCACCACCGGTAACAGCCAATCGATTTGCGTATGACGATACAAGATAATCAGCAGCACCGTCACGCACAGACTGACGGCAGCAGCTATTTTGACCACTCGTGCCACGATTTCACTCCCTCTCGTACAAGAAAAAAGGGACACTTCAACAAGAAGTGTCCCTTTCTTTTTTGGATTTATTCACCCATGGGGGTGCCGCACTCGGGGCAGAACTTGCTGTCGGAGGTGGCGCCGCACACGGAGCAGGTCTTCTTCTCCTCAACGGGCTCTTCCTTCTTGGGCTTGGAAGCCTCCAGCTCAGCGATCTTTGCCTTGGAAGCATTAACTGCTGCCAGAACATCCTTCACTGCATCAGGCACTTCGCCCTCATATTCAGAGACAAACCACTCACCAATGGCACGATAGTTCTTTTCCAGCTCATGCTGCTCGGTTGCAATTGCAACATTGATCTTTGCAGCATCGGACACTGCTTTTGCTTTCTCACTTGCGACCTCGGCAACATTCTTTGCCTTTTCGGTAGCTACTTCTGCGTACATTTGGGCTTTCTTTCCCAATTCGTTAAAAAATGCCATGTTTATTTTCTCCTTTCAAAATATGATGCTCATTAGTATTATACCTTATTTTTTCGCATTATGCAAGATTTCCGTGATCTAACCAATCGGCACTGCGGGAAACAGCTCGTTTCCAGCGGTGATAATCGGCATCGCACTCGGCCTGCACACGCTGGGGAAGGAATATCCTTTCGCTGCGGCGCAAGGTGGACAGTTGCTCCAGATTGTGCCACATGCCACAGCTCAGACCCGCCAATGCGGCTGCGCCGAAGGCTGTGGTTTCCACCTCTTTCGGGCGGTCTACCGGAATACGCAGCAGATCCGACTGCATTTGCATCATGATATCGCTGACGCAGGCACCGCCGTCTACACGCAAGGCTGTGATGTCACATCCGGCATCCTGACGCATGGCAAACATCAGATCCGTCACCTGATAGGCGATGCTTTCCAATGCAGCTCGTGCAATATGCGCACGGGTTGTGCCACGGGTAATACCCAAAATGGCACCTCGGGCATACATATCCCAATACGGTGCTCCGAGCCCGGTAAACGCCGGCACCATCACCACGCCGCCAGTATCGGGGACACTCTCGGCAAGGCGGTCACACTCCGCAGCCAAATCAATAATATTCAGCTCATCTCGCAGCCACTGGATCGTACTGCCACCATTAAAAATGCTGCCCTCCAGCGCATAAATTCGATAGCTGTCGATTTGCCAGCCCACGCTGCAAATCAAGCCGGCACGGCTGCGCACCGGCTTGGAGCCCACATTCATAAGCGTGAAGCAGCCCGTGCCGTATGTATTTTTCGCATCACCGGTCTTGAAGCAGGTTTGACCAAACAGCGCCGCCTGCTGATCGCCTGCTGCGCCACACACCGGAACACCTGCCAATGTTTCCAGACCCACAATGCCCGGACGCACATAACCATAGACCTCGCTGTTACTGACGGGCTTGGGGAGCATCGCCATGGGGATATTCAAAATGCGGCACAGCTCCTCGTCCCAACGCATTTCATGAATGTCAAAGAGCATGGTGCGAGATGCATTGGAATAGTCCGTGACATGCTGGCCGGTCAAGCGCCAGATCAGCCATGACTCCACCGTACCGAACAAAATCTCACCGCGCTCAGCGCGTGCCTGCGCCCCCTCCACATGGTCCAATATCCAGCGGATCTTGGTGGCGGAAAAATAGGCATCGATCAAGAGGCCCGTGGTGGACTGCACTTTCTCTGCAAGGCCATGGCGCTTTAGCTCTTCACACATATCAGCGGTGCGGCGGCACTGCCAGACAATGGCATTATAAATCGGCTTACCGGTATCCCTATCCCACAAAATTGTGGTTTCACGCTGGTTGGTGATGCCAATGCCGACTATATGACCATCGGAAATCGCAGAAATCGCCTCGATCACTGCCTGACGCTCCGTTTCCCAGATCTCCATGGGATCATGTTCCACCCATCCGGGTTGGGGATAGTACTGCGGAAACTGATACTGACCCTTGCCGCAAACCTCACCACGGGCGTTGAAAACTATGGCACGAGAACTGGTAGTGCCCTGATCCAGCGCCAATATATACTTTCCCATCGTATGCACCTCTTTTCTTTTGAGATGGAATATGCTATAATATATTTGAACAATTCTATCATACCACAGAAAGGGCAGAATTACTATGGTTAAAATGACAGACTTTACATTTTCTTCCACTGACGGCGTGCATTCTCTGCACGGAATGCTCTGGGAACCCACAGATCAGCCCATCACCGCTGTTTTGCAGATTGCACACGGCGTAGCGGAGCATATCGCTCGTTACGATGACTTTGCCCGTTTTCTGTGTGGCCGTGGAATTGCCGTTGTGGGACATGATCACCTGGGTCATGGTGGATCCCTGGCGGATGGTGACACGCCGGTCTATTTCGGCAAGGGCAACACCTGGCACACTGTGGTGGACGATCTTTATGCGCTGCATCTGCGTATAAAGGAACGCTTTGCCGAAACACCCTTGTTCCTGATGGGACACTCTATGGGTTCGTTCCTTGCTCGCAGTTACTTGATTCGCTATCCCGGAACGGTAAAAGGTGCCATCATTATGGGCACGGGCTGGCAACCTGCATTGACATTACGCGGCGGCTTGCTATTGGCCAAGACGATTGCTCGGTGCAGTGGCGCCGATGCCACCAGTGATCTGATCACAAAATTGGCCTTCGGCAGTTACAACAAGGCCTTTTCCCCTGCTCGCACCTCCTGCGACTGGCTATCTGCGGACGAGGACAATGTGGATCGCTACATGGAAGATCCCATGTGCGGTGCAGATGCCACTGCCGGTTTATTCGCCGAGATGCTGACGGGAATTCGCTTTAATCAAGGCAAAGACAACCTGCGCAAAATGGACATACAGGCACCCGTCCTGCTGGTATCCGGCAGCCAAGACCCTGTAGGCAATTTCGGACAAGGTGTGAAGCAGACCTACGCTGCCTTTGAGCAGGCAGGCGTGAAGGATCTGGCCATCAAGCTATACGACGGTCTGCGCCACGAAATCCTGAATGAGAAAAGTCAGCAGGCGGAAATCTATCAGGACATTGCCGTCTGGCTGGAGCAGCGGATCTGATTACGATATCTGCAATTCCCGCACCAGTGCAGGCAAGGACATGAGATCAATATTATGCCATCTGCGCAGTACACGGATGGAGAAAAATGCATCCACGATCAAAACCAGAATGGCAACATAGCTCCATACGGGCGGGATATTTACAATGGTGGCGTTGATCCACGGCTGAACAAGGCAAACGGCAAATACCGCCAAAATGCCCCATGCCACAGAAAAGGGCATACAGATGCGGCGGTTGAGATCCATCTTCGTGTCGCTATAATCCCAAAACATGACACCCATTGTTTTCTCGTAAAAAAAGTGCGTGACATATTCTACTACCGTGGCACATAGGCCGCCATAAAACGCCAAGTGCAAGATGGTATCTGTGGTATCCGGCGGCAAATGAAGAATGGCCACCATACTCAAACCATACACCGGACACAACGGCTGCAGCAAAAAACACTTTCGTGTCTGATGCGCAGAACGGGTCAGGAATGCGAAAATTTTTTCGATCCAATAACCCACAAGGCTATACAGCCAGAAAATCCAAAACCAATACAAAAACTCCGCCTCCCCTACCCTTTAGTATGGGACAACTTGGGCGGAATGATACACAAAATCGGAGGAATACACTATGACACAATGGGAAGAATTGAAGGCGCAGTGTCTGAACTGCCATGCTTGCGGTCTTTCCGAAACACGCACCAATGTAGTCTTCGGCGTAGGCGCTCCGGATGCGGAGGT
Organism: Vescimonas sp.; assembly: GCA_045617685.1. Taxonomy (GTDB): domain Bacteria; phylum Bacillota; class Clostridia; order Oscillospirales; family Oscillospiraceae; genus Vescimonas. Next base: position 18,545 of record JAZLJB010000011.1, read on the forward strand.
ACTATTCATCGGCGAAGCACCGGGCGCTAATGAGGACGCAAAGGGCGAGCCCTTTGTTGGTCGTGCCGGCAAGCTACTGGATGACATGCTGGCTACCGTGGGACTGCAGCGACAGAATATTTATATCACAAATTCCGTGAAATGCCGTCCGCCGCAGAACCGTGATCCCCTGAACACCGAGAAAGACGCATGCAGTGGTTATTTGCAACAGCAGCTACGCTTGATGCGGCCGAAAATCATTGTCTGTCTGGGACGCATCAGTGCTATGGAGATCATTAAGCCTGATTTCAAGATCACCAAAGAACATGGTCAGTTTTTTGAAAAGAACGGCGTACTGATGATGGCGCTCTACCATCCCGCCGCATTGCTGCGTGACCCCCACAAGAAACCGGAGACCTTTGAAGATCTGAAACGACTGCAGGCGAAGATCAAAGAGATCTGTACCCACACGCCACTTATATTTGAATGATCAAAATCGGTCAGCTATCTGCTGACCGATTTTTTCGTTACAGGAACATACTTACGGCGCAATAGACCAGCAGTAGCGCCATGACGGCATTGACGATCTTCCCGTGTTTGGCAAAGAGCTTACGGAACAGTGAGCCAAAAATAGACCAGGATAGGGTTGCTAAAAATCCGGTTCCTGCCAAAATACCCACAAATAAAGCAATCTTTCCCCAATCGCCATTGGCATAGGGCATGACATAGGTTTCCATGGACACGATGCTATAAAAATAGTACTTAGGATTCAGCCAGCAAAGCAGCAAGCCCGGCAGAAAGCGGGCCTCAGTTTCCATATTGTCCCACTGCCCGTCGGAGCGGAAAATGCTCCACGCAAGCCACAAAATATAACACGCACCAATCACACGCATGGGCATTTCTATCTTGGGCAGCATCTGGGACAGCATATTGCAGAAAACAGCACACGCTGCTGCTACCGACAACTGGCCGGCAAAAATGCCTAAGTTGAAAATGAAGCCTTTTTTCAATCCGTGCTGCGCCGCATTGGACATGCCGGCAATATTATTGGGGCCCGGCGTAAACGCCGTGGACACCATATAGGCAAGGAAACTCAAATAATTCATATCAAATACTCCGTGTTTACTTTTGATATTGCACACGCTCGATCAGGCGCACGGTGTTATTGCCCTTGTTGATATAACAATAGGCGCCATTGCCGGAAAATGACAGGCTATCACGGCTCTCCAGTGTAAATGTTTCTCCGCCGCACTGTACCTCTACCAGGCCGGAAAGTACAGTAATAAACACACGGCTGCCCGGCACCTGCTGCGGTGCATGGTAACTACCACTGATGAAAATATCCAATTGATTGCTTTCGCTGCCTTCATCCGTGTCAAACGGGAACAGAGGATAGCGAATTACCTTACCGCCATACAGACGCTCACCTGTCACATCCACTGCACGATACAAAACCGCACCGTCCTCCGCCGAATTCTCTACCAATTGCTCCAGCGATACATGCATGCCCTTGGCAATCTTATCCAACACCCCAATGGTGGGATTGACCAGACCACGTTCGATCTGTCCCAGCATACTCTTGGAAATGCCGGCTGATTCCGCTGTTTGATCAATGCTCATCTTCTGTGTTTTTCGAATGCGGCGAATATTCTCTGCCACAGCTTGCTGAATGTCCATCTCATATCCCCTCACTATTTTGATCTTTTTCCACAATATAGTAGCTTATTTTGCATGCTGTGTCAAGAAAAACCTCCGGAGCAATTTACTCCGGAGGTTTCAGTCATAATAGATTCAATTTCAGATGCGTTTCCATTTTGCGCCGCCGGCAATATCAACGATCTCGATACCCTGGGCTTTCAACTCGTCACGAATGCGGTCAGCCTCGGCGAAGTTCTTTGCCTTTTTGGCATCATTGCGCTGACGGATCAGTGCCTCCACCTGAGCGTCCTCCTCGCCATCTTCATTGATGACGGAGAACTGGGCGGGCTGAACGGCCAGCTTGGCCTGCTGCTCACGCACAGCGGCAGCCTTCTCCAGCAGTTTCAGACCCAACACATAATCCACACTGTCAATGGCAGCGCACTTCGTTGCGCCGTTGGTCTTTGCCTTCAGAATATCATACAGCACGGTCGTGCCGTTGGAGGTGTTCAAATCGTTATCCATGGCCTTTTGGAACTTAGCCTTCAGCTCAGCCAGGGCAGCTTCATCCACATCGCCATCCTTTGGATTCAACGCAGCGATCTTGCTGATCAGCTTATGATAGGCCACCACAGCGTTATCCAAGTTCTCCCAAGTAAACACCAGGCTCTTGCGATAATGGCTCTGCAGGCAGAAGAAACGATAAGCCAGAGGATCATAGCCCTTTTCCTCCAACAAGGAAACGGTCAAAAATTCGCCCTTGGATTTGCTCATCTTGCCGTCATTGGTATTCAGGTGTGCCACATGGAACCACTGGGGGCACCAAGGATGGCCCAAAAAGCTCTCGGACTGAGCGATCTCGTTGGTATGGTGAGGGAATGCGTTATCCACGCCGCCGCAGTGCAGGTCCAGATACTCGCCGTTATACTTCATGGAAATGCCGGAGCATTCAATATGCCAACCGGGATAACCAACGCCCCAAGGGGAATCCCATTTCAGTGCCTGATCCTCAAACTTGGACTTGGTAAACCACAGCACAAAATCGTCCTTGTTGCGTTTGTTGGTATCTTCCTCCACGCCCTCACGAACGCCGATTGCCAAATCATCCTCGTTATGCTCATTAAAAATGTAATAACGCTCCAACTTAGAGGTGTCAAAATACACATTGCCGCCGGAAAGATAGGCAAAGCCCTTCTCAATCAGCGTGGAAACAATATGGATATAATCGTCAATCAAGCCGGTAGCGGGCTGCACCACATCAGGGGTTTTAATATTCAGCTTAGCGCAGTCAGAAAAGAATGCATCCGTATAATACTGGGCAATTTCCATGACGGTCTTATGCTCGCGGCGCGCGCCCTTGAGCATCTTATCCTCACCTTCATCGGCGTCGGAGGTCAGGTGACCCACATCGGTGATATTCATGACGCGGTTGACATCATAGCCTGCATAGCGCAAATATTTTTCCAATACATCTTCC
>JAZLJB010000012.1:0-13947 GCA_045617685.1 Vescimonas sp.
CGGGCTTGATGGCATTACGGCGACGGAACTCCCAAGGATCGATACCCACCATCTCTGCCAGGAGGTTAATGTTCATCTCCGTGGCAAAGCAGCTCTGGCTGACACCGAAACCGCGATAGGCGCCGGACACCACATTGTTGGTATACACGGACATACCGAATATATCGATGTTCTGATAGTTATAGGGACCGGCAGCGTGGGTGCAGGCGCGATGCAGCACCGGGCCGCCCAAAGAGGCGTAGGCGCCGGTATCGGCGATGATGACGCCCTTCATACCGGTCAGAATACCGTTTTCGTCGCAGGCGGTGGTGAATTCCATCTCCATGGGATGGCGCTTGACATGGTAGTTCAGGGATTCCTGACGGGTGTATTTGATCTTGACAGGTTTCTTCAACACCCAAGCCATCAAAGCCGCGTACTGCTGCACAGACATATCTTCCTTGCCGCCAAAGCCGCCGCCTACCAGCGGCGCATGGCAATGCACCTTTTCAAGAGGCAGCTGCAGCATGGTGGCGCACTCGCGCTGGACATCGTAGACAGACTGGCTGGTGGTGTAGATCAGCAGACCGTCCTCGCCCTCTGGCATAGCCACGCAGCATTCCGGCTCCATAAAGCCGTGCTCCTGCCATGTGGTCTTGTACTTGCGGGTAACCACATACTTGGAGTTCTTAATCGCCTCATCAGCGTTGCCGCGCACCAGATTGGCACGGCTCATGATGTTGCCGTCCTCGTGGATCAGCGGTGCATCGCCGCGCAACGCATCGGCAGGAGATGTAATCGGCGTCAGCTCGGTATAGTCTATCTCCACCAGACCGGCGATCTCATCCAGCATTTCCGGCTTGTTGGTGGCAATCACGGCGACCACGTTACCCACGTAGCGGGTAATGTCGCCTACACCCATCATCACATCCCAGTCCTGCTTGATATGACCGATCTTGTTGCAGGGCACATCTTCCTTGGTCAGCACTTCCACACAGTCGGGGTGTGCCATTGCCTTGCTGACATCAATGCGGTCAATGCGGGCGCGGGGATACTTGGAGTAGACGGGCTTAATATAGAGCATGCCGTCGATATAAATATCGTCGGCAAAAATGCCGGTGCCATTCACCTTTTCCGCTGCATCAATGCGCTTAAAGCGCTCGTTCATGTGCAGTGCGGTGGGCTGGGGCGGAATTTCTTTCTTCTTGCGGAAGAACTCGGCTGCCATGAGAATAGCATCCTCGATTTTCTTATAGCCGGTGCAGCGGCACAGATTGCCGCGAATGGCCTTCTTCACATCCTCACGGGTGGGGTTGAGATTCACATCCAGCAGGCTCTTGGCGGAGATAATCATGCCGGGGATACAGAAACCGCACTGCACAGCACCTGCCTCGGCAAAGCAATGCTCGTAGATCTTCATTTCTTCGGGTGCGATGCCCTCCACAGTGACGACCTTCTTGCCAGCTAACTTGCTTAAAGACGCAACACAGGCCTTGGTTTTCACGCCGTCTACCAAGACCGTACAAGTGCCGCAGGCACCCTCACTGCATCCGTCCTTGGCAGCGGTCAAATGCAGGTCATCACGCAAAAAGCGCAGCAGCTTTTTGTCGTGGGCGGATTCGTAATCCTTGCCATTGATATTTACAACAAACATAGTTCTAATTCCTTTTTCAATATTTCTTATTCAACTAATAGGCGCGCATAGAACGCTGTCTGATTCTGCATACCGACAATTTCCGCCGCATGCAGGATCGCCTCCATGGTATGGGGATAGAGATTGCGCTCACGTTCCAATGCGTCTAATATACCGCATAGGCAGAAGTAAAACATACTGCAGGGCAGCAGCGTAGTCATGCGCTTGACCACCTGATAGCTTTCGTGGAAATAATCGGCCAGGTCCACGCCCGACAGTTCCATCATCCCGCCCTGCACAAAGCAGCCACGCACGGAGATAGCTGACATTTTTTTGATTTTTCCGGTGAGTGCCGACAGCATTGATTCGGGAATACCCATTTGCATACCGTCGTCAAATCTCGATGGCACCACACGCAGACCGATATCCTCCAGATAGCCGGGTTTATTATGTTCCAATGCCACGGCATTGATATCCTGAATTTCCTGCAGACTGTTCGCCACCAGACGGCACTTGCCAATCACAGCGGCGATATCCGCCTTGGATTTGGGTACGGCAAAATAAATGTAATCACGGATAATGCCCTGCTCATGCAGCAAAAGCACCTCTTCTACGGACGCAGCAGAATAGGAACAAAGCGGCTCATCCTTCTGAATGTTCGCACTATGGTATAACGGCAAATAACCCTCGGGCAATATTTTGAAAATCTGTTTCATAATAGACCTCTTTATAACAAAAGCAGCGCCACCGCCTGTGGCGCTGCTTTTGTAATGTTATGTGATTAGATACCGTAGGTGGTCAGGAAATCACGCAGCAGATTCATGCATACCGTCTTGCGGTACTCTGCGCTGACACGGCCACGAGTCAGTACCATACGCTCAGCATAAGCCTTGATGTACTCTTCCTTCATAGCCTTTGCCTCAGCAATGGTCTTGCCGATCAGCATGGACTCGATGTCCTTATAGCGCAGAACGGTGTCAGCCACAGCGCCGAAAGCAGCGGCGACATTGGCGATCTTGCCGTCCTTCTCCTCGAAGATACCAGCAAAGGACACACGGGAAATAGCCAGTGCATTACGGCCACCGATCTTCTGGAAGCAATACTTCTCCCAGCCGGTCTTGGGCAGCAGCACCTCAACGATCAGCTCATCATCGGCCAGATCCAGCTTCTTGCGGCCCAGATAGAACTTATCCACATCCACAATACGCTCGCCCTTGACGCTCATCAGGCGCAGCTTGGCACCCATGACAAACTCAATCAGCACGGAGTCAGCCTTGGCAGAGCCGTTACCCAGATTGCCGCCGAAGGTACCGGCGTTGCGGATAGCGGGGGCTGCGATGCGGGAGATGGACTCCTTCATCAGCTGAGGCACCTGAGGATCGGCGATAGCCTGTGTGAAAGTGACACCGGCACCGATGCGTATGTATTCATCATCGACGGTGATCTTCTTCAGTTCGGGAACCTTGTTCAAAAACAGATAGGTCTGATTGGGCTTATTCTGTACCATCAGATCAGTGCCGCCGGCATAGGGGGTGACATCGAACTTGCTGCGAATTTCCAGAGCCTCCTGCAGGGAGGTCACTTTGTAACCGTTTACCATACTCCATTGCCCTCCTTTGCTGCGATAGCCACTGCGTTGACAATGGCGTTATAGCCGGTGCAGCGGCACAGATTGCCGCTCAGGCCTTCGCGAATCTCATCCTCGGTGGGATGAGGATTCTTTGCCAGCACAGACTCTGCTGCCAGAACCATGCCGGGAATGCAGAAACCGCACTGCACAGCGGACACAGAGGCAAATGCCTTATCCAGCACAGCGAAACGGGCGGTCTCGCGGTAGCCTTCCATGCTTACCACTTCGCAGCCGTCCACAGCGCCCATTGCCACGCAGCAGCTGTTGGTCAGCACGCCGTCGATCAGCACGGCGCAAGCACCGCATTCGCCTTCTTTGCAGCCGCACTTGACGCTCTTGCAGTCATAGGTATCGCGCAGCACGTCCAGCAGACGGTCAGTAGCGCTGCCGGTATAGCTGACTTCTGCGCCGTTCAAAACAAACTTGATAGCATCCATTTAGCATTCCTCCTTCATGATTTCCTGCAGGGTATCCTCTGCGGTAAAGGGAGCATGATTCAGCTTGTGAACCTTGCAGCCACCCAGAGCCTGCTCCATAGCCTCCACATATGCACCGGGTGCGCCGACCAGAGGCAGCTCACCGGCACCCTTGGCACCGTAAGGACCGTCGGGATACTCTTCCACGTGCAGAACGCACTGCATATTGGGCACGTCCTTGGTGGTAGGAATGAGATAATCGGAGAAAGAATTGTTGCGGATACGACCCTTGTTGTCGTAATCCATCTTCTCGATGGAAGCGTAACCAATGCCCTGCAGGAAGCCGCCTTCCATCTGACCCATGACGATGTTGTAGTCAATGGGAGTACCCACATCGAAGCTACCGTAAGCGCCCAGGATCTTGGAAAGACCGGTATAGGTATCGACCTCGACCTCAATGGCGTTAACAGCCCATGCATAAGTGGGATAGGCATCGCCCTGGAACTTGTCGATATAGAAGGGGATCATGAAATCGGGCTCTTTGAAGTGCTCTTCCACTTCCTGCTCCTTGCCGTCTTCCCAGACGGTGCGCAGCTTGATGGCAGCACGGCGCAGCAGTTCGCCGACGACCATCATGGAACGGGATGCCACGGTAGGACCGGAGTCGGGCACCAGCGCAGTATCGGGATGGTTGTAATACACCTTTTCCAAAGGCAGGTTCAGTTCATGAGCAACGACTTTGGGGAAGGTGGTACGCAGACCCTGACCGATTTCGCCGTTGGAGGCCAGAATCTCAACTGTGCCGTCAGCGTGCTTGCGCAGCTTGGCAACAGCCTTGATGACATCGCGTTCACCGGAGCCGGTGAAGCCGCCGCCGTGGAAGTACATGGACATGCCGATACCGCGACGATAACGGCCGGTCTGCTCCTTGGCGTACAGCGCACGCTTGGTGCGGTAATCGCACAGCTTGTCCACTTCCTCGATCATCTCGGGGATAGGAACGGGGAAGTGATACATACCCTGAGTGGAGGTCATGCTGCCCTTCTTGACCAGATTGGCCATCTTGAACTCCAAAGAATCCAGGCCCATATCCTGTGCCACGTGATCCATCAACATCTCAACGGCAAAGAAAGTCTGAGGAGCGCCGAAGCCACGGTATGCACCGCTGGGGGTGGTGTTGGTCTTCAGTGCGCGGCCACGGACATGAACATTGGGAATATCATAGATACCGGGAGCGGCAATGATACCACGCTGCAGCACCACGCAAGACAGCGTGGAGTATGCACCGGCGTTGAAGATAACATCGCAGTCGATTGCGGTGGGCTTGCCGTCCTTCACGGCCATCTTATACTTGCACAGAGAGGGGTGACGCTTGGAGGTGAACTCCAGATCTTCGCGGCGGTCAAAGGTGCATCGAACGGCAGCGCCTGCCTTCTTGGCGGCAACAGCGACCTGTGCGCCCAGAATGGAGGGGAAACCTTCCTTACCGCCGAATGCACCGCCGGTAACATCCTGCATGACATGGATACCCTCGGGACCGCAGCCCATAACGCGCATCACGGCGCCCTTGATGTAGTAAGCGCACTGGCAGGAGCCGTGGACAAAGACGGTACCATCAGCCTCGATCTCGGCCATCATGCCCTGAGGCTCCAGATAGGTCTGATCCTGATAGCCGGTCTCGAATTCTTCCTCGTAGACCTTATCAGCTTCGGCGAATGCCTTTTCCATATCGCCGTGACCGAACTCGTAATCAAAGAATGCAAAATCAGCCTTGCGCAGATCCAGCATGGGCTCCAGTTCCTCGTAATTGACCTGGATCTCGGAGAGAATCTTGTCAACGACCTTTTCATCGGGACCGACCACCATGGCGATGGGCTCACCGATGTACTCTACGGTCTCGCGGCAGTAAACGGGGGTATCGTCCAGAATGATGTTGACGTTGTTATCGCCGGGCACATCGCTGGCATCCACATAGAAATAGCCTTCCGGCAGTTCGGGCACATCCACGCTGAGGATCTTGGCACGTGCCAGCTTGGAACGCAGGAACTTACCCGTCAGAATGGGAGAGCCGTCTCTTGCGGTGACATAGTCGCCGACATAAACGCTTTCACCCTTAATCTTGGGGCTGTGGTCAGCCTTGACCACGGAACGGTTAATTTCGTGCATAAAACAAATGACCTCCTATCACAGTTTTTCGTACTTGTTTTTGCAGGATTGATAATCCTTCGGCGTATCTAAATCTACCCATACGCCTATATCATCCACCGGGACTTCCCGGATAGAATCCTCATGGTATTTCCAAAACTGCCGCAGACCGCCCTCCTCGCAGAAGGAGCAGATATCGGGGATAAAGCGGACATCGATCAGCGGTGGATGCTTGCGCCAGCCATCAAGCGTGGGGAAGATGATGCTCTGGTCATCGCTGTATGCGTTTTCGATGCGCATAAAGGTGTCCTGCCGTACCGCCGGCATATCACCCGGCAGCAGGAAAAAGGCATCGCATTCCGGCATGGCACGGCAACCGATCTGAATGGAATGCATCATATCCGTCGTTTCGTAATCCGGATTGTGCGCAAAAATAACCTGCTCGGCATAGCCTTTGCGCAACGTCTCCTCCACCTCGCTGCCCCGATAGCCGGTAACCACCACGATCTTTTCCGCACCGCCACGCAGCATACTGTCCACTGTGTTTTCAATCAGTGTCTTTCCGCACAATGGCAGGAGCGGCTTAAAATCTCCCATGCGGGAAGATAATCCTGCCACTAAGATCAATCCGCAGATTGTTGCTTTTTTCGGCATAAAAATCCTCCCCCATCATGAAAATATACATCGTTATTCTTAATTGAGAACAACTATATACTTTCATTATAGGGGAGGCGATTGTCGAATTGCAAATTCCCTTTTGGGGAATTTCGCCAAAATATTTATAGTATTTTTGTAGAGATGAACTGCTCAGAGAAGGATGTTTGGGCGATGTGGTGCATATTTTCCTCAAAATGCTGATAGGCTATCAGGAAATTCGTTCCACGCTCCGTTAATTTGGTTCGTCCACCGTCAGGACCGCCACGCCGTCTTTCTACAACAGAGAAAGCCAGATTACGTTCCAGTGTGTTGATCATATCCCATGCCTTACTGTAGGCAATGCCGGAATAGGCACAACTGGTACGCATATTCTGCGTATCGTGGAGCAAAAACAGCAGAAGCTTTAAGCGCGCATTGAAAAACGGTGTCTCTTTCTCCAACTGCATGTGCATCACAGGGTGCAGGATGGCGCTGTTATGCTCCTCCAAACGCGCCTGCAAGTCAGCCTCATTATATACACTGCAGATGATGCCCTTGTCGTCTACATTGATTCGTCTGTAATCCGGGCACAATTCAAATGCGCCGCGCAATCCGTTGCTCCCCTCATAACTGAGGATCTGACCAATAGCATCGTCAGAAATCACCACCGGATGCCCACCACGGCCCTCATAAGTGGGCGTAACAATGGTACCGTCGCTGTGCAAAAGTGTTTCCAGCGTAGTGGGCGTGAACATCGGAACATTGACAGGGGTGAATACCACGCGGTCACACTTGCCCTGCAAAAAAGAAAGACCGATTTTCACGGATTCAAACAGCTCCGGTTGTTCGTCCTGCTCGTTTTTCAGGAAAATCACGCCGTAGCTTGTTAAATGTTGCTTAATCTCATCATTATCGCTGCCGGTGATGATGACAATGGGGAAAATGCCAGCCTGCTGATAGGTAATGACAATACGGCGTATAATGGGAATCGTACCTACTTGCAGAAAAGGCTTTGCCACCTTTTTGCTGGCTGCGGCAATAATACCGCCGGTATGGCTGATTTTCATAGATAACCCCCCCTCATCATAACCGTTGTTCTTGAAATAGTATCACGAAAACAAAATGTTAGCAAGTTCTTTGTCAGAGAATATCGGGTGGCAGACCTTATGAGTTGTGGTTCGGCCTTCTTCCGTTGCTGAAGTAGATTTCCTTCTGACCCTTTTCTTTCTCCAAAATTTGACCTTTACTTTTGCAATCAACCCTCAACCCGGAGGACGTTTACTGTCCGTACTTTGGTACACCTCTTTTCTACATAATAGAAGCAGCAAGGAGGTGCTTTTTTCATGTCACTCAATAGTTGGAGCAAGCCGTTTTACGGCATGGCAAGTTTCGCATTTGTGGTACGGTTTCGCGCCATACGCAAACCGCTCCACTTCTACCGAATGCGGGCTAAGCCCACACCCCTATATTTTAGGGGAATATCGCAGGGTCGATTTGTGAGCAGGAGAAAGATGGGTGGGGTGGGTTGCACAATGCCATTCATCTGATAATAATGGGTTGTAACCGCGAAAAAACTCCACATAGCCGTTTTACGGTGAAGCTGTACCAAAATGATGCTTTTTTGATGCTATGCGAGAAACTACCTACATTGTATATACTCGGTGATTATTTGATGCTATACCAAAATTCTCCCCTCCCAGAGCAGTGATGCTGTGATGCTCTGAAAGGGGAGAATTGCGCTTCATTCAATTGTGTTGCAGTATACCATACGTAACGGTTATTGCAAGTCTTTTCTGCTGTTTGTTTTTGCCAATTTTTGAGCCGCAGTAAACAAGAAATAAGTATCCTGATTTAATATATCGCACCGTTCACTGTTTCTTTTTTACGGCGATTACAATTCCTGCCACAAGAACAAGTGCAGAAGCACCCAGCCAAAGCCAAGTTGCATTTGAGGTGGCCGCCTGCGTAGTTGCTTTCCCCCTGGGCTCCTGTATTTCGTCATCTGCGGTATCCGGTTGATCAATCAGCATAGATTTTGCGTCTGTTTCTCCCTGTCTGTCAGAATTCGGTCTTTGCATTTCATTGGGCATATGATCATCCGACATTAGCGGTTTGCCTTGACTATTCCCATCCGGCATTTCAGGTGGTGTACTGCCCTGCATTTCAGGCATATTATCTCTTTGTGAATCATCTGGCTTTTCAGGTGGTGTGCCGTTATCGTCGGGTCTTTGCGGAAATGCACCGTTTCCGTCTGCGTCATCCGGCAGCTCCGGTGGATTATTGCCCTCTGTTTCTTCAGGTGGCTTTTGATCGTTCTGGTTTTTATCGATATCTCGGTCAAAACCATCCATACCGTTTTCTGCCGTATTGGAAACCGTGATCTCCGTTTCAATCTCCCCGATTTTTAGGGTTACGCTATCTCCAACAGTAATGTCGGGTGAACTTATCAACACAGAGGTGAAAGAAGCTGGAATTTCTTTGCTGATCACTTCCGCACCAGCATTGAACACACTTATTGTATCATTTGCATCTCCCAAAACATTCTGCATGACAAAGCCTTGCGTTGATTCGCTGTCGGGTGCCTCGGCCATCTGACTCGAGCCGCAAGCAATAACGGTACCACCCGAAATTGTGAACTTGCCACCGTTTTCGCTGCCATAATCAATGGCATTATTGGTACCTGTTCCCGCAACGCTGACGAACAGATTTCCACCGCTGATGTTGATGCTCCCGTTCGAGTCAAGCCCATCCGCATCTCTGCCGTTCTTGTTTATTATAGTAATGTCTCCGCCGGAAATGGTAGCCAGTGCAGTTTTACCGCTGCCGCTTGCATTGATGCCGTCATCACTCGGAGTGATATTTACCGTTCCGCCGGCTATAGTAATGTCATTTGCTTCAACACCCTCATAGCACTCGGTAATATTGATATTCCCCGATTCTAAATAGAAGATGGCACTTTCATCGTCATTCCCAGCGTGCAAACCGTCATCACCAGCCGAAACTGTAAAATCAGTATTGCAAATTTTAATAGCATCGTGAGCATGAACGGCATCGTTTTTTGCGGTAATATTGATATTGCCGCCCGTAAATGCAAGGCTGTCATTGCAAACGATACCGTGAAGGCTGTCTGATATGACGCAAAGGCTTCCCACTCCATTGATCGTCAGGTCATCACGAGAATAAATGCAGCCGTCAATATCGGTATCTTCCTCATCACTGTCTAATGTCAGTGTGTTCTGACTGTTCTCTTTGAGCGTTAAAAAAACTTTATCCGCCTGCTCCACATAAAGCGGCGCGTCGGTCTTTGATGTGATATTCACACCGTCAAGCAAAAGCCAGATCTTATCGTCGCCGCCGGCATTTATATGGACAGAGCCGTCCAGCGTTCCGCTGAGCAAATATTTGCCTGCATAAGCAATGTAGAGTGTGTCATCGCTGAAATAGGCGCCGTTTCCCGTGATTTTCGCAGAATCGCCGTTTAAGTCGATTTTAGTGGCGCCAGCCGTATCCCAATCACCATTTAAATCGTTTGCGGTAAACATCTGGTTTGCGTCTTCCTCTTCTTCCCGGTGAATGATCGTCATACCAAGCTTTTCGCCGAACATGAACAGCCCTGTTATAACGAGCATCAGCGCAATGGCCGCAACACAAAGCTTATCAACATATTTTCTTGTTGACATGGCTTATTCTCCTTATCCCATATAGTCGCCGTTATAGCTGACCAACACTGCGCTGTTAACACCGTTCATGGCAGACAGTGCGTTAATAAAATCGGTGTTATCGTCCTTGAGGCGCACCTCCATGTTCAGTTCCACAAGGCCGGTTTGTGCAGATTTGGACTTGATAACGCAGCGTTCCGTCTGCGCATTGACATACTGCATTGCCCGCGTTTCTGCATCGTGACTGATACAGGAAAGAACGATGATGTAGGGATTCTTGTGGGACTTACGATTGACAAAGAGCAACAAAACAAGTCCGATGATCACGCTTCCGATGACGGCAAGCGGAATCATACCTGCGGCAAGAATGATGCCCGCAGCAATAGACCAGAAAAGGAAGGCAATGTCAAGAGGTTCCTTGATGGCGGTACGGAAACGGACGATAGAAAGCGCACCCACCATACCGAGGGACAGCACAACATTGGACGTTACAGCAAGAATAACCTGGGAGGTGATCATGGTCAGCGCAATCAGCGTCACGCCGAACGACGAGGAATACATGACGCCCTGATAGGTCTTTTTATAGACAAAGAAAATGAAAAGACCGATACCGAAAGCAAGCAGAATGGTAAGCACCATATCCAGCGGACTTACGGCGGTTACATTCTCCAGAAAATTTGATTTGAAAATATCACTGAATGTCATAATAAATTACTCCTTTATTTTATTTCAGCCGTAAATACGGCACTGCTCATATTTTGAAAATGCTCCGACACGGCGGCAAGGGATCGTGACGGTATCTCTGATAACATCCGGCAGGTATTCATCCCACTTGACCTCCAGAATAATCGGCGAATTGCCGGCAGGTAATGTAATCGTTTCAGGACACAGAAAATCTGTTCGGAACATTCCCGTTCGAATATTACGGTCAATGGTCACACGCACATTGCCCGGGGCAAAGACAAACGGTTCGCGAATATACTCTACAATAGTTTTGGGATGCAGTCCCTGCGATAGCATCTTGGTATACAGCTCTTGGCACAGCGGTCTGTCGCTGTCTATCATCCAGTCCACTGCGCCATCCACGATTTTCTGTGCCTCCACTTCAGAAATCCGGCAGCTTTCCTTGCTGCATAAGCCGTTGATCTTACTTTTCTTTTCCAGAACAATGTACGAAGTATCTCCGTTATAAAATCGCATACGAAATTTTTCGCGTATGTTGACACCGTCGATTTTTTCGCGCAGCGCCTTGTCGGAGGGTGTATCGAAATACAGACTGCGTATCCGGTATGTGCCTCCAGTGGCGTGTTCATCTCGCTTCATCACAGCAGAAAGTCGCATGCGGAGTGTCAGCATATCGGCATAATTGATTTCATACTTCCATTCATGACGGTATTTCATTTTGCTCACTTCCTTTCCATTCGTGTGTCTGTATGGTAAATCCGGGAATTAAACTGTACTTAAAAGGTCATAAAAAACGGCAGGAAAATTTCCTGCCGTTTTTGCGGTATTACATTATTGCAATGGCATTGTCACATGGATCGTAAAGTCCGATCCAGTTTGCGTTTCTGCCGTAATTTTCCCATTATGCGCGGATACTATCGCCTGTGCAATAGAAAGTCCGATACCGTAGCCGCCTGTTTCAGAGTTGCGTGATGCATCGGCACGGTAAAAGCGATCAAACAAGTGGGATAGCTCCTCATTTGTCAGCGGCGTCCTGACATCATTGCATACGCAGATATGCAGCGCCTTTTTTTGCGTACCTGCGGCAAATGACACCGTGCCGCCGTCGGGAGAATACTTCATTGCGTTATCCAAAAGAATAGTTGTCAGGTGAGAAATGGCATCCGGTTCGCCACACATAGACATTCCTGGGTCAACCTGAACATGGTATTCCTTCCCTTGCGCTTGTGCAAGACCGCGGAACTGCTGAGCCGTTTCAGTGAGAAGCTCCGAAAGCGGGAACTCTATTTTTTTCAACTTGTCTTCCGCCTCTTCCATTTTTGAGAGGTACACCAGATCTCCTGTCAGCGTACTGAGCCGCTTTGTCTGCGTGCGGATATCACAAATGCTCTCATGCGTCCCGAAATCCGACTCCAGCAGGTCAAGATTGGCACTGATAATAGTCAGCGGTGTTTTGATTTCGTGACCGGCATCGGTAATGAAACGTTTTTGCTTTTCGTAGCTTTCCGCAATCGGGCGAACAATGCGTCCCGCCGCGAAAAGGAAAATCATAAAAACGATGATACAGCCCAACAGTCCTACCGCTATACTCGTGCACATGAAAAAGTGAAATGCGTCCAGCTTTCTGCCACAGTCCAGAAAGATAAGCCGTGTCATTTTATTATCTACCTGCTTTGCGTATCGGAATTGCCCGATAAAACCGCGGTTATGTTCATCGGCGATTGCTTTTTGCACATAGGAATCAACTGATGCTGTGTCAACGGAAATAATCCTTGAGATATCGGATTCCTCAACTATGCCGCTTTTTGATACCATTGCGGTGAAGTATCTTGCTTCGTACGGCACCTCCGGCGACATACCGTGAGGCATGGAGCCCTTTGCATCCTGCGGAGGCTTTTCGGGTAACATCTGCTGATTATCGAAAGGCGGGTTTGGCTGAGAAAGTATGTCAAGAATCGTATCAGCTTCTGTCACAACAGAAGCGTAGTTGATGATGTTCATAATGCCGACAAGCAGTGTCATAAGGACAAATGTTAACACCGTCGCCAAAAGAATAAATTTCTTTTTTAGTTTCTTAACCATCGGTAGCCTCCAATGAGTATCCGGCATTCCGCGATACCTTGATCTGGATATCTGCGTCGAGCGCCGTCAATTTCTTGCGCAAATAGGAAATATACACCCACACCACATTAATCTCCGACTCGCTGTCGTAACCCCAAATCTTCTCCAGAATGCGTTCAGAGGAGAAAATCTGGTGTGGGTTGCGGAGGAACATTTCCATCATCTGAAACTCTTTGTTGGTAAGGCGAAAACTGTCAACCGGTGATGACAGTTCAAATGTCATGCGGTCGAGTGAAATATTGCCCATGCGGAGTTTGGCATCAATTTCATCCTTTCCCCGTGTCAAGCAGCGAATACGTGCGAGCAATTCTCTGGTGTCAAACGGTTTAGGCAGATAGTCATTAGCGCCGCTATCAAGTCCGATCACACGGTCCTCAATTTCTGATTTTGCCGTTAGCAGCAAAACAGGAAGTTGACTGCCTGATGTGCGCACCTTTTTCAGAACGGTAATGCCATCCATTTTCGGCATCATAATATCCAGCACAGCTGCGTCGTAATTGCCCGACTCCATATAGGACAGCGCATCTTCACCATTGAACACCGCGTCCACAGAATAGTTGTTTTTCTCAAATATCTTCACAAGCGCCTTGGATAATGCTTTTTCATCCTCTGCAAGCAATAAACGCATCATAACGCCCTCCCTTCTCATAATATATTTTATGATACACCCCGTTTATAAAATGGAACTTAAATTTTCTGTGAATTTTTCTCTTTTTACGATTTCGTTCAATATCGCACAAAATTTTACTGTCCGTACACATGAACGCCTCAAAGCACACAGTGCAGTTCAAAAGCAGCACCGTGAGAATGTCAGGACAAATAACTGGCGAGAGCGTTTGGAACGGATAAACGCAAATTAGGAGCATGCCGTTTTACGGCATGGCAAGTTGCGAGACCGTCCCAAAATTTGTGTAAACCTCCATGAAGGTGTAGAATAGAAGCACCGTCATGGAGGTTTAACTATGTCAAGAAAGAATCGTACGCCAGAAGAAAATGAACGTCGAGCCAAAATCCGTGAACTATTACAGCTCAGCGGAATCAGCA
>JAZLJB010000013.1:0-55771 GCA_045617685.1 Vescimonas sp.
CGAAGAGAGGAGTCCTCTCTTCGGCGGGTTTTCTTTTCGTGTTACAAGCTTGATTTTTTAGTTGCTATTCAAGAAATTCAGCGCTTCAATATAGGTGTCATATTTTTTAGGCTTTGCATTACCCACTCTTCTTATATCCAGATTATGCTTAAGATCCGCAATTTTCACTTTTCTTGCGATAGGATTTTCGGAAATCTTCTTAATATAATCCATATAAGAAGCATTTTCACAATGCGTCAACACTTGCAATGCTTCCAATATTCTATCATTAAAGCCGATATTATGCAGGTTTTCAAAGCTATACAAGTCGGGATGATCTTCTATTACATCGTGAAGAAGCGCAACGCAAACCGATTCTTCATCATCCATCTGTGAAGCAAGATGATACGGATGGAAAACATAAGGATATCCGCCTTTGTCCACATCATTCTTATGCGCTTCAAACATTATCTGACTTGCTTTCAACACAAGTTCGGAATAATACATAATTCATCCTCTTTGAACCATAATTTGCCCACATTCATAGCAATCGGATTTTTCCGTACAAAATCTACGCCTCGGAAAGTATCCTTATCCATCGGCAAGCAGTGTTACAAGGTTGTTCGCTTATTTTTCTCGCCCATGCGTGTTCCCGTCATTGCACATGTCGGGGACACGGGTGGGTCTTTTTGCAATTAGTAGAGCTTTGCGCCGGCCGGGATATGGTTGTCCACCATCAGCAGATGGAGCTTCTCTTCGTCATTTTCCTTATGAATGGCGCTGAGCAGCATACCGCAGGACTCGATGCCCATCATGGGTCTGGGGGGCAAATTGGTAATGGCGATCAGTGTCTTACCCACCAGTTCTTCCGGCTCGTAGAATGCGTGAATACCACTTAAAATGGTTCTGTTTTCGCCGGTACCGTCATCCAATGTAAACTGCAGCAGTTTCTTGGACTTCTTGACAGCCTCACAAGCCAGAACCTTTACAGCACGGAAGTCAGACTTGGAAAATGTGTCAAAGTCTACAAAATCAGCAAACAGCGGCTCGATCTGCACATTGGAGAAGTCGATCTTCTCCTCTGCTGCGGGCTCACAGCAGCAGCTGACGCCCTCTTCGGGGCAGCACTTTTCTGCCGGCTTGTCAGCCTTCTTGTCAGAGTCCAGCGGCTTCATCGTGGGGAACAGAATCACATCACGGATGGAATCGGTGCCGCACAGCATCATAGCGCAGCGGTCAATACCGAAGCCCAGACCGCCCGTGGGAGGCATACCGTATTCCAGTGCCAACACGAAATCTTCATCCATCATGTCGGCCTCATCATCACCATTGGCACGCTTTTCGGCCTGTGCCTTGAAACGCTCGTACTGATCGATGGGATCGTTCAGCTCGGAGAATGCGTTACCCATCTCGCAGCCGCAGATAAACATCTCATAACGCTCGGTCAGATGGGGATCGGCGGGGCTGCGCTTAGCCAGAGGCGAAACCTCCACAGGGTACATGGTGATGAAAGTAGGCTGAACCAAAGTTTCCTCCACCTTCTGATCGAAAGCTTCGTACAATGCGTTACCCCACTTCTTATCAACGCCATCCATGTCAACGCCCACGCTCTTTGCCAATTCCACAGCAGCGGCATCGTCGCCCTCAATGGCCATAAAGTCTGCGCCGGTCACTTCCTTGACAGCATCGGCCATGGTCTGACGCTTCCAGGAGGGAGTCAAGTCGATATCATGTCCCAGCCAGTTGACTTTATATGTGCCCAAAATTTCCTGGGCAGCGCCGGACAAGATGCCTTCCAGAATATCCATCATGCCGTCCAGATTGGTAAAAGCCTGATACAGCTCGCAGGTCGTAAACTCGGGATTGTGCTTGGTATCCATACCCTCGTTACGGAAGATACGGCCCACCTCATACACACGCTCCATACCGCCCACGATCAGACGCTTGAGGTGCAATTCGGTAGCGATACGCATATACATATCAATATCCTGCGCATTGTGATGGGAGATGAACGGGCGGGCATTGGCACCGCCGGCAATGGGGCTCAGAACGGGAGTTTCCACTTCCATGAAGCCCAGATTGTCCAAATAGCGGCGCAGATATGCCACGAACTTACTGCGAATTTCAAAGTTGCGCTTAGATTCGGGATTCATAATGAGATCCACATAGCGCTGGCGATAGCGCAGTTCCTTGTCAGTCAAGCCGTGGAATTTTTCCGGCAGCGGCTGCAAGGACTTGCTCAGCAAGGTGATCTCCTTGGCACGGACACTCATTTCGCCACGCTGAGTGCGGAAAACATCGCCCTTCACGCCTACAATATCGCCGATATCATATTTTTTGAATCGGTTGTAAACATCCTCATCCATTTCGTCTTTACGAGCATAGATCTGGATCCGGCCGGACTTGTCCTGCATATCGCAGAAGGACACCTTGCCCATACCACGCTTGCTCATCAAGCGGCCTGCCACCATTACTTCCGTGCCTTCCAAGGCATCAAAGTCACCTTTGATCTCCTGGGCATGATGGGTCACATCGTATTTTGTAATCTCAAAAGGATTGCGTCCTTCATCCTGCAGCGCCTTGAGTTTGTCACGGCGCACCTGTAAAATCTGTCGCAATTCCTGCTGTTCAGCGTTCTTGTTCTCCTGTGCCATAGGGCTTCTCCTTTCGTATAGGACTTATTTATCGTTCAATCTTCTCCACACGGTAACGAATGATACCACGAGGAGCTTCCACGCTCACTTCATCGCCCACCTTTGCGCCCATCAAAGCCTTGCCAAAGGGGGAATCCTCAGAAACAGCACGGTTACGCACATCTGCTTCCTGAGAACCAACAATTTTATATTCGGGCAGCAGCTTGCCGTTGTCCATATTGGTCACGGTAACACGGCAGCCGATGGAAATCTTATCGGAATCCACTTCGGAATCATCCACGATCACAGCGTGCAGCAAAATATTCTCCAACTCAGCGATACGGGAATACAGTTTACCCTGCTCGTTTTTTGCCTCATCGTACTCACTGTTTTCGCTCAAATCGCCGAAGCCACGAGCCTCTTTAATGAGTTCTGCAATCTCATCGGCACGGGTCGTTTTGCTGTATTCCAGTTCCTTTTTCAGTTCATCGTAGCGCTCCTGGCTCATTTTGAATTCTTTAGCCATGCTTATCCATTCCTTTCTCTTGGTGGCCTGAGGCACTGCCCAAGTAACAAAATCAATAATATATCACATTGCATTATAAGATAGTTTCTCCCCCTCGTCAAGCGTGACCTTAACGGATTTGACATGAATTTCCTCTTTATTCAGTCCGCAATCCCACAAAACAGCCACCAATTCTTCTGTCAGAGGTATGGATTGCGGCAACCGATGCTGTGTAAGCTCATAAATAATCTCTGTGTTGTTACTGTCGCACAGTTCGAGTGTGGTAATTCCTTTCGTTTTTGTTCCGCCCAGTAATACCTGTACGATGGGATCTGATCCGCCCACCGGCACACCCATGCTTTCCCACAGTAATTTCTCCAGTCTTTGTTGCCCATACTCCACGGATAGACTTACATATCGTGCCTGTTTTGCCAAAAATTGTGCCATGCGCACCGTCACCTCGTCGCAGCGCTGGGCGGATAACTGCACCGTCTTTCCCTGCAAGGATATTCCATTTTCACGGCACCAGCATTCCATGATATTCTCCCCAAGCGCATGTCGCAAGGGCGTCACGGATATGGGCAAAATCCCCTCATCTCTCAGCATACCCCGCCACGGGCAGTTTTTAACCACCGCTGCACGACGTATACCCTGCCGATACATAGTACGGATTTTACGCCGTGCGCTGCGCTGACTGCGCCCGGTTTCCAATACGAAAAGGGATGTCTTTCCTATCTTCTCCACCCGACAGCTTGACTGTCGCAGCTTGTCGCTCCATATCACATAACCCCACATAAAAAAACCTCCCATCCCAGTGTATGGGATGGGAGAAAATGGTATTACCAACCGTATCGAACATAACCCGGCAGATAAGGCAGCGGGTCTGTGGCTGCGCCGTTGAGATATATGGCGTAGTGGATGTGTGCGCCGGTGGAGTTGCCGGAAGAACCCACCAGTCCGATGACCTGTCCCTGTGATACCGACTGTCCCACGCTGACGCCTACGCTGCTCATGTGGCCATACAGCGTGTAGGAGCTGCCGTGATTGATGGTCACGCAGTAACCGTATCCGCCGTTCCAACCGGCTTGAATGACCGTGCCGGACTTGGCTGCCAGAATATTCGTGCCGTAGCTCGCACCGATATCCACGCCGCCATGATATTCCTGACCATGGAACGAGCAGTAACGATAGCCAAAGGGACTGGTGACATATCGGGTTGCATTGGTGGGCCAGATGAAATTACTCTCACTGGTTGTGCCGCCGGTATTGCCACCGTCGCTGGGGTTGTCATCCGAGTTGTTGTTCTCGTTGTCGTTATTGTTGTTCTCCGTCTCGCTCTTAGCCTTTGCTTCTGCCTCACGTCTGGCCTTTTCCTCGGCCTCTTTGCGGGCTCTTTCTTCAGCCTCTCTGCGAGCCTTTTCCTCGGCCTCTGCCTTGCGGATAGCTGCCAGAACATTGGCTTCCGCCTGTTCTTCCTCTTTCAGCGTTGTTTCTGCGCTTTTCTGGTCGCTATTCAACTTATCTAAGAGTTTGTCTGCCTCGGCGATCTGTGCCGACAATTCATTCTGTGCCGTATTCAGCTCAGACTTCTTCGTCTTCAGTGTTTCTTTGTCTTCCTTCAGCTCGGCACGCAGATCACGCAGCTCGCTGATAACATTCTGGTCATATTCCATGATTTCGTTCACGAAATCAATACGGCTCAGCAGGTCTGTAAAGCTGCTGGACTTAAACAGTACGGACCAGTAAGATGCCTTACCCCGTTCTTCCTCATCACGCACCTGCTTGCAGAAGATTTTATACTGTTCCTTTTCTTTTGCCTCATTCTCCTCGATCTGCGCCTGCGTTGTGCTGATCTGATCGCTGACAATGCTGATTTCGCTTTGCAGTGCCTCGCTGCGCTGATCCATCAAGTACTTCTGCTGCATGGTATCAGACTTTTTGCCTTTGATCTCATCTATCTGCGCTTTGAGTTCCTGCTGCTTGGCACGACTATCATCCAATTGTTCCTGCTGCTCTGCCGTACCGGCAGCCGCAACACGCACCGGCTTGACCGTCAGTGCCATAGAGCAAATCATGGACAAGGATAATACGCCGCAAAGAATTTTTTTGCCGTTATGCATCTTATCACTCCTTATACTCGCAGGAATTTGCGGATGGCTGTCAAGCTGCCGCCAACGCCGACCAAGATACCCACCAGCAGGAACACACCCGCTACCGGTATCCAAATTCCGTTAAATTCTGCCACATGAATCAACTGCAATGTGTCGGAATTAGCAATCCCCTTTGCAATAGCCTCATACATCATCCACTGCAGTGCAAAGGCCACCACAGCGCCGCAAATGCCTAACATCAGGCCCTCGTAAACGAACGGCCAGCGAATAAAGCTGTCCGTGGCACCCACCATTTTCATAATGGCGATCTCATCACGGCGGTCAAATGTGGTCAGCTTGATCGTGTTGGATATGATAAACACCGAGATGATCAGCAAAATGGCGATCAACGCCACGCTGACAACGCCGGCAATGTTGCGCACAGTGATAAAGCCATTGGAGATATCCTCATCGGCACGCACCTTGGCAACGCCCTCCACCTCAGCGATCTTCTGGGTGACCTGATTCATATTGTTCAGATCATCCATGTGCATTACGAATCTATGGCGGAAAATGGATGCATCCAAGTCGCTGTAAAGATCATCCTCGTCATAATCGGCCACATAGCTGTCCCTTGCCTCTTCACGGGATACAAATGTGCAGTCTGCTACGCCGTCGATTTTCTCTAACTGCTTGCCCAAATCCTTTGCTTCCTTGTCGCTCAGTTTCTCATCCACAAAGGCCAACACAGCGTTTTCCTTCTGCAAATCCTTCAGGTTTTCATTGGCGTTGTAAGCCACCAAAGAGAACGTACCCATAATAAGCAGGCATGCTACCGTAACGCCCACAGCCGCAAAGGTCATAAAACCGTGGGAAAACATATTGCGTACACCTTCACGGAAATAATAAGTAAAATGTTTCATCGCTTAAACCTCGTATGTTCCAACGCCGTCGCCGGCCATTACGCCCTCACTGATTTGAATGACTCGCTTGTCAAAGTGGTTCACCAAGCCCTTTTCGTGGGTAACTACCACCACAGTGGTCCCCAGTGCATTGATGCGCTCCAGCAGTGTCATGATCTCCAGAGAACGGTTGGGGTCAAGATTTCCGGTAGGCTCATCGGCAATAATCGTGCTGGGATTGTTGACCAACGCACGGGCAATGGCCACACGCTGCTGCTCACCGCCGGACAACTCGCTGGGATAGTTATCCTCCTTGCCGCTCAACCCCACCAGTTCCAACACATACGGAATGCGGTTGCGGATCTCACGGGGAGAAGCTCCCACAGCCCGCATAGCAAGTGCAAGGTTCTGGTACACGGTTTTCTTATCAATCAGGCGGAAATCCTGAAAAATTACGCCCACCGTGCGCCGCATATAGGGAATCTGTTTTTCAGATATATAGCTCATGGAAAAACCGTTGACCATCACTCGCCCTGCCGTAGGTGCAATCTCGCCGGTCAGCAGCTTGATGATGGTGGATTTGCCGGAACCGGAGGGCCCCACCAAAAACACAAAATCGCCATCGTCCACCGTGAACGAAATGCCATTCAAGGCTTTCGTTCCGTTGTCATAAACCTTTTCCACATCTATTAATCGAATCATAGTATTACCTCAAATCCTTCACGCCAATATTCAGCGCTCTGTGACAAAAATATTCATTCCATTACATTATATATAAAAATTCAACAAATGGCAACCGAAAAGATGTGAAATTTTCTTGAATTTATTGGTTAACATAAAGCAAAGTCCGTATTCCGTGGAATACGGACTTTGCTTTATGTTATCTATTCTTTTTAGCCAGTTCCGCCAGTTCCGGAAACTTCTGCATCACATAGGAATAGCTGCCCCGACCGTGGGGAAGCAGACAGCTGCTGCAATCCTTGATACCGTTGTCCAGATACTGAAAATTACCGCCGCATTTGCTGCCCAAAGCGTATAACGGGCAGTAGCAAAACAGACAGTTAAAATCTTCCGGATGCGCTGTTTTGTGGCACGGAAAAAACTCGCACGCTGTGTGCTGCGTAAAGGAATAAGCGCACTCCTCCGGTTTTTTATAGGTGTTGTCCATTTGGCATCCCTCCACTGTAGTATAGATTCATTTTATCTTATATTGGTTGCCGTGTAAAGTCAGATTTCTTTCCTGACCCACTGTAGCAGGATTTCCCTATCATTGGGTAGTGTGCCGTCTATCACCTGCTCCAGAAGGGCTTTGAGCATTGCGCCGATTTCCCGCCCTTGCAGCCCTAAGGCAATCATATCCCGTCCATTCACCTGCAGCTGCTCCAGCGATACGCAGGACTGCTGCGCCAGTAACTCTTCCAGTATTGCCTCTGCCCGGTCGATGTCTGCCTGCCTGCTCCGGAACTCCGGTGCCTGCGCCCAATTATCTGCTCGCTTCACGGCAATCACCTGCCGCAGCGCCTCTTCCCCCAGCTTATGCAAGGCACGCCGCATGGCCTTGTGCGTCCGTGGGATATCTCGATCGTGCCATTCCACCAATGTCACCACCCGCTGCCGTGTGGCATTGTCCGTTTTCAGGCGGTGCATGATATCATTGCTCAGCTGTCTGGAAATCTCACCGTGGCCGTAGAAATGCCCCACACCCTGCTCATCTGTTGTAAAGCAATGCGGCTTCCCTATGTCATGCAGCAGCATCGCCCATCGCAAGGTGGGCTGTGCCGGCACATGCTCCACCGCACACGCCGTATGCTGCCATACATCGTAAATGTGATGATAGTTGTGCTGCTGAAAGCCCACACAAGGTAAGATCTCCGGTATAAATGTGCCGATAACATCCGGAAATTCCAGCAGGATCTGCCGTGCATTTTTCCCGCACAGCAGCTTGTTCATTTCCACCGTCAGCCGCTCCACAGCAATGTGACGCAGCAGCGGTGCCTGACGGCGCATCGCCTCGGCTGTTTCCTTTTCCACGGAAAAGCCCAGCACTGCGGCAAATCGCAATCCACGCATGATACGCAGTGCATCTTCGTTGAACCGCTCCTCCGCTTGGCCTACGCAGCGGATCACGCCACGGCGCAAGTCCTCCTGTCCGCCAAACAGATCCACCAGCTCCCCTTCGGCGTCCATCGCCATAGCGCCGATGGTAAAGTCACGGCGCTGTAAATCCTCCGCCAATGTGTCGGAAAATGTCACCTCCACCGGATGCCGATGGTCGGCGTATTTGCCATCAGAGCGGAATGTGGTCACCTCCAGCGACATGCCCTCTTCCCGCACGGTAACCGTACCGTGCTGCAAGCCGGTGGGGATACAGTGGCCTGCAAATATCTTCATCACCTGCTCCGGTCGGGCGGATGTGGTCATGTCATAGTCATCCGGCTCACGCTCGAGCAGAAGGTCACGCACGCAGCCGCCCACCACATAGGTCTGAAATCCCGCCTGATTAAGTTTTTTCAATGCGTCTTGTACCTGATAGGGCAGCATGGCATTCCCTCCTGTCAAAAACTTTGAAAAGTTGACCATAATTTTGATTGCACTTCTCATGTAAGCGTATTATAATATAGGGTACGATAAAATGCAACTTTGGAGGAATAGCGAAATGATGCACCCTTCTGTGGATATTCAAACCTTTATGAAACCCGGCATCCGTGCCCATTTGGTGGGCATTGGCGGCGTGTCCATGTGTCCGCTGGCAGAGGTTCTGCGTGGCATGGGACTTCTGGTGCAGGGTTCTGATATGACCGAGAGCGATACGGTACGCCATCTGCGTGAAAAGGGTATCGACATTGCCATCGGCCACAGTGCCGAGAATTTGCATGAGTGCGATTTGGTCATCCGTACCGCCGCCGTGAAAGATGAAAATCCGGAGATTGCCGGAGCAATCGCCCGTGGCATCCCCGTATATGAGCGTGCCCAGGCCTGGGGTGCTATTATGCGCAAGTACCATAATGCCGTTTGCTTTTCCGGCACCCACGGCAAGACCACATCCACCTCTATGGCCACCCATATTTTTATGGCAGCGGAAAATGACCCCACTGTCATGATTGGCGGCACCCTGCCGCTGTTGGGCGCAGGCTATCGTGTGGGTAACGGCGATACCATTATTTTGGAAAGCTGTGAGTATTGTAACTCTTTCCTTAATTTCTTCCCCACCATCGCCGTTATTTTGAATGTGGCCGCCGATCACTTGGATTTCTTCAAGGATCTGGCAGATATTGAGCATTCCTTCCGCGACTTTGCGGAGTTGATCCCCGATTACGGTCATGCAGTGGTCAATATGGACGATGCTGGAGCCAAAGAAACCATGCAGGGTTTCGACAAATCCCTGTTCTGGTTCAGTTTGCACGATAAATCTGCCCAGTGCTATGCGGATAATATTGTCTATACCAACGGACTGCCCGGTTTTGATATTTATATGATGGGTCAGTTTTATACCCATGTTGAGTTGCAGGTAGGCGGCGAGCATAATATTTCCAACGCCTTGGCTGCCGCCTCCAGTGCCTATCTGCTGGGCATCAGCGGTGAATCCGTAGCAGCAGGTCTGGCCACCTTCCACGGTGCCGGCCGCCGATTTGAACATAAGGGTACATTCCACGGAGCTGAGGTCTATGATGACTATGCTCACCATCCCGATGAGCTGCACGCTCTGCTGACAATGGCCAAGAAGCTCCCCTACCAGCGCATCATCTGTGCTTTCCAGCCGCACACCTATACCCGCACAGCCTCGCTGTTTCAGGACTTTTTGCGTGAGCTGCGCATCCCCGATGTGGCCGTGGTCGCTGAAATATATGCTGCACGTGAGAAGAATGATATCGGCATCTCTTCCCGTGATCTGGTAGCAGAAATCCCCGGTGCCATCTATTGTGCCACCTTGGATAAGGTGACCGATGAGCTGCGCAAGCTGGCACAGCCCGGCGACTTGATTTTGACCGTTGGTGCCGGCGACATTTTCCGTGCCGGCGAAAAACTGCTGCAAGAGGAGTAATTCCCATGACCATTTCACCTGTGATGCATGGTGCGCCGCAAGAGGAGCGCACCGATGTGGAAAACAAGACCTATGCCCTGCTGCAAGATTTGGGTATTGATTTTGACCGTGTCGACCACGATGCCGCTGATACGATGGATGACTGTGCCGCCATTTCTCAGGTCCTCGGCGCGGGCATCTGCAAAAATCTATTGCTGACACCACGCAATCGCAGTGCATTTTATCTTTTGTGTCTGCCCGGCGATAAGGTCTTTTCTACCAAGGACTTTTCCAAGCAGATCGGTTCATCCCGCTTGAGTTTTGCCACCGGCGATGACTTGGTGGAGCTGTTGGGTTGCCATGTTGGTTCGGCATCCATTTTAGGCTTGATGAACGACCCTGAGCACCGTGTTACATTGGCATTGGATGCCACCGTGGCGCAAAGCGAGTGGTTTGGCTGCCACCCCTGCAAGAACACATCCTCTCTGCGTCTGAAGACGAAGGATGTGCTGGAAATATTCCTCCGCCATACCGGACACCAGGCGCATATTGTTTCTTTATAAACATAAGAGGACGGATGCAAAGCATCCTTCCTCTTATGTTTATGCTATTGTTACTTTGTCGCCTTAACAGTCTTGTACTTACTCCACGCAGAGTAATAATTCTGCTGTATCCGCTACCTTATAGGAGCTGGTACAGAGTATTCCTTACATTCTCTGCGTTTAATAGTTTATATACCTCAATTTGGGAAAGCATTTATTTGAAATTTAATATACCACTTCTAATCGAGCAACTGAAGTTGCTCCACAAAATCTGCAATAATATTCAAATGCTTGTGGATTTTCTGGCGAAACTATGTTCTTTTTAGTCGCATATTCACCTGTTAAGACATAATGACAGTTTGCACAAGCAGGGCGAAATTCCACAATAACACTTTGGGATTCACTTATTGGCCTCGCTCTTAATACTGCACAATTATAAAATTTTAATGGAGTATATTCGTTCCATACATACCAAGTGTTTGCTTCAAGTCTAGGAACATACATACCTCCAGGAGCATATATACTTTCTTGTGAACTGCTATTATCAGTAGTGCTATCAGAATCATAGCTGTTTGAACTACTTGAGGATTCACTTGAGCTGTCCTCAAAAGAGTCATTTGAGGAAGTTGTACTGCTATTATCAGTAGTGCTATCAGAACCATTGCTGCCTAAACTACTTGAGGATTCACTTGAACTGTCCTCAAAAGAGTCGTTTGAGGAAGTCGTACTGCTATTATCAGTAGTTGTACTCGAATGAGAGGGTGTGCTCGTTGAAGCGGATGATCCATTCCCAGTACCCACAGCTAATGACACTACGATCAATACTGCAATTAACATTATCAGAACTGCAGCCCACATTAAATATTTATTTTCCATAATTTTTTTCATTTTTTCCTCTCCTTTGTTATATTTTTAATTACATGGGCATATAATAGCCTATATAGTTTATTTTAATGTACCACGATCGCCCATATAATTCAAGTATAATTAAACTGTATATATACTAAATAATAGGTGATAAATTTGTTGAATTATTGCGAAATTGGGCAGCGGATTCGTAAAGTTCGCAAGGCGCATGGCTTGTCGCAGGAGGAGCTGGCGGAAAAAATTGACATTTCCACCACCCACATGAGCCATATCGAAACCGGTAACACAAAACTGAGCTTGGCAGTACTGGTCTGTATTGCCGCTACATTAGGTGCAAGTTTGGACAGCTTGGTATTTGGTGACAAAGAAGCCGACTATATTTTGGCAGCAAATGACATTGCTGGCGTTTTAGATGCCTGTGACCCCAGAGAGGCAAAACTACTATGCGAAATTGTGAAAGCATCAAAGCGTGTAATCGACAGCTATTCCTAAAATTAAAATCTCCGACTAAGCCGAGGGTGATTAAACCCTATAAGGACTTTTTACCGGGAACTCCTCTTAATGAAGCCGAAAAGTGAGCGATTATAGCATCGCTCACTTTTTATCTGTAAAAATTCTACTATTTTTTTGCGCAAAAAAGAGGAAATTGCAATTCTTTTTCGTATAAGTTGATGTAGCGATGATTTCAGAAAGGAGGATGTTGCGTGTTTCCGCAAAGTTTTTTAGACGAGTTGATTGCCCGTAATGACATTGTTGATGTCGTAGGCAGTTATGTTACACTGCAAAATAAGGGTAGCAACTTATTCGGTCTTTGTCCGTTCCACAACGAAAAAACGCCATCCTTCTCTGTGTCGCCGGATAAGCAGATTTATCATTGCTTCGGCTGCAAAAAGGGCGGCGGCGTCATCAACTTCATTATGGAAGTGGAAAATCTCAGTTTTCCGGATGCCGTTCATTTTTTGGCCAAGCGTGTGAACTTGCCGGTTCCCGAGGATGATCATCGTGATAGAACGGATCAACTGCGGCGCCGCATTTTGGAGCTGAATCGTGATGCCGCCCGCTTCTATTACAGTGTTCTGCAAAGCGATGAGGGTGCAGCCGTCCGTGAGTATCTGCAAAAACGGCAGATCCACCGTCCCATCGCCGTAAAATTCGGCATGGGCGCAGCACCGGACAGTTGGGATTCTCTGCTCAAGGCCATGACCGCCAAGGGATATTCCAAAACCGAATTGGTGCAGGCCGGACTCTGTATTCAAAACCAAAACGGCCGCATCTACGACCGTTTCCGCAATCGTCTGATTTTGCCTGTCATTGATGTCCGCGGCGATGTTGTCGGTTTTGGCAGCCGTATCATCGCCGGCGAGGGCGCCAAGTATGTCAATACGCCTGAAACTGTTACATATAGCAAACGCCGTGTGTTGTATGGCCTAAATCTTGCCAAAAAGACAAAACGGCCTAATATCATTCTCTGCGAGGGCAATCTGGATGTGGTCACACTGCATCAAGCCGGCTTTGACAACGCTGTTGCCTCCATGGGTACGGCGCTGACCACCGAGCAGACCCGTCTGCTGTCACGCTACACCAAAGAATTGGTGCTGTGCTACGATAACGATAATGCCGGCCAGATGGCCACCCAGCGAGCCTTGGAAATGCTGAACAATTCAGAGTTCACAGTCAAGGTGTTGAAGCTCCCCAATAAAATGGTGGATGGCAAACCCACCAAGCAGGATGCCGACGATTTTATTAAGGCGTTCGGCCCCGATGCTTTTGAGCGTCTGCTCTCCGGCAGTGAAAACGGCATCGAATTCCGCATGGCGCAAATTGCCGGAAAATATGACCTGCGTGATGATCGGGCCCGCATCGCCTATGCGCAGGAGGTCAGTGCAGAATTAGCCACGTTGGAAAACGCCGTGGAGCGTGAAATCTATACCGTCCGTGCCGCCGAGAGCGCGGGAATTACCCCGGATGCCATGCGTTTAGAAGTGGGACGAGCCTTCCGCCGCAAGGCGAATAAGGATCGCCGCCAGCGGGAGCGGCGGGAGCTGAATCCCAGCGCCACCTTGCAGCCCACCCAGCGCAGTATTCGTTACGATAATCTTCGTTCGGCATTGGCAGAGGAGGGCATCATTCGTCTGCTGCTGCGAGATGAGGATATTTTCGGAGATACGCCGCCTCTATCAGCAGATGATTTTTCTTCGTCGGTTTTGGGCAAAATCTATCAAGAATTGTGGCGCAGCCGGCAATCGGGTCACAGCCGTTCGATAGCGGCACTTTCCGGTGTTCTCAGTGGGGAGGAAATGAGTCATCTGACCACCGTGCTGCAAAAGCCCGAATCGGTCTCCAATGCCGCTCAGGCACTGCACGATTATACACAGGTAATTTTAGACGAAAAAGCAAAACGCGACACATCGGGCACATTAGATCCGCTGTTGGCCGCTATGGATAAATCAAAACAAAAAAAGGGTTACGGAGGAAAGCAACCATGACAGAAAATTATGAATCCCAGCAGTTGGAAGCAATGGCAGATGCCTTGTTGGCGGCAGATAAAAAGGAGCAGGAAGCATCCGCTTCTGCATCTAATGAAGTCACTTCTAAAAGCAAGGCCGGCAAATTGGATGAAAAAGCCATCGCCGCATTGCCTGCTGCTGCATTAATCAACAACAACGAAAAGTTGAAAGAGTTGTTTGTCAAAGGTAAGAAGAAGAGTAAACTGGAGTCCAATGAGTTGAGCGAGGTCTTGGATGCTATGGACCTTGACGGCGATCAAATGGATCTCATCTATGATTCCTTGGAGCAGTTGGGTATCACCGTTGGTGCCGAGGCATTTATCAACGTGGCGCAGGAAGACGGTGAGCCCGCCATGGAAGAGATTGCTGAAATTGAAGAAGAAGAGTTGGTTGATCCTAACACTTTGGTGGATAGTTTCAACATTGATGACCCCGTCCGCATGTACTTGAAGGAGATCGGCAAGGTTGCTTTGCTGACCGCTGATCAAGAGGTAGAGTTGGCCACTGCCATGAGCGCCGGTGCCGCTGCCAAGGAGCAAATCGTTGCTGCGGAAAACGGCGAGTTGGAGCTGAGCGATGCAGATTTGGCCGAGCTGAAAAAGCTCGACAAGAAGGGCGAAAGTGCCAAGCAGAAACTGGCAGAAGCCAACCTGCGTCTGGTGGTATCCATTGCCAAGCGCTATGTAGGCCGTGGTATGCTGTTCCTTGACCTGATTCAAGAGGGCAATCTGGGCCTGATCAAAGCCGTAGAGAAGTTCGATTACACAAAGGGTTATAAATTCTCCACCTATGCCACATGGTGGATCCGTCAGGCTATCACCCGTGCCATTGCCGATCAGGCTCGTACGATTCGCATTCCCGTCCACATGGTGGAAACCATCAATAAGGTGATTCGTGTCAGCCGTCAATTGCTGCAGGAGTTGGGCCACGATCCTTCCCCCGAGGAGATCTCCGAAGAGATGGGTATGCCCGTGGAAAAGGTACGGGAGATTTTGAAAATTGCGCAGGAGCCGGTATCCCTGGAAACTCCCATCGGTGAGGAAGAGGATTCCCACTTGGGTGACTTCATCCCCGATGAGGGCGCATCTGAGCCCTCCGAGGCCGCATCCTTCACATTGCTGAAGGAGCAGCTGGTGGATGTTCTGAGCACCTTGACGCCCCGTGAAGAAAAGGTCCTGAAGCTGCGTTTCGGCATTGAAGACGGCCGCACCCGCACCTTGGAGGAAGTAGGCAAAGAGTTCAATGTTACCCGTGAGCGCATTCGCCAGATTGAGGCCAAGGCTCTGCGTAAGCTGCGCCATCCCTCCCGCTCCAAGAAGCTCAAGGACTTTTTGAACTGAGGTAATATCATGAAACTGGATTTTGAACAAATGCCCCTGCAGGATCTGCCCCACTTCAAGGGCGGTGCGGGCGTCGCTCAGGGCAAAATGTTGGTGGATGATGCCGGAAAAATCGCTATGCTGATGCTGCCCGTCGGTGCCAGCATCGGTGTCCACACCCACGATGACAGCTACGAGGTCATTCGTTTCCTCTCCGGCACCGGAACACTCATTGATGACGATGAAAAACTGCCTATCACACCGGGTTTGTGCCACTATTGTCCTAAAGGCCATTGCCATGGGATTATCAATGACGGCACAGAGCCTTTGACGATGTTTGCCGTCATCCCCAATACGAAATAAAGAAAGGTGGTAATCTTATGAAAAAGCGTTTGTATCGCTGCCGCAATGACCAGATGTTGGCTGGCGTGTGCAGTGGCATTGCTAACTATTTTTCCATTGATCCTACACTGATTCGCTTGGCATGGGTGCTGTTCTCCATTTTAGGCGGCAGCGGAATTCTGGCGTATATTATTGCTGCCATTGTTATCCCCTTGGAGCCCTGATACTGAGTAAAAAACTCCTGCGGTCACATGAAACTGCAGGAGTTTTTTGCGCCCTTGCACTGTCCGATCATTCGTCGGGCAGTATATCCTTTCGCTCCTCCGCTCCTCTTCGGATCTCAAACCCCAATGTTCTATGATCGGTATCCATATGGCACATTGCACCAAACGGTATTGTCATCATGCTCCGTCCATGCCCGGACTGCACATGGTACATTACGGGTATGTCCAGTCCTTTCAAAATCTCACGGAAACAGCAAGTCACATCGTATGTTGGCATGACCTTATTTGTGATATCCGTAAATTGCCCCAGTATGATACCGGCACAGGCATCCAGTTTTCCCGCATTGCGCAGGTGATATGCCCATTTTTCAACTTTGGTAATGGGCTCATGTACTTCTTCCATGAATAAGATATTCCCTGCTGTATCCACCTCATAGGGCGTCCCCATCGACGCCGACAAAAGCGATAGATTTCCTCCAATCACCGGTGCGGATACGCATCCATGTTTCATCGTTCGAATGGGTATCCCGGTTGGATTTTGAAATGTATATACCTTGTCACCATTGATAGCGGCATACATTGCCCGTTTGGATGGCAGGTCAAAGCCCTTCACCATGTTGGATAATACCATCGGGCCGTGAAATGTCACCAGCTGGCATTGCTGTGTCAGCAGGAGCAACAGATTGGTCACATCGCTGTACCCCATAAAGATTTTGGGATGCCTCCGCACGAGGTCGGTATCGATATATTCCATCATGCGTGAGCTGCCGTTTCCCCCTCTGGCGCAGAAAATGGCATCCACCTCGCTGTCGGCAAACATTCTGTTGAGCCACCAACCACGCTCAGCGCCGGACCCCGCCATATATCCGTCGCAATTTTTTGTCAAATTGCCGGCGCACTTGACCCTGTATCCCATTTCGGACAGCACCGCCACGCATTCACGCTTTTCCGCCTCACTGATGGGTGAGCTGGTGCAGACCAGGCCAATGGTACCGCCCAGCGGCAGCTTTTTTGGATAAATCATCCGCACATCACCTCCTGCTCATCGCTGTCATGTTGTTTCGCATTCTGACGAATAAAAGAATCCCCCCGTTTTCCGTAGAAAGCGAGGGGATATTTTTACATATTATATATAGTTGAGAAATCAGTTTGCCTTGTTCAGCTTCTTCTGCAGCCAATCCTTGCCGTCCACGAAACGGGATACGATAAATGAGACCACATAGTCGCCTGCGGCATTGACCATGGTAGCAGGAGGATCCACCAGATTGCCCAGTGCCAGTGCAATGGGGTATGCAATTGCCAGCTGGTCGGGGAAGAAAATGGTGCAGATCACCAGCTCGCCGGTGCCACCACCGCCGGGAATACCGGACATGGCCACAGAGGAGAACACAGCCACGATAATAGCCAAAATAGCCTTACCGGTACCGAAGTCCTGACCGAAGATAGCGAACAGGAAAGCCACCTTGATAATAGCGGACATAGCAGAGCCGTCCATGTGCATGGTAGCGCCCAGGGGCAGTACGATATCGCTGACATCCTTGGAGATACCGGTCTCCTCTGCCACTTCCATGTTGGTGGGGATGGTTGCCACGCTGGAGCAGGTGCCGAAAGACACTGCAGCGGGACGGAACAGCTTGCTGTACATCAGCTTAGCTGCGCCCTTACCGCCGCCAAACTTAGCATACAGGGGGAAGAAAATGAACATGTACGCAAAGCTCATCGCATAGTAGACGATCAAAGTACGGCCGTAATCCTTCACCAGTTCGGGTCCGTAAGTTGCCACCAGGGATGCAAAGAAACCCATGAAACCGATAGGTGCATAGTAGGTGACGAGCTTAACGGTCTTCATGATGCAGTTGGTGATATCCTCCAACAGCTTAGCAGTCTTGGTCTCAGGACCGCCGGACATCTGTATACCGAAACCGAACAGCACGGCAGCCACGATCAGGGGCAGAATTGCCTTGCGGCTCAGCAGTTCCACGAAGTCGGGTTTGGTAAAGAAGTTCACGATCATGTCGCCGAAGCCCAGTGTCTCACCAACTTCGCCCTCTGTCACCGTGTACTGACCGCTGACCAGCGGAATGATGCGGCAAATGATATACATCAGTACGCCTGCAATAGCGGCTGTCACCAGGAAGGTCAGTACGGTGGAGCCAATGACCTTGCCGGCACGCTTCATAGATTTCATATTCGCAATAGCGCTGGCGATGGAGCAGAACACCATCGGCACCACCACGCAGAACATTGCGTTGATAAACAGCGAGCCCAGGAACTCCAGATTACCTGCAAAATTGGGCCAAGCAGCGCCGATCACACATCCGACAATAATGCCGCCCAGCATACACATAATAAACCAGTTGTTTTTGAGAAATGTTTTCATTTCCCCGCCCCTTTCTGAAATTTAATAGATGGATTGTCTTATACTCTATATTATATTAGCACTTTTCACCCATGTAAACCGCATTTTGTGCGTTCTTTATTGCAAAAAATGCTTTTTCATCGAGATTTACTTGGAATATACCCAAACTGTTTCTTAAATGCTCTGGAGAATGTGGAATAATCCTGATATCCCACGGATAATGCCACCTCCGTCAAACTGCTGCCCTGCTGCAAAAACTGCTGCGCCAGGAGTAATCTTTTTTCACTGATATAATGATGTATGGTGTAACCGGTTTCCTCCTTAAATCGCCGCATCATGTGGTATTTGCTGATGTAAAACCGCTGTGCCAAATCATCAATCCGAATTTCTTCAGTCAAGTGTGCATTTAAATAGTGCAAAATGGCAATCACTTTGTCATCCCTGCGAGATGCCAGGATAGGTTTTGACTGCTCCATAGCCCGATTGACTGCCACCATTAGCTGCAAGAATAGTGCTTTCTGCAAAACCTCACTGCCAAATCCACCTTGCCGCCCAGCCCGTTCCAATTGCAAAAACAGCGGAATCACATCTTCGCTGTCCCCGGCATGGTACACATACCTAAATTGTTTTTGTGCCCGCTGAAAACAGGTCGCCAAATCGCAATCCTCCGTACGCAGTTCTTCCAGAAACTGCGGTGAGATGTAAAGGATCATCCGCTCATAGAACACGCCGCTCTCTACCACCGGCCGATGGATGCTGCCTCTGCCCACCAGTATATAGTCCCCCGGCTTCAGTACAAACCGCTCACCCTCTATTTCATAGGAAGCCTTGCCTGATAATAGCATAATCATCTTATGGAAGTTGTGATAATGATATTCCATTGCGGCGCCTCGATCGTCCGCTAAATGGAATAGCCGGAAATTCTCTTTCAGGTAACCCCTCTGCTCATATTGTAGCGGTTCCATCCGGCATCCCCCCTTCCGCACTTTTCGTCAATAGTATACACCCAAAATTGCAAAAAGTGCAACTGTCACATTTTTTGTTACCCTTTGTAACCGACAGTTTCAGCAGGTATTTGTGCTTTTTTGTTCTATTTTCCCCTATGCTATTGTGCATCTTATACAAGAATCACTCCTCTTTTTTACCGATTTGCGAAAAATGTTATCATTTTGTAATTTTTTTGTAGCTTTTTTTAATAACATGTGTTATGATATATGTAACCAAGAATTGTATGTCCGTATTTTATAAATATGAAGAAGAGGTTTTTATGATTTCAAGAAAGATTGCCTGCATGGGTTTGGCAGCGTCCTTGCTGATTTCCAGTGCGGTCATCGCATCCGCAGATCCCATAGTGGGAAAAGATAACAATCAGGCATTTACATCTGCAACAGCGGCACTGGCTTCTGTAGGCGCCACCGGCACTTCCAGCGTTATGCTGACCAACGGTACCGGCACCCAGTTGGCATTAGACATGGGTGTGTTGGATTGTTCTGACAATACGCTCACCCTCACTCAGCTCACCGTCAAGGCGCTGAAAGAGGAGGCAAAGCAGACAAAAGCTGCCGAAAAGGCCGCTGAGGATGCTGCAGCATTGAATGCGCTGTTGAGCGAGTACGATGGTGTAAAGATCTCCTGCAATGATACTCTGAACATTCGTTCCAAGCCCGATGGCAAGGTAACACGCAGTATTGCTGATGGTAAGGTTGCTCATTTGATCGATGTCGATGGTGACTGGTATAAGATCAAATTCGGCACTTCCACCGGTTATGTGAATGCCGACTACTGCGAAACCGTCCACTATTCCGATTACGAGGGCACTTCCGCCACCAATACCATCCGTGAGGATGTGGTGCAGGAGGCTTACACATATCTGGGCACACCGTATGTGTATGGCGGTGTCAGCCGCTCCGGCATCGATTGCTCCGGTTTTACAATGCAGGTATTTGCCAAGTTCGGTTATTCTTTGTGCCATGGTGCCATAGAGCAGTATGCCGTTTCCAAGCACATTCCCGACAGTGCGCGTCAGCCTGGTGATTTGGTGTTCTTCTCCGGTTCTGCCGGTGGTAGCAGCATCGGTCATGTGGGTATCTACTTGGGCGGTGGCCAGTTCATCCACGCAAGCTCC
Source organism: Vescimonas sp. (assembly GCA_045617685.1). Taxonomy (GTDB): domain Bacteria; phylum Bacillota; class Clostridia; order Oscillospirales; family Oscillospiraceae; genus Vescimonas. The sequence goes on from JAZLJB010000013.1 coordinate 20,416, forward strand.
AGCCGTGGCGTAACTGTCAGCTCCCTGAGCGAAAGCTATTATGCCAGCCATTATCTTTACGCCGGTAGCCTGATTGATTGATCTCAGTAAAAATATTTGATAAGGAATCACCTTTTGGTGATTCCTTATTTTTGTATATTCGGATAAATATTCACTCGTATATTCATCGCATTCGTCATTCCGCCGCAAAATCAAGCATAATAATATAATATTGCTGCACATTTTTACAAAAAAATAAGTTTGTTCGAAATTTTATTCATTTTTGCTTGACTTTTATTCACCGCAGGCGTATAGTAGACATTGCTTACAGGAGAAGTAAGCAATGTTATATAATTCAAAGAAATTATTATAAAAGAAAAGAAAGGTGAAAACAAAATGAAAAAGATTATCGCAATGATGTTTGCACTGATCATGGCTTTGAGCCTGGTGGCTTGCGGCAGCAACAGCGCATCCGACAATGACAACAAGTTGGTTTTGGGTACCTCCGCTGACTACGCCCCCTTCGAGTTCATGTATGCCGATGATAACGGTGACATGCAGTATGCCGGCATCGATGTTTCCGCAGCAAAGTACATTGCCGACAACATGGGCAAGGAACTGCAGATTGAGAACATGAGCTTTGACTATCTGCTGACCGCTTTGTCTAAGGGCGACTATGACATGGTCATCGCCGCTATGGAGTCCACTCCCGATCGTTTGAAGAGCGCTGACTTCTCCGATCCCTACTACACCGACATTCCTCCCATGATTTTGGTCCGCGCAGCCGATGCTGATGCCTACAAGTCCCTGTCCGATTTCTCCGGCAAGACCGTTGGCGCTCAGACCGCTACCACCAAGGAAGACATCGTCAAGAATGATATGGAAGGCGCCAAGCTGCAGTCTTTGGCTCTGGTCAACGATCTGGTCAACGAGTTGGTATACAGCAAGATTGATGCCATTGTGCTGGACGGTGCTGTTGCTCAGGAGTATGCTGACAGCAACAAGGATCTGGTCGTGGCCGATGCTTCCGCTGATCTGGGTACCGCTGCTCCCTATTGCGTAGCTGTTGCAAAGGGCGACCCCAAGGGTCTGCTGCCTGACATCAACGCAGCTATTGCCAAGATGCAGGAAGAGAACGCCGTGGAAGGCTTCATTGCAGACGCCGACGCTTTGAGCGGTGTGGCTCAGGAAGTTAGCGTAGAGGCTCCCGCAGAATAATTCATAACACAACAAGTGATAAGATGTGCAGAGTCCAAACAGCTCTGCACATCTTGCGTGTCTAATATACAGATAGAAAGGAGCCTATCCCATGTGGTGGAGCAATTTGTTTGAAGGCATGTCACCTGCATCCTTCGTAAACTTCTCCTTCCTGCCGGAATACGCAGGATTTTTCGCACAAGGCATTGCCTATACGCTACTGTTGGCCGTTGTATCCGTTTTGTTGGCAGTGATTCCCGCTTTGGCATTGGCCATGATGCGTTTGAGTAAGTCTAAGGTTATTAAGTCGATTTCCGGTGCATATATCGCCATTTTCCGTTCTACACCGCTTTTGGTGCAGCTGTCCATTATTTATTTTGGTCTGTTTGGTGTCATCTCCATTCCCCGCATCACTCTACTGGGCTTTGTTGATTTAAGCCGCTTCATCCCCGGTGTTGTGGCACTGGCGTTGAACAGTTCTGCCTATGTGGCGGAGATTTTCCGTGCTGGCATTTTGGCAGTAGATGTGGGTCAGACAGAGGCCGCCCGTTCTTTGGGTCTGTCCCAGTGGCAGAGCATGCGTTTGGTGGTGTTGCCTCAGGCCGTTAAGAATGTTTTGCCCGCTTTGGCGAATGAGATCGTCACCATGGTTAAGGAATCTTCCATCTGCTCCATGTTGGGCATGGCTGAGCTGATGTTCGTATCCAAGACCGTAGCAACTACTACCTACATTCCGCTGGCTCCCTATGTGTTGGCAGCACTGATCTACTTCTGCATCAACTTCCCGGCCTCCAAGGCCATCGAAGCTATTGAAAGGAGAATGCGCCGTGGCGACAAACACTAATTTGATTTCTGTTCAGCACTTAATTAAGGAGTATAATGACGGTGCTGTCGTGGCTTTGAACGATTGTAATATCGATATCAAGCAGGGCGAAGTGGTTGCCATTATCGGCCCCTCCGGCTCCGGTAAATCTACCTTGCTGCGCAGCTTAAATCTGTTGGAAACGCCCACCTCCGGCGCAATCTTCTTTGATGGTGTCAATTTGGCGGATAGTTCCATTGACATTAACCTGCACCGCCAGAAGATGGGCATGGTGTTCCAGCATTTCAACCTGTTCCCTCACAAGACCGTTCTGCAAAACATTATTATGGCTCCTGTGACCTTGAAGCTCAAGAGCAAGGCGGATGCCACCGCTCAGGCAATGGCACTGTTGGAGCGTATTGGTTTGGCAGATAAAGCTGATGAGTATCCCAATATGCTTTCCGGTGGTCAGAAGCAGCGTATTGCCATTGTGCGTGCTTTGGCAATGGATCCTGAAGCCATGCTATTCGATGAACCCACCTCCGCTTTGGACCCTGAAATGGTTGGCGAAGTCTTAGATTTGATGCGTGATTTGGCCAAAGACGGCATGACTATGGCTGTGGTCACCCACGAAATGGGTTTCGCCCGTGAAGTAGCAAGCCGGGTCGTCTTTATGGCGGACGGCAAGATCTTAGAGGAAGGCACTCCCTCCGAAGTGTTTGACTCCCCCAAGGATCCCCGCCTGCAGGACTTCTTGGCCAAGGTGCTGTAATCCCTAACCATATAATAAATAAAACCCACTATGTTATCTCAAAGCAAACGGTAACATAGTGGGTTTATTTCTTGTATTAAATATGTACTTTTTAGGCTTCAATACCACGACTGGTCAAATATTTCTTAACCATTAAAGCTACCTTAAAGGTGATGGCATCGTCAAATTCCCGCAGATCCAAGCCGGTCAACTTTTTGATCTTCTCCAAACGATATACCAGCGTATTGCGGTGTACAAATAGCTTGCGAGCAGTTTCAGACACATTCAGATTGTTTTCAAAGAACTTGTAAATGGTGTACAAAGTCTCCTGATCCAGTGCATCGATGGGGTTCTTCTTGAAAACTTCCTGCAAGAACATCTCACACAGGGTGGTAGGCAACTGATAAATCAAGCGTCCGATGCCCAGATTTTCATAATTCACAATGTAGCGCTCAGTGTCAAACACCTTGCCCACTTCAATGGCAATCTGTGCTTCCTTATAGGACTTTGCCAAATCACGCAGATGCATCGCCATCGTACCGATGCCCACAAACACTTCTCTGCCATTGTCCTGTCGCAGCGTTTCTTCCAGCTGAGCCGCCACTTTTTCCAGATCCTTCGTTTCCGATCCTTCCGGCATCTGATGAATTAAGGCAATGTCAGCCTCACCCACGCTCAGGACAAAGTCGTTCTGTCTGTCGGGGAACAAATTCTGAACGATCTCCAGCGGCACGCTTTCTGCTCGCTCGTCCACCGGACGGATGACAAAAACGCCACGCAGAACTTCTGCCGCCACATGCAGTTCCTTAGCGCGCATATAAATATCACTAATAAGAATGTTGTCAGAAATAATATTCTTAATAAATGATCCCTTATCGTGTTTTTCTTCGTAGTAGGTCTTAGCGGAATTCAAAGCCACTGCTGCCATGGAGCAAACAGTACGGCCCACGCCATCATCACCGCTGGCAAACACAGCGTAATCGAAGTGGTTGCCCCAACTGGGAATTGCCTTAAATGTCTTGCCATCCAAAGCAACGCAGTTTCCTTCTGCTGCCAAAATGGCATCAATGCACTTGCTCCACTTCTTGCCAATAACGGTCAATTCGCTGCAGGCAATGACATTGCCTTCTGAATCGATTACGCCGATGGTACGATCGGTGGTATCCTTGAATTGCAAAACGACATTTTGAAAAATTCTACCTGACATATTGTTCCTCCGCTTTCTGACAACGTGGATTGTTTTGTGCAATTTGTCAACTCTATACCTACATTATATCGTCATAATCACGGATTTGCAAGCATTTTTTTATCTTTTGAACAAAAATCATGGTTAATTTTTTGTCATTCTGTCGATACCGCCTGATTCACTTTGTATTCTTCAACAAATTCACCTCATTGGTAGTAAGGAAACGATACTCCCCTCTCTGCAATTTTTCGTCAAGTTCCAGCGGTCCCATGGACAATCGCTTCAGGTATTGTACCGGTTTGCCACATGATGCCAGCATTCGTTTCACCTGGTGAAATTTTCCTTCCTGCACCGTCACCAGACACTCATCGTCCGATAAAATCCGGAGTTGTGCCGGCAGGCATTTCAGCGTATCGCCGAGCACAATGCCCTCTTCAAATTTTGTACGGTCCGCAGGTTCCAAAACGCCCTCCACCCGAGCGTAATATACCTTGTCCACATGATGCTTGGGGCTAAGCAAACGATGCGTCAGGTCGCCATCATTGGTCAACAGCAACAGTCCTTCCGTGTCCTTGTCCAATCGGCCAACCGGAGCCAACCCACGCTTTTGAAGTTCTGGGGACAGTAAGTCCAACACCGTCTTTTGTCGGCTGTCCTCCGTAGCGGAAAGCACCCCTGCCGGCTTGTGGAGCATCACATAAGTAAAGCGCTCATAGCTTAGCAATTCACCATCTACCATGATTTCGGCAGTTGCAGCGTCAACTTTCATATCGGCTGTTGCTGCCACTGCTCCGTCCACCAAAATGCGACCTTGTCGTATATAGTTTTTCACTTCTCGTCGTGACAGCCTACCCGTTGCGCTGACAATTTTATCTAATCGTTCCATTTGGTGCCTCCAAAGCATCTTGAGAGTATGTTTATTGTATCATATTTGATACCGAAACGGAATATAAAAGTACAGAGGTGATTATGATGTATGTAGTACATATTCGCTCCTTACGCCGAAAAATACTGGCAGGCACTGTCTTTTTGCTATTAGTCATCGGGTTAGCGGCACTTTTGGGCGGTTGCTTTGACCAAGATGCTGACCTTGCAGAGCCTGTTATGCTTTCATCCAATGAGGACCGGATTTCATATCTGAATGAGTTGGGTTGGGAAACCGGCAGCAATGCTGTAGAAGCTTTGGAGATTCAGCTACCGGAAGAATTAACCGGCGATTGGGCGGACTATGCAAAGCTTCAGCAAGAACAGCATTTTTCTTTTAACGATTATGCCGGTCAGGCAGTGCAACGCTATACTTATGCGGTTAAAAATTACCCGGATGTACCCGACGGGGTACAAATCAACCTCTATCTGTGCAATGATGCTCTAATTGGCGGCGATTTGATTGCAACAGGTGAAAATGGATTTCAGTGTGGGATTGCATACCCGGAAAAACTGGAATAATGCGCTGTTATCTACATCCATACCACGAAAAATGCGACAGGACTTATGTCCTGTCGCATTTATTTAGTTATCTAAGAGATTAGTCGTTGATCTCGATGACAACACCGGAACCGACGGTACGGCCACCCCCACGGATAGCGAAACGCAGACCATTCTCAATAGCGATGGGGGTAATCAGCTCAACGTTCATGTCGACGTTATCGCCAGGCATGCACATCTCAGTGCCTTCGGGCAGAGTGATGACACCGGTGACGTCGGTGGTACGGAAATAGAACTGAGGACTATAGTTATTGAAGAAGGGGGTATGACGGCCACCCTCGTCCTTGGTCAGAACGTAAACCTGGCCAACGAACTTGGTGTGGGGATGGATGGAGCCGGGAGCAGCCAAAACCTGGCCACGCTCGATCTCGGTCTTAGCAATACCACGCAGCAGAGCGCCGATGTTATCGCCAGCTTCAGCGTAGTCCAGCAGCTTGTGGAACATCTCGATACCGGTAACGGTGGTATCGCGCTTCTCGTCCTGCAGACCAACGATCTCGACCTTCTCGTTCAGCTTCAAAACACCACGCTCAACACGACCGGTAGCAACAGTACCACGGCCAGAGATGGTGAATACATCCTCAACAGGCATCAGGAAGGGCATATCCTCCTTGCGGTCGGGGGTGGGGATCCAAGTGTCAACAGCGTCCATCAGTTCCTTGATGCAAGCATACTCAGGAGCAGCGGGATCGGTGGACTCGGAAACCAGAGCGTTCAGAGCGGAACCACGGATGATGGGAGTATCATCGCCGGGGAAGCCATAGAAGTCCAGCAGCTCGCGAACTTCCATCTCGACCAGCTCCAGCAGCTCATCGTCGTCAACCTGGTCGCACTTGTTCAGGAACACCAGGATGGGAGGAACGTTAACCTGACGAGCCAGCAACAGGTGCTCGCGGGTCTGAGCCATAGGACCATCGGAAGCAGCAATAACCAGGATACCGCCGTCCATCTGAGCAGCGCCGGTGATCATGTTCTTGATGTAGTCAGCGTGGCCCGGGCAGTCAACGTGTGCATAGTGACGAGCTTCGGTCTCATACTCAACGTGTGCGGTGTTGATGGTAATACCGCGCTCACGCTCTTCGGGAGCCTTATCGATGGAAGCGTAGTCCATCATCTCAGCGCCGCCGACCATAGCCAAATACTTGGTAATAGCAGCAGTCAGAGTGGTCTTACCATGGTCGATGTGGCCGATGGTACCGATGTTAACATGGGGCTTGTTTCTTTCAAATTTCTGCTTAGCCATTTGAAAAATCCTCCTTAACAGTATTTGATTTCAGTGTTTTTAGTGCGTTAAAGCTTAACAACACTATTGTACAATATGATTGTCAGAAAATCAATCGTTATTTCACGATTGGCGCATTTCACTGACCGTTGCGCTTGCTGACCAGCTTCTCCTGCAGACTCTTAGGCAGCTCCACGTAATGGCTGGGCTCCATGGTGTACTGACCACGGCCCTGTGTACGGGAACGCAGGTTGGTTGCATAACCAAACATTTCAGCCAGAGGAACAAAAGCATCGATCTGCTGTGCGCCATTGCGCATCTCGTAACCCTGGATCTGGCCACGGCGAGAGTTCAAATCGCCGATAACATCGCCCATGTATTCATCGGGAACGATGCAAGTGACCTTCATAATGGGCTCGAGCAACACGGGATCTGCCTTTGCCATAGCTTCCTTGATTGCCATAGAACCAGCAATCTTAAATGCCATTTCAGAGGAGTCGACCTCGTGATAAGAACCATCGTACAAAGTGACCTTCAGGTCAACGACGGGGTAGCCAGCCAGAATACCATTCTGCAGAGCGCCCTGGATACCTGCATCAACGGCAGGAATATACTCCTTGGGCACGGAGCCGCCGACAACAGAGTTGATAAATTCGTAACCCTTGCCGGACTCGTTGGGCTCGACAGTGATCTTGACGTGACCATACTGACCGGAACCACCGCTCTGGCGCTTGTACTTGGTGTCCTGATTGACCTTCTTGCGGATGGTCTCCTTGTAAGCAACCTGAGGTGCGCCAACATTGGCCTCCACCTTAAACTCACGCAGCAGACGATCCACGATAATCTCCAGATGCAGCTCACCCATACCGGCGATGATAGTCTGACCGGTTTCCTCATCGGTGTAGGTGCGGAAGGTAGGATCTTCCTCAGCCAGCTTGGCCAAAGCGATACCCATCTTCTCCTGACCTGCCTTGGTCTTGGGCTCGATAGCCACACGGATAACGGGCTCAGGGAACTCCATAGACTCGAGGATAATCGGATGCTTCTCGTCGCACAGGGTATCACCGGTGGTGGTATTCTTCAAACCAACAACAGCGGCGATATCACCGGCGTAAACACATTCGATGTCTTCACGGTGGTTTGCGTGCATCTGCAGGATACGACCCATACGCTCACGGTTACCCTTGGTAGCATTGAGCACAGCGGAGCCGGTGTTCATCGTGCCGGAATAGACACGGAAGAAACCCAAACGGCCCACATAGGGGTCAGTCATAATCTTGAATGCCAATGCAGCGAATGGCTCATCATCGGAAGGATGACGCTGCTCTTCCTCATCGGTCTTGGGGTTGACACCGCCGATAGCGGGAATGTCAGTGGGAGCGGGCATATAGTCCACAATAGCATCGAGCAGCTTCTGGACACCCTTGTTACGATAAGAGGAACCACAGGTAACAGGAACCATCTCAACAGCGACGGTAGCCTGACGAATTGCCTTGCGGATCTTATCGGTGGGGATTTCCTCACCCTCGAGATACATCTCCATGATGTCATCATCGAACATAGAAACGGCATCAAGCAGCTTCTCACGATACTCGTTTGCCAAATCCATCATATCTTCGGGAATTGGCTCGACACGGACATCATTGCCCAGCTTGTCATAATAAACTTCAGCATTCATCTCCACCAGGTCGATGATACCAACAAAAGTATCTTCCTTACCAATGGGGAGCTGAATGGGAACGGCATTGCACTTGAGTCGATCAGCGATCATGTCCAAAACATTATAGAAGTCTGCACCGGTGATATCCATCTTATTGACGTAAATCATACGGGGAACATGATAGTGATCGGCCTGGCGCCACACGGTTTCAGACTGGGGCTCAACGCCACCCTTTGCGCACATAACAGTCACGCTGCCATCCAGTACGCGCAGAGAGCGCTCCACCTCAACGGTGAAGTCCACGTGACCCGGGGTGTCAATGATGTTGATACGCGTCTGCGGGAACTGGTTTTCGGAGCCTTTCCAGTAGCAGGTAGTAGCAGCGGAAGTGATGGTGATACCACGCTCCTGCTCCTGTTCCATCCAGTCCATAGTAGCGGTACCGTCATGAGTCTCACCGATCTTATAATTCACGCCGGTGTAGTACAGGATACGCTCAGTGGTGGTGGTTTTACCTGCATCGATGTGGGCCATGATGCCGATATTTCTTGTATTTTCCAGAGTAACTTTTCTCGGCATACGGTTCTCCTTTTCCTTAATGTGCTCTGATTACCAACGGAAGTGGGCGAATGCCTTGTTGGATTCGGCCATCTTGTGGGTATCTTCGCGTTTCTTCACGGAAGCGCCGGTGTTGTTGGCAGCGTCCATGATTTCACCTGCCAGGCGCTCTGCCATGGTGCGCTCGCTGCGAGCGCGGGAATAAGCCGTCAACCAACGCAGACCCAGGGTCTGACGACGAGCGGGACGAACTTCCATGGGGACCTGATAGGTTGCACCGCCGACACGGCGGGCCTTAACTTCCAGGCTGGGCATGATATTTTCCATAGCCTGATTAAATACTTCCAGAGGTTCCTTCTCGGTCTTCTCCTTGATGATATCGAAAGCGCCATAGACGACTTTCTGGGCAACACCCTTCTTACCATCCAACATAATGCTGTTGACCAGCTTGGTCACCAACACGGAGTTGTACATAGGATCGGCCAAGATCTCTCTCTTGGGAACATTACCTCTTCTGGGCACTATGCTTCCCTCCTTCATAAATTTATGATTTCATAGGTACTCAGCAACCTTCTTAAGTTGCTGTACGGCCTGCCAAAGAGGTAATACATCTATATAAAACCTTTTCGGCAAAGCTCTTTTAAATGCTTGGAACTAAAAGATTACTTGTTCTTGGGGCGCTTTGCACCGTACTTGGAACGGCTCTGCATACGACCCTGAACGCCCTGAGTATCCAAAGTACCACGGATAATGTGATAACGGACACCGGGAAGGTCCTTAACACGACCGCCGCGAATCATAACCACAGAGTGTTCCTGCAGGGAATGACCGACACCGGGGATGTAAGCGGTAACCTCATAGCCATTGGTCAGGCGCACACGGGCGATCTTACGCAGTGCAGAGTTAGGCTTCTTAGGAGTAGCAGTTCTGACAGCAGTGCAGACACCACGCTTCTGAGGGGAGGAAAGGTTGGTTTCCTTATTCTTCAGAGTGTTCAGGCCCTTCTGCATTGCGGGAGAATTGGACTTGTAAGTGCTCTTCTTTCTACCCTGCTTGACCAGCTGATTAAAAGTAGGCATGCAATAATTTCTCCTTTCTAAAGATTCTTGGGGATCTCTCCCTATATTTTCCACGGAACAAGATTTTTATTCCGGAAAAAACTTAGCGTTTCAAAAGTGCGGCGGCAGCCGTTCCTACGGCAACGCCACATGCTCGTCCCAACTCTGCCATCGTTCCCTCTTCCACAATGGGGATAGACAAAAGCCGGCAACTTTCAGCAATGGGATCGGTAAGCCTGCGATCGGCATCTCCAGCCAAGAAAACCTTGACAGCAGTGCCGTTTGCAATGGATCGGCGTGTCTGTTTCAACCCGACTACTTTTTCCTTGGCAGCCAGATCACTCAACAAACTCGTTACCTCCAGTGCATAACAAAATCCGTAGAACCCATTCCCACGCAATTTAGAATTATACCATAGGGCAAAAAAGCCGTCAAGTCATATTCAGAGAAAAAATCGTTGTTTTTACTGTATTTTTTGCACACTTTACAGCACAATCGCCGAAAAGCCGCGCCCGACAAAAGTCGGGCACTGCTACTATTCTATCAAGAACGTCTTACAGTGCGTTGGTGATAATAACAGGTTCGGAATTTTCTTCCTCCTGTGCAGGTTGCTCAGGAGCAGGTACCAGTTCCTCAGCCTGCTTGCGATAAGCGGTCAAGCCTGCGCCGGCAGGAATCAGCTTACCGATCAGGACATTCTCCTTCAAGCCCACCAGATGGTCGACCTTACCCTTGATAGCAGCCTCGGTCAGGACCTTTGTGGTCTCCTGGAAGGATGCAGCGGACAGGAAGGAATCGGTTGCCAAAGCAGCCTTGGTAATACCCATCAGCAACTGAGTATAGGTGGCTTCCTTCAAAGGCTCGCCATCTTCACCGGTTTCACCGGCTGCGTTGCGGGCACGGATCTGCTCGTTGGCACGCTCCACATCCAGTACATTGACCATAGAGCCGTCCAGAACGCCGGTGTCACCAGCCTCCTCGATGCGAACCTTGCGCATCATCTGGCGAACGATAACCTCAATGTGCTTATCGTTGATGTCAACGCCCTGTTGACGGTACACCTTCAAAACTTCCTGAATCAGGTAGTTGTGAACAGCGGATGCACCGCGAACACGCAGTACGTCATGGGGATTCAAAGCACCATCCTGCAGCTGGGTACCCTTTTCGATGATGTCGCCGTCTGCCACCAGCAAGCCGGTGTGAGGCACAGCATAGGTGCGGGTATCGCCATCGTCTGCAGTGACGATGATGTTCAGCAGGCTGCCCTTAGTAGCCTCTTCGAATCGGACCTTACCGCCGATCTCAGCCAGCGTTGCCATCTTCTTGGGCTTACGAGCCTCGAACAGTTCCTCAACACGGGGAAGGCCCTGCGTAATATCGCCGCCGGCGACACCACCGGTATGGAACGTACGCATGGTCAGCTGCGTACCTGGCTCACCGATAGACTGTGCAGCAATGATACCGACTGCTTCGCCGGGTCCAACCGGCTTAGAGGTAGCCAGGTTCATACCGTAGCACTTAGCGCAGATACCGCTGTGAGCCTTACAGGTCAGAACGGTACGGATCTCAGCGGAGTGAATGTCGAAGCTCTCCAACAGAGCGCCATCGGCCTCGGTCATCATGTGATCCTTGGAAATCAGGACCTCGTTGGTACCGGGCTTCATAATGTCACGCACCGGGAAACGGCCACGGATACGCTCAGAGAACTTCTCAATGATCTGACCGCCCTCGCTGATCTCGGAAACGACAATACCCTTTTCCACGCCGCAGTCGTCCTCACGGATGATAACATCCTGGCAGACATCGACCATTCGACGGGTCAGATAACCGGAGTCTGCGGTACGCAGAGCGGTATCGGCCAAGCCCTTACGAGCACCACGGGAAGAGGTAAAGTACTCCAACACAGACAGACCTTCACGGAAGTTTGCCTTAACGGGAATTTCGATGGTCTTACCGGCCGTGTTAGCCATCAAACCACGCATACCGGTCAGCTGACGGATCTGCTTCATGCTACCACGAGCACCGGAGTCAGCCATCATGAAGATGGGGTTGTACTTATCCATGTTGGCAGTCAGTGCATCGGTAACATCAGCGGTGGTCTTCTCCCACTCACGAACGACCAGCTTGTAGCGCTCCTCGTCGGTGATGAAGCCCATGTTGTACTGCTCTTCAATGTCCACAACACGCTCTTCTGTCTCAGAAATCAGCTCATACTTCTTCGCAGGCACGGTCATGTCGGCGATGGAGATGGTGATGGATGCGATGGTGGAATTGTGATAACCGGTAGCCTTGATGTTGTCCAGCACTTCAGCCGCCACAGTAAAGCCGTGGAGATTGATGGTGCGGTCAACGATCTTGCCCAGCAGCTTCTTGCCGCAGGTCTCGGTAATTTCGTAATCGAAGAAATGCTCAGAGGGCGTACCGTCATCATTGTAACGCTTGACAAAGCCCAAATCCTGAGGAATGTTGCGGTTGAAGATGATACGACCTGCGGTAGCACGCACCACATGGCTCAGCATCTCGCCGTTGTATTCCTTCTCCACACGCACCCAAACGGGCTGGTGAACACCGATGATGTGACGGTCACGAGCCAGCAGCACTTCCTCTTCATCACGGTACACATTCAGGTGGACATTTGCCTTCTCCTCGTCGGTCAGCTCGTCATAGGTCTTGCCGGCCAGGGAGAAGTCCACGCCTTCGGGCCAGAACTCATCGTTATCCATCTGGCAAACGCCGTTTTCAAATCGTTCAATGGTCAGATAGTAGGAACCCAGCACCATATCCTGCGTAGGAACGGTAACGGGACCGCCGTCCTGCGGACGCAGCAGGTTGTTGGCGGAAAGCATCAGCAAGCGGGCTTCTGCCTGAGCCTCAGCGGACAGAGGCACGTGAATTGCCATCTGGTCGCCGTCGAAGTCGGCGTTAAATGCGGTACAGGTCAGGGGATGCAGCTTCAAAGCACGGCCCTCTACCAGCACCGGCTCAAATGCCTGAATGCCCAGACGGTGCAGCGTAGGCGCACGGTTCAGCATAACGGGATGATCCTTGATGATCTCATCCAAAGCATCCCACACCTCGGTGCGGCCCTTATCCACCATCTTCTTAGCGGACTTGATGTTGTTGGCGGAGCCATCCTCCACCAGCTTCTTCATGATGAAGGGGCGGAACAGCTCAACTGCCATCTCCTTAGGCACACCGCACTGGTAGATCTTCAGCTCAGGGCCGACGCAGATAACGCTACGGCCGGAGTAGTCAACACGCTTACCCAGCAGGTTCTGACGGAAACGGCCCTGCTTACCCTTCAGCATATCGCTCAGGGACTTCAACGCACGGTTGTTGGCGCCGGTAACGGGACGACCACGGCGACCGTTATCGATCAGTGCGTCCACAGCCTCCTGCAGCATGCGCTTTTCATTGCGCACGATGATATCGGGGGCATTCAGCTCCATCAAACGCTTCAGGCGGTTATTGCGGTTGATGACACGGCGATACAGATCGTTCAGATCGGAGGTAGCGAAGCGGCCGCCATCCAACTGCACCATGGGGCGCAGCTCAGGAGGAATAACCGGCAGCACATCGATAACCATCCACTCAGGCTTCTGACCGCTGAGCAAGAAGGCATCCACGACCTCCAAGCGCTTGACGACACGAGCCTTCTTCTGACCGGAGGTGCTTTTCAGCTCAGCGTGCAGCTGCTCAGAAAGCGCCGCCAGATCGATCTGGGCAAGCAGCTTCTTCACTGCCTCAGCGCCCATACCGGCATCGAAATCGTCCTCATATTTCTCGCGCATATCACGATACTCTTTTTCAGACAGGATCTGATTTTTCAGCAATGGGGTTTCACCGGGATCGGTGACGATATAAGCTGCGAAATAGAGTACCTTTTCCAAAATTCTCGGAGAGATATCCAGCAGTAGACCCATGCGTGAGGGAATGCCCTTAAAATACCAGATGTGGCTGACGGGCGTAGCCAGATCAATATGACCCATACGCTCACGGCGCACCTTGGCACGGGTGACCTCAACGCCGCAGCGATCGCAGATCTTGCCCTTATAGCGGATCTTCTTATACTTACCGCAGTGGCACTCCCAGTCCTTCGTCGGTCCAAAGATCTTCTCGCAGAACAGGCCGTCGCGTTCGGGCTTCAAGGTGCGGTAGTTGATGGTTTCGGGCTTTTTGACCTCGCCGTAAGACCACTCGCGGATCATCTCCGGAGAAGCAATACCAATTTTAATAGCATCAAATGTTGCGTAACTCATGTTTTTAGCTCCTCCTTATCCTTAAAATTCCATCTCGCTATCGTAGGAAGCCTGTACTTCCTCATCAGCGACATATTCATAACCGGCCTCTGCCAGTTCGTTTTCATCAGCGTAGCGTCTCTGGCGCTCGTCCTCGGCATCCATGCGAGCCAGATTGAAGGTGTCCATTGCATCTTCATCTTCCTTCAGCTCGATCAGCTCGCCGTTTTCGTCCAGAACCTGAACATCCAGGCACAGAGACTGCAGCTCCTTGACCAAGACCTTGAAGGACTCAGGCACACCGGGAGTGGGTACGTTGTGGCCCTTGACGATAGCCTCGTAAGTGCGGACACGGCCGGTCACATCGTCGGACTTCACTGTCAGGATCTCCTGCAGGGTGTAGGATGCACCGTAAGCTTCCAGAGCCCAAACTTCCATCTCACCGAAACGCTGACCGCCGAACTGAGCTTTACCGCCCAGAGGCTGCTGGGTAACCAGAGAGTAGGGGCCGGTGGAACGGGCATGGATCTTATCGTCAACCAGATGGTGCAGCTTCAGGAAGTACACATAGCCGACGGTAACCTTGTTGTCGAAGCGCTCGCCGGTACGGCCATCGTACAGCCAGCTCTTGCCCTCCGGATCAAGGCCGGCCTGGGTCAGAGCCTCGGTGATGTCCTTGTCGGTGGCACCGTCAAAGATGGGGGTAGCCACCTTCCAGCCCAGGGTCTTAGCGGCATAGCCCAGATGGACCTCCAGCACCTGACCGATGTTCATACGGGAAGGAACGCCCAACGGGTTCAAAACGATATCCAGCGGTGTACCATCGGGCAGGAACGGCATATCCTCCTGCGGCAGCACACGGGAAACAACGCCCTTGTTACCGTGACGGCCGGCCATCTTATCACCGGGCTGGATCTTACGGCGCTGTGCGATATAAATACGGACAACTTCGTTGACGCCCGGTCCCAGTTCATCGCCGTTCTCACGGGTAAAGACCTTGGCGTCGATCACGATACCGCTCTCGCCGTGAGGTACCTTCAAAGAGGTGTCACGCACTTCGCGGGCCTTCTCACCGAAGATTGCACGCAGCAGGCGCTCCTCAGCGGTCAGATCGGTTTCACCCTTGGGGGTAACCTTACCCACCAGGATATCGCCGGCATGGACCTCGGCACCGATGCGGATGATACCACGCTCATCCAGATCCTTCAGTGCTTCCTCGCCCACATTGGGGATGTCACGGGTGATCTCCTCAGGTCCCAGCTTGGTGTCACGGGAGTCGATCTCGTACTCTTCAATATGAATGGAAGTATAAACATCTTCCTTGACCAGACGCTCGTTCAGCAGAACAGCATCCTCGTAGTTGTAGCCTTCCCAGGTCATAAAGCCGACCAGAATGTTGCGACCCAGTGCGATTTCGCCCTGATCTGTAGCAGGACCGTCCGCCAATACGGTGGGGTCATCACCGCCGTGAACACGCTCGCCAACAGAAACGATAGGCTTCTGATTGATGCAAGTGGCGTGGTTGGAACGCAGGAACTTGATCAGCTTATAGTCCTTGACCTCGCCGTCATCGTACTTAACAGTAATGTTGTTAGCATCCACCTTGGTGACAACGCCGTCACCCTCTGCCAGAACGACCACTTCAGAGTCGATGCAGATCTTGTGCTCCATACCGGTACCGACAATAGGTGCTTCGGGCTTCAGCAGAGGCACTGCCTGACGCTGCATGTTAGCGCCCATCAATGCACGGTTAGCATCGTCGTTGGGCAGGAAGGGAATCATTGCCGTAGCGATAGAAACCATCATGCGGGGAGAGATATCGATGAAGTCCACGTTGAAACGGTCAACCTCGACCATCTCATCACGGTGACGGCAGGTAATACGCTTGTTGATCAGGCAGCCATTCTCATCGGTAGGCTCGGCAGCCTGACCCACCACATACTGATCTTCCACATCAGCGGTCATATAGACGACCTCGTCCGTCACCTTGCAGGTTTCGTGATCCACCTTGCGGAAAGGTGCCTCAATGAAACCGTACTCATTGATGCGGGCATAGGTAGCCAAGTAGGAGATCAAGCCAATGTTAGGACCTTCAGGGGTCTCAATGGGGCACATACGGCCATAGTGGGAATAGTGAACATCTCGCACTTCCATGTTGGCACGCTCACGGCTCAAGCCGCCGGGGCCCAGTGCAGACAGACGGCGCTTATGGGTCAGCTCAGCCAGGGGGTTGGTCTGATCCATAAACTGGCTCAAGGGGCTGGAACCGAAGAATTCCTTGATAGCAGCCGTCACGGGACGGATGTTGATCAGGCTCTGGGGCGTCACAATATCCAGATCCTGAATGGTCATGCGCTCACGGATAACACGCTCCATACGGCTGAAGCCGATACGGAACTGATTTTGCAGCAGTTCGCCAACGCAGCGCAGGCGACGGTTGCCCAGATGGTCGATGTCATCACGGGTAACCAGATTGTTGGCCAATGCGTTCATATAGTTGATGGATGCGAAGATATCATCAATGATGATATGCTTGGGCACCAGATCATCGGCGTGCAGCTTGCACTGCTCAATCAGCTCATCGCCCTTATACTGTGCAATCAACTCCTGCAGCACATCAAAGCGAACACGCTCCTTGATACCGCACTCAGCCAGCGGATCGAAGTCCACATAGCGGCTCATATCGCACATACGGTTGGTGAAGATGCGAATTGCCTCGCCGTTATCCAGCTGTACGGAGATCTCGCTTACGCCGATGGCATCCAGCTCACGGCACTCATCGCCGGTCAGCACATGACCTGCATCAAACAGGATCTCGCCGGTGGCAGGATCTGCAACAGGCATTGCCAGCTTCTGACCCTTGGCACGCACCCACAGTGCCAGCTTCTTGTTGAACTTATAACGACCCACGATGCTCAGATCGTAGCGGCGGGGGTCAAAGAACAGATTCTGGATCAGGGTCTCAGCGGTGTCCACCGTGGGGGGCTCACCGGGACGCAGCTTGCGATAGATCTCCAGCAAGGCATCCTCGTAGGTCTTGCAGGAGTCCTTCTCCAGGGTGACAACGATACGGGGATCGTCGCCGAACTTCTCCAGGATCTCAGCATCGGTCTTCAAGCCCAATGCACGAATCAGGCAGGTAATGGGCAGCTTGCGGTTCTTGTCGATACGAACCCAAAATACCTCAGAGGTATCGGTCTCATACTCCAGCCATGCACCACGATAGGGAATCACGGTGTTGCTCATGAGGGGCAGATCGGTCTTCAGATCGATTTCCTTGCCGTAATAGATACCGGGCGAACGGACGATCTGGGACACCACGACACGCTCTGCGCCGTTGATGACGAATGTACCGCTCTGGGTCATCAGAGGGAAATCACCCATAAAGATTTCCTGTTCCTTGATCTCGCCGGTCTCCTTATTGTGCAAACGAACGCTCACCTTCATGGGAGCTGCGTACGTTGCGTCACGAGCCTTGCACTCTTCCACATCGTACTTGGGCTTCTCGTCCATGCTGTAATCCACGAAGCTCAGTTCCAGATTACCGGCATAGTCCGTGATGGATGCCACATCTGCAAATACCTCACGCAGACCGGTCTCCAGGAACCAACGATAGGATTTCTTCTGGATCTCCAGCAGGTTCGGCATTGCCATGATTTCCTCATGTCTGGCAAAGTTCTTACGCAATGTCTTGCCGTAGTACTTGTCCTTGGCCATCTTCAATACTCACGCCTTTCTTTTGCTTTTTCAAACAACTCTCGTTATGTTATAAACCGTTTATTTTGCGATACGCACGGGCTTGTTGTTTCTTTTGAATGAACAAACCTTGTATTTCTCGCATCGGGGTGGTATAGTACAGATAGTAAGTAAATGGGGATATGCGCCCACTATCCGAACATAATATCATCTAAGTTTAACAAATTTTTTTCATATTGTCAACCACTGATTTGGATTTTTCCAAATCTTTTTTTATGCAAAAAGCCGGCTGATCCGTAGGGATCAGCCGGTTTATTGTCTTTATTCCGTTATCGATGCATCGTTGCGCCGGCCCAACCGAGTCGAACGCCGATTTTTCTGGGCATAAGCTGCGGCAAACGAACTGTAGCATCGCCGGTCACCTCTTCCACCGTGGCGAAGAGCATCACCATCAAAGCGGCATTGGGGAACGGGCAGAAGATGCCGGGGTTGGTCATAGACACCATCAGCATCGCACCGTAGGACAAAGCCATTGCCACAGTAAAGGGGTTTTTGTTGGCCCACAGCAAGCTCACACGCTCCATCAGCAGGCGGCCGTATGCGATAGCGCCCACAATACCCATGCTGCCGAAAATCTGTGCGACAGCGTTGTGGTAAAATGCCATACTGCCGGGCACACCAACATACAGATGGTCCAGATTGCCGATATTGCCGATACCCACGCCGAATACGGGATGCTCCACAAAATCAACCAGAGCCTGCCACAGCATCTTCCAACGAGTATCGTCAGCAGAAATGAACTTGCCGCCGTTCTCTGCCATCCTCTTTCCAAACAGTGCCAAAAACCAATCGTTTCCGAAGATCAGCAGCGCTGCCACGCAAGCGGAGCTCACGCCCAGAACCACCCAGCCGGGAATCACATGGTAGTGCATCAGATATCCCACGCACAGCATCAGCAATATGCCGCCAAACAGCAGTCCGCTGCGGCTGCCCGTTAAGAACAAGGCCAACGCCATTACACCGGCAGGCAGCAAATGCAGTCGGTTGCGCAGGGCAAAATAGAAAGGCATGGGCAATGTCATCAGCAAAACAGTAGCCGCATAGTTGCGGTACTTCATAAAGAAGATGGCACCAGTCTGTGTAAATTTATCCCAGTGATACGCATAGGCCACAAAAATCACCGCAGCCATACCCATACCAATGGTGTACAGAATCTTTGCAAAGCGGAATTTCAAATCATAGCTATGCTTACCTGCCAGTTGAGAACGCATCAGCACATAGACCGCCAACATGCCTACGCCCAAACCCAAGGTGTAATACAAAGACAAGGGTGAAGTAAACTGATCCCATCCCAAAATGTCGCAGCCGCCGAATATGGTAGCCAAAGCCACCAGCAACAGCGCAAAACTCTCACGGCCAATACGAATCGGTTTAGGCCAGGTAACCAAATGCAGTACCAATGCCACCAACCATACCATGCCCAAAGGCACGATAGGCAGAAACACAGATAAATCCCTATACTCAGGAGCTGACATCAGGAATGCCATACAGAACGGGCAAACCGATGCTAAAAAGTCAGGGCAGGTCATCAAAAACCAAATGCACAGCGACAGCAGTGCTGCTGCGCCTGCCACTTGCTGATCCATCGCCAAAAAAGCAATGGTCACCAGCAGCATAAACGGGAAATAGGCTCGACTCAGCCAAAATCGCTCGGTTAAGCGAGATATGTAGTTAAATACGCTGTAGCATTTGCTGCGTAAGCGTGACAGCAGCGTACCCGCTTGTGATGCAACCGCTGTCTCATCTATGAAAAACATAAGGAAGATACTCTCCTTTTCCAATCAAGCGGGTGTCTCATCACCCGAACCCCTCGGCATCATTCGCCGGAACAAATAACCAACTTCTATATCTTGGCAAAAAGTGCATTTTTGCGACTTTTTGTTACTTTTCACAATTTGCGTGGTTTCAGATTAGTACTTTAGCACTATCCCCTTGCAAAGTCAATCACAAATGTACCAGTTTTTAATCCTCAAAGGCCTCCGTTTTTGGTCAAAAGAATAGTCCCCTGTCAATTGACAGAGGACTATTTGCATCATTTTGCAGCAAATGGCAATATTTGTCTTTTGCATCTGCGCCTCACGGGGCAGGTGCTGTTCATGCTTGTGGAATTATTTAATTTTGGAAATAAATCTCATCATCTCATGCTTCTTCATACCCGCATCGGAATGCACACTGTAGCTGTAATCATCTTTCGTCCAGTTTGCCTGATAGAAAAGTCCGGTTTCCTCATAGCCTTTCAGCGTAATGGTTTTCTTTTTGGTTTCCACCATGTTGTATGCGCTGTCATCGCCGCTGATATCGTTCGTTCCGGGTGCCTTTCGGATGATCAGGCGATATTGCTTCCCCGCCTCATCTCTTTCCGAGAAGAGATAGCTGATCTCCGCCATTTTCTCGTCCTTCACATACGCCAAAAAGCCTTTGGCCACATACTCTTTCGGATCTTTTACCGTAAGCCCGAAGCCCAGCTGCTGCTCCAGTTCATCCTCCGAATCCGCCACCACATACGGCAGCTCAATGCTCTCAGCACCGGGCATGTCCGTAATACCGTCTACCGTAGTTTCTTTCTTCTCCGGCTTCGTTACCTGCGCAGTTTCTCCCTGATTTTTCTCCTCCTGCTTGGTCTCTTCCTGCTTGGGTTCTTCTTTCTCAGGCTCGTCCTTCTTAGACTCGTCTTGCTTTTTCTCCTCTTGCTTAGGCTCGTCTTTCTTGGTCTCCTCCTGCGTGGTCTGATCCTTTTCCGGATCTGCCGCCGGTTTATTCTGATTTGGGCCACATCCGGTGATCAGGCCGAGGGCCATCACCATGATCAAAAGCCATGTCAAAAATTTTTTCATCATAGATATCCTCACTTTCGGTTATTCGGAAGCTTTATGGATTTTTTACTTTTATAAGTAGTAGTCCCAGAAGTCCCGAAAAATCTTTCGTTCTCATTCACTATTCACCCATCGGTGTCAATAATACCACGCTCTCCACATTTGCCGTGCGTGGGAATAGATCCACCGCCACAGCACGCCTGGCGATATATCCCTGCTGCTCAAAACGCATCACATCACGGCCCAGTGTCGCCGGATCGCAGGATACATATACGATCCGCTCCGGCTGCATGGAAACGGCGGCATCCACCACCTCCGGCGATAGCCCCTTCCGGGGGGGATCAACACAGATCACATCCGGTCGCATCCCTTTGTGGGCGAACTCGGCCGCCACTTCTTTTGCATCGCCGCAGAAGAAAGATACATTCTCCACGCCGTTGCGCTTTGCGTTCTCCTTTGCATCAGCAATTGCCTCCGGCACGATTTCCGCACCCACTGCCTCACCGCAATGCCGTGCCATGACCTGCGTGATGGTGCCGGCACCGCAATAGAGATCCAGCACCAGCTCCGTTCCGTGCAGATCGGCAAATTCCACCGCCTTTTCGTACAATCGCTGCGCCTGATCATGATTGACCTGATAGAACGAAGGCACGCTCAGCCGAAAGCTGAGATCACACAGTGTATCGCTGATGGTGTCCTCGCCCCATAAGGTGCGGTATCTGTCCCCTAAAATCGCATTGCCTCGGCGTGTATTGCTGCCCAGCACAACACCTATGATCGACGGCACTGCTTTACGCAGATGTGCCACCAATTCCTGCTCACGAGGCAAACGATCCCCGTTCACCAGTAAGCAGACAAGGCACTGCCCTTGGCAGTTGCTGCGCACATAGAGATGGCGCAGCAATCCCTTTCCGGTAGTTTCGTCATAGCAGGAAATCCCATGCTCACGGATGTACTGCCGTAATGCCTGCGCCACCGCATCTGCCGCCGGCTTTTGGATCAGACATCGATCAATATCCGTGACCTCATGACTGCGGGCACGATAAAATCCCACAGCGCCGTCCTTTGCAATCGGATATTGTGACTTGTTGCGATAATTTTCCGTCGTGTCGGCACCGATGATTTCCTCCACCATCACAGCGCTGCCGCCAATGCGGCTAAGGGCATCCTGCACACGGATTTTCTTGGCACATAGCTCCTCGGCATAATCCATGTGCCGAAAATCGCAGCCGCCGCACTTGCCGTAATAGGGACAATCCGGCTCCACACGATGTTCAGATGGATGTGTCAATGCCACCGCCTTGCCAAAGGCAACATTTTTCAGCACCTTCATGATCAGGATGTCACATTCCTCACCACGGATCCCACGGTGGACAAATACAACCTGCCCGTCAATGCGGGCAATGCCCAGTCCCTCCGAGGAATACCCCTCAATGGCAGCATGATACACTTTGTTCTTCTGCAATGGCATACTGTATCGTTCCCTTAAAACTCAAATTTCTCAATTATCTTACGCAGCGTTTCTGCAAAAGCGGCCAACGTTTTGTTATCCCGTCCCTTGCTGCGCCGAATGAGGGCCATAAGGCTGTCACCCGCCTGAACCAGCCGCAGATAAGCTGCCGAGGATTTGGGTGCTCCCTCAAAGACTTGCTTTTTGCGCTCCGGCAGATAGCCCACAGACAGCATGCGGTTTTCAATCAGATCGTATGCTTCCGTATACTGGGGCGCATGAGCGGCAAAGCCCATGCCTGTAATAGTTTGTGCAAATGCCGGCGCCACATCACGGTCACCATGTACCACAAAGACCTGCTGCGGTTTTGCCTGTTCAAAATGGGATACCCACGCCAGCAGATGATCCCGATCAGCATGAGAGGATAAGCCTTGGAAATTCACGATTTTGGCTCGCACTGCTACATCCTCGCCAAAGAGTTTCACCGATGCGGCTCCCTCCAGTAAATGGCGTCCCAAAGTGCCCGGAGATTGGAATCCCACGAATACCACAGCGCTGTTATCCCGCCACAGATTGTACTTCAGGTGATGGCGAATGCGTCCGGCATCGCACATACCGGAAGCAGAAATAATGACCTTCGGTGTGGCATTTTCATTCAACGCCTTGGATTCCTCCGTAGTTTCCGTCAGATGCAATCCCGGGAAAGAGAACATATTGGTGCCGTCCTTGATGAGTTCTCTTGCCTCATCATCCAGATAGTCACGCAAGTCACCGGTAAACACAGTGGTTGCCGCCTTGGCCAGCGGACTATCCACATAGACAGGGAAGTCCTTAACGGATTTCACCAGATTTTGATCCTTGATCTCACGAATGAAGTACAGCAATTCCTGTGTGCGACCCACTGCGAATGATGGGATCACCACATTGCCGCCCTTGCCCAGTGTCTCGTCAATGATCTGTGCCAATTCATCGGTATAGCTCCACACCTCCGTGTGATTGCGATCGCCGTAGGTGCTCTCCATCACCACATAATCGGCGTTGTCAAAGAATTGGGGATCCCGGATGATCGGCTGATCCACATTACCGATATCGCCGGAAAATACGATGGTGCGCTGCTCATCCCCCTCCGTCAGTTCCAAACGGATGGAGGCGCTGCCCAGCAGATGGCCTGCGTCAATAAAGGTGGCTCTTACGCCCTCGCAAATGTCAAAGGGATGCTCATATTCGCATGGAACGATGAGTTCACGCACTCTCTGTGCATCCGCTACGGTGTAAAGGGGCTCTTCCTCCGGTCGGCCGGCACGCTTGTTTTTGCGGTTTCTGTAAGCGGCATCGGACTCTTGAATGTGAGCCGAATCCTGCAGCATGATATCCAGAAGCTGCGCCGTCACACGGGTGGTGATGATCTGTCCGTTGAACCCGTTTTTCAGCAGCATCGGCACACGGCCGGAATGGTCAATATGTGCATGGGTGATCAGCACATAGTCCACACTGCCGGGATGGAATGGCAGTGATCGGTTATCAATTTCGTCGCGTCCTTGCTGTAATCCGCAGTCAACGAGAATGGTTTTTCCATTCACCTCAAGGCAATGACAACTGCCGGTAACGCATTGGTCAGCGCCGTAAAAACTCAACTTCATGTCGATCATCCTTTCCTTGATCTTAATTATATACATTGTATCATTTTTTCTCCGTTTGGGCAACAATTGCTTTTTGAGAAAAAATGTTTATAATAGTATCTAAGACTATTGAGTGGGAGGCACTCTCCATGGATCTGAAATATACGGTTATCGACCCCACCGGTAATATTACCGTGTTGGTCACATCTCCCGTCCTGCGGGAAAAGCATCGTGCCGTGGCGCAATATCTGCTGTCATTGGAACCTCAGGCCGAGCAGGTCGGTTTTTTAGAAGAATGTGCCACGGGTGATGCCCGACTTCAGATGATGGGCGGCGAATTTTGCGGCAATGCCACCATGAGCCTTGGCGCATGGCTGTGTCGGGATGCTCTGTCCGATGGTATGACGCAGGAGTTATCGTTGGAGGTTTCCGGTGTATCCGGTCTGGTGGGCTGCTCGGTCACCGGCTTGGGTGACTGTTTTATCGGCACGGTGCACATGCCCTTGCCTGAAAAGGTAGAGCTCTGCCGTTTTCCCCTGGGCAGCACTTCGTTGGAGCTGCCGGTGGTGTTTCTGCCCGGCATCTGCCATATCATTGCCCCGTCATCCGATCAGTTGCGCAGCGAGGCGGAGCAGCTGCTGCGTGCGTGGTCTGCGCAGTTTCCCCATGAGGCTGTGGGCCTATTGTTGCTGGACGAAGATAATATGTCTTTCCGTCCTCTTGTGTATGTCAAAAACACGGATACCGCCGTTTGGGAAAACGGCTGCGGCAGCGGCACAGCCGCCATCGGCACCTATATGACCGCCAGATACGGCGCTTCGCAGTGTCTGTCCGTGAAGCAACCCGGCGGTACCATTGCCGTCGCCACACAGCTGACCGGCAATACCGTCACCTCGTTGACCATCACCGGAACGATCAAGCTCGGCAAAGAGAAATCTGCATTTTTTGTTGGATGAATGAATTGTGGTCTGCCATACACGGCAGACCATAATTTTTTTAATTCAAAACTGCCTCTATTCCCTTACTTTTTGCACGCCCTCCCCTTGCGCCCGACAAATTTCCTTTGCATATAACGGCAATGTGTGCTATACTAACTTGATACTATATATAAATAAGTAAACCGTTTCTATACGAGAAAGGATGCAATACATGGGACTCATTTCTAAAATTTTTGGTACTTATAGCGATCGTGAATTAAAGCATATCTACCCCATCGTGGATCAGATCGAAGCTTTAGAGGACGAGTATAAAGCGTTGACAGATGCACAGCTACAGGCCAAAACCGCCGAATTCAAGGAGCGTTTGGCGCAGGGCGAAACTTTGGATGATATTCTGCCCGAGGCATTTGCCACCGTGCGTGAAGCCGCCGACCGAGTATTGGGTCTGCGCCCCTACCGTGTGCAGCTGGTGGGCGGCATTGTGCTGCATCAGGGCCGTATCGCCGAGATGAAAACCGGTGAAGGTAAGACGCTGGTGGCAACACTCCCCTCTTATCTGAACGCTCTGACCGGCCGTGGTGTTCATATCGTCACCGTGAACGATTACCTGGCCAAGCGTGACTCCGAGTGGATGGGTAAGGTTCACCGTTTTCTGGGCCTGAGCGTGGGGCTCATTATCCATGACATGAAAAAAGAGGAGCGTCAGGCCGCCTATGCCGCCGATATCACCTATGGTACCAATAACGAGATGGGCTTTGACTATCTGCGTGATAATATGGCCATTTACAGCAACGAGCAGGTACAGCGTGGCCACAACTTTGCCATCGTGGATGAGGTGGACTCCATTTTGATCGATGAAGCCCGCACACCGTTAATCATTTCCGGCATGGGCGAAAAGTCCACGCAGCTCTATGATCTGGCGGAGTCTTTCGCCATGCGGTTGAAGAAGTTTGTGGTGGCGGAAACCGATGATAAGGAAGAGGAAGATGTCAATATTGATGCCGACTATGTGGTGGATGAAAAGGCAAAGACTGTCACCTTGACCGCCAGAGGCATTGCCAAGGCAGAGGATTTCTTCCAGCTGGAAAACTTGTCCGATCCGGAAAACAGCACCATTGCTCACCATATCAATCAGGCCATCCGAGCCCACGGCATCATGAAGCGTGATGTGGACTATGTGGTTAAAGACGGTGAAATCATCATTGTCGATGAATATACCGGCCGTCTGATGTTCGGTCGCCGTTATTCCGAAGGTCTGCATCAGGCCATCGAGGCCAAGGAGCATGTGAATGTTCAGCGTGAGAGCAAGACCTTGGCCACCATCACCTTCCAAAACTACTTCCGTCTGTATTCCAAGCTGTCCGGTATGACAGGTACAGCACTGACCGAGGAAGAGGAGTTCGGCACTATCTATAAGCTGGATATTGTGGAAATCCCCACCAACCGCCCCATTGCACGAGTGGATAATGAGGATGTTGTCTATAAGACCACAGCCGCCAAGTACCGTGCTGTCATCAATCAGATCAAGGAATGCCACGCCAAGGGTCAGCCCGTTCTGGTGGGTACGGTTTCCATTGAGAAGAACGAGCTGCTTGGCAAAATGTTGTCCCGTGAGGGCATTGCCCATAATCTGTTGAACGCCAAGAACCACGAGAAGGAAGCTGAGATCGTGGCGCAGGCCGGTAAATTCGGTGCCGTGACGATTGCCACCAATATGGCCGGCCGTGGTACGGATATCATGCTGGGCGGTAACGCAGAGTATATGGCAAAGAACGATCTGCGCAAAGCCGGTATGTCCGATGAACTGATTGCCGAAGCCACCGGTTATGCTGAAACGCAGGATCAGGAGATTTTGGACGCCCGTGCGCTGTTTGCTGAAAAACTGGCGCAGCATAAGCAGGAGATCTCCGGCGAAGCAGATAAGGTGCGTGAAGCCGGCGGACTGTTCATCATCGGCACCGAGCGTCATGACTCCCGCCGTATCGATAATCAGCTCCGTGGCCGTTCCGGCCGTCAGGGCGACCCCGGTGAAACCCGCTTCTATATTTCTCTCGAGGACGATTTGATGCGTCTGTTCGGCGGCGAGCGTGTGAATAACATGATGGAGCGCATGAAGATCGATGAGGATATGCCCATTGAAACCAAGATGCTCTCCAAGGCCATCGAGCAGGCACAGACCACGGTGGAAAGCCGTAACTTCGCCTCCCGCAAGTCCGTGCTGGAATACGATGATGTCATGAATAAGCAGCGTGAGATCATCTATGATCAGCGCAAGCAGGTGCTGGATGGCATGGATGTAAAGCCCGTCATCATGAACATGATGAATAATGCCATTTCCCACCAGATCGGTTCCGCCTTTATTGGTGTAGAGCACTTGGATATGACCTCTTGCCGTGAGCTGCTGAAGTCGGTGGAGGGCATCTACTTCCCCAAGTATACTGTCAAGATCGAAGAGAGTCAGCTTTCCACCATGACAGCCGATAACTTCAACGAGCTGTTCACTGCCGCCGCTGCCGACTATTATGAGCAGAAAGAGCAGGAGATCACCGCTCCCGTGATGCGTGAGTTAGAGCGTGTCATCATGCTGCGTGTGGTGGATGAATATTGGATGGATCATATTGACGCCATGGACGATCTGCGTCAGGGTATTCGTCTGCGTGCCTACGCCCAGACCGATCCCGTCATTGCCTATAAGAAAGAATCTCTCGATATGTTCGAG
This sequence comes from Vescimonas sp., assembly GCA_045617685.1. Lineage (GTDB taxonomy): Bacteria > Bacillota > Clostridia > Oscillospirales > Oscillospiraceae > Vescimonas. Next base: position 47,847 of record JAZLJB010000013.1, read on the forward strand.
GAGATGATTGCCGCCATTCAGGAGGAAACCGTCCGCCGTCTGTATTCCGTCCGTCTGAAGAAGGACGAGGAAGTCAAGCGTGAGCGTGTCGCCAAAGGTATGACCGAGAGCGTTGGCGGTGACGGCACCGTGAAGAAGCGTCCCACCAAGGTGGTCAAGATTGGCCGTAACGATCCCTGCCCCTGCGGCAGCGGCCTGAAGTGGAAGAAGTGCGATTGCAAGGAATATCATCAGTAAGGAGTCTTTATGTCCTTTCAAACTCACAAGGAAAATGGTCTTGTCTATCTGACCAGTGATAATCTGTCCCATGTGCGCCATGGTTTCTCCACCCGCCCCGGCGGTGTCAGCGTCTCCCCTTGGGACAGCCTGAATCTCGGCGTAGGCCGTGGCGACGATATAGAGTCCGTACGGGAGAATTACCGCCGTTTCTGCGCTGTCATCGGCACAGATGTGGAGCGTGTGGTACTAAGCAAGCAGATCCACGAGGATCATGTGCGCCTTGTCACGGTGGAGGATTGCGGCAAGGGTCTGTGGCGTGATCGTGACTATACCAGTGTCGATGCCATGATCTGCGACCAGCCCAATATCCCCTTGGTGGTGTTTTCCGCCGATTGCGGTATTATTTTGCTGCATGACGAAGTCCGAGGTGCCATTGGCGCCGTGCACGCCGGTTGGCGTGGTGTGGCGCAGGGTATTGTGGCCAAGGCCGCACAAGCCATGGTGGACACCTTTGGCTGTAAGCCAGGGGATATCCACGCTGCCATCGGCCCCGCCATTTCTCAGTGCTGCTTTGAAACAGATGCCGATGTCCCCGCCGCAATGCACGAGGCATTGGGTGAGGAAGTCGATCCGTTTATGACATGGAACGGTACTAAATGGCATATTGATTTGAAATCCATCAATGCGCTGTGGCTGCGCAAGGCAGGCATCCTTCATATTGATATCTGCGACCATTGCACTGCCTGCCGCCCCGATCTTTACTGGTCACATCGCAAAATGGGCAACGCCCGTGGTGCCCAGATTGCCATGATTTCCCTAACTTAAACAGGAGTTTCATTATGAAAAAAAGACTCACCGCATTGTTGCTGGCCATAATGATGCTGATCTCAACCGGTTGTGGCGGTAATTGGTCTGAGGATGAGGACCTGATCAATGACCTTACCGATTATTATCAGTCTGCCACCGAGGAACCCGAACCCACACCGTTGACCGGTTTTGGCCTGCCCTATGTGAACAATAGCACATTAGACCCCGTCACTTGTTCCGATGGTATTCAGCAAAGTGTCGGCGCTCTGCTGTACGACGGATTATTCGCGTTGGACAACACTTTTACTCCCCAAAATGCCTTGTGCAGCGATTATCACTATGATTCCGCCAATACCACCTATACGTTAACTTTGCGTTCTGCGCAGTTTTCTGACGGCTCTTCACTGACAGCGCAGGATGTAATTGCCACATTACAGCGTGCTAAAGATTCCGATCGTTATGGCGGCAGATTGTCCGATGTGAAAGCTATCAGTGGCTATGGCGATGTGGTGTATATCGCCTTAAAGAAAGATAATGCCAATTTTATCGCTTGTTTGGATATCCCCATCGTGAAAGCCGGCACCGAGGATGAACTGATTCCTACCGGAACGGGTCCTTATCGCTATGCCAAAGATGCTGACGGTCCTTACTTGAAGAAAAATGCGCATTGGTGGCAGGAAAAGTCTCTGCCTCTTAAGCGAATTGATCTGATCAACTGCAAAGATAATGATACTGCAAATTATGCTTTTACCGGCAGGGAAATTCAGGTATTGGTCAGTGATTTGACCGGCACGGACACCGTTGCAGTGTCCGGTAATAGCAATTATACCGATACCACAAGCACGACTATGCTCTACCTTGGTTTTAATACCCGTTGTGAACCGCTGAAAAATGCACCTGTCCGGCGTGCCATCAGTATGGGGTTGGATCGTGATTCCCTCATCAATGCCTATCTCTTGGGCCATGGTACTGCCTCTCAGTTCCCATTGCCCCCTACCGCTTCCCTCTACCCCTCCAATTTGGATATCTCCTATTCGCCCGACAGTTTTCATAAGGCGTTGAAAGCCGCCGATTGCATGGATAGTTCTGCCAGCTACTCATTGACACTTCTGGTCAATGAAGAGAACTCCTTTAAGGTATCCTTGGCGCAAGCGATCGCCTCTTCCCTCTCCGTAGGCAGCCTGCATGTCAGCGTGTCTTCTCTGCCCTATGAAGATTACGAAAAGGCGCTGCGCCGTGGCAATTTTGATCTGTATCTGGGCGAATGTAAGATGACAGCCGATTGGAATCTATCCCCCATTTTGATGGCAAATGGCCGTTTGAATTACGGTGGCTACAGTTTTGATCGCATGACAACCCTGCTGAAAAATTATCTCCAAGCCTCCGATCAGCAGCGCAAATCTGCTATGGAAAAGCTGTGTTCCTGCTTCCAAAAGCAAGCACCCATAGCCCCGATTTGTTTCAAAAATGTTTCTATCCTGCTGACTCCCAATGTTGTCGAGAATGTAACACCCACCGCATCCAATCCGTTTTACAATTTTAATAGTTGGAAGATCAACCTGCATTAAAAAAAGAGTACCGAAGGAAAATCCTTCGGTACTCTTTTTTTAATCAATACTGCCGAATGACAGCCGTCACCTTTCCCAGGATAGACGCCTCTCGCCCATCGATAGGACTATATGCCTCATTTTCCGGTAGCAGCCAGATTTCATTGCCGTTTCTCTTGAAACGCTTAACAGTCGCCTCATCGCCAAGCAGAGCCACAACGATTTCGCCGTTATGCGCCTCTGCCTGCTGGTGTACTACCACCAAATCATCGGGCAAAATACCTGCATTGAGCATGGACTCGCCCCTCACCCGCAGCGCAAAATACTCATCGTTATTGCGTCCGGCATCAAAGGTCAGATAATCCTCAATGCACTCCTGCGCCAAAATGGGTGTGCCGGCTGCCACTGTTCCCACAATGGGAATTCTTTTCTCCTCTTCCGGCTCCACCACGATTTCCTTCACCACAGTTGTCTGTTGCATCGTGGGGCTTGACTCCGCTTTTTTCAAAGTAATGGCACGGCCTTTTCCGGCGCCTTTGTTGATAACGCCTTTTTCCTCCATGTGCTTCAGGTGGAAATGCACCGTTGATGGGGATTTCAACCCGACAGCATCACCAATTTCGCGCACGGATGGTGGATATCCCTGCCGTGCGATCGTCTCAGCGATAAAATCGTAGATTTTCTGCTGCATCTTTGTTAACTGCGCCATACTACTGCCCCTCTACCATTATAGTTTTTATTATTATACCATGCCCCTCCGAAAATTGCAACGCTTGTTCGATATTTTTTGTCTGTTTTTACCTGCTTTTTCTCTTGCAATTCCCACTCGCCTGTGTTATCATAATGTATATTGTTAGAAATATGTCTTTTGACATGAAATTATTGGAGGTATATCCGTTATGATTATCGCTATCACCATTCTCCAGTTGATCGCCGCTTTGGTTTTGACCATTGTTGTCGTTGCGCAGTCCGGCAAGAGCCGTGGTCTGTCCGGCACCATCGCCGGTATCGCTGATTCCTATATGTCCTCCGGCAAGGCAAAGTCTATGGATGCCAAGCTGGCAAAGGCTACCAAATGGATTGCAGCCGTTTTCATCCTGCTGACTTTGGCACTGGATTGCATGGTTGCTGCTGGTCTGTAATATTGAATGGCTTGAAAATCCGGAGCTGATCGCTCCGGATTTTTTTATTTTCCTTTTTTGTATAGAACACCGCATTGGGCTGTAACATTGTGTCGGGCAAATAATTCTTCCACCGTCACAAACTCCACATCTAGCTTTTCTAATGTGTCAATAGCCCGCATCACCGCCTCCACGGTGGTGTCGTAGCAGTCATGGAGCAATATGATGTCGCCGTCATCAGCCTGTTCGATAATTTCCTGCGCCACTTTGTCGGCATTGCGCAACGACCAGTCCTCCGTGTCAATAGACCAGTAGATCAATGGCGCCGCCACTGCGCAGCACTCCTGATCTGTCACGAAGCCATAAGGTGGCCGTACCCAGTATGTATCATCGCCTAATGTTTGGCGTAATAGCGCATCGCACTGCGCAATATTCTGCACCGCATCATTTAATGACAGCTTGTTGAGCATGGCATGGTTATAAGAGTGGTTTCCAATCTGATGCCCCTCCTCTTTCATGCGTTGTAAAATCGCCTCATTCCCTTCGATCTGCTCCCCGATAACAAAAAATGTAGCTTTGGCGTTTCGTTCTGCTAAGCCGTCCAACAGCTCCTCTGTATAGCAGGATGGCCCATCGTCAAATGTCAGTGCCACAGAGATGGTCGGTCGAATGGAACTGGCATCTTGCGCAGCACATCCGGTCAGCAGGGCTGTTACCATCATCATGATCCATATCTTTTTCATCTCATCACCGACAATAGTGTATGGCACCATAGCGAAAAAAATCACAGGGAACTTCCCTGTGATTTTTCATATTATGGTTTAATCCGAATGGTCTCGCCATCGCATGTATAGAGGTTCACCGCTACCGGGTCATTATCTTCATTATAAAAGGAAAAGATGTACTTTATGTTGGCATAACCCGTTGTATACTGATCATCCAGCTCAATTTCCTCTATATCGCTGTCATCGTTTACCACTTCCAATACGGCATCGTCAAATATGTCGCGCACTTCATCGCTGTCGCTTTTCAAAATCAACCGATCCACTCCGTTGAACTGCTCCACCGTGAATGTTACATCATCGACATCGAAGGAATCTCCAATACCATAGGTTTCTGCCACTACATCTTCGTCGTCATCCTCCATCAAGAACACTTCGGCCCTTTCATCGTTCAAAGTGATGTCCATATATAATGCCTCGTAATCAGGGTCTCTTCTCTCGAAGTGATAGATATAGCCACCGTCCATTTCTTCAATTTGCAACAAATCCACCGCATCCAAAGAAGTATTGTCCAGTTCCACCTCATCCGGCCGAATATCAGAGTTCAGCTTCACAATGTACTCATCATCCTGCATCGTAACTTCTGTCACGGTCATTTCATAATCATCTAAATAGAATGTTTCGCCAATGTCGGCATAGGTGGTATTCTCTTCAAAAATGTCCTCAAATCCATCAAAAATATCCGAGCCGATATCTCCGGCAATATCGGAAACACAAGAAATAATATTGGGAACGAGAATTGCCAAGGCAATCACAATACCGATCCACTTGCCGCTCTTTTTGCCGGTCTTGGCAGCCGCTTTGGGTGCAGTCCTCGGAGTAAACTGTCTGACTTTCTGTGCTACACCCTCATGGCATTCTTTCTTTTCATAACAAACCTTTTGATTTGCTTTTGGAATTGTACTTCCCTTTGTTTTCTTCTCCACCGCCTGGTACACTGTACCGTCGGCATTTACATACTGGCGCCGTGGCGGACGATTATAAGCGCCGCACTTGGGACAAAATCCCTCTTTATCGTAGTTGTATATTTTGCCGCAGGCCTTGCAATGAACCATTGCCATATACTCGCCTCCTCTTCTCTTCTATTCTATCATTGGTAGCCGATATGACCACCAACTTATGGTTGCCACGGTAATTTTTTCATGGCAACCTGAAGTTGCCGTACCTTTTACCACGGAATAAGTATACCATATCGTGTCATTTCTGGCAAGATTATGCGGCATATTGATACCATTTGTAATATAAGCGGCATAATATACTTTTTGTATATAATTGTATCGAAAAAACACACCCTTTGCAGACCATCTGCAAAGGGTGTGTTTGTTGCGTTATATAAGCTTACTTAACCAGCTCGATGATAGCGGTCTCAGCAGCATCACCGCGGCGAACGCCGGTGCGGATGATGCGGGTGTAACCACCGTTACGCTCAGCGTATTCAGGAGCGATCTCCTTAAACAGCTTGTGAGCAACATCTTCTCTGGTAATGAAGCTCAGAGCCTGGCGATAGGCTGCCAAATCACCCTTCTTGCCGAGGGTAATCATCTTCTCAGCCAGGGGCTTGATTTCCTTAGCACGGGTAATGGTAGTCTCCATACGGCCGTAATCCAGGAAATCGGTCACCATCTGACGGAGCATCGCCTTACGCTGATCGGTAGTCTTACCGAGCTTACGAGTTCCGGGCATTTCAGTTTCCTCCTTGTAAGGATATTCCGCGCAGAGCGCGAAGGTAAATTAGTTGTTTTCCTCGTCGGCGAGGGCCAAGCCCATCATAGCCAACTTATTGATAACTTCCTCCAAAGACTTACGTCCCAGGTTACGAACCTTCATCATCTCGTCCTCGGTCTTAGAAATCAAGTCCTGAACGGTGTTGATGTTAGCACGCTTGAGGCAGTTAAAGCTGCGAACAGACAGATCCAATTCTTCGATTGTCAGCTCCAACACCTTGTTGCGATCGTCAGCCGGCTTCTCCACAACCGTGGACTTATCGCCCAGGTTTTCAGACAGGTCGGTAAACAGAGCAAAGTGGTCGCAGAGGATTTTGGCACCCAAAGAAACCGCATCTCTTGCAGAGATAGTGGAATCGGTCCAAACCTCCAGCGTCAGCTTATCAAAATCAGTTGTATTTCCAACGCGGGTATTTTCCACTGTGTAGTTGACCTTGTACACAGGGGTGTAGATCGAGTCAATGGGAATGACACCAATGGTGGCGGGGCGAATAGCCTTATTGCGGTCAGCAGAAACATAACCGCGGCCATGACTCAGAGTGATCTCCATGCTCAGTGTAGCGCCCACATCCAGAGAAGCAATGTGCAGCTCAGGATTGAGAACTTCCACTTCACCGTCGCTCTTAATATCGCCAGCCGTCACTTCGCAAGGACCGGTAGCCTCAATAAAGACGGTCTTGGTACCCTCGCAATAGAGCTTGGTCAGCAAGCTTTTTACATTCAGAACGATCTCTGTCACGTCCTCTTTCACACCGGGGATGGTGGAAAACTCATGCTGGACACCGGCAATCTTAATGCTGGTGGCAGCGGTACCGGGCAGAGAAGAGAGCATAATGCGACGCAGCGCATTGCCCAAAGTCGTTCCGTAACCACGCTCCAGGGGTTCGATCACATATTTTCCATAGGAAGCGTCATCGGGAGTTTCGATACACTCGATCTGGGGCTTCTCAATTTCAATCATGCAGTACCCTCCTTTATTCTCGTTAGAGCACAATAGCGCTTGTGCCTTAGTTGGTTCGATATGTTTGATGAGGGTTCAACCCGTATTACTTGGAGTACAACTCGACGATGAGGTGCTCCTCGATCGGCATATCAATATCCTCACGAGCGGGCATCTTAGCGATGGTACCCTTCAGAGTGTTCTTGTCACGCTCCAACCACTGGGGAACATTGACAACGGGAGCATCCTCGGCAGTCAGGCGCTTGAAGCAAGCGGCGCTGCGGCTGCTCTCTTTAACCTCAATCACATCACCCACGCGAACCAGATAAGAGGGGATGTTGACCTTCTGACCGTTAACGGTGAAGTGAGCGTGGCTCACCAACTGACGAGCCTCACGGCGAGTCATAGCAAAGCCCAGACGATAAATAACGTTATCCAAACGACGCTCAACCAAAGTCAGCAGGTTCTCACCGGTCTTGCCGGGCATAGCGGAAGCCTTCTCGTAGTAAGCACGGAACTGCTTCTCCAAGATGCCATAAACGAACTTAACCTTCTGCTTTTCATTCAACTGAATGGCGTACTCGCTCTTTTTCTTTCTCATCTGGCCGCCGGGGTTGCGCTTGGTCTCCTTCTTGGAGTAACCCATGACGGTAGGAGAAATACCCAGCGCCTTGCAACGCTTAGCGATAGGCTGCATATTCTTAGCCATATTCTAATGATCCTCCTTCTTCCGATTACACACGACGACGCTTGGGAGGACGGCAACCATTGTGAGGAATGGGAGT
>JAZLJB010000014.1:0-18071 GCA_045617685.1 Vescimonas sp.
AAACTCCGTGCCGGTGGCGGCCTGCTTTTTCAGCTCCTCGCGCCTGGCAGCGGCCTTTTCGAGCAGGCTGAGGGAAAGCACTTTGTCAAACTCACCGATAGCGATGAGCTTTGTCTCGTCATTGGTCTTTGCCTTGAGAACATCGTAAAGCGCGGTGGTGCCGAGAGAGGTGTTGATGTCATTGTCCATAGCAGCGGCGAATTTTGCCTTGAGAGCGGCAAGGGCTTCCACATCCGGTGCACCGTCACCGGGCTTGAGGGCGGCAATCTTTGTGATGAGCTTGGTATAGGCAAGCTGTGCGTTGACGAGATTTTCCCAGGTGAAAACGAGCGCTTTGCGGTAGTGGCTCTGCAGGCAGAAGAAGCGGTAGGCGAGAGGGTCATAGCCTTTTTCTTCCAGGAGGCTGACGGTCAGAAATTCACCCCTGGATTTTGACATTTTCCCGTCAGTGGTGTTGAGATGGAGAACGTGCATCCAGTAGTTGCACCATTTATGGCCAAGATAGGACTCAGACTGGGCAATTTCATTGGTGTGGTGGGGGAAAGCATTGTCAATGCCGCCACAGTGAATATCGAGATGCTCACCCAGATGCTTCATGGAAATGCCGGAGCACTCAATGTGCCAGCCGGGGTATCCGACACCCCAGGGGGAGTCCCATTTCAGAGCCTGGTCTTCAAACTTGGATTTGGTGAACCAGAGCACAAAGTCATTCTTATTGCGCTTGTTGGTATCCTCTTCCACGCCCTCACGAACGCCGATTGCCAGATCATCCTCGTTATGCTCATTGAAAATGTAATAACGCTCCAGCTTAGCGGTGTCAAAATACACATTGCCGCCGGACACATAGGCAAAGCCCTTGTCGATCAGGGTGGACACGATATTGATATAATCATCGATCAAGCCGGTGGCAGGCTGCACCACATCGGGTGTCTTGATGTTCAGCTTGCCGCAATCGGAGAAAAATGCATCGGTATAATACTGTGCGATCTCCATGACGGTCTTCTGCTCACGCTTGGCGCCTTTGAGCATCTTATCTTCGCCCTCATCAGCATCGGAGGTCAGGTGGCCCACATCGGTAATATTCATGACACGGTTGACATCATATCCGACATAGCGCAGGTACTTCTCCAGCACATCCTCCATAATATAGGAGCGCAGGTTGCCGATGTGCGCAAAATGGTACACCGTGGGGCCGCAGGTATACATTTCCACATGGCCCGGTGTGTGGGTGGTGAATTCGCCCTTTTTATGGGTGGCAGAGTTATACAAATACATGGTGTTCTCTCCTTTTATTTCCATTTTATTTGTCAGTGATGAAAAAAGCCTCCCATGCCAAACGGCATGAGAGGCGAAAAATCGCGGTTCCACTCTCGTTTATCACTTGAGGTCGGTTTTGTGACGGTGACCAACCGGAGGGTTTCTGCATCCCTCACGCTCCCGGACGCACTTTCTGCTTTGCTTTGTAAGGCGGCTTTCAGCCGGTGACCGCCCCTCTCTGATCAAAGGGATAAAACATACTCTTTCCGTTCAACACGCTATTTGATTACTTACATTTTAGCAGTTCGGCGCAGATGTGTCAAGTGCCTCCTCTGTCATAATCCCCTCTGCCCAATCGCTCAAGGAATCCAAAATGGGAATCAATGTCCGGCAGCGCTCCGTGGGGCTATACTTCACTTTCACCGGGACGGACAAAATCTCTTTGCGCTGTACCAAGCCGTCACGCTCCAGTTCTTTCAGTGCCGAGGCTAACACCGTATTGCTGACGCCGTCTAATTTGCGGCGTAATTCATTATATCGCAGCACATTCGCATTATTCAACGCACAGAGAATCTGCACTTTCCACTTGCCGCCAATCAGCGCCATGGCATAATGCAACGGGCATTTTTCCATACAAGGACATTCGTAATGAGACTCTGACACAGTAAGTTCCTCCTAACCTTATCACAAAAATCTGCGTTCTTGCAATTATGATATAACTTGCTATAATAATAGCAGATAAGGAAAAAGGAGTAAATACGCAAAATGAATATTTATCTGCAAGGCTTGCTGCTGGGACTTTCTTATTGCGCACCCATCGGCATGCAAAATCTGTATGTTATCGATACGGCCTTAACGCAAAAGCGCAGCCGGCTATATCCCACCATCTTCATCGTTATTTTCTTCGACATTACACTGGGATTGGCTTGTTTCTTGGGCGCCGGTGCACTGATGGAGGCACTGCCCTGGCTGCAAAAGGTGATTTTAGGCATCGGCAGTGCGTTGGTCATTTATATAGGTATCGGCCTGGTTCGCTCAAAAGCATCGCTGGAAGGCGGCAAAGATGTCAATGTGCCGCTGTGGAAAGCCGCCGCTACCGCTTGTGTGGTCACTTGGTTCAATCCGCAGGCCATTATTGACGGCACCATGATGTTGGGCGCATCCCGTGCTACCCTGCCTGCCGGCACAGACGCATTCTTCATCTGCGGTTTTGCCTCGGCTTCGGTGCTGTGGTTTAACTTCCTGGGTACGGCGGTTTCGCTGCTGGGCAGCAAGATCAACGAGAAGGTCCTGACCATTATCAACAAGGTCTGCGGCGCTGTGATTATTTTCTACGGTTTGAAATTGCTATACTCCTTTGTGAAACTGATGGGTTGGCTATAAAATACCAAAACAGTAACTCCCCAAGGCAATGCCTCGGGGAGTTATATTATTTTCTATTATCCTTGAAAAACATCCCAATTCTTGGTGAAATATTCCACGCCGGAATAGACAGTGGTCACAAGGATCACACCCTGACACACCAAATTCAGCCAATGCGGAGTGCCAAACAGCATCAGGCAAATGCAGACCATGGTGCTGGCAGTCTTGACTTTGCCGGACCAACCGGCAGCAATCACTCGGCCCTTTTCCACCGCCACAAGGCGCATGCCCGACACGGCAAATTCACGCAGCAACACGATGGCTAAGATCCAGCCCACCATGTCGCCCGTTTGCACGAACCAACACAAGGCCGCCATGACAAGGCACTTGTCCGCCAAGGGATCGGCAAACTTGCCGAAGTCCGACACCTGATGATAGTGGCGGGCGATATAGCCGTCTAAAAAATCGGTCAGGCAGGCAGCAATGAACACGCCCAACGCTACATAGCGGCTGCCGGGGAAACCTAAATACACGATCACCAAAAATACAGGAATCAGAAAAACACGCAAAAGTGTCAGCTTATTCGCAGTTGTCATCGGCATGGCATCATTCCTCCTCCGCTTCGCCCATCATTTCGCCATCCATGATATCCGTCAGGCGTACCATCACAAAGTCACCGGGATTGACATCACGGTCACTGTTAAAATATATGCGGCCGTCGATTTCGGGACTTTCAGCATAGCTGCGGCCCATATAGCTCATGGAATCGGCGTCAAATCCGTCGCACAGTATTTCCACGACATCGCCCAAACGGGACTCGTTGAACTCATCCATAATGTCGGACTGCACATCCATCACCAATTCGGCACGGCGCTCGGCCTCCGCCGTTTCCACACGGTTGGGCATTTCGGCTGCCGGTGTGCCCTCCTCCGGAGAATAGGGGAATGCGCCGGCACGCTGAATCTTCACCTCACGCAAAAATTCGCACAACTCATCAAACGCTGCTTCATCTTCATACGGCAGGCCCGTGATCAGGCTGGTACGCAGCACCAGACCCGGAATGCGCTCACGCATTTTCCGATACAATGCACGCAGGCCATTCTTGGTTTCACGGCGATTCATCGCCTGAAGCACGACATCGTTGCAATGTTGGATCGGCATATCAATATACTTGCAAATCTTATCCTCGGTGGCAATGGTATCGATCAATTCATCGGTAATGGTATCGGGATAGAGATAATGCAGCCGGATCCAATGGAAATCCAGCTTACACAGTTCATGTAGCAGTTCCGGCAGTTTCTTCTCTTTATAAATGTCAATGCCGTAGCGGGTAATATCCTGCGCAATAACGATGCATTCTTTTACCCCCTCATCCGCCAGTGCCTTGGCCTCCGCCAGCACTTCCTCCATGGGGCGGCTGCGATACTTGCCACGCAGGGAGGGAATCACACAGTAAGCGCAGCGGTTGCTGCATCCTTCGGCAATGCGCAGGTAGGCATAGTGAACGGGGGTGGACAAAATGCGGGGCAGTTCCTCCACAGCGCCATTGATATCGGAAAAATGCTGACAAGTTTCATCCTGCATGACCTCGTTGATGGCGTCCACGATCTCGCCATAGTTAGCCGTTCCCATCATGCCGTCTACCTCGGGCAGCTCGGACATGATTTCTTCGCGGTAACGCTGGCTTAGGCAGCCGGTCACCAGGATTTTGCGGATCAGGCCTGCTTCTTTCAGCGCACCCATCTGCAAAATATTGTCGATTGCCTCACTCTTGGCACTGTCAATAAAGCCGCAGGTATTGATGACCACCACATCGGCGCCCTCAGGATCACCCTGTAAGGTCATGCCTGCACTGACGCACAAGGCCATCATCTGCTCTGTATTCACTCGATTCTTATCGCAACCGAGGGATATGAATGAAACTTTCACTGCTATTTCCTATCCTTTACTTGGATTTTATTCTTCTATTTCCTGACCCATACGGTTGAGCACAGGACGAATCTCATTCCACGAAAAGCCACGGCGCTGCAACGCCGACGCCAGCTTGCGGCTCATATCACGATCCAGAGGTTTATTCTTCAGCTTGCTGCGAATAAACTTCTCAATGGCATCTGATGCATCCGGCAGTTCGGACAATGCATCATCCCACAGCTCCTTTGGAATGCCACGGCGGTACAATTCCTGACGCACACGGCCGCAGCCATAGCCCATAGCGGCATAGTGGCGCACGATCACACCGGCATAAACACCATCGTTCACTGCGCCTAACTCTTCCATGCGATCTGCCAGATTTGCCGCCTCATCAGGCTCGGCACCCTTGCGTTCCAAGCGCTGGCGCAGTTCCTTTTTGGACAGCATACGAGAAGATGCCATGCGAGCCGCTTGCAGCTTGCGCTCCGAGTGTGCCGCCAGCTCCTTTAATTGTAACACAAGTGCATCGGATAAGTCCATACCCTTACACAAGCCAAATTGCAGGAGCTCATTGCCGGTAATCTTGAGGAGGTCGCCCCCCTCAAGATATACCAGCACTCGCTCCTGCTTATGTTTTGACTTTTCGATCCGCTCAATCCTCATCGTCAAAATCGTCCGCCGACACATCCACAGCACGACCTGCGGCACGGGCGGCAATCTTGGACTGATTGCCCATCAGCTTATGGAAGTTATCACGCACTGCTTTTTCCAGCTTGACGCACTCCTCAGGATTATCACGGAAATACTGCTTGGCTGCATCACGACCCTGACCCAAACGGATCTCACCCATGCTGAACCAGGAACCGCTTTTCTGCACCAGATCCAGTTTGACCGCCAGGTCTACCAGCTCACCCAGCTTGGAAATACCCTCGCCGTACATGATATCAAACTCTGCCTCACGGAAGGGAGGTGCTACCTTGTTCTTGACCACCTTGGCACGAACATGGTTACCCACCACTTCGCCGCCGACCTTCAGCGTTTCGACACGGCGCACATCAATACGCACGGAAGAATAGAACTTCAGGGCACGGCCACCGGTAGTAACCTCGGGGTTGCCATACATCACGCCCACCTTTTCACGCAGCTGGTTGATGAAAATCACGATACAATTCGTCTTGGCAATGATGCCCGTCAGCTTACGCAGGGCCTGGCTCATCAGACGGGCATGCAGACCTACGAAGCTATCGCCCATCTCACCTTCGATTTCAGCACGAGGTACCAAAGCTGCCACGGAGTCCACAACGATCATATCAATGGCGCCGCTGCGCACCAGAGCCTCGGTGATTTCCAATGCCTGCTCGCCGGTATCCGGCTGGGAGATCAGCATATCCTCCACACGAACGCCCAATGCCCGTGCATAGGCCGGGTCCAACGCATGCTCGGCATCCACAAAGGCTACCTCGCCGCCGGCTTTCTGTGCCTCGGCCAAAGCGTGCAACGCCAGCGTGGTCTTACCGGAGGATTCCGGTCCGTAGATCTCAATAATGCGGCCACGGGGCAGACCACCGATGCCCAACGCCAGATCCAGCGCCAAAGAGCCGGTGGGAATGGCCTCTACATTATTCACCGCTCCGTCACCATAACGCATGATGGAGCCCTTGCCATACATCTTTTCAATTTGCTGCATGGCCGTTTCCAATGCTTTCTTCTTATCTGATACGACCGGGGACGGCATTGTTACATCTCTCTTACTTGCCATAGGTTTATCCTCCTCGTTTGTTATTCTATCCAAATTCTATCACGAGATCTGTCCGCTATTCAGGACAGTTAAATATGGTCGCACAATGTGCCAAACACCACACGGGAAATATCATTCCGGTCGGCTACGATCTGAATATCGCCAAAGCCTACACTGCGCATGATGCGAAGCACATCGTCAGCCTGGCCAATACCCACTTCAAAGTACAGCCTCGATCCCACATGCATGACATCACGCCAGTTTTCGCAGATGGCACGGTAGAAATCCAATCCATCTTCGCCGCCGTCCAACGCTAAATGCGGCTCGTAATCTTTCACGGATACATCCAAGCCGGCAATATCGCCGCTTGGAATATAGGGCGGATTGGACACGATACAATCAAACTCGCCCAGATGGGCAGGCGGTTTTTCCAACGCATTCATCTGGAACGGCACCACCTGTCCGCTCAAACCGTTACGGCGAATGTTCTGGCGGCAGATCCGCAAAGCGCCTTCATCCAGCTCGCCTAACACGACCTTTGCCTTTTTGATCTGACTGGCCACCGCCAATCCCACACAGCCACTACCGGCACAAAGATCCAACACACGGGGCTCATCCACTGTGGACAAATACGAAATCGCCTCATCTGCCAGCACTTCCGTATCCGGACGGGGAATCAGCACACTTTCCGAAATATCCAACGGCAGGCCATAAAACTCCCACTCGCCGATCAGATACGCCACCGGCTCGCCTGCCAGATGACGCTGCACCAATGATCTCACCTTTTCCTCTACATTTTGCGGCACATAAAGACGGCTATCCCGCATCAGCTCTTCTCTCGTTTTTCCGGCAGCATAACACACCAGTTCACGGGCCTCCAATGTGGCTGCATCGATGCCCGAAGTGCGAAACAGTTGCCGCACATCCATATACAAATTGTTATATGTAATCGCCATAATACTCTCCGCTATCATTTTACCACTGATCTGTGCCTTTTTCGTCAGGTAAAACCAGTTTTAGTGCCTCTATGGCAACTTCCAACATACTATCATCCGGCTCGTTTGTGGTAAAGTTCTGCATCCACATGCCGGGTCGGGACAAAAAGCGGCTGAGCTTATTATCATGTCCGCCGACCCAACGGTTAAATTCATACGTCAATCCCACCACCGGGATCAGCAGCAGCAAATGGACCACCACTCGCACTGCAAAACTCTTCCAGTCCAAAAAGCTGAGCACAATGGTGGAAAACAAAATCGACACAATGATCACCACAAACAAAAAGCTGGTGCCGCAGCGGGGATGATGCTTCGGCTGCTTGCGGGCATTTTCCACGGTTAGATCCAAGCCCGCTTCATAGCAAAATATGGTTTTATGCTCCGCACCATGATAGGCAAACACACGCTTGATGTCCTTCTGCTTGGAACACAAGATTATATAGCCCATGAAAATCGCTACTTTGACCACGCCTTCAATGGCATTATGCAGCAGAGCGCTATTGATATACGGATCTACCAGACCCGCCAAGAAGGTGGGCAGCAACATGAACAACAGCAGCGACAAACCCACGCTCATGAGAACGGAGATCCACATGATGACGGTCATCAATTTGTCTTCCGACACATGCTTTTCCAGCCACAAATCGAATTTGCTGGGCTTGGCAAGCTCTTCGTCCGGAAAGTAATCTGCCGAAAACATCAGCGCCTTGACGCCATTCGCCATGGAGCTGATAAATGTTACCGCACCTCGAATGATGGGCCAGCCTAAAATCGGATATATATCCCGAATCAGTTTCAGATCCTCCACCTTGGTGACCAGCCCCTCCGGCGAGCGCACCACGATCGCCTGACGCTTCGGGCCGCGCATCAAGATGCCCTCAATCAGCGCCTGACCGCCAATTGATGTCCGAAATGTTTTATTTGTTTCCTTTTTTTCCATAACGGAATCCCTTTCTTACAAGATAACACACTTTTATCAAAAATGCAACACCTGTTCTATTATTTTATGTTTCCTGCTCGATAGGAAGGCGAATGGTGACCACTGCACCGCCGCCGTCGGCATTTGCTATATCAAAGGTGCCGCCGTGGCGCATGACAATCTCATCGCACACCGCCAAGCCGATGCCGCTGCCTCGTGCTTTGGACGAGCCTTTATAAAACTTCTGCTTGACAAAGGGCAGTTCTGCCTCCGGGATACCGGTACCGAAATCGCGGATGCGAATCACATACTGATCCTCTTCACGATCCAGCGAGGCAACGATACGCTTGCCGCTGCCGCCATGTTTGGCGGCATTATCCAACACATTGCAAAATACCTGCTTCAAACGCTCCGGATCACCGGAGATCATATCGGTATACAATTCCTCACCGCTGATATATTCCAGCGCAATATCATCCTGACGGAACAGTTCACGGTAGGTGTAAATGGCGTCTTCAAACTCAGCTTGCAGGTCAACATCCTCCACCTGCAATGTGAAACGGCCGTCTTCCATTTTGGAGAATTCCAACAGCTCCTCCACCATATTGGTCAGGCGGCGGGATTCTTTCAAAATGATCTTGATACCACGGCGCAACTGGCGAATATCGCCGGAATCATCCGCTAACAATGTTTCGCCCCAGCCGTTGATGGCTGTCAGCGGTGTGCGCAATTCATGGGATACGGAGGAGATGAACTCCGTCTGCATCTTCTCACTCTGACTCAACTTCATGGACATATCGTTGATATTATCCACCATTTGCCCCATTTCATCGGAATACTGGTTGTTGATCTGCACGCCATAGCTGCCGTCAGAAATGCGCTTGGCCGCTTCCGCAACCTCCGCTACCGGCGACACCACATTGTTGATGAACAGCATGCTGGAAATGGCGATCAGGCTGATCATGACCACCGCCACCGCAGCCACCACCAAAATAGACATCATTACCTCATGGTCAAGGTTATGGGTGGATGTTACATAGCGCATCACGCCCACCACATTGCCGTTGAAAAACAACGGGCAGGAGACCGCCATGATCTGCTCGCCGGTTACGGGATCACTGCCGCTGAAAACACTCATTTCACCATTTTCCAACGCACGGGTGATATCCACCGTTCCCGGTGCCGTGCCGGCTGTGAATCCTCGGCTGGCTGTTTCAATGCGGCCGGAGCTGTTGATGAACTGCACTTCAATGCGGTCACTGTCTTTAGACGAGGTAACGTACGATGTTGCGCTCCGGTAATACTCGCTGTAGCTGCTCATGACATACGCATTGAAATAATCGGCGCCCGTTTTGGCTTTCGCCTCCAGAGTGGATTGCACATTGGAGTAGATACTGCTGGCAATGCCCACCGAGACCAATACTGCCACCGAAATCAATATGGCACCAATGGGGCCCATACTGTTAAACAGCCACCGGCGGCGCAAGCCACTTACTTTATGTCCTTTTTGACCCTCTTTGGCCATCGTTTCCCCTCCTCGCCCATTTCGTTCATCTGACTATACTGATCAAAATCCCCACTTATAGCCATAGCCCCACACTGTGGTGATATAATTGGGATTGGTGGGGTTATCCTCAATCTTCAAACGCAAGCGGCGCACATTGACATCCACGATCTTCAATTCGCCGAAGTAATCCCGGCCCCAGACCATATCCAAAATCTCCTCACGGGACAGTGCTTTGCCGGGATTCTCCATAAACACCTTCATGATGGCATACTCCACCTGCGTCAGCTTAATGCGCTGGCCGCTTTTCTCCAGCGTACGATTGCGTGTGTTCAGCAAAAACGGATCCTGCACGATTTCACCACTGCGCTCCTCGGCAGTGCCGCCGCTGCGGCGCATCAGAGCATCCACTCGGGCAGTCAGCTCCGCCGGAGAAAACGGCTTGGTGACATAGTCATCTGCTCCGGTCATCAGA
This sequence comes from Vescimonas sp., assembly GCA_045617685.1. Classification (GTDB taxonomy): domain Bacteria; phylum Bacillota; class Clostridia; order Oscillospirales; family Oscillospiraceae; genus Vescimonas. The sequence continues at coordinate 10,162 of JAZLJB010000014.1, forward strand.
CCCGTTACCTTATCCATTTCCTGAGAGCGGGCAGTAAGCATGATAATGCCGATTTGTGAATTGGTGGCACGGATACGACGGCACACTTCAAAGCCGTCGATACCGGGCAGCATGATATCCAACAGTGCCACACGCACATCTCGGTGCTGCTGCAATTTCTCCAGAGCGATCTCACCGCTTTCTGCTTCAATCACCTCATAGCCGGCACGGCGCAAATTAATAACAATAAAGCTGCGAATACTGGATTCGTCTTCCAATACCAATACTTTTTTCATATAGGCTCCTTTCGTTCCGTTAGCTTGCGTTGGCTGTCCAAGCACTTACGATCAAGTTGAAGTTGCGGTGCAAAAAATCATCCGTCAGGTTGCCGTGAGCACCCTTTAGAATTTCACCGGAATAAATCGTTGTCGTCTGACGCTTAAGAATAACTCGATTGCCCAGCAGCGCTCGATTCTCACGATTTTCACCGGTAATCGCATATATTGACATCACCGGTACATCGTCCAGCAGGAAAACTGTCTGCCGATCATTCATGCCGTTCTCTGCGGTATTTACCTGAATCCGATCACGCCAATCCGCCTGCAAGCGCAGATACCATCCCTCACTGATGCAATGGTATGTGGTTTCCGCCACACTCTCTGCGCCTTGCTTATCGCATCGGATCCACGAAACCAGGCCGTCACCGGGTTCATCCCCCTCAAAGCGTGGGATCTCTGTGAAACCATCACCGTCAATATCCTTGGGAGTCAGGCGGCAATGAACAGCCGTCACCTTGGATAGACCCGTCTGGCGATCCAACACCGCATTGCAAAGACCCACATCCGCCTTATAATACAAAACATCTGTTACCGCACGGTTGGCATCATCCACTCCTGTCACAAACAGCGCCGGCGTATCATCCGCCAGACAGCCGCAAATGACGCTGCCCTGCATCAGCTCCGCCATACCAAAGGACAACTTGCACTGTACCTGCTCCATCTGCTCGGTACTATCCCAGCTATATAGCTCAGCTAACGGCTTGCCTGTGTCCACATCGGTATGGAAAATTGCCAAATCATACACATCGGGGTAGCGGAGCTGCTCCACAGAATATCTGGTATAGCTGCTGCTCATCAGCTCCGTCGGTTTTGCGCCGATGGCATAGGCCGCTACCGTCTGCACATCAGAGCTGATACGCCAGCCCACGATCATTTCCTCTGTACCGTCACCGGTCAGATCCGCATACACTACGCTATCTATGGCCGAACCACTGCTCTCAATGGTACACAGATGCTGATATGTATCGCTTTCCGGGCGGAACACCATGATTTTAAGCGGCTTTTCATCAGCCGGTCGGCGCAAAAACACCACTGCCTCCTCATGCTCATCATGGTTCAGGTCTATCATTTGAACCGATTGAATATTCTGTCCGTTCATGGGAGATGCATACTCGTAGCCGTCAGAGATCAGTTTTGAGATCTGCTCGCTCAAGCCCGCATACTCCATCGGTAATTGCGGCAAGGTCAGCATGTCCTCTACCGCTGTTGTAAAAATGCAGCCCGAAAGCATTACCGCCATCACTGCAGTCGACATGATTACCAATATGCTCCGCCACTTCATCTTCACACGAACGCCCCCTATCTGCATCGATATCTATACAAAAATATCATACCACAGTTTGCCAAAATTGGGTAGTCCCTCTTTGTCTTAAAAAAGTTGAAAAATTGCAAAAATTTCTCTTGCTTTTTCGAGATAAGTGCGCTATAATAACGTAGTCCATCAGCCGGTGTGATGGAATTGGTAGACGTAGTGGATTCAAAATCCCCCGCTGGCGACAGCGTGCCGGTTCGAGTCCGGCCACCGGCACCAAAAATGGGTACCCTGAATGGGTACCCATTTTTTGCTATACTGCACCGGACAAGAAGTTTATGCTCAGTAGGGTAAGTCCGGCCACCAGCACCAAACCGATAGACCCAAACATTTTTCGACGAGAAAGCGTTTGGGTTTATTGTTTTTTATAACACCATACAGCAAAAGGACGATGCCCTTGCATCGTCCTTTTCTTCATTCTATCACTATTTTTTCACCGGTAAAGCTCATCACGGCATGAAGCTGCGCTATTAGTCTATCTCTTTCATCATACAACTCAGCCTTACAAAACACCAGTTTGCCGCCCATGCGTTCTACCCGGCCAACTGCTTTGACGCAGCCCTTGCCGGAATGCAAAAAGTCAATACTGGCATTGACTGTGACACACTTTTCCTCGCGCAATGTGGTTACTGCCATACTGCATGCTGCATCACACACAGCGAAAACGGCGCCGCCATGAATGGTACCCCAACGATTGGCGCTATCGGCACAGGGCGTCAACAGCATTTCAGCCACACCGTCATCCACGTTCACCAGTTCTATATGATTATGTCGCCAAAACGGATTGCTTGCATTGCCATAGCGCAGCAATTTCTCCTTTTGCTCACAGTTCATATCATGCGCCTTCCTGCCCTTTGTTCATCTCATACAATGCTGCCATACCATGCAGTACCAAATCCGGATCGTAGACAATTTTGCGACGGCAATACGGCAACACACAGCCGGCTAACCCTCCGGTTGCCACCACATTCACCGGCTCCCCCAGTTCCTCTTCCATTCGCTGCACCATACCATCCAGCATCGCTGCCGTACCGTAAATTGCACCGCTGCGCATACTATCAACTGTGTTGGTAGCAATGCAAGCCGCCGGCTCGCCGATTGCCATACCGGGCAGCAAGCTCGTGCCCGCTGTCAAAGCAGACAGAGATAGTTTCATGCCCGGAATAATGGCGCCGCCTCGGTACGCTCCGTCACCATCAACCACCACGATGGTTGTGGCCGTGCCCATATCGATTACTGCAACCGGCAGCGGATATTTCTTCATAGCACCCACGGAACCAACAATCAGATCACCCGCCAGCGTTTCCGGCTCATCAATTTTTACAGCCATGTCGGTACGCATACCAGGTGTCACCCGAATGCAGCGCTTGCCGGTCAGACGCAGCACTGTCTGCGCCACACTATCATCTATCTCCGGCACCACGGAGGACAAAATCGCTCCCTCAAAATCTTCTGCACGCATGCCAGATTCTGCCAACTTTTCGGCAAATACCTTCTCATACTGCGCTGCATCAGCTTCTTTCATGGTGACCGTGCGGCTTGTGCCCAAGATCTTTTTGCCGTCCATATAGCCAAGGACTATATTTGTGTTACCGATGTCGATTGCTAAAATCATATTACTGCCCCTTTTTCGTACCGATTTTAATGATCTGCGTAATACCGGAGCTGAGCACCAGATTGATACCAAGTTCCACCACAAAGTTGACACCTACAAAACCCACGATCAAATAGAGCCCGGTATTGCTGAAACCGGCAGCTTCGCCCCACGCCCGAATGGCATCATAGAAAAACAGACGGCAGCCCAGCAGGAACACGCCCGTATTGACCACCGGAGCGCAGATACCGGCGGCAATCGCTGCTGCAAGCTGATTGCGACGCTGCAACAGGCGGTATACAGCGCCTGCCGCCAATCCGGACAGCACACCTTTGGCGATACAAGTAACCACCGTTCCGAACACATTGATACCTAAAAATACACCGGCATCTGTGAACAGCACCACCACGCCAAATACCAGGCCAAGCCAAGCGCCCGACCAGCAACCGTACAGCGCAGCACCCACGATGATGGGCACCAACACCAGTGAGATGTTGAACACGCCAAAACGAATGCCCACTGCCAACGCCTGCAATACAACGACAACAGCCGTCAGCAAGCCTAAGCCTACGACTTTTTTGGTTGAGTCTTTCATTTCCTTTTCCTCCCGTTTTCCCACGGACAGCAAAAAGCGCCAACACCACAATTGCATGTGTGTCAGCGCAGTATAGGTATCTTTCCTCGCACAGATCCAACAGTGTGCGTGGTATAAGACCTCCGGTTCCTGCCGCTGTAATGTGGTCAAGACTTTTATTTCGGTCTTCCTGAAAGTGCGATTTGTTGAACGCTCCGACGGCTACCGTCTTCGCAGGAAGTACAGCGCCCGGTATCTACTATCAACAACTACCTCTCCATTCAGTTGACAATGGAAATGTAGCACATTTATCTCCATATTGCAAGGGATTTTTTCAAAAAATAAAAGGCACTTTCAAAAAGCGCCTTTTATCCGTTATTCAATCATATCTTCTTTATCCCGATTCACATAAGCGCAGGCCTCCAGCGGCATATTGCGCTTTTGCAGACGGCGGTCCATGAGGAATTTGCACAGCGATTGCAGACAGGCAAAAATCGGCACGCCTAAGAACATGCCCAGTACGCCGCCAAAGCCGCCGCCCACCAGGATGGCCACCACCACCCAGAAGCTGGAAATACCCGTGGAGCCACCCAAAATCTTGGGGCCGATGACATTGCCATCCAATTGCTGCAGCAGCACCACAAATATGATGAAGTACAGACACTTGATGGGGCTTGCCAACAAAATCAAAAATGCACTGGGGATGGCGCCCAAAAACGGTCCGAAAAACGGAATGATATTCGTAATGCCTACGATCACGCCCACCAAGGGTGCATACGGGATATTCAAAATGGCACACCCCAGCAAGCACAGCAAGCCGATGATCAGCGAATCCAACAGCTTACCACGCACAAAGCCCGAGAAAATTTCATTCACACGGCGAGCGCCACGAACGATCCATTTCGCCTGCTCTTCCTTGAAGATTGCATACAGCGCTTTACAGCAACGGGCGACACTGGTTTCTTTCATCCACATCAGATAAACTGAAATAATGATGCCGACGATCAGATTTTTCGCAAAGGTCACAATGCTCCAAATGCCCGTCAGCAGGCCACCGGACAGATTTGTCATTGTTTCCTGCGCCCACGGCAGGATCTTATCCGTCAAGAAAGTCAGGGCACTATTATAGTAGTCATCCAACACTTCACTGGCCCATGCCTCAATCTGCGGGTTCTTCTTCAGCAGGCCGTCCGCCCATGCATAAATCTGACCATAATAATTGCGGGCATTCTGAATCAGATTATTGATGCTATCCACCAACTGCGGGATCAGCATGACCATCAGCAGATAAACAGTCAACAGCACAATGATCCACGTCAGTAGGATGCTGACTCCACGCAACCAGCCTTTTTTTGCCCGCAAATTTTCAGCTTTTCCGCCTTTGCTTACAAGCCTTTCCATACCGCACTCAATCTTCCGCACAACGGGAGTCAATAAGTACGCCATACCAAATCCATAGAGCACCGGCGCCAGGATAGAAAATAGCTTTTTCAAAATGCGAGCCAATGAACCGTTGGTCACAGTGAAGGAATCGTAAAATACCAGAACGGCTACCACAGTCAAAAACGCGGTCAATCCCCATTTCCAGTAGATAGATTTGTTTTTCACGGACAGCCCTCCTTCCCTATTTTTTTATATCATACAAAAAAAAGCCGAATTTTGCAAGTAGCAATCACATGGTTGCAATTCAAATTCAAATGTGGCATAATACTCCAAAACCAACGATTCGTTTTCGGAGGTCATCTATGAAGAAATTGTTGATGATTGTTAATCCCCGTGCCGGAAAAACCCGGTCAAAAGGTCCATTATTCGATGCCATTGCCCGTTTTTCCCAATCGGGGTATCTGGTGCGCGTCTTTGTGACAGAGGCTGCAGGCGATGCCAGATGGGCTGCAGCTGAAATGGGTGGTGATTACGACCTTGTGGTTTGCGCCGGCGGCGACGGAACGCTGAATGAAACCATCAGCGGTTTGATGTCTTTACCTGAGCGTCCTCCGATCGGCTACTTGCCGCATGGCAGCACCAATGATTTTGCCACCAGTCTGCATCTGTCCTCAAACCCCGAAATCGCAGCCGGCACCATATCCAGTGGCCGCCTGCATCCTTTGGACATTGGCTCACACAATGATCGCTATTTTTCCTATGTGGCATCTTTCGGTGCCTTTACAAAGACCTCCTACTCAGCCAGTCAGGCTGCCAAAAATGCTTTAGGCCACTTCGCCTATATTTTAGAGGGCATTGCCGATTTGGACTCTCTACGCCCCTACCGTTGCCGCATTGATACCGATGACGAAGTGTTTGAGGGTGATTTTATTTTCGGTGCCGTGTGCAATTCCACCTCGTTGGGCGGTCTGGTCAAATTGGATCACAATCTGGTGGAAATGGATGATGGTAAATTTGAACTGTTATTGCTGCGGCACCCGAAAAACATCGTGGATCTGAACACGCTGATCTCCTCGCTGACACGCATGGAGTACGATCATCCCGGTGTTATCTTCCGCCATGTATCGCAGGTGACCATGACCACTGATGACAATATTCCCTGGTCCTTGGATGGTGAATATGCCGCCAGTGCTCCGGTGACCACCATTGAAAATCTGCACCACGCCATACGCATTATGCGTTGACTGTGTTAAGGGCAAAAAAAGGCCTACCCTTTTGGGTAGGCCTTTTTCACTTTGTCATGTATAGGATCTTCTCAATATCTTAGAAGAAGAATGCCTTGATCTGACCGTACAGAACCAGGATCATGCACAGAGGAGTGATAACCTTGATGCAGATCTTATAGAAGCCGTACAGACCGAACTTGTGACCGGAAACCTCGATCTCTTCCTTGGTGAAATCGGGGCCCAACTCCCAGCCGATCATGATGGCCATCAGCAATGCGCCCAGAGGCATCATAATGCCCTCAGACAGCATGTCGAAGAAGTCCAGCCAGCAGTCATTCCAACCAGCCATGGGGATGTTCAGCAGCTCGAAGGGAGCGATGCCGTTGGAGCCCAGGCCGTCCCAGCAGATCAGGAAGCAGCCCACCGCAACTGCAGCAGCGCCGATCAGAGTGAACTTCTTACGCATATCGCCCTTGCCTGCGTCAGCAGCCTTGTCGGCGAAGTGAGCAACGATAACCTCCAGCAGGGAGATGGAGGAGGACACTGCAGCCAGGATGACCAGCAGATAGAACAGGATGCCGAATACGGAACCGATGGTACCCATGCTGTCAAACACGTTCTGCATGGCAATGAACAGCAGTTTGGGACCGCCGATGACCATGTCACCGTTTGCGATGCCCTGTGCGGACTGATAAGCAACTGCGGAAGGAATGACACACAGACCTGCCATCAATGCAACCAAAGTATCGCAGATCACGACGATGATAGCATTCTTGGTGATGCTGTCCTTCTTGCTCAGGTAGGAACCGTAAGTAATCATAACGCCCATGCCCAGGGACAGGGAGAAGAACATCTGCCCACCGGCATTAGACATAACAGAGAACAGGTTGGGAGCTTCGCTGATGAAGCCAGCTTCCAGAGCGTAACCCGGCTGGAACATGAACTTCAGGCCTTCCACAGCGCCGTCCATGGTGACAGCACGGATGATGCAGACGATCAGCATCACGAACAGAGCGGGCATACCGATGGAGCACATCTTCTCGATACCGCCGCTGACACCGCCGGACACAATCAGCATGGTGATTGCAACGAAGATCAAGCCGTAGACAACGCCTTCCACGGGGCTGGTCATGAATGCGCCGAAGATACCGGCACCGTCCAGACCGTTGGAGCCGAAGCCGGCACCGAACAGGTTGCCCACATTAACAACGAAGTACTTAATGCAGTAGCCGCCCAATGCGCAGTAGAAGAACAAAATCAGGAACGGGGACAGCGTTGCCAGCCAGCCCAGCCACTTGAACTTCTTACTTACTTTCTGATAGGAGGCAATGGCGCCCTTACCGGTTTTACGACCCAAAGCCAGCTCGCCGATCATGATGATCAGGCCGCAGAAAATAGCCAGCAGCAGGTAAACAATCAGGAAGGTGAAACCACCATTCAAGCCCATTTGCTTAGGAAAGCCCCAGATGTTGCCCAGACCAACAGCCGAGCCAACAGAGGCCAT
>JAZLJB010000015.1:0-19551 GCA_045617685.1 Vescimonas sp.
GCTCAGCCTGCTATGTATGCAACTTACTATCCTGAGTATAAGGGTCATCCCCTGAGCGGTCTGTATCTGGTCACCGCAATGGATGATCAGAATTATGCTGAGTGCGGTTTCTATGTTGGCGGCGAGAAGATCAAGGCACAGTTCTCTGAGTCTTTGTCCATTACCTATTCCGATACCGGCGAGTCTCTGTGCAACTATAGCTATGCCAGCTTCTTCGGCGCACTGAGCAAGAATGTGGATAAGGGTATATTGGCAATCACTACAATTGCGCCGAATACCACCGGCAAGACTATCCAAGCTTATTACAAGACTTCCGACGGTGTTGAGGTGAAGGGTACTTTGATCCGTACACTGAACAACGCAGATGCAAGCTATGATAGCGTCGGCTTCAGCCCCAACCAGAAAGTGGATGCCACCGTTTCTTATAGCGCACCCGCTAAGCTGATGGCTATGCCTCTGTTCAGAACCATGACGATCAGCACCGACGGCGGTGAGGCTCAGGCTCAGGATATGCTGACAAACGCTGTTGAAATTCCTGTCGTTGCTGAACCCGCTGATGTCGACACCACTCCGGTGAATGACGATAAGCCTGTTGTTGATCCTGCTGATGTGGATAACACTCCTGTGAACAATGACAAGCCTGTTGTTGACCCTGCTGATGGTGACACCACTCCGGTGAATAACGACAAGGCTGCAAACGATGCTGTTGTTTCTGATGACAACACGCAGGCTGCCGCAAACACTGATAACAGCAAGAAGAGCAATACCGTCAGCTCCCTGATCAAGGGCGTTGCTGAAAAGCGCAGCAACACGATCAGCAAGCTGGTCAGCTCTTTGGGCAACAAGAGCGGCAAATCCGCAGTTACTCCGTATTTCACCATTGCTGACGGCAATACCGTTTACGGTCAGGCCGCAGGCTTTATGTCCAAACTTGGCAATTTGCGCTGAAATGAGGTATTAAGATGGAAATTAGACCTGGAATGAAACTTGCTCCCGTGTTGGCTGCAGGCGGCGGCGATCCCACCGTTGGCAGATCTCAGGGCGGCGGCATCATCGGCGGTCTTGACGATGATGTTTTGAACAGCGACAAGATTTACAAGGTTATGATGAAAGACGGCAAGCAAGTGTCCGTTGATGGAACGGGTACGATTGTTGGCGTTGAGTAGTGCGTAAAACAAAAAAGGGAGCGGATTTTCTGCTCCCTTTTTTCTTGCATGATATGAAAAAGAGGATTTATATTAAAATTGCAGATATACCATTTAAGCTGGAACTATGGCATCCGAACTTGGAACACAATTATCAGGGCTATATATAATTGTGTTTGCTATGCCGAAAGCTGGCTTGTAGTGATAGTCTGCAAATAATGTACCGTTGTAATTGACTGATCCGTCCAGCAAATGTGAAAGGTAGTACTCGTTATCACAGCCCTGCACAACAGGATAATTGATGTTAGAATCTTCGCAATACAACCATGCAATCACATCGCTGTTTTCTTTGCGTAATGCATCAAAGTCCACATTTAGATCAATCGTATTATCCTGTTCGTTTGTATCAACATAGTTTTCGATAGCCTTTGCCACGACTTGCTTGCTTTGGTGCATTTTCCAATAATAACTGCCCAGCTTATACGCAGAAAGACAAAAAATGCCAATAATTCGATGAGCAATACAATTCGCAAAAATTTCCTCATTTACGTTCCTCCGGATATACAAAGTAATGGTAGTAACGTGAAGAGAGCCTCACCTATTGCTCGAACTTCGCAAAAGAGAGTCCAGCGAGGTTCCTTTGATTCCTTACCCCATATCTGCTACCACCGCCATAGTATCCTTACGAGAAAAGAGCGTTTATGCTTATATGACGGACACATTATCAATCTGCTATATACACATTTTTTATTGGCGGGATTTGAAGCATAAGAGGGTTATACCTGAAAATATGCCGGTGGCATATTTTCAGGCAAAAAGTCTGTCCCGCCTTGCGCACCAAAAAAGATCGGCTTTTTAGCCGGTCTTTTTTTATAGCAAATCTATTGCGTGCAGTAGGGCAACATGAAAAATGTCGAAAGGCCAGGGCGAGAAATAACATTGGTCATGGTGTACAATTTGGGGCAAAAATGAGTGAAAAACCTTTCAAGAACCACACATTGACAAACAAATGCCGGGTTTTTATAATGGGGATAGGAGAAAGAAAGGAGCGAGTCAATATGAACGAAATTTTTGTAACGGGACATTGCAATCCGGATACAGATTCAGTTGTTGCCGCCATGTCGTATGCTGCACTGCGCAACGCATTGGGTGAGAGCGAATATGTTGCAGCACACCTGGGCACTATCAGCGACGAAACACGCCGCATGTTGGATCGCTTCGGATTTCAGGAACCTCGTTTTATTACGACTGTGCGCACACAGGTAGCTGATTTGGATTATGATACCCCGCCGGCTCTTAACGCCTCAGTTACCATGGATCGTGCATGGCACATTATGCGTGAGCAGAAAATTTCTGCTATTCCGGTCACCAAAGAGGACGGCACGCTGTACGGCATGCTGTCTGCCGGCGATATTGCCACATACAGCATGCACACCATCAGTGATCCCCATGTGGATCAGGTACCGCTATTTAACCTGCTGAGTGTGCTGGAGGGCCGTATTCTCAACGAGGGTGGCGATTTGGTGGACACCATTTCGGGTGATATTGCCATAGCGTTGCCCCGGAGCTGTGAAAACCTGCTGTTTTCGCAGCAGGATACCATTGTTTTGTGCGGTAACCAGCCGGATATGATTCAGCGTGCGTTGGAAATCGGCGTGAACTGCGTGATTTTGTGTCAAACTGATGTGGAGCCGGAATGGTTGGAAAACGCAGGAAGAACTTGCGTTATTTCCTCGCCTTATGATGCCAGTCGTGTGGCACGGCTGATTTATCAGGCCATCCCCATTTCTCGTCCTTGCTATTGTGATGATATCATCAGTTTCCATCTTGATGATTATATTGACGATGTGCGTGAAGTGGTGTTGAAGAGCCGTTTCCGCTGCTATCCGGTGTTGGATGAGGATGAGCGCGTAGTGGGTACGCTGTCACGCTATCATTTGCTGCGGCCTCGCCGCAAGCGTGTAGTTTTGGTGGACCACAATGAAAAATCTCAAGCGGTGCCCGGTTTGGATCAGGCTGAGATTTTAGAAATTATTGACCACCACCGTTTGGCCGATATCCAGACTAAACAACCTATCCGTGTGCGTAATGAGCCGGTAGGCAGCACGAATACCATCATTACCAGTATGTATCAGGAGCATGGTGTCATGCCGTCGCCTAATATGGCAGGTCTGATGGCAGCAGCCATTCTGTCCGATACGGTTATGTTCAAATCCCCCACCTGCACAAAGCGTGATATTGCAATGGCAGAGCGCTTGGCCCGCATTGCCAATGTGTCGTTGGATGAGCTGGGTAAGGAATTGTTTACGGCGAATTTGGATCGCAACAAATCGGCGTCTGAGATGCTGCACAGTGATTTCAAGGAATTCCATATTGCCGAACAGACATTGGGCGTATCCCAGATTACATGCTTGGACTCCTTGTCTATGTTGGATCGCAAGGAAGAATTCCTGGAGGAAATGCGGTCTATGCAGAAAGAGCACAATTACGATTTTGTGATCTTGATGTTGACAGATGTGTTACTGGAAGGTACACAGTTGCTGTATGTGGGCAGCGATGATACCATTCGCAATGCGTTTTCCGTAGAGCCGAAAGATAACACGGTCTTTTTGCCCGGCGTTATGTCCCGCAAAAAGCAGGTTATCCCCATGCTGACGGCATTGTGGGGTTAAGAAAAGAACACGGCATCGTGGAGCAAAGGCTTCACGATGCTTTTTTGTTGTATTTTAACAGGGATTACGCTACAATAGAGGCAAACCGTGAAAGGAGCAGATGTCATGAACCTATCATTACGCCGGCATGCGGACATCATCGTGCAAGACAGCATTGCCGCAGTTTTGCCGGATGAGGCAGTGCGCCGTGCCATGCGGACATTTGTGCCACGGGGCGGCAGATTGATTTTGGTATCTGTGGGTAAAGCTGCATGGCAAATGGCACATGCGGCTTTGGCGGAATGCAAAGTAGATAGCGGCATCGTGATTACAAAATACGATCATGTGAAAGCAACCCTGGCAGGTGTTGTATGCTATGAGGCGGGGCATCCCGTTCCGGATGACAACAGCTTTGCCGCTACCCGAAAAGCGTTAGACCTGACAGCAAATTTAACAAAAGAGGACACGGTGATTTTTTTGCTTTCCGGCGGTGGCAGCACACTTTTTGAATTGCCGCTGATTTCCGGGGAGGAGTTGGCGAACATTACCCGGCAATTGTTGGCAGCGGGTGCTGACATTGTGGAAATCAACACCATCCGCAAGCGGCTGAGCGGCGTAAAAGGCGGCCGATTTGCGCAGCATTGCGCTCCGGCGCAGGTGTTTTCGGTGGTGCTGAGTGATATTGTGGGCGATCCCTTGGACATGATTGCCAGCGGGCCGACATATCCGGATGCGTCTACTTGTCAGCAGGCGGCGGAGATCGCACAGCGTTACCATCTGCGTTTATCCGAACAGGCATGTAAGCTACTACAGCAGGAAACGCCGAAGCAACTGGACAATGTGACCACCTGCCTGACAGGCAGTGTACGGGAACTGTGCCGCGGTGCGGCAGAAAGCTGCTGCCGCTTAGGCTATGAACCCATTATTCTGACAGATACCATGGGCGGTGAGGCACGGGAAATGGGCCGCTATTTGGCATCTGTGGCTCGAAATCATGTACATCCCCAGCACCCCACGGCCTATATCGCAGGTGGTGAAACAGTGGTGCATTTGACGGGCAACGGATTGGGCGGTCGCAATCAGGAACTGGCGTTGGCAGCAGCGGAGGGAATCTCAGGTCTTTCGGCAGCCATTTTTTCGCTGGGCAGTGATGGCACAGACGGCCCCACAGATGCCGCCGGCGGATATGTGGACGGAGAAAGTGCCGCAGCGTTGCAGGAGAAGAATTGGGATATTGCGTCCGTACTGCAAAACAATGATTCCTATCATGCACTGCAAGCGGTGGGTGGGTTAATCATGACAGGCCCCACAGGAACCAATGTAAATGATGTAGCCGTGGTATTATTGCCGTAATAAAAAATCAGAAAAACCAGTCAAAAAGGAAGATTTCTTCCTTTTTGGCTGGTTTTTTGTTTGCAAAAACGTATTATCACAGCACGCTGTTGTGCCGTTTGGGTGATTAAAGTCCCCGTTCTTTCAAATCGTGAACCAACGATACATAGAATTCACGCACATCAAAATCGGGAATGTTATCCCGATTCAGATCGATCACATCGGCGTGGGAGATGCCTCGTTTTCCGGCGGGTGTGAGATAGATGAACCGATCGCCCCACTGGAAGGAGTCGGAGGCCACCAGACCGTCATTAGGGCCGTCAAAAAACTTCACCAGATGATAGGAAAAATTCAGCGGAAATCGACCGCCGGTGGCATGACGCAGCTCCGAGCCGATGCTCTGGCAATATATACCCTCCGGCTGTGTAAAATCACGGTCAAAGGCATGACAGTTATGCTCTGTCAGATCGTGAACGGCTGCCATGAAATCGGGCGAACGATCGCCCAGACGGTGTGCGGCGGCATTATAGGTCTGCTCAATTTTAGCCTGAATATTCTGCGGCACCTTATCCAATAAGTAGTCGGCAAATCCGCATCCACGGTGCGGCGTATTGATGGTGGTCAGCGAGGCAATATAAGGCGCAGCGCCGTTGGCGATGGCGCAGCGGCAATCCAAACCGCCCTTGGAATGGGCAATAATATTGACCTTTTCGCAGCCGGATTGGGCAACGATATATTTGATCTTTGCCGTCAGCTCAGCGGCACTGTCTGCAACGGAGGCTGCGGATTGATGCTCGCCATAATAGATGGTGGCACCGTTGGTTTCCAAAGCGGACGGAATTCTGCCCCAGTAATTGAGCAGATTAGAGTCACGGAAAAAGACGCCGTGTACCAGCAAAATCGGGTACTTGGTGCGGCAGATCTGCGCATCATGGCGATCCTCGTTGCGAATATCGCAGTGCGTTTCAAAAGCCACTTCTTCACGGCAGATGCGAATGATCTTCAGCAGGACGATCAGGTTGACAATGGGGATCCACCCACATAGTGCGCCCACAACACGCATAGAAATGCCCAACTGTACCGAGGTCACATAGACACTGATAATGCCGTTCCAAAACAGGATCCATTGCGCTACGGCGCACCACAGCAGACTCCACAAAAGCTCCGGATAGCGATCCGGCAGCAGCCAAAAGCAAAGAACGCCGTGAATCAGCAGGGAAAGCAGCGTTGCATAGCAGAACACAATCAGGCACTCTGTGCCGTGATGGCATAGCTTTAACCGCTTGCGGCGAATGACACGGTCGGAACAGCCGATCAGAACATTCACGGCCAGAAACAGCGGGATGATAAGCCATAGGATGACAGTATGTTCCTTGACCAACAGATACGCATTGGCCAGCAAAGTATAGACAATTATCAGCAGCACATTGCGTTTTGCACGATGCAGCGTCATAGGCAGAAGTTCCTTTCCGTGAGATTTGGTATATTATACCAGCGCTTTCGCTGTTTGGCAACTATTACGCTCTTTGCCGCCGTTTCATGCGCTGCCAGTTGAAGAACCCATAGGTGTCGTTCAGGAAGAACATAGCAAAGCATACGATCATCGGCAGGTAGGAGATATCCTCACAAGTTGCTAAGATCCACATGACAATAAGTACCATGTCATTGGCGGCATAGCCCAAGCCATAGTAGGCGCTGCGCATAAAGGTGAGATAGGATGCCAGAAAACTGGTGGTGACAGAGAGGGTGCTGAGCCACAGATTGGTGGTATGCAGGCTGCGTAAAATGAAGAAAAATATGACCGTGACAACTGCCGTCAGCGCCAGCATGAAGAGAATCTGGCGTGCGGTCATGCGATTGACCGTGACCTCCTTGGTCTGCTGATACGGATGGCGCAGCCATGAGATTACACTCAAAACGGCAATAGGAGAAGTCATGCCAAGATAAGTGATCATTTCTCCGTAGTAGTGAAAATAGAATGAGATGATACCGTAAAATACGGCAAATACGACGGTCAGCACCTGACCGAAAACATAACCTTTGGCGACAAAAATCAGTGCAGTTACACCGATGAGGGAGGCAATCAGCGTCAGATAGTCGTGCTTGGGTACGCACAGAAACGATGCGCTGACCACAACCACAGAGCTGAGCCATAAAATCAGCTCAAAGGTTGACAGATCACGAAACGGATTTTTGAATTTCATAGGTTCCTCCAAAAAAGAAGCATTCGTTTTGCGCATCTTCAAAGACCTAACGATGTGCAAACGAATGCGGAGCATTCTCTACCCGGTGGCAGAATGATATTTTTTTGATAGGACTATTTTATCATGCGGATCATAAAAGTCAATGATATCTGCACAAAAAATTGACATCTCGACATCATTCACAGAAATCTGCACACCGCCCGTGCTATGCTGTTTTTCAGCAAGGAGGCAGACCATGACACAGGAATTAGAGCAATTTTACGCCGGCAATTGGGACAGGGCGTACGAATACTTTGGCGTGCATCGGCAGGGCGACGGTTGGGTGTTTCGTGTGTGGGCACCCGGTGCCAAATCCGTATCCTTATGCGGCGATTTTAACGGCTGGCAAGGTGCGGCTATGAGCGTACACGATGGCGTGTGGGAGCTTTTTGTTCCCTCGGCGCAGGTATATGACACCTATAAGTATACCATCACCGGCAGTGACGGTGCGGTGCGCTATAAGACCGATCCCTATGTGTTCCATGCGGAAACACGGCCCAAGACAGCCGGAAAAGTATATGATCTATCGGGCTATGATTGGCACGATCAGGCGTGGCAGAGCCGTGAGACATCGCCGGCTTTGAACATTTATGAAGTGCATCTCGGCTCGTGGCGCCGTAAAGAAAACGGTGCGTTTTACAGCTACCGTGAATTAGGGGATGCTTTGGCGGATTATGCCAGCGACATGGGATATAACTATGTGGAGCTGCTGCCGGTGATGGAATATCCTTTTGACGATAGCTGGGGCTACCAATGCACCGGCTATTTTGCCGCCACATCACGTTACGGTACGCCCCATGATTTGAAATATCTGGTGGATCGCCTGCATCAGGCGAATATCGGTGTCATTCTGGATTGGGTGCCGGCCCATTTTTGTAAGGATGACCATGGCTTGCGTGAATTTGACGGAAGTTGTCTTTATGAGTATAGCGATCCGCTAAAGTGGGAACATAAAACATGGGGCACACGGGTATTTGACTACGGCAAGCACGAGGTCAGGAGCTTTTTGCTGTCCTCGGCGGCCTTTTGGCTGAGAGAATACCATGTCGACGGACTCCGTGTAGATGCGGTGGCATCCATGCTGTATCTGGACTATGACCGCAGCGGTGGACAGTGGCGTCCCAACGGACATGGCGGCCGTGAAAACTGGGAGGCCATCGACTTTTTGCGCCAGCTGAACACCATGGTGGCTCATCAATTCCCGAAAGCGCTGATGATTGCCGAGGAATCTACCGCATGGCCAAAGGTAACCCACAGCGTAAAAGACGGCGGTTTGGGGTTCTCTCTCAAGTGGAATATGGGCTGGATGAATGATGTGTGTCACTATTTGAAAATGGATCCGTTTTTTCGCCGTGACCACCATCATGACCTGACCTTTGCCATGATGTATGCCTTTTCTGAGCATTTTGTGCTGCCCATCAGCCATGATGAGGTGGTGCACATGAAAGGCAGTTTGCGGGGGAAAATGCCGGGCGATGAGCAGCAACAACTTGCCGCTGTACGCAGCTTTACGGCGTATGTGCTGTGCCATCCGGGGAAGAAGTTGTCCTTCATGGGGGCGGAACTGGGGCAATGGCATGAATGGAATCACCACGGACAGTTGGACTGGTACTTGCTGGATTTGCCGCTGTATCAGGAAACACATCAGTGCATCCGTGCGCTCAATCGGTTGTATCTCCATACATCGGCGTTGTGGGAAATTGATGACCGCTGGGGCGGTTTTTTATGGTTGGTGGCAGATGATCGGCACAATAATGTGGTTGTTTTTTCCCGACAGGACAGTAAAGGAAACCAGATCATTGCTGTGATCAACTTCGCCCCGGTGGCGTGGCAGAATTACTGCTTTGGTGTTCCCACAGAGGGAACATACTATGTGGTGTTTAATACGGAGGATATTCAGTGGGGCGGTCAGGGTGCAGGAAGCCACGGAGCGATTGCGACACAAGATGTACCATCCCACGGAAAACGGCAATCGCTGACGGTGGATATTCCGCCGTTGGGTGCATTGTTATTGCAGCGAGAAAGGAAGGATGAGGCGTGAGGAGAGAATGTGTGGCAATGCTGTTGGCCGGCGGGCAGGGTAGCCGATTGTATGTACTGACGGGGAATATGGCAAAGCCTGCCGTGCCCTTTGGCGGCAAGTACCGCATCATTGATTTTCCGCTGTCCAATTGCGCCAATTCCGGAATTGACACAGTGGGCGTGTTGACCCAATATCGCCCCCTGGAACTCAACAGTTACATCGGCAACGGTCAGCCGTGGGAATTAGACCGCCGTCATGGCGGCGTACACATCCTGCCACCCTATCAAAGCGCCGATGACGCTGTGTGGTATAAAGGCACTGCCAATGCTATCTATCAGAACATGGACTTCATCGAGCAGTATGCGCCGGAGTATGTGGCGGTGCTGTCCGGCGACCATATTTATAAAATGGATTATTCCGACCTTCTGCGCCACCATAAGGACAGCGGCGCTGCGTGTACCATTGCTGTGATGGAGGTGCCCATACAGGGGGCTGGTCGCTTTGGCATTATGAGCGTGGACGGCGAAGGTTTTATCACCGAATTTGCTGAAAAACCCAAAGAGCCGAAAAGCAATTTGGCGTCTATGGGTATCTATATGTTTACATGGGACAAGTTGCGGCAGTATCTCATTGCCGATGAAAACGACCCCCATTCCGATAACGATTTCGGTAAAAATGTCATTCCGGCGATGCTTGGCGGTGGGGAGAAGATGTCTGCCTACCGTTTTGCAGGATACTGGAAAGATGTGGGTACTCTGGACTCGCTGTGGGATGCCAATATGGATATGCTCTCGCCGGGATCGGGATTAAATCTTCTCAACCGCCGCTGGCCCATTTACAGCCGCACGCCTGCCAGTCCGCCTACTTATCTGGGGTTGCAGGCAGATGTGGGCAACAGCGCCGTTGCAAAGGGGTGCTGCGTTTTAGGTGAGGTAAAGAATTCTGTTCTCAGTTATGGTACTACTGTGGCAGAAGATGCGCAGGTGGCATATTCGGTCATTATGCCCGGTGCAGTCATTGAGCGTGGCGCTCGAATTCGCTATGCCATTGTAGGTGAGCATTGCCATATCGGAAAAGATGCTGCGGTGGGGGCATTACCGGAAGAGGCGGCACCCAACGCATGGGGCATTGCTGTGCTGGGCCCGGAAACCGTAATTGCAGACGGCGAAATCGTACCGCCTAAGGCCCTGCGGCAAAAGGAGGCAGAAAAATGAAAGGAATGCATGGCATCATTTTTGCCTATGATAAGAAAACAAACCTACGTGAATTGACGGATCACCGAGTGCATGGCGCCGTACCTTTTGGCGGGGATTATCGTTTGGTGGATTTTGCGCTTTCCAATTTGGTCAACGCCGATGTCAGTGATGTGGGCATCGTGTTGCAGGGCAAGTGCCAGAGCCTGCTGGCGCATATCGGTACCGGAAAGCGGTGGGATCTGAGCCGTAATCACGGCGGTTTAACATTACTGCCGATCTTTGGAGAAGGTCAGCCTTTTCGTGGCAAAATGGAGGCGCTTGGCGCCGTTGGTGATTATTTGCGCAGTATTCGCCAAGACTATGTGGCACTGTGCGATTGCGATTTGGCGGCCAATCTGCCTCTGGCAGAGGTGCTGGAATATCACATTGCTACGGGTGCCGACCTGACCGCCGTGTGTACACCGCAAATAGGGGAATGCGCCGACACCTATTTTCAGCTGAATGAGAGTGGGCGCATCATAGATACTGTGTGCAACACACAGATGCCGTCAGGCTATCGATGCTTAAATGTATTTGTTGTCACCAAATCCGCACTTTTGCGCATGGTAAATGACTGCACGGCGCATCAGCGATACAGCTTTCGCTACCATGTATTGCAGAATATGACGCAGCAATATCGCTTTCAAGGCTGGGTGTGGGAGGACTATGCCGCACGGATCTGTTCGGTGCAGAATTATTACCAGCATACCATGGCGCTTTTAGACCCCACAACACGCCGTCAGCTATTTCATCCCTGCCGCCCGATCATCGGTAAGGAAAACGATGCCGCCACCACTTACCTTGATCCCACTGTTACATGCGCAAATTGCCTGATTGCCGATGGCTGCGATGTGCAGGGCAATGTGCGCAATTGCGTGCTGTTTCGTGGCGTGCGCATTGAACAGGGCGCAGATGTGGAGGGGTGTATTCTGCTTGAAAATACTGTGGTGGGAAAGGGTGCCATCGTCCGTAATGTTATCACCGATAAGAACGTGGTCATAGGCGCCAAACACACATTGGTGGGCAGCCCCAACTGTCCGCTGCTGATTCCGCAGGGCGGTAAGGTGTAAGGAGGCAACGATGAATATTTTATTTGCAGCCAGTGAAGCGTTTCCCTTTTGCAAAACCGGCGGATTGGCAGATGTGATTGGCAGTTTGCCGGCGGCATTGACTAAGCGAGGGGAAGCCGTATCGGTTATTCTGCCGCTTTACGGACAGATCAGTCAGCACTGGCGTGATCAGATGACCTTTGAGCGCTATATCTATGTAGACCTATCGTGGCGACACGAGTATTGCGGACTTTTTTCCCTGCGATACGGAGACGTGCAGTGGTACTTTGTGGATAATGAGCACTACTTCCACCGCACCAATCTCTACGGTGAGTACGATGATGGCGAGCGCTTTGCGTTCTTTTCAAAAGCGGTGGTGGCGCTGCTGCCATTTCTGCACGATATGCCGCAGGTCATCCATTGCAACGATTGGCACACGGCGCTGGTGTCTGTTTACCTGAAAGACTTAGCGGTGCGAAATGATGCGCTGCGTTCGGTGAGCACGGTGTTTACCATTCATAACATGGAATATCAGGGTCGTTTTGCCCCTGATACCGTGTCCGATTTGTTGGGTCTGCACCAGGGTTGGTGGGATGACGGGACACTGCAAATGGACGGCGATGTGAATTTGATGAAAGCCGGCCTGCTGATGAGTGATGCAATTACCACCGTCAGCCCCACCTATGCCCAACAGATCCGCTCACCCCGGTACGCCTACGGATTGCACAGCGTGGTAGCACGGTGCGCAGATAAACTGCACGGCGTGTTGAACGGCTTGAATATTGAAAGCTATGATCCTGCCGCCGATATGGTGCTGCCGGCGGCGTTTGCACCCGATCACATGGAGGGCAAGCGCAGCTGTAAAGAAGCCTTGCAGCGCCAACTGGGACTTAAGGTCGATGCCGATGCACCGCTCATCGCCATGGTGACCCGCTTGGCAGAACATAAGGGATTGGATCTGGTGTGCCGTGTGTTTGATGGCATCATAGAAAGCGGAGCGCAATTTGTGCTGTTGGGTACCGGCGAGCCGCAGTATGCGGACTTTTTCCGCCGCCAAGCGGAGTGTTATAGCGGCCGAGTGGCAGTCAGAATTGAATATTCCGAGTCTTTGTCCCGGCAGATTTATGCCGGCAGCGATTTGTTTTTGATGCCCTCACGCAGTGAGCCGTGCGGCCTCAGTCAACTCATTGCCATGCGCTATGGCGCTGTACCCATTGTGCGCCAGACCGGAGGATTAAACGATACCGTTCACGATTGTCAGGTGGGGCAAAGTGACGGCAACGGCTTTGTGTTCTCGGCGTATAATGCCCACGATATGCTCTTTGTGCTGCGCCATGCGGTGGATCTGTACCGTTATGACAGAACCTCGTTCCAAGCGGTGCAGCGTCATGGTATGTGCGAGGATTTCAGTTGGGAACGCAGTGCTGAGACGTATCGCAATATTTACCGCAACATTATGAAATAGGGAGGAACCATGTTTGGAGCCATACAGTAAGGATATCTTGAAAGAACGCATTGTGCAAAAACTGCGCCTGAATTACGGTTGCACCCAAATGCAAGCCACTGAGGGCGAGATGATGAAAGCCTGCGCATTGGTGCTGCGTGATATCATGGCGGAGCGCAATGTGGAGTCACGCCAGAAAACGGCCCGTGAAGAAAAAAGGCAGGTGCACTATCTGTCGTTGGAATTTTTGCTGGGTCGCAGTTTGGCAAAAAACGCCTATAATCTGGCGCTGTTGCCCCAATTGCAGGATGCCATCCGTGATTTGGGTTTTTCACCGGACGCTGTGTTTGCGGAGGAACCGGATGCCGGACTTGGCAATGGCGGTTTGGGACGCTTGGCGGCCTGCTATCTTGACAGTATGACCACACTGGAAATTCCGGCAACCGGTTATTCCATCTGCTACGAGTTGGGTATTTTCCGCCAGAAAATCGTGGAGGGTCAGCAGGTGGAGCTGCCGGATGATTGGCTGGGCTTAGGCGATGCATGGCTGATGCCCAAGCCTCAGGAAACCGAGGAGGTGCATTTTGGCGGTAAGGTGCGTACTGTTTGGGATAACGGACGCATGATGGCCGTTCACGAGGATTATACCCGTGTGTTGGCAATTCCTTGTGATATGGCGATCGGAGGCTACCAAACGCTTCATACCAACACCTTGCGCTTGTGGCAGGCCAAATCACCCAAATCGGTGGATATGGAGCTCTTTTCGCAGGGACAGTATCTGCGTGCCAGTGAAGAGCGGGCTATGGCGGATACCATTTCCAAAATTCTGTATCCGGAAGATAATCATTATGAGGGCAAATCCTTGCGGCTCAAACAGCAATATTTCTTTGTCAGTGCTACCGTGCAGTCCATTACCCGCAGGCATATCCAAACCTACGGCACATTGAAAAACTTTCATGAGAAGAATGTGATACAGATCAACGATACCCATCCGGCACTGGTTATTCCCGAACTCATGCGCATTCTGGTGGACGATGCCGGCATGGGCTGGGATGAGGCGTGGCACATTACCTCGCATGCCGTGGCCTATACCAATCACACGGTGCTTGCCGAGGCACTGGAGGTCTGGCCGCAGGAGCTGGTGGCGATCTTGCTGCCTCGCATCTGGCAGATTTTGCAGGAGATCGCATGGCGTTATGAGCACAAAGTGGAAAGCTTCTACTGCAACAAAGACCCCTTGCGCCGTATGGCCATCATTTGGGATGGGCAAGTGCGCATGGCCAATTTGTGCGTGGCGGGCAGTATGGCGGTGAATGGCGTCAGCGCCTTGCATTCGGATATTTTGCGGCATGATGTGTTCCGCAATGCCTATCAGATGACACCCCAAAAGTTTCAAAATGTGACCAATGGCGTAGACCACCGCCGCTGGTTGGGACAAATCAATCCGGGACTCAATGACATGTTGTGCGACTTGGTGGGAGAAGAATATCTCATTGAACCCCAGCGCTTAAAGGATCTCAGCCACTTTGCCGTGGATGCCACGGTGCTGCAACGTTTGGAGCGTATCAAACGGGATAATAAATTGGCATTTGCACGCTATGCCAAGCACGCCCATGGTGTGACACTGAATACAGATGGCATTTTTAATGTCCATGTCAAGCGGCTCCATGAATATAAGCGTCAGCTTCTTAATGTGATGCACATTATCCATCTTTATCAGCGCCTGCAAGACAATCCAAGTTGTGATATGGTGCCTCAAGTGTTTCTGTTCGGCGCTAAGGCAGCACCGGGTTATGTTGCGGCAAAACGCATCATTCAGCTTATCAATTCTCTTGCCATGCAGATCAATAGCGATCCCATCTGCAAGGATAAATTGCAAGTGGTGTTTTTGGAAAATTATCGGGTATCCCTTGCGGAGGAACTGATCCCCGCCAGTGAGGTCAGCCAGCAGATCTCCACCGCCGGTAAGGAGGCCAGCGGCACGGGCAACATGAAATTCATGATGAACGGCGCCCTGACGCTGGGTACTTTGGACGGCGCCAATGTAGAAATGTATGAGTTGTTGGGCAAGGATAATATGTTTCTGTTCGGACTCAATGCTGATGAGGTGGCGCAGCTACGCCCCAATTATGAGCCACGGCGGCTCTATGAACGGGATCTTCTTTTGCGCCGTGTGCTGGATCAGATCAAGGTCGGCTTTGCCGATGGCGTCAGCTATGAAGATATTTATCAGCAGCTTTTAAGCAGCGACAGCTATATGCTTTTGGCGGATTTCGCCTCATACTGTGCGGCCTCGCAACGAATGACGGAAACCTATTTGGACCGAAAGAAATGGAATACCATGAGCCTTGCCAATATTGCACGCAGCGGAATTTTTGCATCCGACCGCTCCATTGCCGATTATGCGGATAAGATCTGGCATGTGCCTTATAAAAAGTGAATTTGACATCGGGATGGCTTGCGCTGTCCCGATGCTTTCTTATTGACAGCCGTGCTATAATAGGTATCGTGAGATTATAAAGAGTAAAGAGGAATAGGATATGGAAATTACCGCAGGCGTGCGTTTTGATACCTTTGGGCTGTCCGAGCCCACCATGCGTGCTATCAGAAATAAGCATTACGAAATCAGCACCCCCGTACAGGCAGGGTGCATACCGCCCATGATGGAGGGAAAGGATGTCATTGCCAAGGCACCCACCGGTACCGGCAAGACGATGGCATTTGGTATTCCTATCATTGAGCGTATCGATCCTGAAAGTGAGAAAGTACAAGCCATCATTTTGGCACCCACTCGTGAGCTTGCCATGCAGATCACCGATGAAATGCGTGACATCGCTGTGTGCCATGAGGGCGTGCGTTTGGTGTGTTTGTATGGCGGTCAGCCCATTGGCAAGCAGATCAATGCCCTGAAACGCAAGCCGCAGATCGTGGTGGCAACACCGGGGCGGTTAAGTGACCACATGAAACGACGCACCGTTGTGGTGAAAGATGTCAAGACCGTGGTTTTGGATGAGGCCGACCGCATGTTGGACATGGGCTTTATCCACGATGTGACTCGTATTTTGGATAAGATTCCTGCCCGTGAGAATTTGGGTATGTTTTCTGCCACCATTTCCCGTGAGGTGATGGATATTTCCTGGGTCTATCAACGTGATCCCGAGGAAATCACCGTGCAGGCCACCGAGGAGAATAAGCCGGATATCTTGCAGTATCGTCTGGAGGTTTCCGGAAATGAAAAGGTAGATACCATTGCCCGAATTTTAGCAAGTGAACAGCTGGAGCGAGTGGTGTGCTTCTGCAATACCAAAGGCAGTACGGAACGCGTCACCAAGTTTTTGCAGATGCGTGGCATTGATGCCCAGTGCATCCACGGGGATATCCCACAGCGCAAGCGTGAGGAAGTGATGAACCGTTTTCGTGAGGGTAAGCTTCGTGTGTTTGTTGCCACAGATGTGGCGGCTCGTGGTATTGATGTGGACGATGTGGATGCTGTGTTCAACTATGAAGTGCCCGACGAGAACGAGTACTATATCCATCGCATCGGCCGTACAGGTCGAGCCAAGAAACATGGTGTTGCCTATACGCTGCTCAGCGATTTCCCCAGCCGCATGCGTCTGGATGATATCGCACGCAATACCCGCAGCCAGATCATCCCGGCAAAGCTGGACGAAAACGGACATGTGATTCCGGTGAAAAAGTAAACAAAAATGACAGTCACAGTTGTGACTGTCATTTTTATGTGGTGTAGATTTGTAGCTTTACTTTATCTTAAAAATAGGTATAATGTATTTAAGTATGTATTAAAGGAGTACCTTATGAAATATTTGAAGCGTTGCATGGCGATGCTGTTGGCGATTCTGATGATGCTGACATTATTCGCCTGCACAGAGAAACAAGAAACCACCGCCTTGCGTGTGGCGCTGGCAGGTGAAATCCATACTTTGGATCCGGCTGAGGCGCAAACGCAGGCCGAAAAAACGGCAGTGGTGCATATCCGTGAAAACCTGATGAAAACCGGCAGCACAGGTGTTTTGCCCGGCATGGCAAAGAGCTACCAGTGCGAGGACAATCTGGACGGCACGGAGACATATACATTCAAACTCCGTGATGATATTCGATGGACCAACGGCGAAAAGGTGACAGCCGGTGACTTTGTCTATGCATGGTGCCGCTTGGTAAGTCCCAAGAACAATTTTGCCGATGCGTCTATCCTCAACATGGTGGATGGCTATCGTAAAGTCCAAAACGGTGAAAAGACATCTGCTCTGCAGGTGAAAGCCAAGGACGATGAAACTTTGGTGGTCAAACTGAATTGCCACTGCCCGTATTTTGTCAGTAGTGTTTGCACCGCCGTTGCCACCATGCCCGTTTCAAAGGAAGATCCGGCTATGACCAATGGCCTTTACACCGTGGAGAAGCAAGAGGACAATCAACTGGCGCTGCGCCTTTCCCATCAGTATTATGATGACAAGAGCATGGGCACCGATAAGATAACCTTTATTTTGACGAAATCGGATGAGGAGACTGCCGAATATTACGACGACGGTGAGGCTGAGGCTGTTATCGGACTGAGCCGTGAGGCGATTGAAAAAGAACCCAATACATGGGCGGCAGATGACGGCCGCAGCGTCGGTGTGCTGCTGATAAATCAGATGAATGAGCGGCTGCGCAACAAAGCACTGCGTCAGGCGATGACCTTGACCATCAACCGCTCTGCCATTGCCGAACTGTTGGGCGAGCGATCCTATTTGCCGGCGGAGGGTTTGGTACCCCACGGTATTGCGGCAACACAGGAAGGCGACTATCGTGAGCTGACCGGCGCACTGATCGACAACAGTGACTATGAATTATCCTGCGCCGCCGCAAAGGATTTGGATGTAGATGTGAGCAAACTGGGCACATTGACCTTGCGGTATGAAGATACGCCTGCTATGACTCAGGTGGCAGGTGCCATTGCGGACGGATGGAAAGAACAACTGGGTTTGACAGTATCACTGAAACCCGTGACAAGGGATGCGCTGCAGACCGCCTTGGATAAAGGTGAGTTCACCATGGCTTTGATGGAGTTGGATGCAAAATGCAACGATGCTAGCGGCTTTTTGAGCCGGTGGGAGAGCGGTGCGGACGGCAACTATGCAATGTTCCATTCCAGCGCATACAATATGCTCATGCGTGTGGTGCGGGCTTCGTCCAGCGCAGAGGCCCGTGATGCTTACCTGGCAGATGCCGAGCGCTTGCTGTTGGAAAAAGGCAATGTGATACCGTTGTACTTCACCACGCAGACGGCGCAGCTGTCAGATCAATGGACGGGTATGTATTGCGACGGTATGGGCGTGTATCATTTTGAAAGCGTCCATCATAGTGAAAGTTGAGTGAAATGATGAAAAAAACGGTATTATTGACCGGCGGCGCCGGATTTATCGGCAGCCATGTGGCTGTGGAACTGTTGGAGCAGGGCTGCGATGTGGTCATTGTGGATGACCTGTCCAACAGCAAAGAGGATGTGGTGCAGCGTATTGAAAAAATTGCGGGACACCATGCCAAATTATATGTGGAAGATGTGGCCGATGCGCAGGCCTTGGAGAAGGTGTTTGCGGCACAGCCAATTGATGCTGTGGTACATCTGTCCGGCTACAAGGCAGTAGGCGAGTCCGTACAACAGCCGGTGCGTTACTATCGCAACAATCTGGACACCACCCTGACTTTGCTGGAGACGATGGCACGCAATCAGGTAAAGCAGTTGATTTTCAGCTCCTCCGCCACAGTGTACGGCACCGAGAATGCGATTCCCTATGATGAAACGATGTCGGCCGGACACTGCTCCAATCCTTACGGCTGGACAAAGCAGATGATCGAGCAGATTCTGGCAGACGCCTGTGCCGCAGATCCCGAACTGAGCGTGGTGTGCCTGCGGTACTTCAATCCGGTGGGCGCCCATGAAAGCGGATTGATCGGCGAAATGCCCAACGGTATTCCCAACAACCTGATGCCGTATATTACCCAAACGGCTGCCGGTATTCGCAAGGAGTTGTCTATCTTCGGCAACGATTATGATACACCTGATGGCACCGGCGTGCGTGATTACATCCATGTGGTGGATCTGGCGCAGGCCCATGTGGAGGCACTGGAATACGCTTTGGAACACAAGGGCTGGGAGGCAATCAATGTAGGCACCGGACACGGCACCAGCGTATTGGAACTGGTGGAAACCTTTGAGCGTGTCAACGGTGTGGCGGTACCTCACCGCATGGCACCACGCCGTGACGGTGACTTGGCCACTTGTTATGCCAAGACCGACAAGGCTGAACGCCTATTAGGTTGGACGGCGAAAAAGACCGTGGAGGATATGTGCCGTGACTCCTGGAGATGGCAGCAGGGCAGTAAGTAAAATACAGTTGCAGCAAAAAAGGATGCCGGGCGGGTCGCCAC
>JAZLJB010000016.1:0-12378 GCA_045617685.1 Vescimonas sp.
TAAAATCGCCCAATTTTGAGGCATAGATTTCGTTGACCGCCTCGCCGTTCACCATGCCGTACTTGCAGCCCCATAAGCGGTTACCGCTCTCCACCACAAAGTCCATATCCGGCACACTGCGCCGCACCGTCAAACCGCCGGATTGGCTGACGGCACCGCTGATGATGCCCTCCACCACCAGTGCGTTGTCCTCCACAGCCGCCACCACATGGGTGCCGTTGAGCTTCTGCACCTCGCAGCCGCTGATCTCCACGCCATCTCCCTGTGAAAACCCCACACCGATCTGCGAGCATTGCAGCTTCACATAGGTGTCCACGATCTCTTCCCATACCTCGCCGTCGTATTGCATCAGGGCTGTTTTCTTTTTCGCAGTGTTCAACCACAAATCGCCGCCTGCCGGCTGGTTGGGCGCCTTGCTGCCTGCGGTATAGTCCTCGTATTCCGTACCATCAACCATGCAGAGGGAAAACTTCACCGTTTTGCTGACCGTCACAGCGTTTTCCAAGCTGCCCCAATCGGTCAGATCGCAGGTGTTGATGTACTTCTTGTCCGGAAAGATGATGAGATAGGCGCCCATGCTCACAAGCTGCTTGTCGGTATCGGTCAAGGTCACGCCGGTAGCGGCTCCGTTGATGTAGAGAGTACTGCGATCCACCCAGATCAGGCAGTCCTTCACCGTCAACCCACGAGGACGGGCCATAGTGGTCACAACACCTCGCTTTAATCGTGTGCTGAGGGTGGGATATCCGTCGGAGGACATATTGTTCAGTGCGGCAAATGTCCCCACCGCCGCCTTGTCACGCCGATCCAGCCCTAAAAAGCTGTTGACGCTGATGCGAGTCTGTATCGGCACTCTTGCCGTTGTCAAAAACATACCCTCACCTCTTTCACATCAGTTTCAGTGCCAGTGCATCCTGCCGTGGCAGATGATGTCGGCAGTAGTAGTCACGATAGGTCACAAGGGCATTGTTCCACGCAGTGGCAGCGTTGTTGTATCGCTCCATCTCCCCGTTGGCATAGTGGATCTGCGCCTCGATGTAGTGTCGATAGAGCCCGTCATAGGGCGGCTCCACCAGCAGCTCCTGCCGGAGTGTCAGCTTTTGCGGCGGCAGGATGTTTTCATCGTAGCATCGCAGGATTTCCTCCACCACAAACCCCTCCGCACGGCATAGCCACTCCATTTTCTCTGTTTCCGAGTACTGGTTTGGCAGCAAGGCGTCCACCTGCTGTAAAACCTGTTCCACTGTCAGATTAGCCATGATCTCACCCCACGGTTTCAGGATGCCATCTTGTCCACGAAGCGAGCGGCGGTGTCGGCCATCATGTCAGCATTTTCCAGTACCTCTGCTACGAAACGGGGTACCTCCACCTCCACGCCCTTCATGATCTTGTAGCTGCGTCCGTTCACGGAAACGATCACGAAATTCTCCTCGTTCTTTCTGCCGCGAGGCAGTAAAATCTTCACCATATTGTTCATCTTCCCGATCTCCTTTCAAAGTCATTGCCATAGTTTCCCCTCTGCGGCGAAGTGCAGCAGAGGGGATGGTTTTCAGCGTTTTGTCAGTTGGCCTTATCCTCGTTGGAGTAGCTGGAGCCGCATTCCACACGCACGATGTATTCATCGTACAGAATAGCGGCGGCATGGATACCCTTCCAGCCCACGCTGGAGCGCTGATCCAAGGGGTCGGCGGTACCGGAGGAGCCACGGGGCTTCACGATGACCTCCGTACCCTCACTCAGATCCACCACGCCGTAAGCGCCCTTACCCACGAACAGGCAGCCGTAAACGGCGATGCCGTCGGCGCCGCCCTCACCGGGATAGATCACCTCGTTGTCAGCTGCATTGACTGCCTCGTCCAAAGTCAGGGTGTCAGCGGTGTTGCTGATAACCTTGCAGCGCTGACCGCCGATGACCACATAGCGGCCTGCCAGTTCATTTGCCTCCACGCTGCCGCCGTCGAAGTTGACGGTGTTGGCGTTGGATGCGCCGTTGACGCTCAAAGTACGACTGTCGGATGCCAGATCCTCGCCACGGAAGATCTTTGCCTCGGTGGTCTCCACGAAACGCACGCCGTGAAGCTCACCGATCTCGCCGGAGAACAGCTCGGTAGCGGCGGCATACTGATGTGCGGCGATCCAAGCCTCGTCCTGACGCAGATCGTAGGCAACACTGGGATGGATGATGCAGACATACTTGCCGTCAAAGGTGGGTGCATTCATCTTCTTCAGCTGGGTGGCGGCCTTTGCCACCAGCTCACTGGTCATCTTGCAATCGCCGGTCAAAGCGTAGCGGGAGGTGACCTCCGTCTGCTGACCGTCAGCGCTCAGGATAGGCGCATAGATGACCTGCTTGCCCTGCTGAATTTCATTGCGAGTCACGGTGTCCAACGTCAGGCCCATGTTGGCGCCGTGGCGGTCGGTGATCTCCAACACCACATCGTCAATGGCGGTCAGATCCAGCATATCGGACACGGTAGTGTAGTCGCCGTACTGGCTCAGCTCCTTGGTGATGTAGCTGACGGAAATGCCGCTGCCGTCGGGAGTAACGCCCTCGGTCAGGGGAGTCAGCGCCTTGTCAAAGGCGCCGAACTTACGCCATTCCACGGTCTTGCCGCCGCCCACGGGCAGGGGCTTTGTAGCCGCCAACTGATTGTGTACCAGCTGAGGCTTGGCGTTCTCCAACAGCTCCATGCCGTAGTAGGTTTTCATTTCAGCGCTGAGACCGCCGGTGGTCTGGGTGTTAGGCTCGCTTGCAAACAGCTGCAAATCAAAGTAGTTCATATTTTCCATGT
Source organism: Vescimonas sp. (assembly GCA_045617685.1). Lineage (GTDB taxonomy): Bacteria > Bacillota > Clostridia > Oscillospirales > Oscillospiraceae > Vescimonas. The sequence continues at coordinate 2,793 of JAZLJB010000016.1, forward strand.
TGTAAAATCTCCTTTCATTTTGGCGAAACACGATGGGTCAGAACCGGATTTTTTCTCCCTCGAATACACGCTGACGGATCTCCGCCAGCTCTTCACTGGATAGGTTCTTGGGGTCGTTTCGACTGGTGGTCATGCTGTGACCGCCGTTTTCCCCCACACGCCTTGCGCCGCTGGCCACCGAACGAGCCATCTGCTCCACGGCACGGTTGGCGGCGTATTCCATGGCACGGCGCATCATCTCACGGTGATGTACCACCTCGTAGGCGGTCTTGCCGTCCACGCCGGCTCGGATCAGATTTCCAAAGGCGGGATTGCGCAGCTCATTGCGCCAGTCGAAATCGGGATAGAGGCCTTTTAGCTCCTCCTCTCCCTGCGCCAAACGCCGAAAAGCGTTGCGAGCAAAGGCATCCTGCTGTTCCTGCTGTCGGCGTAATTGAGAGTTTTCCTGCCGCAGGTTTTTCAGTCGTCCATCCAGAATTTTCTGCACTCTCCGGTCAAAATCCTCTTTGTATTGACCGTGAATCAGTGTTTCAAAATCGCTTTCTTCCTCGGCGTCAGGAATGATCTCGCCCGTTTCGTCGGAAACTGCCGTTTCCATGATTGCCTCCTCTTCTTCGGCAAACAGCTGAAAGTCCCAAAAATGTTTTCGCATATTGTTCCTCCCCCGTGGTAGGTCACGACCCGTAATTTTCCTCGTCCACCCCGTAGGGCAAATCACATTATCTGCACGCACTGGGGATATCTGGCAGCCAGCTGACCCAGTCCGCTGCGCAGCATGGCAAATTCCGCCCGGCAGGCATTGTCCTTTGCCGCCACGGTCACATAGCCGGGCCGAATGACCAATTCACGGATCTCCTGCTTCTCCTCCAGCGCTGCAATCAGTGCATAGACCAGTGCGCTGGCGGCGGCGCAAACGATATCCTCACCTCGTGGCGCAAAATCGGCGTGACCCTGCATGGTCACACGGTTGTGTGTCATCACGCTGCGGATCATAGCGGCTTCACCGCCTCCCGCGTTTTCTGTCGCTGCCGATCGGTCATGGACAGTGCTTTTTCCGTTTTCACTCTGCCGCTCGAGGCAGCCGCTTCCGGCATTTCCTCCGCCTGCATCGCCTCCAGCAGATGTGTCCCCTTGGCATCGTCCACCACAGCCGCCATGGCCATCATCTGCTGACGCATCTTCTCCATCTGCCTTGCCTGCGTCTGTCCCTGCTGAATGACCTGCACCAGCTCGTCCTTGTTTTTGAAATCCATCAATTGCAGGCAGCGCAGCGCCTGATCGGCCATATCCTCACGGAAAAAGCCCATCTGGAACAGCTGCAGCGCCAGCTGATTGTGCTCCATGGTCTTGTAGGGATTTTCCTCCTGCGCTGCGATCTCCAGATCGAATTCCGGCACACGGTAGCTCACGCCCATGCCGTCGGACATCTCCTGCATCTGTAAGCCGCTGTTATCGTAGCTGACGAACTCCATGGTGCCGGCCTTCCCCAGCAAGCGGAACTGTCGGGGCAGCTGATAGAACTGACGGATCAGCTCAATGCACATGGTCACCACATCGCTGAACGCCTCGTAGCTGTCGTCGATCATGTTGCGGCTGAGCTTACCGCCCGCCTCCTGCAAGGCGGCAATGGCGGTGGCAGCGGTCACGCCGGAGGCGGTGCCGCCGTTTGCCACATCACGGTTACCGGCGGTTTCCTTCATCTCGGCGATCTTGTTGTTGAGGATCGCCACATAGATGCTGTCGAGATGGTTTGTCTGGATGGGTGCAATGGAGTCGCTGCCCAGATTGCCGTTGGTGTGTACAAATGGTCTTGTCCAGTCGGCGTACTCGTTTTCGTTGACGGCACCGTCACTGCGAATGAAAAATCGTGGTGTCGCCGCCGCCAGCGTGTTCTTTAAGATTGCCTGATTCATCAGGTCGATCTGCTTCTGAGGACTTTTGCATAAGTCCACATAGCCGTAGCCACAGGGCGTTCCCTCCTCAGGAAACAGCACATCGAATACGAAGGGATACTTCCCGTGATCGTACCAGCCACGCATGGCAACGGATGGGCCTGCCGGCACATGCTCCATGATGGGCTGTCCGTTTTCGTCCACGCCCACCGTCACCGTTTTCATGGGTACGGCGGTGTCGTTTTCGGTGGCGTAAAGCACGGTGTCGCCCACAAACTTGCAGTATTGCAGCACCTTTCTGCCGCCCACCACCGTGTGGTAGTACCAATCCACCACCAGCGACTTGTCGGAGGTATCCACCGTGTCATCGTAGAGATAGCGGCTGACGGTAAAGTTGCCGCCACCCAACTTGCCGTTGAGCATAGGATACTGCTCCAAAAGCACATCATTTGCCACCAGTTCGGTGGAAAAGAAGTGCTGCGAATCCTGAATGTCCATCACGCCCGGCTCCCAAAAGAGGTTCAGCAAGTCCATGCGTCGAATGCTGATATCGCCCATACCGCCCAGCTTAGCAGGATCCCAGAAGATACCGTAAGCGGCGCAGCCGGATTTCAGCTTGTACCACCATGCGTTGGCGTAGACACGCTTAAACTGGTTCTTTTTCAGGATCACCGGCAAGATGCGGCTGAGTCTGCGTGCCTCGGGCTGATCGTCCATCTCACGGGGCAGCACGGTAGGCTCCGGATAGCAGTCCATGGCGTCAGCGTGCTTGGATAGGATACAGTTCACCAGCCAGCCGCTGGTGGGTTTCGGATCGGCGCCGTTACCGCCCTCTCCGTTTTTGTCCATCTGTTCCCAGTGCCGCATCTTCCAGAACTGCTCATCGTCGATGATACGCTGCTCCAGATGTGCCTTACCCTGCTTGTACTTTTTCAGGATCTGTGCTGCCTGACGCACTTCCTCCCGCCCGATTTTCGGGTGCAGAATCTCCATTGATTGCTCAAAATTCATCGTGTTCCTCCTCTCGTGAATAAGCCTTTCACTATATCCTCCCAAACCGTCAAATGTTGCCATCGCTGTTGCATAGACTTGTCACAACACGGCGTTTTTTCTTCGAAATACTCAAAAACGCCGCACACCGTTCCATAAGGAATACGTTCCCTTTTTCATATCCAGCGGATCGTCCGCCGGCATAGCGCCCACCTCGTTGCGTTGTGGCGCAATGGGCCGAGACATACAGAAATATCGTGTTTCGTCCGCCACATGATCCTCCTGCCGTGTGTCCAGATCCTCCGGCTGCGTGTCGTCGAATAGCAGCGTGGGAATGGTCCGCAGAAATGCACGGCAGGTGGAAAACACATAGAATGTGGGATAGCCCTCCTCGTCAAAGCTCATGCGGTAGTGAATCTGCATCCAGCCGGGAATGCGCCGATTGTCCCCCTTTTGAAAGAAAATGCGGTATTTCAGAGCGGTTTCATAGATACTCTCGCCACGGCTGGTGTCCCAGATGGCCGGATCGGCCACGCCTTGAATGTCCCGTCCCTTCAGCCACGGATGGGTGTCCTCGATGCGGCGTATCTCGGCAAACTGGCGATCGGGCGTCCAGCGCACCCCCTCATCGGGATTGTCTGTGCAGCCGTATAGCTCTAAAATGCGGTAGATACACCCATCGTGATCCACCGCCCACCACGCACAGCTGAAGGGCTTGGCGTAGCCGAAGTCATAGCTGCGATAGATCCGCCAGTCCCGTGGAATGTCAAAGGGCTCAATGACATGGGTAAAGCGTCTGTCCTTGTAGTGCTCGGGATCGTTGGTAAATTCCTGAAAGAATTGTCCCTGAAAGATGTCCCATTTTCCCTCCAGCCATGCCTCACGCAGCTTTCTCGGCAGTGCCTTTAGCTGCTGTAAGTAGTCCGGCTGTGCCTGCAAAAGTGCCTTGTTGTCGGTGACTTTGGCAGGAATAAAGATGTAGTCCCGGGCATCTTCCCCTGCATAAAAGCGCCGATCGATGAAAAGCCGCTTGATGTAGCCGTGTCCCGGCCCACCGGGATTGCAGGTGTAGTAAATACGCTTGGGAAAATCGTTGACGCCACGGACGCAGGCGGCAAATTGCCGCATCCATTCCTCCCGCAGCTGGGTGGCCTCGTCCAAGAAGATCACATCATACTCTGCGCCCTGATAGCGGTCGAGATCGCTGTCGCAGGCACAGTAGCCAAATTCTAATACACTGCCGTTGGGAAAGAGGAATTGCCGTGCCGTGGCCTTGTATTCGGCGATGCCGCTGAGTTCACGGCGCAAAAAGCGGATGTGATTGTTCTCCAGCTCCTGATAGGTGCGCCGCACCAATAGCAGCCGAATGCCATCGTAGCGCAGCGCCAGTAGCTTTGCCTTGGTGCGCACGGCCCAGCTTTTGCCACCGCCTCTTGCACCGCCGAAAGCGATGTATTTTTTGCGGCAGGCGAGAAATTCCTTCTGCTTTTCGTTGGGCGCAGCCAGCGTCATCACTCGCTCCATTGTCGCACCTCGTTTTCCAGCACCACACGCACGATGGTCTCCTCCTTGGTTTCACTTTCAAATGAGCGCATCAGTGCGCCCAGTTCTTTCAGCATGGCGGTCAGCTCTTTCATTTCCTTGGTGGCAAGCTCCTCGCTGTCGCATTGCCGCAGGCGCTCTGTAGCCATGCGTGAAAGCTGCTGTGCCGCCGCCGATAGCTGTATCTTTGCGTCACCGGACTTGGCGTCGCCGGTCTTGCGCCACTTTTCTGTTCTTGCGTGGTATTGCACCGCCGAAAGGGATACGCCGTGTTGCGCTGCCAAATTCTTTTGGCTGATGTTCCCCTGCTCGTATTCCTGCCGCAACAGCGCCCAATCCACATCGTTTCGCTTCATGTCAATCCCCCTCCACCAAAAACGGCGTAAAATAGCGTCGGGCGTAGTCCTCCAGGCAATCCTCGCAAAAGATATCGCCGTTGATGAAATAGTAATTCTCCCCCTGATAGATCTCGCCGTCGCAGCATTGGCATTGTGCCGCAACGCCGTCAAATGTAGCCATTTGCATCCCTCCTCACTACATTGTGCAAAAGTCGGGTTTGTTGTCTGCGTTGTTGCTGTGGCGGTGGAAACACGGGCAAAAAAGCGCAAAAAAAGAGAGCGCAAGATAGCTTGCACTCTCTTTGGTTATACGGTTTTCTTATAGACCCTTCACCAGCCGATAGATCTCCAGAACGCCCATCAGAATCTCAAACAGGCCCAACGCCAGCACCAGGATGCCGGGTACTTTTTTGCTGCCTCCGTTTTGGATCATCGTCACGCCCACGATCAGCATTGCCACCGCCAGCGCCACAGCCGTCAGAGCGGGAATGTATAGGATGTTTGCAATTCTCAGTATGTAGCTGATGATAGCGATCGCCAGAAATACGGTGGCAATCGTCTTGCGATTTTTCATAGTCACAGCCTGCCTTTCTTTGCTCTTTCCACCAGTGTAGCAAATTTTCCACACCGATGCAAGGCTTAGTTATCCCAGCATCATCTTCGCCTTCAGCACGGTGATCTGCGTCTTTGCATCGGCGATCTCGCCGTCGATGCACTTTTGCACCAGCTCCTCCAGCGGCATGCGTGCCATGTCCAAAAACTCATCCTCGTCAGGCTGACATGCACCGAAGGATAGTCCCTTTGCCAGATATAGATAAATCACCTCGTTGTAGCAGCCGGGAGCCGCCACCATGTGTCCCAGTGAGATCCATTCCCCTGCCTCAGCGCCCGCCTCTTCTTTCAGCTCACGCTTGGCGGCTTGTAAAGGCTCCTCGCCGGGATCGATCTTGCCGGCAGGCACCTCCAGCATGATGCGCCCCATGGTGTAGCGGAACTGCTGTACCATAGGCACGCAGTTGTTCTCATCCAGCGCCAGCACAGCCACCGAGCCGGGATGCTCCACCACCTCACGCAGGGCGGTCTTACCATTGGGCAAAGTCACCTCATCTACTTTCACACGCAAGATTTTGCCGTGATATACTTCCTTGGAAGAAATTTTCTTTTCTGTCAGATCCATTGTCTGTCACCTCATGGTCAATTTTGTGTATTGTACCACATATTTCGCCAAAAGCCAACCTTGCAACGAAGGAAAAACCGTGCTATAATAGGCTGAAATCTTTGTAAGGAGGTCATCCATGGAAAAGCGTGGTATCAAAATAGCCGCTCAAAATCGCAAAGCGCACCACGATTATTTCGTGGAGGACAAGTACGAGGCGGGCATCGAGCTGTTCGGCACGGAGGTCAAGTCCATCCGTCAAGGCACCTTGAATTTGAAGGACTCCTTCTGCGTGGCGAAAGATGGCGAGATCTATGCCTATAATCTGCACATCTCGCCGTATGAAAAGGGCAACATTTTCAATAGAGACCCGGATCGGCCCAAGCGACTTTTGCTGCACAAGCGTGAGATCCGCAAGCTCCACGACCTGCAAAAGCAGGATGGTCTGGCGCTGATTCCGCTGTCGGTGTACTTCAAAGACTCCCGTGTCAAGGTAGAGTTGGGCGTGTGCAAGGGCAAAAAGACCTATGATAAGCGTGATACCATCGCCAAGCGTGATGCCAAGCGTGAGATGGATCGTGCCGTGCGTGAAAAAAATCGTTATTGATCCCGAAAGGAGATATGTATGAATAATCCTATTGTTACCATTGAAATGGAAAACGGCAAGAAGATCGTTGCCGAGCTGTATCCCGATATTGCGCCCCAGAGCGTACGCAATTTCATCAGTCTGGCCAACAGCGGCTTTTATAACGGTCTGATCTTCCACCGCTGCATCTATGGCTTCATGATTCAGGGCGGCTGTCCCGACGGCACCGGCATGGGTGGCCCCGGCTATTGCATCAAGGGCGAGTTTGCCGCCAACGGCGTCACCAACGATCTGCGCCATACCCGTGGCGTTTTGAGTATGGCTCGTGCGCAGGCCATGGACAGCGCCGGCAGCCAGTTCTTCATCATGCATAAGGATTCCCCCCATCTGGACGGTCAGTATGCCGCCTTCGGCATGGTGATCGAGGGCATGGACGAGGTGGATGCCATTGCTTCCCAGCCCCGCAACATGATGACCAATAAGCCGAAAAAGCCGCAGGTGATGAAATCCGTCACGGTGGACACCAAGGGCATTGATTATCCTGCACCGGATAAGCTGCCCGATCCGTATCACATGTAATATATCGCCCGTGTACCGGAGGGAAAAGCCTCCGGTACACGGAAAAAGCACCTAACCCGATTTGATAGATTCGGGGATGCACCGGTTTCGACGGGGGTGTGGAGGCTGGATAAGCGGGCGGTGGCGCCTGACCACCATAAAACGGGCAAACTTATAAATTAAACAACAACACTAATACTGTTGCTGTCGCTGCTTAAGCAGTGACCGTCTGAACCGGAGAGGCCACAGGCCGGGGAAGGCGTCGTTTATGTGGCGTCCGTGCGGCGGGTAAGAGTTGCCCCGCCCACGCATCATGACTCTACTGAATCGTGAAGTCTGTTAAGTGTCTTCACGAGGAGGGAATGTAGAAACTTAACTGCGCCCGGAGAAAGTCTTGTCAAAGCGCTTTCGGACAGGGGTTCGACTCCCCTCATCTCCACCAATAAAAAGGCCGCCCGTATGGGCGGTTTTTTATTGGCTTTGTGTGGGAGTCGAAACGAATTCTGATTTTGTGTGAGCGACAGCGAGCAAACAAAATCAGCAGAAAACAGTCCGGTGGACTGTTTTTGCAATGAGAAGAGACTCCCCGTAGCAATTGCTCAGCGGTTGGAGCAGGAAGAGACGAAGTTTATACCCGCAGGGCAACTCCCCTCATCTCCACCAAAAAAAGGCGGTGTCCATTTCGGACACCGCCTTTTTCATTATCACTTCAAATACTTTTCGCTGCAAAAACCTAAAAGCTTACCGTCAGTGACATAGAGCCACGCCGTACCGCCCACCTTGGTGTAGTAGCCATAGCAGCGCACCTTTGCACCGTGTCGGAATGTACCCAGCTTCGCCTTTGTTGTACCGGCACCGGCACGGACATTCAGTGCAGTTTTTGCCGTCACGGTAAAGGACTTGTCGTAGGCACCGCTGAACGCCGCAGCATGCTCCATTTTTGCGGTCTTAGCAGCAGACTTGGTGACAGTTGCCGCCTCAGGTACCGCCAGCTTTTCATTCACCGCCTCGGCAATGTCCTTCATCTTGCCGTGGAGATAGGGGCCGGGACAGCCGGTGGCCATAAACATGCGATGCTCGGTCAGGTTGCCCCTTGCATCGCCCGTATAGACGAGCTTTTCAATGCCGTTGCGCTTGCAGATGTCAGCGCACAGCTCAATGAGCTTACGGTACGCCTTGTCGCTGACACGCCAGTTGCCGCCAATCTCCTCGTTAGCCACCTCGATGGTCACGGCACGCATATCGTTGGCACGGTTGGCGCTGGCCCATGAGCGGTCCTTTTCCTCTACATATAGACCCACTCGCCCGTCGGAGCCGATGCCGTAGTTGGCGCTGGCCTCACGGCTGCCCTGAAACACATTGCCGCAGGTTTCCACTGTGAGATTGCCCGCCATGTGGTGAATGGTGATCTTGTCGATGGCGTGGTCACGGGGACTGGTCTTGTGCGGAGAGATCTTGGTGTAGTCCACCAGCTTGCTGTTACTCATGTCCATCGTCTCCTTTGTAAGATGCGCTGCTGATGCCGATCAATGTGCCGACACATAGGCTCACGGCGGTGCAGGTTTTCAGCACCTGATCGCCGTAGGGCAAGCCCCAAATGCCCGCCAGCGTGCTGTATAGCAAACCCAGGGCATCCAGCGCCACCAGTGCCACCCATTTCAAAATGTCGTATGTTCTGTTACTCATCATGTTCTCCTCTCTTTCTCAGCTAATGACTTCCCACCGCATCACTTCGCCACGGATTTTATCCACAAAGCTGTTGCCCCGCAGTGCCTTATAGGCCTTGTATTCGGCCTCAAAGTCCTCCATTTCGTATTGCCTGATCTGCTTGGTTTCCCTGCGGCGATAGTAGGTGTGCATCATGTTGTGTCGCAAAAGACACTTCACGCCGTCGATGATCCGCAGCATAATGCCGATCACAGCAATGAGCGACCCGATGGCGGCCATGATGACAGTGGCATCACGAATGATGCTTGCTATGTCAGCCATCTATGCCACCTCCCGCCGATAGAATCAGCTGGATCATATTGGCCTTGTTCATGCTGGTGGAAATGCCCAGCGAGGTGCAGATTTCTTTCAACTCCACCACCGTCATGGCAGAAAGTTGCTGCTCGGTGTAGACGGTCTCCTCTGTTTCCTCGGCTTCAGGAAGTTCAAATTCCTCCCATACCAAGTTTGCTTTCAAACGATAGTCAAAACCGACATTTGCCATAGGTTTTTTCCGTATAACAGACATCAAATCTCTATACTCGCTTTCGTCGATTTCAGTGCCGCCGCTTCCAATCCCAACAGAAACAATGTGACCGCTATCAATCATCTTGTAATATCTCATGCTTCCACCTCCTCACGCCCATGCCAGCCATTTGTATGTTACGCCAGCCTCATAAAATCTTGCGCCGTGGTACAAGCAGAAGAAATCCTCTGTCAACGATTGCTGTTCGTATCCGGTCATGTTGTAGTTCATTCCATCAAATGTGTTTCCAAGAGCCGACATCGCACAACGGAACTCCGTGCTGCCGTTTTG
>JAZLJB010000017.1:0-37316 GCA_045617685.1 Vescimonas sp.
CTTATGATGCCTTTCTTAAGTTTATCGAAGTGGAGGGGCAATAGTGTTGCCTATCGAAAAAAGTACTATGACATATATTGCGAAAATCAATCCTTTAGATGAACAATTTAGGAAACTCCTTGTTGGAGAAAACCTTACATATGAAGAGAAATCTTTTCTTCTTGCGACAGCCATATGTTTATTGAAGGAATACGATTTAGACAGTACAAAGAAAATGTATTTTGAACTGTCTTATGAAATTATTGCACGTTATTCGATTTCCTACCAAGATTACAAACCTATTTATGATTTTTCCATAAATTATGGGTTTTTCCCCATCGTAGATTTCGTTTTAAGCCATGATTCGGAATGTGTTCAAAGTGTAAAAGATATTGTCAATATAGTCGGAATCAACAAATATCGTGCCAAAGAATATATGCCGACTATTCAGCAGCACAACGCATATGAAAAAATACTGAAAGACGAAAGTCGTGATATCAGTTTTATTGCCCCAACATCATTTGGTAAAAGTGAATTAATAGTAAAACATATAAAAAAACATAATGCTAGTCCTGCAAAAGTTGCGATAATAGTTCCAACAAAATCGCTATTAATGCAAACCTACAAATACATAAAAGAACAGATACCTGACAGAAAAATAATCTTGCATGATCAGATGTATAGTAATGAGCAATCATATATTGCAGTACTAACACAGGAACGTGCGCTTAGACTTTTAGAAAAGCACAATACACATTTCGATTATTTGTATGTAGATGAAGCCCATAATTTATTTGATAAAGATATGCGAAATCGCTTGCTAGCGAGGCTTATTCGCTTATCACGAATCAAAAATGAGGATTGCGAGATTCTATATTTTTCTCCACTTGTTGAAACCAGTGATAATTTAAGAGTGTTGGGAAACGCATCTATTTCAGAATATCGAATAGAGCAAAATATTAAAATTCCAACCTATTACTTATATCAAAACCAGCATTCTTACATTTATAATCGTCATTTCAACAAATATTATGATATACCAGATGTGTATGATTCTCCCTATTCATATATTCAAGAAAAATCGACCGATAAAAATCTGCTATATGTTAACGCTCCAAAACGCATGGAAAATGTTGTTTATAAGTTTCAGAGAAATTTACCAGATATTAATTCGCCGGTTTTAGAGCAGATTGTAACATCTATAAAAAAACATGTACACGCGAAGTTCCAGATGATACCACTTATTCGGAAAGGAGTTGTATATTTACACGGAAAACTTCCGGACTATGTGAAAGATTATATTGAATATAAAGCTTCGATTACACCTGAAATAAAGTATATTGCTGCCAATTCGGTTTTGTTGGAAGGTATCAATCTTCCTATTTCATCTTTATTTATTTTAGATGCATATGGATTAACTCAAAACAAGTTGATTAATCTATGTGGACGCGTTAATCGGTTAAACTCGATTTTTGGTTCTAATCCCAATATCAACAAATTGTTTCCCCCTATTCATTTTGTGTCTAATATGGACTTTTCTGGATCAATGAGAAACTATATTGAGAGATTGAGGACGAACGATTTAACTGATAATATAGAAAATCCCTTTTTAGAAAATTTCAACGAGAAAAAACTTGATCCCGAAAAGAAACAGCAAATTGAGGATATAAAAGCAGAGGAAAAAATATACTTTTCTGATGTAAAAACTCCTGACGGCATTTTATATCAAAAAATGGTATCACTTGCTCTTAATGAACATTTAAATCTAAATCGACATACAATCAGCGAAATTTTAAATAGAGTTAACAAATATAAAAATGATACAGTTTTCGATGAAGAAGGTATCGTTCAAAAGGTGGTAGATGTATTTTTAAAGGATATTGCAGTCACTGATTATGAAATACGTCGTCTGACAAATCAAAAAGCAGTTGATTATTATGAATATTATCTTTCTGTAATGAGAAAGCGCTCTTTACAGCAAAACATACAATACGAATTTGATTATTTCATCAAGCGCAAAAACGGGAATAATCCGTATATGTTTATGGGGTCATCTTATGGCGAAGTATCTCATCCAGAAGATGATTATCGAAAATCTTGTTATGTTGATTTAAGACAAAAGAACGAAAATGAGATAGTAAACCTTGCAATTGTCAAACTAAAAATAGAAGACGATTTTTTATCTTATAAGTTTAATAAATTTGTTGAATTGCTTCATGATTATGAGCTGATATCGGATGATGAATATAATTTCACAAATTATGGGACAGTGAACCAATTCGAAATTAAATTAGTTAAGCAAGGATTACCTATTCATCTGGTTTCTAAACTTATAACTGATAATCAGCTTTCAAATTTGTCATTTGATGATAATAATATTATCCATTGCAACTCAGAGTTCCGGACATACTACGATACTTTGGACGATTTCTATCAATACCAAATCACAAAATATATTTACGTTTAATTTTATTACAGCAAACTGGGAGTGTTCCATAGTGGGCATGAATCTGAGCTGTATAGGACAGCTGTCAGCGTCCGTAGAAATGGAAAGAGGTGGAGTGTATGAGTCAGATACCAGAAATGTTATGCAAAAAAACTACAGAGACCGAGGACGGCTATACCGTCTATCGTGATTACGGAAAGCAGGGCGGCGGTGTCGATTACGTACATGTTCCACCCCATAATCCGGATTGTGCAGCCAAGAATCGGAGACAGCTCAATGCGGTGCTTGCCCGGTATGGCTACAAATTACAAGAGATTAGACCGGATAGTCACGGAGAACTATTGACTTGACTAAGGTGCGCTTCAATAGCGTACAGTACAACATCCACAATCTGGAAAGCAAAATTTACGTTCAAGAGGGGAACAAGCTAATCGTGGTCACCTGGCTGCAATATGTGCGAGATAAACGCACGGATGTGTTCTGCGCATCGGTCAAACACGCTGAACAGATTGTTGAGATGTTCCGAGAATCGGGTATTATATTGAGATTTGAATCGGCTTGTGGTATCATCATCTCATACAAGGATGTGATTTTTATGGAAAATGAATGCCTCATCTGCAAAGCTTCTCTTGAATATCTGACCGAAGATGTTTTGATGGAGTGCGCGATTTGCCATAAAAAAGAACTCAGCAAGACAAGATGCGTGAAAGGTCACTATGTCTGTAACGAGTGCCACACAAACGGCATCGACAGTATCTTCGGTATTTGCCTTTCAGAAACATCCCCCGATCCCGTAGAGATTCTCAATAAAATGATGGTGCTCCCGTTCTGCCACATGCACGGTCCGGAACATCACATCATGGTAGGCGCAGCGCTATTGACAGCATATAAGAACGCAGGCGGTGACATCAATCTTTCCAAATCGCTGACCGAGATGAAAAGCCGCGGCGGGAGCGTTCCAGGTGGTGCCTGCGGTTTCTGGGGCGCCTGCGGCGCAGGTATCAGCACAGGTATGTTTGTTTCCATCATTTCCAGCTCAACACCTCTTTCGAGCGAGCCGTTCGCTTTATCCCACCGCATGACGGCAAAATCCCTTGATGCCATTGGAACGGTAGGGGGGCCGCGCTGCTGCAAGCGGGATTCCTATCTTTCCATTCTCTCTGCCATCGACTTTGTGAAGGAACATTTTGGCGTGGAAATGGAAAGAACGGAGATCGTCTGCGAGTTTTCACCCCAGAATAATCAGTGTCTTGGCAAGCGTTGCCCTTTTTCAAAAGCAAATCACAATAAATAATTCAGCCTATGAACGGGAGCAGGTTTTTATCCGATTTTGAAGGGATAGGAGCCGTGGTAGTTTATAAACCCAGTGGCCTTGAGGGTACCATTTCAGACACAAAAATTTAATACTTTTCGCATTGACTACGGCGGAAAATTGGGCGCATGTTTTTGCAAACATGCGCCCAATTTTGTGAAATTTCCGCCGCTGCGAGGTTCAAGTCCCTCCAAACGGCGATGTCATCTTCAAATTTGCACCTCAAAAAACGGCGCGAAAAAACCCCGAAACCGTTGTGGTTTCGGGGTTTTCGGGTGTGACATCTTTTTTGGTCACACAAGGTGGTTGCGGAGGAGGGACTTGAACCCCCGACCTCCGGGTTATGAGCCCGACGAGCTACCAACTGCTCTACTCCGCGATATAAAATGATACCGGATATGGTGCCGGTGACCGGACTCGAACCGGTACAGTATTGCTACCGGGAGATTTTAAGTCTCCTGTGTCTACCATTCCACCACACCGGCGGATATCGGCAAGGATTATAATAACACGATCACTTGTTGATGTCAACCCTTTTTCTGAAAAAAATAGAAGCTTTTCTATTGTTTAACGATGAAAATGTGATGGTCTTTCAAAGATTGGGAGAATGCACTGAAAAAATGACAAAAAAGTCGGAGCTAATGCTCCGACTTTTTATGATCAGCATTTCTCAAGTCGCACCAAGTCACGGGTAATCTCATTCAGCTTGTGTACGCCGCACATCGCCATGGTGTCCTTTAATTCATCTATCAGCTTACGCACGTAGACATCCACGCCTTCGCTGCCACCGCCATATACCATTGTTACAAACGGGCGTCCGATCAGTACGGCGTCAGCACCCAGTGCCAGTGCCTTGAAAACATCCATTCCGGTGCGGATACCACCATCTACCAAAATCATCATTCTGCCACCTACCGCATCAGCGATTTCCGGCAGAACCTCGGCCGTAGCCGGACACTGATCCAACACACGGCCACCGTGATTGCTCACGACAATGGCCTTAGCGCCGGCCTCCATGGCTTTGCGAGCACCATTTACTGTCATGATGCCCTTGACGATGAAAGGAACTTCGGTCTGCTGAACGATCTCCCGCAATTCGTCCACCGTCTTGCTGCCTGCCGGCGGTGTCATATTCTTCAAAAACGGCAATCCGGCAGCATCAATATCCATAGCAATAGCCGGCGGATTTGCTCTTTTAGTGGCGTCCAGCTTTTCGAAAAGTGTTTCCCGGTTCCACGGCTTCACAGTGGGAATGCCGCAGCCGTTGCAGCGTGCGATAGCATCTAATGCGCCGGACATGACCAAAGGATCCGTACCGTCACCGGTAAAGGCAGCGATACCACTTTGCGCGCAGGCAGGCACCAGTATGTTGTTATAGGTCAAGTCATCATATTTGTCGCCGTAATGCAGTTTCATTGCACCCACTGGAGCGGCAAAAATCGGCGCAGCAAATGTTGAGCCGAAGAAATCAAAGGTGGTGTCGACAGGAATATTTGGCGCAATGGTGTCCATGTTCACGCAGATTTCCTGCCACTTTTGATAGTTGCGGATAAAACCGGTGCCCAACCCTTTTGCTCCGGGGCCGGGAATGGTGTTGCGGCAGGCGCTGCCATTACAAACAGGGCAAGCCTTGCAGTAGGGCCCCACGCAAGTGCGGGCGTTATTCAAAACCTCTTGATAATCCATTTCATCGCCACCCTTTCAAGTTTGCCTCATTGTAACCTAAAATTGCGAGTATTGCAACTGCATAAGGGTATAAAACTGCTCGCAGCCGTGTAAAATGTAGATGAATCAAACGGTGGAGGAGCGTGTAAAGCATGGCGCAGAAAAGATGGCGTACTTGGGAAATCATAGGTCTGCTGGTGGTGCTGGCGGCGGGAAATCTGCTGCACTTTGTGTATAAATGGTCAGGCAGCCGTCCGTGGGTGGCCGTTTTTGCGGCGGTGAATGAATCTACGTGGGAACATATCAAGCTGCTGGTGGTGCCGTGGGTCATTTGGTCCATTGTGGAGTGGCTGGCACTGCGAGGCAATCCAAGCCCGGTGCTGGCAGCTCGTGCGGCGGGCCTGCTGGCGGGTATACTTACCATCCCACTGCTGTTTTATACCTATCAGGGCATTACCGGACAGAATGTGGATCTGGTGAATATCATCATCTTTCAGGTGGCGGTACTGATGGCATTTTGGGTCAGCTGGGCAATGCAAAAGCGCCGTAAGCTGAGTGGCATATTATGGCAGATTGTTGGCGGTGTTGTGCTTTTGGTCGCATGGGCTGCCATAGTATGGTGGACATATTTTCCGTCGGACCTGCCAATTTTTATGGATCCCCAGACGAAGCTGCGAGGCTTGCCGCAATAAGGCGGAGGACAGCCGGTAAGGCTGTCCTTTTTTCTTGACCGATAGCGCATTATTCGATATAATAATAGTAATCTGCCCGAATAGGAGGCGACCAATGTGAAAAAAGTTGTTCGAAAATCTGTGGCACCGTTGTATGTTGTGGCGGTAACATGGGTGTTATATGCTCTGCTGTTCCCACTGTACAAGGTGTCGCATATCGTGATGGCGGTGCTGGTCACTGCTGTGATGGGTGTGGTAGCCAAACGGTTTTGCAAGGATGTGGTGGAAGAGGTCAAGGAAGAGCCGAAAAAGGAAGAACCCACCGGCAATCCTGAGCTTGACAAGTTGATCGACGATTATAAAAAGGCTCTTTCTGAGATGCAGCGTCTGAATGATGCCATCGCCGATGAAAAGATCAGCGCAGATATTGTTCGCTTGGAACAGCTGACCACGGGCATCTTTCAACAGGTCAAGGCGGACCCGACCAAGCTGCCTCAGATCCGCAAGTTCATGAACTACTATCTGCCCACCACGCTGAAATTGCTCAATGCGTATGATCGCATGAGCGCACAAGGAATCAGCGGCGAGAATGTTTCCGGCACCATCGACCGTGTTTCCGGCATGATGGATAATATCGTTGCGGCTTTTGAAAAGCAGCTGGATAGCTTGTTTGGCGCCGAGGCGTTGGATATTTCCACAGATATCACAGTGCTTGAAAATATGATGGCCCGTGAAGGCCTTACACCGGATGATATTCATAAAACTGCAAGCGAAGATGCCACACAGTCTGATGGCGGCATTCAACTGGAGCTATAAAGAAAGGAAGTGCCCGATATGAATGAAAACATGACCCCTGAATTGACACTGGATACCGCAGCAGCAGTTGCTGAAACACCTACCTTGACACTGGAGCCGGAGGCACCTCAGGCACCGGAAGTGGCAGCCGAGCCTGAAAAGGTCATCGAGCCCATCGCAATGGATGAAAATCTCCTCACCGAGGAGGAGAAGAAAGTGGTGGCGGACTTTGCTCAAAAGATCGATGTCCGTGATACCAATATGATTTTGCAGTATGGCGCTGCCGCACAGAAGAGCGTGGCAGGCTTTTCCGAAAACGCACTGAATCAGGTGCGCACCAAGGATCTGGGCGAGATCGGCGGCGATTTGAGCCGTTTGGTGGTAGAACTGAAGGGTTTTGGCGCCGGCGAGGACCAGAAAGGTCTGCTGGGTCTGTTCAAAAAGAGCGGCAATAAGCTGGAAACCATGAAGGCACAGTTCAGCAAGGTGGAGAGCAATGTGGATAAGATCGCTCAGAGCCTGGAACAGCATCAGATCACCTTGCTCAAGGATGTGGCAATGTTCGATGAGATGTATGCCCTGAACCTGAAGTATTACAAAGAACTGACCATGTACATCCTGGCCGGTAAGCAGCGCTTGCAGCACCTGCGTGCCACGGAAGTCGAGGAGCTGCGCAAAAAGGCAGAGACCTCTGGCTTGGCTGAGGACGCACAGGCCTATAATGATCTGGTAAATCTGTGCGAGCGTTTTGAGAAGAAGCTGCACGATTTGGAGCTGACTCGTATGGTATCCGTGCAGATGGGCCCACAGACTCGTTTGCTGCAGAACAATGATACCCTCATGATCGAAAAGATCCAGTCCTCGCTGGTCAATACCATCCCTCTGTGGAAGAGTCAGATGGTGTTGGCGCTGGGTATGGAGCATAGCCGTCAGGCCACTGCTGCACAGAATGCCGTTACCGAGATGACCAATGATCTGCTCAAGAAGAACGCCGATGCGTTGAAGATGGGTACCATTGCCACGGCGAAGGAATCCGAGCGTTCCATTGTGGATATTGAAACCCTGCAGCATACCAACAACCAGCTGATCTCCACGCTGGATGAAGTGATGACCATCCAGAAGGAAGGCGCTGAAAAGCGTAAGGCAGCCGAGGAAGAATTGGGCCGCATTGAAGGCGAGCTGAAGCAGAAACTGATGGAGCTGCGTGGCTAAGGAAAAACTCCTTGAAAGGAGAAAAAGATGGAAAACTTTTTCAAAAAGCGTGCGGTAGCATGGATCGTGTTGGTGCTGGCAGTGGTCGGCTCCATAGCCTGGGGCATGACCCGTACTCACACAGAAGATAATGTACCGTTGGATACCTCTGCTTATAGCAAGTGGATCAGCGATGATGCAAATCTCTTATCCCAGGAAACCGAGAAGAATATCAACACCTATAATGCACGGTGGGATCATGACTATCATGCCTTGATTGCTGTGGCAACCGTGGAGAATATCTCCGGCGATATCGAGGACTACACATACGATATGGGCGAAGAGATCGGTCTGGGTAGCAATGATATGTTGTTGGTCATGGAAAAGAACGGCGACTGGTTTGTGGCTTGCGGTGACACGGTAATCGATCGCATGAGCAATAGCCAGCAGGGAAAGCTGTCCTCTGCCATGAACAGCTACTATTACGGCGGCAAGGTGAATAAGGCTGTGAATGTATTTTTCGCCGCTGCCAATGATTTCTATACGGAATCATACACCGTGAGATCCGGTGATGATTTGAATGTCGGCGGTGTTATCTGGCTGATGATCGGTATTTTCGTCGTCTGGATCCTTTTGGATCGCATGCGCTATCGCCGCTATCGCCGGCGCTATATGGGCCCCGGCATGGGCGTTCCGCCTATCATGTATTACCCCATCTTCTGGGGAAGACCGACACAGCACCACTACTACAACAACAATTACAACCATCACAGCCCCACGGGCGGTAGCTTCGGCGGAGGTCGAAGCAGCGGCTTTGGCGGCTTCAGTGGTGGCAGCCGAGGCGGTGGCTTCGGTGGCAGCAGTCGAGGCGGCGGTTTCGGCGGCGGTGGTTTCGGTGGAGGCAGCCGAGGCGGTGGCTTCGGTGGCAGACGCTGACCCATTCCAAATAGCATAAACAAAAGCAGCGATCAAATCGCTGCTTTTGTTTATTGATGGGATACAAGCCAACCAAAGAAAAGAGCGGCTCCGGAAAACCGAAGCCGCTCTTTTTAGTTAGTGATGTGTGATGTAGATCGAAAGGATCAGCACTTTTCGAATACGGTAGCAACACCCATGCCGCCGCCGATGCACAGAGTAGCCAAGCCGTGCTTAGCGTCATCACGCTTCTTCATCTCGTGCAGCAGGGTGACGATGATACGAGCACCGGAAGCACCAACGGGGTGGCCCAGGGAGATAGCGCCGCCGTTGACATTGACCTTAGCCATGTCGAAGTGCAGCTCACGAGCAACAGCGATGGACTGTGCTGCGAATGCCTCGTTAGCCTCAACCAGGTCGATATCCTCGATGGTCAAGCCGGCCTTCTTCAAAGCGGCACGGGAAGCGGGAACGGGACCAACACCCATGATCTTGGGATCGACACCGCCCTGACCCCAGCCGATCAGCTTAGCCATGGGCTTCAGGCCGTACTTCTCAACAGCCTCGCCGGAAGCCAGAACGATAGCGGCAGCGCCGTCGTTAATACCGGAAGCGTTTGCTGCGGTAACACGCTGCTGCCCCTTATCCTCGGTCTCCTGAGCGCCGGTGACCTCGAAGGTATGAACGACATCGGGATTGGGGGACTCGGGACCAACGGGGAATGCACCACGCAGCTTGGCAATACCCTCAGCGGTAACGCCGGCCTTGGGGAACTCATCCTTGTTGAACTCAACGATCTGCTTTTTCACCTTAACGGGAACAGCAACGATCTCCTCGTCGAACTTACCGACAGCCTGAGCAGCCTCGGTCTTCTGCTGGGAAGCAGCGGCGAAAGCGTCCTGCTCAGCACGGGTAATGCCCCAGATGTCATTGATGTTCTCGGCGGTGGTGCCCATGTGATAGTTGTTATAAGCATCCCACAGACCATCCTTGATCATGGTGTCGACCATCTTCTTGTCACCCATGCGAGCGCCCCAACGAGCGTCAGGCAGAGCGTAGGGAGCAGCGCTCATGTTCTCGGTACCGCCGCAGACGACGATGTCGGAGTCACCAGCCAGAATGCTGCGTGCGCCCTCGATCAGGGACTTCATGCCGGAACCGCAGACCATGCCGACGGTGTAAGCGGGAACGGAGTAAGGAATGCCAGCCTTGATGGAGACCTGGCGGGCAACGTTCTGACCCTGAGCAGCAGTCAGGATGCAGCCGAACATCAGCTCATCAACATTCTCGGGAGCCACATTGGCGCGCTTCAAAGCTTCCTTAACAACGATAGCACCCATCTCAGCAGCAGGGGTGTTTTTCAGAGAGCCGCCAAAGGAGCCGATAGCAGTACGGCAGCAATTAACAACATACAAATCTTTCATTTTAATAGCCTCCTAAATGATTAATTTGGTCTTGGTTTTACTGATGAATTAATAATAGTCAATTTTTTAACAATAGTCAACCGGAATTTTGAAAAAAAACGCCGTAGTGCGAAAAATTGTGAGTAAGGGCAAGAGCGGACGGTGTTTTTCGTCACTTTGACTAAAAAATAACGATGTCACTTTCCGCTATTTTCCTTTGCCAGTGCCGCACGGGATTGTTGCAGCTTCGTGTAGAAATCTGCGGTGTTGATTTTGCTGTAGAGAGAGGCGGGATATGTCACGGTGGCGCTGTTGCACTTATCCTTGACCTGCGTGTCAAAATAGAGGGAAACCAGATCGCGGGTGTTGAGCTTGCAGTGGATCAGCACATAGTACATGCCGTCGATTTTCACGGCATCGCTCACACCGCCGATTTCCAGATTGCTGATGGCATCATATAATGCATCACCCAGATCGGCGGCTGTTGCGGTGGTGGCACTTCCGTCGGTATCCAGACCGATATCCTGCGCCAGATCCATGTAAGCGGCGTTCAGGTCCTTGGCATGTTTCAGCGTGCGTGAGGCGTTCTTAGCGGCGGTGTTGGCACCGGTAGCATCAGCGGGCCAACTGAGTGCTTTGAAAGAAATATAGTGGTTTTCATCGGCAAAGTTTGCAATCTCATCATCGGACGGATGTATGGGACTATTTTTGTCGCAAAATGCGTTGTGTAGATCCGAATAGAGATACCCCATGGCGGCGATATCGTTGTAGCATTCCTGAGATACACCCTGATAGGCAACCTGCTGAGCAAAGGCATCCTCGCCGCCGTAGTAGCTGGCGTATTGCTCTGCCTGAGCGTCCAACGCTGCCTGACTATCCTCGCTTAAGGATATGCCGGACTCTTTTGCCCAGGCACGGATAACGGCGAACTGCTTTACGGTTTCCAGAGAGTCCAGCTTTGCATATTCTCCGTAGGTCATATTGTCATTCAAGGTGTCCGACCAATCGATATCGCCCACATAGGAGCTGAGATATTCGCAGTCATAAGCCAGACAATAGAGGTATTCCTCTGCGGTAATGGGCATGCCGTTGACCTGCATCAAAATGGCATCGGGGTGAATGCCGGTGACTTCATAGTATAAACCGTCTGTGCGGCTTCCGGTGGCAGAGTGATCGGTGACAGCCACCAATCCTACCAATAAGAGTGAGGCAAGGATACCGGCAGCGAAGCGTAGTAATGTTTTTTTCATGGTCTTTCTCCTTCTAAGAACGGGCATCAACCCGGATTTTCTTGTTGACGGCTGGCAAGATCCTCCACCAGCTTCCCAGCGGCTTGCAGCGGATTTTCATCCAGTCGCAGGTGCAATGTCAGGAATGGCTTTTCTCCGGCGGACAGCAGCAAACGACTGCGGTACCCTGCCAAAGAACATACGGCCATCAATGCGGACACATCAATCGACTCACCAAAAGAGAAGATCAGTTTTCTGCTCTTTTGCGTGATATCGCTGATGCCCACATCGGCGGCGCAGGCACGTAGCAGTGCCACATCCAGCAGCGCCATCACGCTCTTGGGCACATCGCCGTAACGATCCATCATCTCATCCACCAGATCGGCGGAATCCTCCGCCGTGCGGATGGCGGCAATGCGGCGGTAAAGATCCATGCGCTGTTCGGCGGAGGGAATATACCGTTCGGGTATGTGGGCAGATACGGTGAGGTCGGCAGTACATTCACGGCGAATGTCACGGCTTTTGCCCTGCTGCTCCAGCACGGCATCGCCCAGTAATTTCAGATAAAGATCATAGCCCACACTGGTCATATAACCGGATTGTTCTGCGCCCAATAAGTTACCGGCACCACGGATTTCCAAATCACGCATGGCAATCTTGAAGCCACTGCCGAACTCTACATATTCACGGATCGTGGTGAGCCGCTTAGCAGCCACCTCAGTGAGTACCTTGCCGGGCCGATAGGTGAGATAAGCGTAAGCGCGGCGAGAGCTGCGGCCAATGCGTCCTCGGATCTGGTGGAGCTGACTCAGCCCCAGATGATCGGCATCTTCGATGATCATCGTGTTGACATTGGGTACATCAATGCCGGTTTCAATAATGGTAGTACAAACCAGCACCTGAATGTCGCCGTCAGACAGCTGTTGCATCACACGGCTCAAATCACGCTCGCCCATTTTACCATGGGCTATGCCGATGGTCACATCGTCGCCCAGCAGTGAGCGCAATCGCCCCACGGTGGACTCAATATTTTCCACACGGTTGTGCAGATAATATACCTGACCGCCTCGTGACAGTTCACGGCGAATGGCCTCGGCAACTACCATCCAATCATGTTCTAACACATAGGTTTGCACCGGTTGGCGATTCTGAGGTGGCTCTTCGATGGTGGACATATCACGAATGCCGGAAAGTGCCATATTCAGCGTGCGGGGAATGGGCGTTGCGGATAGCGTCAGCGTGTCCACCTGACGGGCTCGCTCACGGAGCTTTTCCTTAGCGGCAACGCCAAAGCGCTGCTCCTCGTCAATAATCAGCAGCCCCAGATCCTTGAATTCCACATTTTTTTGCAGCAGCTTATGGGTGCCGATCAGAAGATCCACTTTGCCCTGCTTGGTGCGCTCCAGCACATCTTTCAACTGCTTCGTGGTGCGAAACCGACTCAGCACCTCCACCGTGACGGGGAAAGCACGAAAACGGCTCATGGCGGTGGCGTAATGCTGCTGGGCAAGAACGGTGGTGGGCACCAGTATAGCGGCCTGCTTGCCGTCAAGAATACATTTCATCACAGCACGCAGTGCCACCTCTGTTTTGCCATAGCCCACATCGCCGCACAGCAGACGATCCATGGGTACATCACGCTCCATGTCCTGCTTGATCTCACGAATGGCTGTCAGTTGGTCATCGGTTTCCTTATATTCAAATGCATCTTCAAACTCCTGCTGCCATGGACTATCCGGCGAAAAGGCATGGCCGGACAGGCGCTGGCGCTGGGCATAAAGTGCAATCAGATCCTTTGCCATGTCGCGGGCGGCGGCTTTGGCACGGTGGGTGGCTTTGGCCCATTCAGTGCCGCCCAGCTTATTCAAACGGGTGTGCTCGGTGTTTTCGCCGGTGCCGATGTACTTGCTGACCAGATCCAACGAGGTGCATGGCACATACAGACAGTCACTGCCGGCATAGGAGATTTTGATATAGTCTTTTTCCACACCATCTACCGGCAGACGCATCATACAGACAAATCGACCGATGCCGTGGTGGGTGTGTACCACCAGATCGCCGGGTGTCAGGTCGGTGTAAGACTGAATAGCTTGACGGTTGGGATCTTTGACCTTGCGGGGTTTCTTGACTTTTCCGGCGACCTTGGCGGTCAATTGGCCCTCGGTGAGAATGGCTAATTTTCTGCCGGGATACTCACTGCCGGCAGACAGAGCGCCGATGCCGATCAGCACGGTTCCCCGTACCGGCGTATTGCTGCCGGAGAAATCCAAGGCAGCAGGGATTTTTTTCTCTGTCAGCATCTGGTGCAGGTTGCGTGCCCGGACCTCGCCGCCGCATAATACCATGACCCGGTAGCCGGCGGTGAGATAATGCACCATATCGGTGCAGGCGGTTTCCAATGAGCCGCCGTAAGAAGATAGCTGCTTGGCAGAAATCTGCAACAGCTGCTGAGGTGGCAGGAGATAGCGGCTGGTAGGCAGGCTGTCCAGTTGCAGCAGGGGATAAGCGGTCAACGCCTGAGAAAGCTCTGCTTCGCTGAGCGCCAGATCTGCCTGAGAATAGGCTAAAAGACCATTTTCGGCAGCGGTGGAGATATCCTCACGCAGCTGCCATAAGTAACTCTTTAAGGACTCGGTGATACGGCTGCCGTCACTGAGAAATACCAAAGTGTCCGGCGGCAGATAGTTCAGCGCCGTGGATTTTTCGGGATACACAGCGACAAAATAGCGATCACAGCCAAGGGGTGCAACACCCTGCTGCAAACTCTCGGCGTCAGACAGCAAGGTGCGGTATAAGGCTTGAGCGCTTTCCTTGCTGCGCAGTTTTTTGGCGGCAGCTTGCAAACGCTCTGCGGCTTCACCGGCATTGTCGGGGGAATGGAAAGGCAATACCTCGGCGGCCGGCAGCAATATGGTTTCATTCAAATTATATATGCGGCGCTGAGTGGTCACATCAAAAACACCCATGGCGTCGATCTCGTCATCGAAAAACTCGCAGCGAACAGCGTGCTCGGCATCGGGGGAGAACACATCCAGAATACCACCACGCAAAGCGAACTGTCCGGCACCCTCCACCTGCTCGCAGCGGCTGTAGCCGGCGGCAAGCAGGCGCTGGCAAAGCGCTGCAATATCGTGGCGGTCTCCCACCTGCAGATGCATAACGGCACTACGCAGAATGTGGGCGGGAATACAGCGCTGCACCAGAGCCTCTGCCGTGGTCACCACAATGGGGACACCGCCCTGACTCAAGCGCTGCAGGGCGGAAAGACGGCGATATTCCCACGAACGGCTGACGGCAGCAGCAGGACGAAACTGCCACTCACGGCTGGGCAGCATGACAGCTTCCTGACCGGTGAGCAGGTGCAGATCCTGCGCCTGCCGAGCACATTCTTTTTCATCGGCACAGATCATCAAAAGAGGACGGGATGTTTTGTATGACAGGGCGGCGGCAATTTGCGCACGGTGAACGGGAGATAGTCCGGTAATCAGCACCGACTGGGGACGGGATACATAGCCCAGCAATTCCTGCACTTCTGTCAGGGATAACAATTCTTGCAGTAAACCTTCCATAGCGTCCTCCTTTCCTGTGAAAATATATTTAATGTATATTTAATACTTTATGAAAGCGGTATTTGCATCAGCACCGCAATTTATTTGGTGTTGAAGCGATTCATGGCGCGGTCGATGCCCTGCTCAATGAGAACAATAACCGCATCGGCAGCCTTGTCCAGCGTTTCACGCAAAATTTTGGCATCCTCACCCATGGGCTTGCCGATGACCCAATCGACAACATCGTGTTCGCCTTCTTTCGGGGAGCCGACGCCCACTTTGATGCGGGGGAATTTATCGCTGCCCAAATGCTGGATGATATTCTTCAAACCGTTGTGACCGCCGGCACTGCCGCCGGCACGGATACGCAATTTCCCGGTAGGGAGAGAAATATCATCGGAGATGACCAGAACATGCTCCGGCGGAATTTTATAGAAACGGGCGGCCTCGCCCACAGATTCGCCGGAGAGGTTCATATAGGTCTGGGGTTTCATGACCAAGGCCTTTTCACCGCCTACCTCCATGGTGGCAGTCCATGCCTTGAAACGCAGCTTGTTAAAGCGCAGGCCTTTCTTTTCTGCCAAGGACTCCAGCGCCAGAAAACCCATATTATGACGGGTGGATTCGTACTTAGAGCCGGGGTTGCCCAAGCCGACTACCAACCACTGGATACCGCCTCGATTACGATTGAAAAACATAGTAACACATCCTTAGTGTGAAAATTCAAAAAAATAAGGGGACTGCATCATGCAGTCCCCTTATCATAACACAAAATCCGTTAGTTGAACAGCTTTGCAATAGAAATTTCCTGATAGATACGCTCAATTGCCTCGGCAAACATGGGAGCAACAGACAGATACTTGACCTTGTCGCAGCCGGCGCCCATTTCCTCGGGCAGAGTGTTCAGCAGAGCCACTTCCTTGATGACGCTGTCGCTCAAACGCTCCAGAGCGGGGCCGGACAGAACGCCGTGGGATGCGCAGGCGTAAACGCTGTTAGCGCCGCCCACCTCAACAATGGCCTTGGCGGCATTGCAGATGGAACCTGCGGTGTCGATCATATCATCGAAGAGGATGCAATCCTTGCCTGCCACATCGCCGATCACATTCATGACCTCGCACTGGTTGGCCTTCTGGCGACGCTTGTCCACGATGGCCAGACCCATGTGCAGCTTCTGTGCAAAGGTACGGGCACGAGCCACGCTGCCCACATCGGGAGAAACGACCACCATGTTCTCGGCGTTCTCGCCGAACTTCTTGGCATAGTAATCAACGAAAACGGGGTTGCCCAGCAGGTTATCCACGGGAATATCAAAGAAGCCCTGAATCTGAGCGGCGTGCAGATCCATGGTCAGCACACGGTCAGCACCGGCAGCAGTCAGCATATTAGCCACCAGCTTGGCAGAAATGGGATCACGGCTCTTGGCCTTACGATCCTGACGGGCATAACCGAAGTAGGGAACCACGGCGGTCACACGACCGGCGCTGGCACGCTTGCAGGCATCAATCATGATCAGCAGCTCCATCAGGCTGTCATTGACGGGCTTGCAGGTGGAGTTGATCAGGAATACATCGCTGCCACGCACGGTTTCATACAGAGATACGGAAGCCTCGCCGTCAGCAAAATGCTTGACTTCAGCGTCACCCAGCTTGGTGCCGATGATCTTGCAGATCTCAGCTGCCAATGCGGGGTTGGAATTACCGGTAAAGATCTTAATGTCCTTGCCATGAGAAATCATTTTTCAACACACTCGCTTTCTATTCATTAAAAATTATAAAATTTCTCTCTCTTTTATCAATTGAGGTGACATATATTTGAGAACGGCGGAATGCCGATGCTCACAGTTATTTTTTCCAACTTTCACGGAACTTGGCGGCCCAGCCGTCCTTGTTGGTCTGGCGGGTACGGGCAATGCCCAGAGCGTTTTCCGGAACATCATCGGTGATGGTGGAGCCGGCGGCGGTATAGGCGCCGTCACCCACGCTGACAGGTGCGATCAGGTTGGTGTTGCAGCCAAGGAACACATCGTCCCCGATGGTGCAGCGATATTTCTTGTGGCCGTCATAATTGGTGGTGACGGTGCCGCAGCCGAAGTTGACACGCTTGCCCACATCGCTGTCGCCCACATAGGTCAAATGGGAAACTTTGGTGCCGTCATCAATGTTGGAATTCTTCAATTCTACAAAGTCGCCAATGCGGCAATGATCGCCTACATGGCAATTGGGGCGGACATAGGCAAAGGGACCAACCGTGGTATGCTGGCCGATATAGCTCTCGTTGACCTGAGAGGCGTTGACAGTGGCGTTCTTATCCACAAAGCTGTCGCAGATCATGCTGTTGGGACCGATCTCGCAGCCGGAAGAGATGACCGTGTGACCACGCAGGATCGTGCCGGGCAAAATGGTGACATCCGATGCAACGGTGCAGCGGGGGTCGATATATGTATTAGACGGGTCGATAATGGTAACGCCCTTTTCCATATAGCGGGTATACAGAATCTCACGGCACAACGGCATATTACGCTGTAGCTCCGCCGGAGAACGCAGGGGCATCCAAGGAAGTGGCGTTTCGCTCTTTGCCGGGGCTATGGCAACATCGGTGATGGACGAAGCGCTGGCCTGATAAATGCTGCTTTCGCCGTAGGCGGCAATGGGCAGTACCGACTGTGCGATGACAATGATTTCGTCGGAACCGGCGGCGTCCAGCGCATCAGCATTTTCGGTGAAGAAAGAAACATCCTCAAAACCTGCCAATGCATCGGCGGCCTCACCCTGAAAAGCATCGTCGCAGACAACAAAAAACCGCTCCACGCCGCACGCCTGAAGCTCCTGACACACCCAAGTGAGGACAGGACAAAACAGAACGGATTGCAGCATCAGCGGTTTAGAATCGGTATTTTGCAAGATCAGCAGAGCGGTATTGCAAGCCATGGGAAAGACCTCCTTTTGAGGGACATAATTATATTTCTGCTTACAGTATAACAATGTTCTTGCGGAAAATCCAGTATTTTTACAGAAATTTTCGGCAATAATTTTGAAAAAGCTTTTTTCACAGGGATGAAGCATAATAAAATTGTATTTCGGTAAGGAAAAAATGCATTTTTTCCAAAAAAACAGTGTTTTTTTGATTTTATGGTTGCAATTTTTCAAAAAATGCATTACAATAGGCTGGAATTTTATAATGGCGCAACATCTGATATCAATGCGCCCACACGAGGAGAGGATTTTGTGCTGAATATTGTCCTTGTTGAGCCGGAAATTCCACAAAACTGCGGCAATATTGCACGCACTTGTGCGGCTACCGGCAGCCGACTGCATCTGATTCGGCCGCTGGGGTTCGATATTTCCGACCGTGCTGTGAAGCGGGCGGGATTGGACTACTGGCATCTGGTGCAGGTACAGGACTATGAAAATTTAGATGTCTTTTTCGCCTGCCATCCTGAAGCGGCTGAGGATCTGTGGTTAGCTACCACGAAAGCACCGCAGGATTACACCCAGGCAAAGCTGTCCAAGGATTGCTGGCTGTTTTTCGGAAAAGAAACCGCCGGCTTACCCGAAGCATTCCGTCAGGCACACTATGATAGATGTATCCGCCTGCCCATGCGGCAGGAGGCTCGCAGCCTGAACCTGAGCAACTCGGTTGCCATTCTGACATACGAAGCTTTGCGCCAAAACGGATTTCCCGGTTTATGCGGTGAAGGTGAAATGGCGAAGTAAATATCTGTTCCGAAACATATCATTGAAACAGTAATGTGGATGAAGGAGATGCCAATTATGAATTACAACAAGAAAACCATTATGGACATCGATGTAGCAGGGAAGAAAATCCTGCTGCGCTGTGATTTTAATGTACCGCAGGACAAGGAAACCGGAGCTATCACCAGCGACAAACGCATTGTGGCGGCGCTGCCCACCATCCGCTATCTGCTGGAGAAGGGTGCCGCTGTGATCGCTTGCTCCCATTTGGGTAAGCCCAAGGGCGAGTGGAAGGAAAGCCTGACACTGGCACCCGTGGCAGAGCGTTTGAGTGAGCTTTTGGGTCAGAAGGTGACCTTTGTGCGTGACATCGTGGGTGACGAGGCAAAGTCCGCTGCCGCTGAGCTGAAGGGCGGCGAGATCATGCTGCTGGAGAACCTGCGCTTTGACAAGGGCGAGGAGAAGAATGACAGCGCTTTTGCCAAGGAACTGGCATCTATGGCAGAGCTGTATGTATCCGATGCATTTGGCACCGTACACCGCGCCCATGCCTCCACTGCCGGCGTGGCAGCGTATTTGCCCGCTGTGTCCGGCCTGTTGGTGGCAAAAGAACTGGAAGTAATGGGTGGCGCACTTTCTGAGCCGAAACGCCCGCTGGTGGCTATTCTGGGCGGCAGCAAGGTCAGCTCTAAAATCGGCGTCATCAACAATCTGCTGGAAAAGGCCGACACCATTATCATCGGCGGCGGCATGGCATATACCTTTGCTGCAGCAGCAGGCGGTAAGATCGGCGCATCCCTGCTGGAAAGCGATTGGATGGACTATGCCAATGAAATGGTGAAGAAGGCAGAGGACAAGGGCGTGAAGCTGCTGCTGCCTGTGGACAGCGTCGTGGGCGATGCATTTGCCGCTGATGCCAACAGCCAGATCGTGCCTACCGGTGAAATTCCCGATGGCTGGATGGGCCTGGATATCGGACCTGACACCGTGAAAGAATATGTGGCGGCGGTCAGCAATGCAGGTACGGTGATCTGGAATGGCCCTATGGGCGTGTTTGAGTTTGAGAAATTTGCAAGTGGCACCAAGGCTGTGGCTGAGGCTTTGAGCAAGACCGATGCCATCACCATCGTGGGCGGTGGCGACAGCGCAGCAGCCGTGGAGCAGCTGGGCTATGCCGACAAGATGACCCATATTTCTACCGGCGGCGGCGCATCTTTGGAGTTCCTGGAAGGTAAGGAACTGCCTGGCGTTGCATGCTTGTTGGATCGATAATTTTAGGTACAGAGAGGACAGAACATGAATCGCAGATATCGGAAAACTGTGATCGCAGGCAACTGGAAAATGAACAAGACTGCCAGTGAAACCAAGAAATTCGCTGAGGAGCTGAAGGCTGTGATGCCCAGAGCCAAATGGTGCGATGTGGTGGTTTGCGTGCCTGCTGTCAATATTCAGGCAGCTATTAAGGCGTTCAAGGATTTGCGTATTTCCGTGGGCGCACAGAATGTATTTTATGAAAAAGAAGGTGCCTATACCGGTGAGGTATCGGCGCAGATGCTGAAGGACCTGGGCGTGAAGTATGTGATCATCGGTCACTCTGAGCGTCGGCAGTACTTCGGCGAGACTGATGTGACGGTGAACAAGAAGGTGCTGGCAGCGCTGGAGGCAGGTTTGCATCCTATCATTTGCGTAGGTGAAAGTCTGGAACAGCGCGAGCTGGGCGTGACGATGGAAGTGATCGCCCTGCAGGTCAAGTCCGCTCTGGCCGGTGTGCCTGCTGACAAGCTGCGCAAGTGCGTGATCGCCTACGAACCCATTTGGGCCATCGGTACCGGCAAGACGGCGACCTCCGAGCAGGCAGCCGAGATCTGCACCTTTATCCGCACCACGATACGCCATCTGTACGGTGCACGCATTGCTCGCTCTGTGACCATTCAGTACGGCGGCTCGATGAAACCGGAGAATGCCTTTGAACTGCTGGCACAGCCGGACATCGACGGCGGTTTGATCGGTGGAGCTTCGTTGGTGGCGAAAGACTTTGTGGAAATCGTCAACGCCGCCAATCAGGAATAGAGAAAATCACAGTAAAGGGGATAAATGATAATGAATAAAACTCCGACTACATTGATTATTATGGATGGCTTCGGTATGACCGGTGAGGGTGCATCCAATGCAGTTTCTATGGCAAAGACACCGGTGCTGGACGGACTGTTCCGGGAATATGCACACACCACCCTGTCCGCCAGCGGCTTGGATGTAGGTTTGCCCGACGGTCAGATGGGCAACAGTGAGGTGGGTCACACCAATATCGGCGGTGGTCGTGTGGTGTTCCAGGATCTGCCTCGAATCAGCCGTGCCATCGAAGATGGCAGTTTCTTCAAAAATGCTGCCTACAACAAGGCGATGGACGCCTGCTTGGCACACGATTCCAGCCTGCATCTGTATGGCTTGCTGTCTAACGGCGGCGTGCATTCTCACATTGAGCATCTGTTTGCTTTGCTGAAGATGGCGAAGGACAAGGGCTTGACCAAGGTGTACATTCACGCATTTTTAGATGGCCGAGATGTATCTCCTACCAGTGGTAAGGACTTTGTGGCACAGTGCGTGGCCAAGTGTGAGGAGCTGGGCGTGGGTAAGATCGCCACAGTGATGGGCCGCTATTACGCCATGGACCGTGACAAGCGTTGGGAACGCTTGCAGCTTGCCTATGATGCCATGGTATACGGTGAGGGCGTGCAGAACAGCGATCCTGTGGATGCTGTGGCAAAGTCCTATGCTGCCGGCGTTACCGACGAGTTCGTGGAGCCCGTGGTATGTGACAGTGACGGTACGATTTCCGACAATGACAGCATTATCTTCTTCAACTATCGACCCGACCGTGCCCGTGAGATCACTCGTTGCTTCGTGGATCCCGATTTTGACGGATTTAAGCGTGAGTATTTCCCCACCACATATATCTGCAATACCGAATACGATGCATCGATGCCCAATGTAACGGTTGCATGGCCTCGTGTGCGCCTGAACAACGGTCTGGGCGAATATCTCAGCTCCTTGGGCCTGACCCAACTGCGCATTGCCGAGACCGAGAAGTATGCCCATGTAACATTTTTCTTCAATGGCGGCGTGGAGACCCAGTATCCCGGTGAGGACCGTGTATTGGTAGCATCTCCTAAGGTGGCGACCTATGATCTGCAGCCTGAGATGAGTGCCTATGAGGTGTGCGATAAGTGCGTGGAGCGCATCAACTCCGGCGCTTACGATGTGATCATTTTGAATTTCGCCAACTGCGACATGGTGGGCCACACCGGTGTGATGGACGCTGCTATCAAGGCTGTGGAAACCGTGGATGAGTGCGTGGGCAAGGTGGTGGATGCCACACTGAAGATGGGGGGTATTGCCATGATCACCGCTGACCACGGCAATGCTGAGCAGATGGCACAGGCTGACGGCTCTCCCATGACGGCACATACCACCAATCCTGTACCGTTTATTCTGTGCGGCGCCGGTACGGAGCTGCGTCAGGGCCGTTTGGCTGACATCGCACCTACGATCCTTGATGTGATGGGTTTGGCATGTCCGCCGGAAATGGATGGTCAGACGCTGATCGTGAAGTAAAAGCGCAAAAATCAAACCGAATATGTTTAAAAGGACCTCTTACTGTTCATAATGAACACAGAGGTCCTTTTTTTGGACAATTTGGCTTACCGCCAGCCGGATATGCGGCGGTGATCGGAGGTTGATCCGATCCGGAAAGGATGATCATGAAACGATACGATCAGGATAAAGTCCACTCAGTATTCGGCGGCGCAGGATTTTACATCGCACTGGCCGTGTGTTTGGTGGCGGCCGGTGTGATTGGCTACTTTACCATTTTGAAGCCTGACCAAAAGGAGCAGAGTGTAGCTTCTCATGAACAGGTGGAACAGATTGAGAAACCCACTGCGGCGCAGGTGACGCCGGAAGTGCCGCAGGAAGAGGTGAAAACCACAGAAAAAACCGTAGAGGCGGAGGATTTGTTGCCGCAGGTGATTTCTCCGCTGGACGGCACAACAGTGACTGTGTTCAGCATGACGGAGCTGATGTATGACGAAACCATGGCTGATTGGCGCACCCATAACGGGCTGGACATTCAGGCCAGCGATGGTGATGCAGTGAAGACCGCCGCTGACGGTACGGTTACCGCCGTATGGAACGATGAACTGATGGGAGTATCGGTTATCGTGGAACATGCGGATGGCTACTCTACCCAGTACAGCAGCTTGAAGGAGGATCCCCCCGTCAGCGAGGGACAGAAGGTATCTGCCGGAGATATCATCGGCTATGTGGGCACAACTGCCACAGCAGAAGGAACGATGGGGCCCCACCTGCATTTCTCCGTGTTCAAGGACGGCGAAATTATTGATCCCAGCGAATATGTGAAATCAAAATAATAAAAAGAAATTGCCGATTACGCTGTGACTCATAAGGATAACTCAGGTAAGACGGTGCTTGGTATAGAGGACGGACAGTTTAACTGTCCGTCCTTTTTTGGGCGGAACATCACCGTCATGAACGGCATGCCGGCATTTGACTCTTTTGCAGGGCCATTTTTACTTGCAAAAATGGCCGATAATGTAGTATATTATAATAAACAAGCTGGAATTTAACCGATTGAATAGATGCACGGAGTACATTAGGAGGATATGATATGACCATCAGTAAGATAAAAAATGAACATACGCTGACGCTGGCACCGGCAGGGCGTCTGGATACTACCACGGCACCGCAGCTTGAACAGGAATTCCTTGCATCCGTCGACGGGATCACAGATCTGATCTTTGATCTGGAAAAACTTGACTACGTCTCCTCGGCCGGCCTGCGTGTGCTGCTGGCCGCACAGAAGCACATGAACAAGCAGGGCAGCATGGTCGTGAAAAACGTCTGCAGCGACATTATGGAGGTTTTCGAAATCACCGGTTTTACCGAAGTCTTGACCATCGAATAAGCTCTGCCGCATATAATCAATTTATAAAGATGCGATACGCATAACAAAGAAAGGATTCACATGAATAAATTTGAAATCAAGATTATTCCGGACAATCGGATGATTCCTATTGCCGTATCCGCTGCACAGGAATACGCACGCTACTACTTCAGGAGTGAAAAGGACATCAAAAACATTGGTATGGCGTTGGAAGAAGCCATTGCCAACATCACCGAATATCTGTCCGGCAACCGTGCCTACCACATTCTCATCACTGCTGATGCCGCAGGCGGCGAGTTCACGCTCACCGTGACCGATAAGGAGCTACCCGGCGATCTGCAGACGGTTCTGAAGGATGAGGACTCTCTCGGCCTCACCATTATGAAATCCCTGATGGATGAGGTACGTTTTGAATATCTCGGCATGGAGGGCCGTCGTCAGGTCCTCGTCAAGCGCTATGACTCACTGCCCGAACACATGGCCAGCCTTGACTTTACCGAGGAAGAGGTCGAGGCCGAGGGTGACAAGCACACCTATACCATCCGTCCTCCGAAAGAGGAGGAAATGCTGGAGATCGTTCGTATGCTCTACAGCGAGTACGGCAACTCCTACGATGTGGAGGGCGCCTACTTCCCTGAACACCATTGGAACAACATTCAGAACGATCAGGCCTACTTCCTGGTGGCTGTGGCAGAAAACGGCGAGATCGCTGCAAACCTGACCATGTCCCGTGTATCCTTCCTGCCAGGCATCTGGGACATCAGCATGGCCTTCGCCAAGGAGCGCTACCGCAAGGGTAATCTTCTCAAGCGGTTGGCTTCTGCCATGATGGAATATGCCCAGTCTCGACCCGACATCTCCGGCATATTCATCGAGGCGACCGTTGTTCACCCCTACACGCAGAAGGCTTTCAACCATTACGGACTCATGCCGGTCGGCTTCTCACTGTCCATGATGCCGGACAACATCTATCAGCCCAAGATCAGCGCTCACGAGGGTCGCGGCTCCTTTGCCGAGGCAATGCGCATCTTCCACGCTGACCCCAAGACGATCTACGTCCGCGCTGACCAGAAACAGTTTGTGGAAGACATCGCCGCCTCTCTTGGCATCGAGCGCACGGTGGTATGCGAGGAACAGACGTTCATCCACGACAAGACCGAATTGGAAGAGGAATATGTGAAGGTTCTGGACACCGGCTACAACTATTTCAATGCCATCGGCCCCGATTTTGCCGCAGAGCTGCGCCGCAATGACCTCTTTATCCGTAAAAACGGCGGTCTGACCAACGAAATTTTCATCAATGTCGACGATCCCGGTGCAGTCTTCGCCTGCGAGGAGGCCGTTCGACAGGGATACTTCTGCGTGCGGTATATGCCCTGCCCCGAAGGACGGGACTATCTGGTGTTCGCCAGAATGTACTCCGACCCCATGGACTACTCCACAATCAAAACCACCGCTCCCTATACGGAAATGCTGGAGCGTGTCCGCCGTTTCGACCCCGAACAACAGTTCTGAAAAACACCTCACTATATCTGTCTGACGCGATGAGGGTGTGATTTGAAGCCCATCAGATGATTCTGTATATCGGGTATGGCAAAAGCAAAACAGAGAATGAATACCGAGAAGATCCGTAAAGGTTTTTCTCGGTATTTTTCTTTTGATTGCCCGGTTTCATGTGCTGACGCAGGACACGCAGAGAAATTCGCTGAAATACGGACATGTACTTTAATTATCCTTATGAGGAACTGCCACTCGACAATTCCTTTTTATATGATTTGATACGGTAGAGTACGCTTGAAACGGCTTTTTTGAATAAAAAGCAGGAATGAAAAAAGAATCTATCATTTTTTGGAATTTTGTGCTGAAAACAATAAATATAGGTTCAAAAAGTCAGGTTGCTCAAAAAAACTTGCATTTTGAACAAAAAGGTGGTAATTTTCTACATATTATGCTATAATATTTCTCATTATAGTGGAGTACTATTATAATATTCTCTTAAATGAGAATAAAATACGAAAAAGCATAAAGAAGGAAATGGCATGAAAACGCAAAAAAGGCGTATGGGCGACCGCAAAGACGGCGTACTGCTGCGCAAATTGGATTCAATGCATTTTATTACGGGTATCATTTATCCGAACCGCTGCGACAATGAAGCGTATATCTCGCAGCGTATTGATTTGACGCCCATCAAGGAATATATTGCCAAGAAAAATGAGACGGAAACGCAGTTTCCCTACACATTTTTCCATATCGTGTTGGCTGCTTTGGTAAAGACTATTACGCTGAGGCCGAAGATGAACCGATTCATCGTCAACGGCAATTTCTATCAGCGCAACGAGATATCCGCCTCCTTTGTGGTGAAGAAACAGTTTTCCGATCACGGCGCTGAGGCGTTGGCCATGCTCCACGCCAAGGAAGATGATACGCTGGAGAGCATTCACAATTATATCCGTCAGCAGGTGACGGAATGCCGCAGCGACAAGGTGGACTCGTCTACCGATTCTATGGACTTTTTCAACAAACTGCCCCGTTGGATATCCAAAACGGCGGTACACATGATCATGTGGCTGGATAAGCACGGCTGGGTGCCTGCATCGCTCATCGAAACGGATCCGTATTACAGCTCCGTGGTGATTTCTAATCTGGGATCCATTAAACTGAAATGCGGATACCATCACTTGACCAACTGGGGCACCTGCTCGCTGTTCTGCATCATCGGTGAGAAAAAAATGTCACCGTTTTATGATGCAGAGGGCAATGTGACCATGAAAGAAACGCTGGATCTGGGTTTGACCATTGACGAGCGGTTGGCAGACGGATACTACTACTCCAAGTCTGTACGCTTGCTGAAATACTTGCTGGAGCATCCGGAAGAACTGGAAAAACCCATGAAGGAGGACGTCGGCTATGAGTGAGGTTATGCCGAAAGCACCTTGGCTGGAGCATAAGGATGCAGAAGTGCCGGCGACGCTGACCTATTCTACCCTGACCATGTGCGGACGGGTGGAGGAGATGGTACGCAAGTACCCCGATTTCATCGCCTACGAATTTATGGGCAAGGAAACCACCTATGCACAGATGTGGGAAAAGATCAACCATGTGGCACGCAGCCTGAAGGCGATCGGTGTGCGGGAAGGCGATCGGGTGACCATCTGCATGCCCAATGCACCGCAGACAGTATGTATGTTTTATGCGGTGAACATGGTAGGCGCCATTGCCAACATGGTACATCCGCTGTCTGCCGAGAGTGAAATTGCGTTCTATCTCCGTGACTCTGCCTCTGTGGCAGCCATCACGCTGGACCAGTTTTATCCCAAGTTCGAGCATGTGCGCAAGGCGGTGGATCTGCCCTACCTGATCGTGACATCTGTGGCAGACGAATTGAAACCGGCTATGGCTTTGGGCTATAAGCTGACAGAGGGACGCAAAAATTCTCGTGTGCCGAAAAAGGGCGGCGTGCTGCTGTGGAAGGAATTTCTCAAGCGCGGCGAGCATTTGGAAATCTACCGTGTGCCACGCAAGGATACCGATCCCGCAGCCGTTCTGTATTCCGGCGGTACTACCGGCACCACCAAGGGCATTCTGCTGTCCAATCGCAACTTTAACGCTTTGGCGGCGCAGATCGTGGCGACCAACCCGTTTTTCAAGCCGGGACACAAAATGCTGGCGATCATGCCTATGTTCCACGGGTTTGGCTTAGGTGTGAGCATCCACTCCATGCTGGCAAACGGCGGCGAGTGCATCCTTATTCCTCGCTTTACGCCAAAGACTTATGCGCAGCTTTTGAAGAAATACCAGCCGAATCTGATCGCCGGTGTGCCGTCTTTGTTTGAAGCACTGCTCCGCATCCCAGAGATGAAAGGTGTTGATCTGGAATGCCTGAAGGGCGTGTTCTCCGGCGGTGACAGCCTGTCGGTGGAGCTGAAAAAGCGGTTTGACCAGTTCTTGCATGACCACGGCTGCAAGGTCGGTGTTCGTGAGGGCTACGGTACCACAGAGTGCGTGACGGCGAGCTGTCTGACACCGATCCACAAGGAAAAAGAGGGCTCGATCGGCATTCCGTTCCCTGATACCTATTATAAAATTGTGGAACCGGGTACCGAAAATGAGGTACCCTACGGTACGGAGGGCGAGATCTGCCTGGCCGGACCTACCGTTATGCTGGAGTATGTCAATCAGCCGGAAGAAACGGCCAATACACTGCGCCGCCATGCAGACGGATACACTTGGGTACATACCGGCGATCTGGGTATGATGGACGAGGAAGGTTTTATTTACTTCCGTCAGCGCATCAAACGTATGATCGTGACCAATGGCTACAATGTGTATCCTTCACAGCTGGAAAATGTGCTGGATGGCCATGAATATGTGCACCTCAGCTGCGTGATCGGAGTGCCCGATCCCATTAAGATCCAAAAGGTGAAGGCCTTTGTGGTGCTGAAGCCGGGTTATGTGCCCACATCCTCCTGCAAGCAGGAGCTGCTGGACTATTGCCGGAAGCATATTGCCAGATATGCGATGCCCTATGATATCGAATTCCGGGAGGAACTGCCCAAAACCTTGGTAGGTAAGGTGGCATATCGCATACTGGAGGAAGAAGAAACTGCCAAAGCGGCAGAGCAAACCCACTGAGAAAGAATAATAAAAATGTACAGGAGGACTCCCCTATGGAAAGGGAAATGAGAAAACAGTATATGGTCCTTGTGGACTTTTTGGGCCGTGTGTTAGGCCCTGATTATGAAGTGGCACTGCATGAATTGAACGACGATTCCAATGAAATTATTGCAATCGTAAACGGTCATCTGACGGAGCGCCAGTTAGGCTGTCCGCTGCGCAACAAGACGCTGGAGTTCGTAACCAGCCGTTTATACGAAACGCAGGACTATGTGACGCAATTCGAGACCACATCAATTCATGGCAAGAAGTTCTGCTCCAACACCATGTTCATCAAGGGTGAGGATGGCGAACTGGCAGGATTGCTGTGTATCAATTTCGATGCCAGCCGCTATGACGAACTGAGCAAGCGCGTGGCAGAGCTGTGCGCCAGTGTGCCGCAGGTCAAGGAGTCCAGCGGCCAATACCTGAGCGAAGAGACCAGCACTGAGCAGGCACCTGCCTATCCCACATCCATCGCCGGCGCCACGGCCAGTATTGTTTCTGAAGTGGTCGCCAACTATCCGGTGGCAGTGGATCGCCTGACACAGGATGAAAAGATGGAGATCATGAACATCTTAAGCCGCAAGGGCGTGTTCCTGCTGAAGGGCTCTGTGAGCTATGTGGCAAAGGAACTGCACAGCTCTGAGGCCAGCATCTACCGCTACTTAGGCAAGCTGAACAACAAAGACAAGTAATCATATTGTATAGAATAAAGTACCCTCCACACCGGCTGCTCGGTATGGAGGGTACTTATTATCTTATAAACAGTGCGCCAGTGTGCTTTTATTTGGGAGTAATGTTGACCGCACAGATTTCGGGCATGTTAAAAAGTCGAGGCATTCCCTTATAGCCGGAAAGCCCGGCAGTGATGATAAAATCCTGACCGCATGTGGTGAACCAACCTCGATCATACTTAGGAAAAAAGGCCTGCGTGGGAGCGTATAGACCGCCGATGCCCGGAATGCGGATGATGCCGCCGTGGGTGTGGCCACAGAAGTAAAGGTCGCCTGTCCACCAATCGGGCTCATCTGTGAAAAGGGACTCAGGCATGTGGAGCAGCACCAGTGCGGGGATCTCCGCACTGCCGATTTCTTCCTCAAGCTTATAGTCAGGCGTATGATATGCCATTTCTCCGGTCCAGCCGTATCTGTAATAATGACCCAATGATCCGCCGACACGAACTGCATTACCTGCGATGGTGGTTTCCACATAGTTGTCCCATAGCGAAATGGCACCCGTTTCGGAAATATACTCAAGCAGATTTGCATCGGTATCAATCATATAATCCATTTCTTGGTTGCCGGGAGAAAAATACACCTGTGCAATATCGCCCAGATTGCGCATGAGCGCAAGAAAATCCTGCACTTCTGCTTCGCTGGCATCGGCATTTATCATATCGCCGATCACAAAAATCGCGTCGGGCTTTTGCTCTGTAATCTTGGCAACGAGATTGGCGTTATCCTTGCCGTATGTCTTGCTGTGCAAATCGGCAATACATACGATTTTAGCATTTGTGTCAAAGCCCTCGATGGGCGCAGTATATTCCGTCACCGTCAGCGATGTGGAGCAAACCACAGCGGATATTACAACCGTCAGCGCAGCGGCGGCAAGGACCCATAATAAAATTTTGAATATCTTGTTCTTCTTCATGTTTCTGTTTTTTGCTTAGACGGCTTGCCGAAACAAAAGCCGTACTGTTTTTTTACGTTCCATCTGCTTTTTACTATTGTACCATTGCATAAAATATAAGTCAATTTTTATCGAGCTGTGTGAAAGGAGGCAGCCTGACCTTATCTATAAGCGCCGAGGGTGGATGGCTTTATGGGATAATAAAAATTTCCAATAAATAGCAGCCGCCGCTTTTTGCATATTCAAATTGCCGATTGCCGATACTAAAGAATGTAAAATTTGCTATGACCGGAGGAATTTGATATATGAAAGCAACTGGTATTGTACGCCGCATTGACGACTTGGGCCGTGTTGTCATCCCCAAGGAAATTCGCCGCACTATGCGTATCCGTGAGGGTGACCCACTGGAGATTTACACCACACGGGAAGGCGAGGTCATTTTCAAAAAATACTCACAGATCGGCGGATTGGAGGATTTTGCGGTGCAGTTTTGCGACAGCCTGAACCGCAGCAGCCACTTTACTGCCGCTGTGACAGACCGCGACGCCATTATCGCCGTTTCCGGCGAGGGAAAGCGTGAGCTGTTCGGCAAGCTGATCTCACAGGAACTGTCGCAAATTATGGAGGATCGGCAGATCTATCACTGCCAGGCAGGGCAGGAGGCCGTTGCTGTCACAGAGGACAATGACCGATACCGTGCGGTGATCGCCGCTCCTATTTTGTGTCAGGGCGATGTGCTGGGACTGGTGATGTTCTTGTCCGCAAACGGCGAAACTGCCGGCGAAACAGAGTACCGTCTGGCGGAAACGGTGGCATCTTTCTTAGGACGGCACATGGAAGAATAAGTTTTCATGGTAGAAGAGAACATTTTTTATGGCAAAAAGGGCGAATGCGATCATGATGGTCGCATTCGCCTTTTTATCGCATGACCGTGTAGCAAAAACAAAAATAACCCCCATGTATTGTGGATATATTAACAAGCACAATAAAAAGTTATCTCGGTGCAATGGAGATATTTCCACATTTTTCTCATTTTTTCCAATTTTATGCAAAAAAAGTGTTGCAATTAGAAAAAATCTGTAGTAATATCGAGATAAGAAGAGAAAAACTGTAAAAATCAACAAAAAAGCGAGCTAATTTTTCATCAATATCTG
This sequence comes from Vescimonas sp., assembly GCA_045617685.1. GTDB lineage: Bacteria > Bacillota > Clostridia > Oscillospirales > Oscillospiraceae > Vescimonas. The sequence continues at coordinate 31,249 of JAZLJB010000017.1, forward strand.
TAATGCAATTGATGAAAAACATTCATGTGTGATAAAAAATTATCTTAGTATAAAAATTCTCATATCCCTAAATGACCGCAATGCGAAAATGCGGCAGGTGGGGCAGATCCCCTTGCTGTTATAAAAATAATTAAAATAATAGAGAATGGAGTGAGAAGATGAGAAAGAGCAAGATCATGTCGGTGCTGTTAGCAGCTTTGATGTTGGTTTCGCTGGTTCCCACTATGGCGTTTGCCGCAGGCGAGACTACCGGCGAGATTGTTACCACACAGGTGGTCAACGACAAACATGATTTGCTGACACTGGAAACCTATTTGACGGCAGAAACCGTACAGACCGGCGAAAAGCTGGGTGTGCCCGCCGACATCGTGCTGGTGCTGGATCAGTCCGGTTCGATGGCGGGGAAGTATGACAATGGCAATACCCGCCAGGCGGCACTGAAGAAAGCAGTCTCCGATTTCGTTGAGAAGGTGGCAGCCGATTGTACGGATCAGTTCTGCCATAGACTTGCAGTGGTGACATTCAACTCCAAAGCTTCCACTCTGGTCAACTGGACGGATGTCAATCAGGATGGCGTGAACGCCATCGAGGGCAAGATCAACGGTCTGCCCAAGAAGCCTACCGGCGGAACCTATATGGATTTGGGTCTGAATCAGGCCGGCAAGCTGATCGGCAGCCGCAGCGAAACCACCTATACGGTAGCCAACGGCACAGAAAAGAATCGTCAGGTACTGGTCGTTCTTTTCGCAGATGGCTATCCCGGTGAGCTGCAGGCAGCAGGTGATTATTTCTCCAACTACTACAACACTCCCAAAGAGGCAGACGATGCTGTGGCAGCAGCTGCCAAGCTGAAGAGCGCAGGCGCAACCATCTGCACCGTGGGCGCATTTGCAGATGCCAACCCCACAGCCAACTACACTACCACCAAGAAGTCTGCTATCTGGACCGTATGGCGCAGTGCAGCGAAGAGCGCTAACGGCTTGATGCACTTCATCTCCAGCGATTACGATGCAAGTTGCACTTCCTGGCGTGATCACACCGCCAAGAATGATGGCCGCAACAACGGCTATTATCTGGCGGCAAGCGATACCGCAGGTTTGTGCCGTGCATTCAAAGAGATCGTAACGGAATATGTGATGAGCAATCAGAATATCACCCTCGATGCAAATGCTGTGTTGCAGGATGTGATTTCCGATTACTTCACCGTGAAGGGTAATGTATCCGTCTACACCGCTGCATACGATGCACAGAGCGGCACCTTCGGCGCTGAAACGCCTTGCACCGATATCAATGTCACGGTGGATGGCAAGACTGTTACTGTTACCGGCTTTGATTATTCCGATCACTGGTGCGGCGTTGGCGCACAGAACGGTCAGAAGCTGATCGTCAAGATCCCGGTGCAGGACACTGTGGATGAGTTCGGCGTCTATCCTGCCACCGCAAACGGCTCCGGCTTGTACGATGCTCAGGGCAACATCGTGGCGTATGCTCCTGCTGTGAAGGTCAATGTGGCCAATGCCATCGACCTGAGCGAGAACGCAACCTGCACCGCCGACGTCGAAAAGTTCTTCAGCGAGAACTTCAGCAACAACTCCTTCTACAAGGATCTGTGGCCCACCATGAGCTCCCTGCGCAAGGTCGGCGACAACCTGTACCTGCTGGACTACCAGTACGATTACGATATCGATGACCTGATGGCAACCGGCGTTTCCTCCGCAGTGGATCTGTTGGGCTACGCCTCCAAGCATATCCTGAAGAATGAAATGTCCTTCAAGATGGGCGAGTTCAATCTGGGCTGCTCCGCTTACGAGGCATACAACGAAGACGGCGATCACATCATGGGCCGTAACTTCGACTACATGGATGCTCCCTGCTACATGGTGTGGACACATCCCGATGATGCTTACGCCAGCATCTCCATGGTGGACGGCAACTTCCTGCTGACCACCGATCATCTGAAGCCCACCTCTACCATGGGCCGCCTGCAGACGCTGTTGGCTCCCTATCTGTGCCTGGACGGCATGAACGAGACTGGCTTCGCCATCACCGTGCTGCAGATCCATGAGAACGGTACGGCTCAGGATAACGGCAAGACCGATATGTTCACCACTGCAATGATCCGTGCCTGCCTCGACAAATGCGCAAGCGTGGATGAGGCGATCCAGTTGTTCGCCTCCTTCGACCTGCACGATACCATCGCTTTCAATTACTCCTTGGGTTGCTGCTACCACTACCTGCTGACCGATGCCAGCGGCGATGCAGCGATCATCGAGTATGTGAACAACGAGATGCGTGTGATCCGCTCGGAGGATCCCGAATTCCAGCGTCTGTATGTGACCAACTTCTATGTCTCTCCGGATGGCGGCGTCGGCAGTGATGAATATGATCCCGAGGGCATGGAGCGTTACGAGATCATCGGCAACACCTTGGCTGAGAACAACAATGTACTGAACTTCGATCAGGCATTCAACCTGCTCAGTGATGTACATCTGAACTATCGCCACAAAAACAATCTGTATGACATCACCACGCTGTGGAGCAATGTTTACAACAACAGCCAGAAGACCGTGTCCATCGCACCGCGCATGAATTACAATGAAATTTACACATTCAGCGTGACGCATCCCATGCGAGTTTACGGTGTCGACTCCGTCGCAGTAACGACTCCTCGTGAGGGCGTAGGCCTGCATTGATGCAATACTGACAACTATATATAATAAGGAATGAAAAGGAACGAGGCAAAATGCCTCGTTCCTTTTTGTGGCAAGATAGCTGAAATGCCAGTGAATTATGACAAATTTTTGTGAAAATTGCAAATGGAAAGGGATTTACAATTTAGCTATATTTGTGCTAAAATGTCAAATGAACATTTATCGTGGCAAGATAGGGGTGATTTCATGAGCCAAAGGATTCTTTTGGCGAGTCCGCACATGTCTGATGAGGGGTATGAACTGGAATACATCCACGATGCATTCAACAAAAACTGGATTGCTCCGTTAGGCGAGAATGTCAACGAGTTTGAAAATGCTGCAAAGGAATATACCGGCGCTGCCAACGCTGTTGCGTTGTCGGCAGGCACGGCAGCTCTGCACATGGCCATGATCCTTGCCGGAGTGGGCAAGGGGGACAAGGTGTTCTGCCAGGATCTCACCTTTTCTGCATCGGCTAACCCCGTTATGTATCAGGGTGCCGAGGCTGTGTATATCGACTCCGAGCGGGAAACATGGAACATGGATCCCGAGGCGCTGAAAAAAGCGTTTGAACTTTACGGAGTTCCCAAGGCTGTTGTGGTGGTCCACCTTTACGGAACGCCTGCCAAGATGGATGAAATCTGCGCCATCTGCGCAGAGCATAACACCGTTTTGATCGAGGATGCCGCCGAGGCACTTGGCTCAGAATATAACGGCAAGAAATGCGGCACATTCGGCAAATTCGGTGCGCTGTCATTCAACGGCAACAAGATCATCACCACCTCCGGTGGCGGTATGCTGCTGTGCCATGATGCGGATGATGCCAAGCACGCCTTGAAGCTTGCTACCCAGGCTCGTGAGCCGTTCCCTTGGTATCAGCATGAGGAAATTGGCTATAATTACCGCCTCAGCAACATCAGCGCCGGCATCGGCCGAGGTCAGATGAAAGTTCTGGATCAGCGTGTTCAGCGTAAGCATGAAATTTATGCCGCTTATCAGGAGGCTTTTGCCGACCTGCCGCTGACCATGTCACCTTGTCTGCCGGGTTCCCAATCTAACCGCTGGCTGTCCGTTATGCTGCTCGATAGCGATTGTACCGTGACGCCCACGCAGGTGATTGAAGTCTTGCAGGAGAACAATATTGAGGCTCGCCACTTGTGGAAACCCATGCATCTGCAGCCGATTTTTGCCGACTGCCCCTTCGTGAGCGTTGCCGAAACGCCGGTGGCAGACGACCTGTTTTACCGCGGCGTTTGCCTGCCCAGCGACACCAAGATGACCGCCGAGGAGATGCAGCGTGTCATCGACGCCGTGCGCAGCTTGTTTTAATACATTGTATAATAGGTATATTTTACCAAATAAAACCAGCTAAAAAATTTACAAAAAAGGTTGATTTTCTATTTGTTTTGCTATATAATGTAGAATGCTAAAATAAAGAACCCATGACATTATGTTGTGTTTCAGGGGGATAAATAAATTTTTAATAAAATTGGTATAAGGAGGAGAAAACAAATGAAAGCAAAGAAACTCGTTACCCTGTTGCTTGCTTTGGCAATGGTCCTGACTTTGGTCCCGACGATTGCCTTTGCAGGGAGCACGCGTTACTATTTCGTGACAACGGGTACAAATACGATTAGAGGTGAGGGTAAGAGCGGTGAGGACTTCGATACCGGCCTTAGTAGCGGTGATAAGCTGTACTTCTTCGTGGAGCCCGGTACCAAGTTCAGAGTAAGAGCACCTAAGAGCCTGACAGGTGCTATTTATGGCTCGTTGGATACGATCGAAGGCGTAAGCTCAGTTAACGGCATGACCACTGTGGCTGCTGTTGAAGGTACCGACTATACCATTGAGGAAGGTAAAGGCGACAGCTTTTTAAAGTCAGGTCCCAGTCTTGTTACCTTCCACATTCAGCCTACTGCGACCATCGGCTCGGCGATGCATATTCATGGTACCTATACTGCGTTTCATGGCGATGCATACTTCGTGGTCTGCAGCCCTGAGCAGCTTGCTCAGTTGTCTTTGCAATACGACAAGTATCCTGTTGTTTTGTCTATCTTGACCGGCGCAAGCTTGCCCCGTGAACCTAAGGGACAAAGCTCCAGCAACTATATCAATGTTAACAGTAGTTATCAAAAGAAAAGTGGCAACTTTAAAAGCACTGGCGATGGCATTATTAACCCGAATATCGGTGCAACAAGTGATTTCCAAGCCAGTATCGACGGCGGCAACACCCGTGCGCTTATCGATCCCACCGGTGTGAAGACCAAGGCGATGATCAGCGGCATCGACTGGGGTAAAGTTTTGGATGTGGCTGCCTCCAATAGCGTTAAGGCTTTGGACGGTAATACCGTTACAAGCAGCAACAAGAGCAATTATGAGGCAATTCCTTATGTAATCAAGCTGCAGACCGGCAGCGGTTTGGGCTGGCATATTGATACTGCTATTGTGCCCACGAATTGGAAATGGGTAACCTATGATATCAACATGGATGATGCTTGGTTTAACACCGGCCTGACGGCACCTTCTGCCGGTCACGATGTGGTGGATGCAGGCCATCCCACCGGCAGCATTACGGTTGATTCTGCACAGCTTAACGATGGCAATATCGCCATTGGCGATAAGATTACTTTCGAAGACTTTGAGGGCGAAAAAACTACCAAGACCTTCAACGGTTGGAGCGAAGATCCCAACGCTGTTACCAGCGGCGCTACGATCTATGCACCCAGCGATACCTTCGAGTTTAAGGATAATACCACTCTGTACGCTATTTGGGATCAGTTCACTCTGACCGCTTCCGGTGATCATGTGACCGTTACTCCCGAAAGCGCAACCTACAATTATAGCAAGACCGAGAAAACCAAGGTCAGCTTCAGCTATACCGGTGCTAACGCCGACTACGCTGTGGACACCATCAAGGTGGACGGCAAGGCCCTGACCGGCACTGATTTGACCAATGCCATCAAGAACGGCTATATCAATGTGGATAACATGAAGAGCCACAAGGTGGAGATCACCTCCAAGATCGATGTGTACTATCTGTACCATTCTTCTGACAAGAGCAAAGAGAGTGTTAAGCTGACCGATACCAACCTGACCGATAATGTCAAGGACGGCTACATGTATGCCGGCTATTATAAGGATGCTGAGTATAAGACTGCTTATACCAATGCACCCGGTACTAAATTTACTCCCAAAGCAGGTGAGACCTACTACCTGAAGGAGATCAACTATCGTTATGCTCAGCCTGCTATGTATGCAACTTACTATCCTGAGTATAAGGGTCATCCCCTGAGCGGTCTGTATCTGGTCACCGCAATGGATGATCAGAATTATGCTGAGTGCGGTTTCTATGTTGGCGGCGAGAAGATCAAGGCACAG
>JAZLJB010000018.1:0-15403 GCA_045617685.1 Vescimonas sp.
GCTCCCATCGGCGAATGGGGGCCAACAGACCAAAAGGAGGTGCAAAGAATGGCTAAGATTTCTGCCAATTATGAGGTCGTTTACATCATCGACCCTGCACAGGGTGAGGAGGCTGTTGCCGCTACCGTGGCAAAGTTCCAGACTCTGGCTGAGAACAATGGTTCCAATGTTGTCGTTGACGAGTGGGGCAAGCGTCGCCTGGCTTACGCTATCGACTACAAGACCGAAGGCTATTATGTGCTGATGAGCTTCACCAGCGCACCGGAATTCCCCAAGGAGCTGGATCGTATCCTGGGCATTACCGAGGGCATTATGCGTTCCATGATCGTCTGCAAGGGCGAGTAAGGGAGGCATTCCATGCTGAATAAGATTTTTATCATGGGTCGTTTGACCCGCGATCCCGAGCTGCGTCGCACGCAGAGCGGGACGGCTGTTACTTCTTTCTCCTTAGCCGTTGATCGTGACTTCAAGTCTCAGAGCGGCGAGAAAGAAACCGATTTCATCGATGTAGTTGCATGGCGCAACACCGCTGAGTTCGTGTCCAAGTACTTCACCAAGGGCCGCATGGCCGTGGTGGAAGGTCGCCTGCAATTGCGGGACTGGACTGATCGTGACGGTAATAAGCGCCGCACAGCCGAGGTGGTTGCCGAGAACATTTATTTCGGTGATTCCAAGCGCGACAGCGCACCTTCCGGCGACTATGGCTACAGCGCTCCGTCTTACGGTACTCCCGGCGGCGGTTACAGCGCACCCGTAGGTGGCACATCCGATTTTGCTGAAATCGACGAAGAAGACGGCGATCTGCCCTTCTGAGGAAGCAGCCACATTTCAAATTTATAAAAGGAGGAAACTTCCATGGCTATGGATAATAGAGCTCCCCGTGGCGCAGGCCGCAAGCGCAAAAAGGTTTGCCAGTTCTGCGTTGATAAGTGCGAGCATATTGATTACAAGGACGCCGCTAAGCTGCGTCGCTTTATCTCCGAGCGCTCCAAGATTCTGCCCCGCAGAACCACCGGTACTTGCGCAATGCATCAGCGTCAGCTGACCGAGGCCATCAAGCGTGCCCGTCAGATCGCTCTGCTGCCCTTCGTGACCGAATAATTGAGCTGACTCATTCAAAACACCGCAATCTTCGGATTGCGGTGTTTTTTTGCACAAAAAAGGGAAGTCCGCCGAGGCGGACTTCAAAAGGTGAGGAGAAAAATGGTATCAACACCTTGCGGTGTTACTCGGTATCAAATTAACATAACCAGCAGCCACACCAACGCAATGGCGGCGGCTCCGGCGGCGGCAGACAACCATGGTGTCATGCGTAGCTTCGGCGCCTTAACGCAGCCATGGCTTCGGGCATAATTCTTGGCAATGCTGACAGCCTGATCCACCAACTGCTGCGAGGAAACACCTGCGTCGGTGAGAGCGTCATTTCGTAAAATAAAAATTGCCTGTTCAAAAATCTGGGGGTCAGGTGAGTCAACCACAATAACCCGCCGGGAAAGTCCTTTTACCAAGATGAATGCCTCCTTTGCCGTTGATAAATTCAGTATTGCCCTGAAGCGGCAGAACTATACGCCGCTATATGAGATTTTCATTATTTGACGGATTCCATTGCGAAACTTGTAGCACCAGAACGGCGCAGTCATCATCTAAGCCGCGGCGTGACCGTGATTCGGCCATGATGAGAGCTGCCAACTCATTGGCATCATGCCCGCTCCAACCGCTGATGACATTTTGCAGCCATTCATCGCTGTCCACATCAGCAATACCATCGGAAATCATCACAAGGCAGTTTCCGCTGTTGAGCACCAGCTCCGTCCGTTCCGGCGCAGCTCGGGTGTCCTGCAGGCCGGCAGGCAATGTGTTGGTAGTGATGCGACTGACCCGCCCGGTATTTTTCAAATAGGAAGGTGCAGCACCGTATTTATAGAGAACGGCAGTGCCGTTGTTGCGGTGCAGTGCAAGCAGATCAATGGTGGTGAAACCGCGCCCGTCATCTGTTCGAAGTGTCAGCGCAGAGTTCAGGGTTTTCAAAGCCGGCGCAGGATCGATGCCGGCCACCAGGAATTTCTGCAGAAGCCGCACTGTCATGGCAGCCTCTGCGTGGGCGCTTTCGCCGCTGCCCATGCCGTCGGACAGCAATAAATACAGCACCTCACCCACCTCGAAAACCGCCAATTGATCACCGCATACCTTTTCGCCGCCTTTCGGCCGCAGATTTGAGCCGATGCGATATCCCATAGGAGAAGCACTGCACGCAAGAGCGTCACTTTGGTGGACACTGCTTTGCAGCAGCTCGCCCAGTTGTTGATATTGCTGCTGCGCTTGGCGCTGGGCCGTCAGCAAGCGGTGTTGGTACTGCTGGCGCAGCAGATAGGCCCGCAATTCGGTGTTGACAGCCATTAAAAATTGCGAGAAGTGGACACATCGTGCAGAGAAGTATGTAGGAAAATCCTGCGCCTGAGCCTGACCTCGCTGCAACATGGCGGGGCAGGCATCATTAAAAGCGTTGTAGGTGGTGGAATAGTTTTTTTGCCAGCAGTTACTGCATAAAACGCAGCTGCGGCAAGTCTGCTCGGCAGCTCTGTCAAAAATAACAGACGGATTTTCCGGCGGTACCGGTCGGGCGGAACGAAAAAATGTATCGTACAGTTCACGAAATGCGCCTGCCGCCTGCGCCAAAACAGATTGAAAGGACTCGTTTGTATCGTCTGCCGGTGCCTCAGACACGGTTTTTGGCAGCACAAACAGACTTTTGGGGCTTACTGCATATAAGAAGCAGGCGCTGACAGCCTCCCATACCAGGGCGTCAGCGTCCATGGCGCTGAAAATGTAGGGGAATAGGGCTAACGGCAAGAAAAATGCGGCGGCCTGCAGCAAACGGCTGCGCTTTTTGCTTGCTGACAGTAAGGCGCCGCCACAGCCATAGCAAACGGCAAACAAGACCGTTGGCTCCGGCGGAAGAAGATCCACAAAAAGTCCCACTGCTGCGGCGATGCAGGCGGCATCCATAGGCGGCAGGAGGAAACACAGCAGCATGATCAGCCATGCCAGCAACACTCGTCCGGGCGAATAGCCTCCGGCGGTGGTAAAGGACGCTGCGCCGCATGAAATGAATATGAGTAGCACGATGCCATTCAGCCGTTGATGCAGGACATCGTGCTTTTTATGGGGCCAGCTTTCCAGCAGCCAAGCGCTGCCGATGATCATTGCGGCGGCCAAAAGACACATGAGCCAGTCACCGATAGGTCGATGGATCAGGTGAATGGATTGCACCAACAGAAACAAGGAGCCTGCTAAGCAGGGGCGAAAATACGGCTGGCGATATAGCTTTGTGTCGGAAAAAGCTAATTTTCCGGCAAAGATCAGCAGAGCAGCAGCGAAAAAGCGCAGTCCACTTTGGAAATCCCAAAATAGCAGCGTACTGCAGCCGATGCCAAATAATGCGGCAAGGGTATCGCCGGGCGTAGTTGTTGTTGCGACCATTGCCAGTGCGAATGGTGCATAGAGACCGGATAATTGGCTCAGTGACAGAAGGAACGCTGCCACTGAGTGTCCTACCAAGCGAAAAAACGGATGCAATTGTTTGGTGCGGACAGATGCAGTGGATTTCATAGCTTGTCCCTCCTTTTTCTCTATTCTATGCGCCGTGTGGCGTGAAAAAAGTCGGGAAATAGAGACAAAGAAAAACCTCATCGGATGGGCTATCCGATGAGGTTTGCTTACTTTTCAGAGAAATAGGCACGAGCCTTGGCAATATCCAGCTGAATCTGCTGCCGCAGTGCTTCCAAAGAATCAAACTTTACCTCTGCTCGCAGATGTCGGCAGAAGTCAATGCGAATGTGCTGTTCATATAGATCGCCGTCGAAGTCCAGTATAAAGGTTTCCACACTGATATCGTGCCCACCGTTGACGGTGGGGCGTGTACCCACATTTGTCACACCGGGATAACTGTGCCCGTTTGGCAGATATACCCGTGTGATATAGACGCCGTGGCTCGGCACCAGCACATGCTCCGGCACGGAAAAGTTGATGGTGGGGATTCCGATGGTGCGCCCGATGCGGTGGCCGTGTCCGACGGTCTGACTCAGACAGTGGCGATGCCCCAAAAATTCGGCGGCACGCTCCAAATCGCCATTTTGCACTAAGGTGCGGATGTAGGTAGAACTGATGGTGATGTCATCATGCTCCACTTTGGGAATGATGTCGCAGCCCAATCCCAACTCACGGCATTTTTTCTGCAGCAGCTCCGGATTGCCTGCATTCTTATGACCGAAGTGGTAATCGTGGCCTGCTACCAAATGGACGGCGCCGTACCGCTTCACCAGCAGCTCGGTGATAAAATCCTCCCATCCCATGGTCATCATCTGGTGGTCAAAGGGTGCCAGAATCACCTGGTCGATGCCATACAGCCGCTGAATCAATCCCACACGATCTTCCGGCGAGTTGATGAGGAATACGGGCTTACCCGTTACCACTTCTTTCGGCGGTCGGTCAAAGGTAAAGACGGCCGGTGTTGCCCCCAGCTCACGGGCTCTTAGCACGGTCTTTTGTAAAAGGGCGCCGTGACCTCGGTGTACACCGTCAAAAAAGCCCAAAGCAATCACAGTTTTCAAAGTTTCACGCTCCAAAAAAATTCTTGATCGAGGTCATAGTATTGTCATGACATTGGCTCAGGCATAAGAATGTCCCGTCCATGCCGTAGACTCGATACATGCCGTCCGCTAACGGCTCTTTCACAAAAAATGGGTTGCCATTGCGGCACAGAGCCTCCGCACGGGGATGACTGATGTGAAAGGCGGGATACTCACGGAACAGAGAGTCTGTGGGGCGCAGAAGAGATTCTCCCTGCTGCGCTACATCCTCCAGCGTATAGCTTTCCTCCAATACGAAACCTGCCGCCATGGTTCGCCGCAGCGAACTCATGCATCCACCGCAGCCGAGGGCTTGCCCGATGTCATGGCACAGTGTGCGGACATAGGTGCCTTTTGAGCAGAGAATGCGCAGCAGAAAATCCGACGGAGAGGTCTGCTCCAGTACTTCCAGCTCATAAATGGTTACCTCACGAGGCTTCCGCTCCACGGTCTTGCCTTGGCGTGCCAACTGATAAAGCTTCTGTCCGCCGATTTTAATGGCGGAGAACATAGGCGGAATTTGCGCAATATTGCCCGTAAATCGGGGCAGTACGGCCTGTACCTCTGCTAAAGTCACATTCACCGGGTGCTCGTCCAGTATCTCACCGGTAGTATCCTGCGTGTTGGTGACTTGTCCCAGATGCAATCCGGCGATATATTCTTTTCTGCCGCTTTCGGCAAAGCTGACTGCTCGAGTAGCTTGCCCCACAAATATCGGTAGTACGCCGGTGGCCATAGGATCCAGCGTGCCGGCATGGCCGATTTTTTTCGTTTTCAAAATGCCACGTAGCTTGGCGCATACGTCCATGCTTGTCCAATCGGCGGGCTTGTCAATGATAATAATTCCGTTTGCCATTTACTTACCTGCTACTTCCAAAACTGCCTGCAAAATTGCTTGCTTTACTTCCTCCATGGTACCTTCCACAGTAGCGCCGGAGGCGGCACGATGACCGCCGCCACCCACTTTTTGGCAGGCGGCGCAGGCGTCAATGCGATTGCCGGACCGCACGGAAATTTTGACGGTACCCGGTTTCAGCTCACGCAGGGTAATGCCGCAGTCCGTACCCTCCACCAAAGCAGCAAGGGACGAAAGCTCTTCGATATCTGCCTCTGTGGCGTGCATTTCCTCACGCAGGGAAAGGGGGATGGACATGATGACAATGCGGTCATTGTCGTAAAGCTCCATGTTTGCCACCATGTGGCTCTCCATAGCAAGGCGTACCTTGGATTTGGTGCGAAACAGTGCCTTGTTGACTGCCGATACATCCACATAGGAGATCAAGGCGGCGGCGATACGATGGGTGTTGGCAGTGGTGTTGGAGTAGACAAAGCAGCCTGTGTCGGTGCTGATGGCCACATACAGCGGCAAGGCGATGGCAGGTGTCATCTCCGTGATGGCGGAAATGATCTCATACAAAATCTCACCTGCAGCGGCAGCCGAGGGGATCACGCAGCTGTTGGGTGCAAAATTGCTGTGGGACGGATGATGGTCGATGGCCAATTCAATGCGCTGGGCATACGCTTTTGCGTTGTCCGGCAGCAGTCCCAATGTCGCAATATCCACGGATACCACATGCTCCGGCTCATAGTCATCCGCTGCCCAGTAGGGGGCGGCATAGCCCTCGTATGTGGCGGTAATGCCGGGGTTGTAAAGGAGATATGCGGTTTTGCCCAAATCACGCAGAGCCTGACACAATGCTGCCCCGCAGCCGATGGTGTCGCCGTCAGGACGCACATGGGTCAGAATAAGAACATTGTCCAAATGTTTCAGATAGTTGGCAGTTTCAATGACGGTCATATTACTTGTCCTCGTCTAAAATGATGTCTGCATTGGCAGGGTTGGCGGGTTTGACATGATTTAACATGTCCAGAATGTGTGCGCCATAGGCGATAGAGTCATCAGCGAAGAATTGCAGCTCCGGCGTATAGCGCAGACCCAAGCGGCTGCCCAGCTCACGGCGCAGATAGCCGCTGGCGGACTTCAAGCCCTTCATCAGGTCTTTCTCATCGGTGCGGTCCATGGCGCTGATATAAATACGGGCATAGCGCAGATCCGATGTGGTGTCCACATGAGTGATGGTCAGCATGGCGCCGCTGACACGGGGGTCTTTCACATTGCGCAGTAAGGCGCTCAGCTCCTGCTGAATTTCACCGTTAATACGGCCAATTCGATTAGATGCCATAGTAGTGGTAGCTCCTTTCATTGGAAATGGAAATAGGTCGGGCGATGACGCCCGCCCATGTAAGATTATTGAGGGATTTCTTCCATGGTGAAGGCTTCCACGACGTCGCCTTCCTTGATATCGTTAAACTTCTCAATTGTCAAGCCGCACTCATAGCCGGAAACGACTTCCTTGGCCTGATCCTTGAAACGCTGCAAGGAGGCGAGGATACCTTCGTGAATGACGATGCCGTCACGCACCAGACGCACCTGGCAGTCCTTACGCTGAATCTTACCGTCGGTAACATAGCAACCTGCGACAGTGCCGACGCCGGACACCTTGTAGGTTTGACGCACTTCAGCGTGACCCAGCAGAGCCTCACGGAACTTGGGCGCCAGCATACCCTTCATAGCGGATTCAATCTCGTTGATGGCATCGTAGATGACACGATACATACGCATATCCACATTGTTGCGTGCAGCGTTGTCACGGGCGGCAGCATCGGGGCGGACATTGAAGCCCACGATGATAGCCTGAGAGGTGGCTGCCAGCATAACGTCAGACTCGTTGATAGCGCCCACGCCGCCGTGGATCACACGCACACGAACCTCGTCGTTACTGAGCTTCTCCAAAGATGCCTTCACGGCTTCCACACTGCCCTGAACATCGGCCTTGACGATCAGGTTCAGGTTCTTCATTTCGCCTGCCTGAATCTGGCTGAACAGATCCTCCAAAGAAACCTTGGTGACAGGCGCATTGGCCTTGGCCTTTGCCTCTTCCTTACGCTGCTCCACCAGCTCACGGGCCAGCTTTTCATCTGCAACAGCATTGAAGGTGGCGCCGGCGGAGGGTGCTTCGCTCAAGCCGGTGATCTCCACGGGAATGCTGGGACCGGCGGAGGTGATCTTCTGGCCCTTGTCGCTGACCATAGCACGCACACGACCCACGGAGGTGCCGGCAATGATGATATCGCCCTGCTTCAATGTGCCGTTCTGTACCAGCAAGGTGGCCACGGGGCCACGGCCCTTGTCCAAACGGGCCTCGATGACAGTACCCTGAGCGGCACGGTTGGGGTTGGCCTTCAGCTCGCCTACTTCGGCGGTCAGCGTCAGCATCTCCAGCAGATTGTCGATGCCCATGCCGGTCTTAGCGGAAATCGGGCAGATGATGGTTTCGCCGCCCCACTCCTCGCAGACCAGACCGTACTCGGTGAGCTGCTGCTTGATGCGTTCGGGATTTGCTTCGGGCTTATCCATCTTGTTGATGGCAACGATGATGGGGATTTCAGCGGCCTTAGCATGGTTGATGGACTCCACTGTCTGCGGCATGATACCATCCTCTGCAGCCACCACCAGAATGGCGATATCCGTGACCATAGCGCCACGGGCACGCATGGAGGTGAATGCCTCATGACCCGGGGTATCCAGGAAAGTGATGGGCTTGCCGTTCACTTGCACCTGATAGGCACCGATGTGCTGGGTGATGCCGCCGGCCTCGCCGGAGGCAACATGAGCGTTGCGGATGTAGTCCAGCAAGCTGGTCTTACCGTGGTCAACATGGCCCATGACCACCACAACGGGTGCGCGGGGGATCAGATCCTCATCGGCATCCTGATGGTCATCGATCAGCTTTTCTTCGATGGTTACAACGACTTCCTTTTCAACCTTGCAGCCCATATCCTCTGCGATGATAGCGGCGGTATCGAAGTCGATCATCTGGCTCAAAGAGGCCATCACGCCGTTCTTCATCAGGCACTTGACCACTTCGGCACCGGTCTTCTTCATGCGGCTTGCCAGCTCGCCAACGCTGATTTCATCGGGGATTTGCACGGTGATAGGAGTTTTCTTGATAATCTCCAGACGCAAACGACGCATACGATCGGCCTCTTCCTGCTTGCTCTTGTTGCTCTGGGGGCCGTTGCGGCGCTTGTTGTTGCGGAATTTTTCCTTGTTTCCGTGGAATTGGTCGCGGCGTCCGCCACGGGTGTCACGGCCCTCTGCCATATCCTGCAGCTTCTCGTCATACTTATCCAAGTTGACGTTGGCAGCCTTACGGGTATCCACGACCTTGGTCTTGGGCACACGGGACATGGGCTGCTTCTCCTGCTGGGGTTTAGCCGGCTTTTCGTTGTTTTTCTGCGCAGGAGCAGCCTTCTTGGCAGGTGCTGCTTTGGCAGACTCTTTCTTTTCGTTAGGCTTGGCACCGTCGGCGAAAATCACCTGAATGCCGGAAACCTGATTGTGCTGTGTCAGATACTCAAAAATGAGGGACAACTCGTGATCCTCCAGTACCTGCATGTGATTTTTGGGAGTCTGGGCATACTTGGTCAAAATCTCTGTGACCTGCTTGGTGGTCAGACCGAAGTCCTTTGCCACCTCATGAACTCTGTATTTGTTAACTATGCTACCCAAATAAAGCCACCTCCATCATAGTGATACGATCAAACGGCGTGCCGCTTGATAAAACTTATTGTTTCGTGGGCTTGGAACCCTTGCCCTTCTTTACGGGGCGTGAGTTCTCAAAGCGATTGTGATCGGGTTTTCTGCGCTTTCCGGCATGGGGACGGGAAGAACTGCGCTTTTTGGCGGGAACGGGCTGTTTCTCCTCTTCAGCAGAGGCGACAGCGTTCTGCGGAGTCCGCTTTTTCCCTTGACGCAGGTTCTTTTCGTGCTGCTGCTGTTCACGGCGACGCTGCAAAGCACGCTGTGCTTTCAGCTCCAGCTTCTGTGAAGCAGCCTCATATTGCCGGGGATCCAGTGCGGCCAGCTTTTTCACGATGGCATCGGCAAAACCGATATCCGTCACAGCTATCATAGCGCAGCTGCTGCGTCCCAATGCGCCGCCCAGTTCATCCTTTGTGGCGTCAATGTGCAGCATCAGACAAGCACCGATTTCGGAAAATGCCTTGGCTCGGCGTACGGAACCGATGGCGGCATCGCTTGCTACCAGAATTACACGAGCCTTTTTGCCACGAGCGGCAGAGCCTACGGGTTCCTCACCGATCTCAAGTCGCCCTGCCCGTTTGGCAAGACCGATCAATGATAAAATATGTTCCATTATTATGAATTACTTTCCATCTGCGCTTCCAACGCATCATAAACCTCGGCGGGAATAGATACATCGAAAGCTCGCTCTAAAGCCTTGGTCTTGCGTGCTTTTTTCAGGCACTCGGCGTTGTCGCAGACATAAGCGCCGCGGCCGGATTTTTTGCCGGTGGAGTCCAGAACGATCTCGCCCTCCGGCGTTTTGACCACACGGATCAAGGCCTTTTTATCTTTCATCGTGCGGCAGCCTACGCATTGCCGCTGGGGAATTTTTTTGATCTTTTGCATGTTGCCGCCTCCTTGCTTTGTAGTTTAGTCTTCGGTATAAGATGCGGGCTTAATGTCGATCTTATAACCGGTCAGGCGTGCTGCCAGACGGGCGTTCTGACCCTCCTTACCGATGGCCAGACTCAGCTGATCATCGGGTACGATGACACGGCAGATCTTGCCCTCATCGCCCAGAATGACCTCTTCCACATCAGCGGGAGCCAATGCTGCGGCAATAAACTCGGCGGGATCCTCGGAATACTTGATAATGTCGATCTTCTCGCCACGCAGCTCGTCAACAATGGCGCTGACACGCTGACCACGCTGACCGACGCAAGCGCCGATGGGATCGATGTTTTCGTCGGCAGACCAAACAGCCATCTTGGTGCGGTTGCCGGCCTCACGGGCGATGGAACGAATCTCCACTGTGCCGTCATAAATCTCAGGAACTTCCAACTCAAACAGACGCTTCACCAGGCCGGGATGGGTACGGGAGATCAACACCTGAGGACCACGTGTGGTGCGGCGTACCTCTACCAGATACACCTTGACCATCTGACCTTCTGTCAGCTCCTCACCATCCACCTGCTCGTTCAATGTCAGAACGGCATCGGTAGCCTCGCTGCCGTTGCCGATGTGCAGAATGACATTGCCACTACGAGGATCGATACGGGTCACCGTACCGGTCAGAATCTCATGCTGCTTGGAGTTGAACTCGTCATAGATCATGCCGTGCTCAGCCTCACGCAGACCCTGAATAATGACCTGCTTGCCGTTGCCGGCAGCGATGCGGCCGAAATCAACGTTCTTTACGGGGATGTTGACCACGCCGCCCAATTCATTCTTGGCAGACATTGCCTTGGCATCTTCCAAAGAAATCTGTGCACCGGGGTTTTCCACTACTTCCACGATTTCCTTTTGAACGAACATCTTCAGATCATGCTTATCTTCATCCACATCAACGATCACATTTTCCACGCCCTCGTGGTCACGCTTGTAAGCAGTGGTCAAAGCCTGAATGATCTTGCCCAGCATGAAGTTCTGGGGAATGCCACGCTCCTTTTCCAGCAAAGCCAGTGCTGCAAAAATCTCATCACATTTCATGGTTTTTTCTCCTTATATATTTATCTTACAATTCGCAATTAAAACTCAACACGCAGACGCACCAGAGCGATCTCGTTCTTTTCAAAACGCATCGGTTCGGCAGCGCCTGTATCCAACAGCACGGCACCGTCTTCGTAGCCGGCCAGCTTACCGGCAAACTCTTTGCGCCCGTCACGGTTTTTGTAGGTCTTGACCAGCACGGCGCTGCCCATGAACTTCTCAAAATCACCGGGCCGCTTCAGCGTGCGCTCGGCACCGGCAGAGGAGACCTCGAACATATAGCTTGTCTCGATGGGGTCGACTTCATCCAGCAGGTCGCTGACCTTACGGCTGACAGCCTCGCAATCCAGAATATTCACGCCACCTTCTTTGTCCAAATACAGACGCAAATACCACTGGCCGGCCTCACGGACATACTCCACATCCCATAGCTCACAGCCGTTTTCTTCCACGACCGGCTGCGCCAATTCACGGACGATTTCAGTCACTTTTTTCATAATATTCCTCACATTTCCGGCATTTTAAGCAATTAAAATTGGCCAACAAAAAGAGCGGACTAAACAGCCCACTCTCGGAAAACTTACCTTACTATAAAAGATAGTAGCACAAAACGGGATCAAATGCAAGTGCTTTTGTGGAAAAATAATGTCGAAAAGGCGAATATTTGCAACATTTTACCTGCCTGCGGTACCGATTCTGTATCGCAGGCAGGTAAAAGATCAATGTCGGATAAAGCGTCCAGCCAAACAGCACATTGAAAAAGCAATTAGATCCACCAATACCACGGTGGCGCCTACGGGCGTGCTGAGCAGGTAGGAGGCGGTCAAGCCAATGCAGAAGCATGACACGGACAGAATGCCGGCGCATAGCACCACGCCCTTGAAGCTCTTGATCAGCCGCATAGCGGACAAAGCAGGGAAGATCACCAGACTGGAAATCAGCATAGCGCCCATCATACGCATGCCCAATACAATCGTCAGTGCCGTCAGTATGGACAGCAGGGTGTTGTAAAATCCCACTCTTACTCCCGTAGCACGGGAAAATCCCTCGTCAAATGTGATAGTAAATAGCTTGTGGTAGAAAAGAACGAAGAGGATCAGCACGCAGACACACAGTATGACGCTCAACACCACATCCGTGCGATCCATGGCCAGAATAGAGCCGAACATATAGCTGTCCACGTCGGTGGTCATGCCGGTTGTCAGACTGGTGACCACAATGCCGATGGCCAGCGCCGAAGCAGATGTCACGGCAATGGCGGCATCAGCACCCATGCGGCTGTTTTCCGTCATACGCAGCAATAGCAGTGCTGCCACGATCACCAACGGAATGGATACGCCAAGGGGTGACCAACCGCAAGCCATGGCGATTGCCAAAGCGCCGAATGATACATGACTCAATCCGTCACCGATCATAGAATAGCGTTTGAGTACCAGCGGCACGCCCAAAAGAGCAGCGCATAGCGATACCAGAATGCCCACCGCAAAGGCACGAACGATGAACGGATAGGTAAACATTTCCAATAGCAGACCCATTACTGCTCACCTCCAAACCGCTTGCCGTAAGGCGAGGCGAGAAAATCGGCCGTGGAGCCGTAAAACCACTGCTTGTGCCCGGCGTAAAGGATCTTGTTGGCGTGATGCAGGGCATTTTGCAGATCATGGGTGACCATGACGATGGCAATTCCCTCTTTTTTGTTCAGATAAGAAAGTGTGCGATAGAGATCCTGGGCAGCAGCGGGATCAAGACCCGTGACCGGTTCATCTAAAATCAGGATCTCACCGGCGGCACATAGTGCCCGTGACAGCAGCACACGCTGCTGTTGACCGCCGCTCAACTCACGATAGCATTTGCCTTTTAACTCCAAAATGCCCAGCTTGCCCATATTCATCAGTGCTTGGGATTTCTCTTTGGCGGTGTAGAAAAAACGGTTGCGCTTGGCGTTCAGGAAACCGGAAAGCACCACTTCATATACCGTGGCGGGGAAATCCTTTTGGGCACGGGTCTGCTGGGGCAGATAGCCGATGGCGCCGTGGTGCAGGGTGGGCGCCAATTCAATCGTTCCCTGCAACGGTTTGAGAAGTCCCAACAAACTTTTTAATAAAGTGGACTTACCACTGCCGTTCTCGCCCACGATGCAAAGATAGTCACCCTTGCGTACCTGCAAAGAGAGATCCTGCCAAATGGCTTGTCCTTCGTAACCCAGTGATACACTGCGGCAATTGATCAATAACGATGAGTCCATCAGCAAAGACCCTCCTTTAATACATCTAAATTCTGTCGCATCAGATCCAAATAGGTCGTGCCGGCATTAAAATCGGCACGAGAGATGGTTTGGCAGGAGTGGAATGTGCGTACTTGTGCGCCTGTGGTCTCGGCAATTGCCTGCGCCACTTTTTGATTGCTCAGCTCAATGGTATATACCACGGGAATTTCCTCAGACGAAACTTTATCTATCAAATATTTCAATGTTGTTAAAGACGGTTCCGTGTCGCTGGAGCATCCGTGGAATGCCGCACGGTAGGAAAGTCCGTAGGTCTGGCAGAAATACAGCAGAGGAAAGCGATCGCCAAACACTAAAATGTTCCGCTGTCCATTTTCGACTACATCACGGAATGCCTCGTCCAACCGTGCCAACTGTGCGGTGTATGCCTCGGCGCGTGAAATATAATTCTTTGCGTGCTCCCGATCAGCCTTGCACAGCGCACCGCAGATGCCCCAGCAAATATCCTGCGCAATGACGGGGGAGGTCCAGATATGCTCGTCATATTCAATTTCGTCGCTATCCTCGTCAGCTTGCTTGCCCACCTGCATTCCCTCGACAGTTTCCTCGCCCTGCAAGTCTACCAAGTCCATCATGGCGGCAGTAACGGCGATATCCTCACCGGCAGCGGAGAGAATGTTTTCCACCCATTGTTCACTTTCACCGCCATTATAGAGGAACACATCCGCCTTAGAAACACGGATCACATCAAGCGGTGTCGGCTCAAAGCTGTGGGTTTCTTTTCCTGCGGGAACCAGCAGGGAGACATCCACATCTTCTCCGCCGATTTCACGGGCAAAATCGTAATAGGGGAATAGCGTGCAAACCACCTGTAGCCGATCACTTTTTTTGTTGGTGTCGGCGCTGCAGGCACAGAGGGGAACTGCCATCATGCACGCCAGGAAAAAACAAATCAGACGTTTCATTCCGCAGCCTCCCGTGAGCAGCGCTCGCATAAACCATAAAATAAAGTCCGGCGTGGATTGATGGTAAAGCGATGCTCCTGCAACAAATGGGCGTATAACTCACCTAAGTGGGAACAGTCCAGATGGCGTATCGCACCGCAGCGTTCACATTTCAGCAAAAAGCAATCACTGCCACGGGCATGGGCATCGCAATATTGATAATGTGCGCCCTCGTCGGTGACAATTTTGTGAACAAGTCCCTGCTTCTCCAAACGCTCCAACTGACGGTAAACCGTGCTCAATCCAATGGATTGCCCCTGCTGATGCAGTTGCTCTGATAGCTCGATGGCAGTAGCGCAGCCACCACTGCATTGGGAAATGCAATCCAATACCGCTCGCTGTTGTCGGGTTATATAGGTAACGGACATAAATATCCTCCAATTTGAAAATGAAAATCATTTTCAAATTATACTGCGTTTCACAGAAATGTCAAGCAAATTTCAAATAGCGAAAAATTTAACAAATGAGTTTCGTTTTAAGAAAAAAAGGAAACAAAACGAGAAAAAGAGCAAAATATTCGAAAAAATGCCGTATAAAGTGTTAAAAAACTTTATAAAGTGTTGTAAAAATAGCAAAAAACCATGTTCACAAAATGTTAAAAATATAAAAATGCGTGTTCAAAATTTATTAAAAATGCCAATTGTGAATAGGACAGGTTTACGATATACTGAGATTAATCCAAATGGTATTGCCATTTAAGGTCATTTGGATGTTTTCCTTGACGCTTTATGCGTCATCCACCTATTCCCGACAACTGCCGGGAAAAACTTAATAAGGAGAGAAAACTATGGAAGAAAGAAAGGGCTTTGGATCCACTTTTGGATTCATCATGGCCTCTGTTGGCTCGGCTGTTGGTCTGGGCAACATCTGGGGCTTTCCTAAGCAAATGGGCTTGAATGGTGGTTTCACCTTCCTGATTGTTTACCTGCTGCTGGCTATTTTCTGCGGCCTGATCATCATGATCGGCGAG
>JAZLJB010000019.1:0-31705 GCA_045617685.1 Vescimonas sp.
GGCGGAGTTGGTATATTTCATTTTACTTCATGCGTAACATTTTGTCATTGCACTTTTGCAAAAAACGCTCGTTATTAATGATAGCGCGTGTATGGGTGCCTTCACCGATCAAACCTTCTGCGTCAAATGCGCTTACCTTAAAGGTTATCATTTTGCCGTTTTCAGAAATACCCGTCACTTCAGCAACTGCACGAACTTTCATACCAACAGGCGTGGGCGCCAAATGACTGGACTGAATATCAACGCCAACGGTACCCTTTCCCTCTGGTAATTCATCTGCAATACACCACATAGCAGCGCACTCCATCATGGCCATCATAAAGGGTGTGCCGAATACATCTAAACCGCCGGAACCAACAGCCTTAGCGGTCATATCAGATGTGACTGTTTTTTCAATGGTATGAATCATGCCGACCTTAATCATAATACGCTCCTTTTACACGCCCAAACGGGTCCACAAATCGTTATACAAGGTTAATGTTTCCTTTGACAGGTTCTGATACAGCTCACAACGGGCCAAAGTATCTTTCGGCAAAGCCATAATCTCATATAAATCGTGATCCAGCTTTTCCTCGTAGGTATCGAAGTAATACTGTGGATACTCTTTCAAAGCTTCCTTGTTAGGAGAAGCATACCATATATAGTCCATATTGGCAAGACTGGACTCGGTGGAAGCAATGAAATTGATCCACTCCTCTGCTTCGTCCTTGTGTTGACTGTTTTTCAACACACACATCGCATCTACAAACCAGTTCGAGCCCTCATCCGGAATAACAAACGCCAGATCCTTGTTGTTTTGCAACATACTCAGATAGTCGCCGGCATAGTACATAGCGATGGCAGCGTTGCCACCCTCCATCTTTTGAAATACCTGATCCATCACAAAGGCTTGATATACACCGTTATCTTTTGCCTCTTTCAAGAGTTTGAAAGCTTCTTTCAACTGTGATTCGTCCGTAGTATTAATGCTGTATCCCAGATCCATCAGAGCTGCCGCCATAGCATCACGAGAGTTGTTGATCATCAGCACCTGACCGGCATATTTATCGCTGAACATGACATCCCAACTCGTAATCGACTCATCTACCATTTTTGTATTATAGATAATGCCTAAGCTGCCCCAAGTATACGGTACAGTATACTTGTTTTCGGGGTCAAAACTCAAATTCTTATAGGTGTCATCAATAAGATCATAATTGGGAATATTGTCATAATTCAATTCTGCCAGCATATCTTCTTCGATCAGCCGACCAATCATATAATCAGACGGAACAATGACATCAAAATCTGCACCGCCCATCTCGATTAGAGAATAGAGCGCCTCGTTGCTTTCCGCAGTTTGATAATTCACCGTGATACCGGTTGTTTGCTCAAATTTGTTAATCAGATCTTCGTCAATATATTCACCCCAAGAGCAAACATTTACCACTCGCTCACGCTTACCCGCTGTACCGGTAACAATCAAAGCAGCCACAATGACACATAGCAATGCTCCCGCACCAATTCGCTTCCAAATACCACGATTTCGATTCGGTACATTCGTTACAATCGCTGTTGCAGAATGACTGTTAAGCGATTTTGCTTTACTGCTCTTGACTCTGGATTCACGAATATTGATAATTGCCAACAATACCAAAACGGTTACAAACAGCAGTGTAGAGATAGCGTTAATCTCCGGACTTACACGCTTTTTGGTCATACCGTAAATGGTCATCGCCAAGGTAGATGTGTTGGAGCCGGCTGTAAAATAGCTGATGATAAAATCATCAACAGACATGGTAAATGCAGTCAGTGCACCGGATACAATGCCGGGTTTGATCTC
This sequence comes from Vescimonas sp., assembly GCA_045617685.1. Classification (GTDB taxonomy): domain Bacteria; phylum Bacillota; class Clostridia; order Oscillospirales; family Oscillospiraceae; genus Vescimonas. Next base: position 1,823 of record JAZLJB010000019.1, read on the forward strand.
CGGAATGACTACCTTCCAGAATGCCTGCATCCATGTACAGCCCAAATCCTGAGCCGCATCAATCAAATTGCGATCCATCTGTCGCAGCTTAGGCCCGACAGACAAAATGACATAAGGAATGTTAAAGCATACATGAGCAATTAACAGTGTTCCAAACCCCATACTCAACTGTGTCGGTAGAGTAATGAGGCTTTGCCAGGAATTGATCCAACCGGAAAATGTGCCCCAACCATGGAACAGCACAACAAACAGCAAACATAAGCTGACGCCTGTGACAATATCCGCATTCATCATCGGGATATTATTCACCGCCATCAAACCATCACGTGTTTTGCGGCGCATACTGTAAAAACCGATGGCTGCAAAGGTGCCGGCTATTGTAGCTATGATCGTTGCCAACAAAGATACCAACAGCGTAATATACACACTGTGCATGATCAGTTCGTTCTGGAATAGCTCACTATACCAATGCAGTGAAAAGCCCTTCCAAACAGAGCTGCTGTTTCCGCTGTTAAACGAAAAGATAATCAGAATGAAAATAGGCGCATACAGAAAAAGGCCTGCCAACGCCATTAAAATGCGATTACCGACGGAATTTTTGCTTCTCATAGCATCACCGCCTGTTCTTCGCCTTCGCCAAAGCGATTCATGATCAACATACAAACCACTACAATGATCATCATTACCAGGGAAATTGCTGCACCCAATTGCGGGTTGTAAGCACCACCTAAGAACTGACGCTCAATCAGATCACCCAGCAGCAACTGCGTGCCGCCGCCTAACATCTGAGAGATAGCGAATGTGGATACCGACGGTACGAACACCATAGTAATACCTGACAAAACACCCGGTAAACTCAAAGGAAAAATCACCTTGCGAAATACGGTGGCGGAATTTGCACCTAAATCACGAGCCGCTTCCAACAACGAATGATCTAACTTGATGATGACCGAATAAATCGGCAAGATCATAAACGGCAGATAGTTATATACCATGCCCAAAACCACAGCGCCCTGCGTGTTCATCATCGAGAAATATTCAATGTTAGAGCCTGTAAGCTGATTATAAAGCGCAATGATACCAATTTTGGCAAACAGTTGGTTCAAAAGGCCGTTGTTCTCCAGAATTGTCATCCAAGAGTAGGTGCGCAGCAAAAAGTTCATCCACATGGGTAACATGATGAGAACCATGCCCAAGCGTTGAAATCGCTTCCCTTCCCGGCTCATGTAATAGGAAACCGGATAGCCAATCAGGAGACAAATGAGCGTAGCAATAATCGCTAACTTGAAAGACCGCACAAATACCTGTGCGTAATCGCCCATCTTCACAAAATTATCAAAAGTGAAGTTGCCATCGACGGAACCAAAAGCATAGATCACCATGATGATGATAGGCGCCACCACAAATATGGCCATCCACACCACATACGGCATGGCAAAACGAGAGAGCTTAGTTTTCATCCCCGCTCTCCTCTTCTTCTGCCTCCAAATTGGCATCGCCCATCTCGTCATATTCCTCAGAATAGGAGCTGTAATCGCCGAACATGCCGGAATACTGACTCTTTTTCATGATATGGAAACCATCTGGATCGATCTTGACACCGATACGGGCGCCTTCGGGCGAATGGTCGGTGGTCTGAATGAGCCACTTAAATCCGCGGAAGTCCACAATAATATCATATTGCATACCCTTGAATGTGACATTAGTCACTGTGCCAACCAGTTGACCTTGCTCTACCGGAACGATGTCAATATCTTCCGGACGAATGACCACATCTACTGGCTCGTTGGGCGCAAAACCACCATCCACACAAGGGAATTCCTTACCGTACATCTTCACTACATTATCCCGTACCATAATGCCGTTCAGGATATTGCTTTCGCCGATAAAGTCCGCTACAAAAGCGTTCTTCGGCTCGTTGTAGATATCCTCGGGGGTACCGATCTGCTGAATACGGCCCTTGTCCATAACCACAACCGTATCGGACATGGTTAAAGCCTCTTCCTGATCGTGCGTGACATATATAAAAGTGATGCCCATTTGCTGCTGAATACGCTTTAATTCAATCTGCATATCTTTGCGTAAACGCAAATCCAATGCACCTAACGGCTCATCCAGCAACAACACTTTCGGACGGTTTACCAGCGCTCGTGCAATGGCTACACGCTGCTGCTGACCACCGGAAAGCTGGTCGATGCGTCTATGCTCAAAACCCTTCAGTGAAACCACACTCAGCATTTCAGTAACACGCTGTGTAATCTCATCTTCCGGTACTTTAGCAATACGCAGACCGAACGCAACATTATCAAACACGTCCAAATGCGGGAACAACGCATATTTTTGGAACACGGTGTTGATCTGTCTTTTGTGCGGTGGAACATCGTTGATTCTCACACCATCGAAGGTAACATCACCGGAGGTCGGGGTTGCAAAACCGCCAATGATACGCAGCGTTGTGGTTTTACCGCAGCCGCTGGGACCCAGAAGTGTAAGAAACTCTGAATCGTTGATATAAAGATTAATATTATCGAGAACCTGCTCGTCGTCAAACGCCATGCACAAATTGCGCAGGCGAATCAACTCTTTGGACATTTATCCTCCCCCGTTCGTTTATAGGATATGCCGTTTCTAAGGGAGCAATGAGGGCTTTTGTTCCTAACCCTTGTTTGTTCGTCAGATTTTGGCAGATACACTATATAAAAAATAGTGTCAAAAGTCAATGGATTTTAAGAATATTTTATGGTATCAAAGCGAAAATATTTATAGAAAAATCATTATTATTGATACATCTTTCTCCACAATACCCTGCGCAAAAAATCCACCCATAATGGGTGGATTTTTATCAACCAAAATATTTCTCTTGAAAAGGTACCCGTTCTACCTGAAAACTCCTGCCACGCAGGTAGTTCAGGATGCCTGCGTCCGTAGGAAAGTCAAAAGTCAGTTTGTAAGAATACAGCGCCTGTCTGGTCTCGCTATATTTGCGATTTTTCTCACCAATACCGTACTTACCGTCGCCTAACAGAGGGCAGCCTAAATCAGCAAAAGATGCACGGATTTGATGGGTACGCCCGGTCTGTAATTCTACTTCTACCAGCGACAGCTCTCCCCTTTTCTCCAGGGTCTTGTAAAATGTGATTGCCGTTTTCGCTCCGGGTACAGGCTTATGATAAACAAACACCTGCTTTTTCTTCTCATTCTTCAGAAGGAAACACTCAATCTTGCCCTTGGCAGGCTTGGGAGCCCCCAAAGTAATGCAAAGGTATCGCTTATCAATCTCGCGGTCACGGATCTTTTCGTTGATAATACGCAGTGTTTCTGCATTCTTGGCGGCAATTACAATTCCGCCGGTGTTGCGATCAATTCGATTGCAAAGTGCCGGAGTAAATGCGTTTTCCCAGCGTGGATTCCATTCACGCTTCTGGTAAAGATATGCTTGGATGTGGTTGATGAGCGTGTTGACCTTTTCCGTTTCGTCAGCATGTACCACCAAGCCGGGCCGCTTATTAAGCAGCATAATATTTTCGTCCTCGTAAACGATGTCTAAATTTGGCTTGAACAATGTCAGAAACATGTTATCCTCACGAGGCTTGTCAAAAAACTCGTCATTGATGTATAGCTGCAGTACATCGCCCTCTTGTAGGCGTTGATCACGAGCAGCACGGGCACCATTACATTTGATACGCTTGATGCGGATATATTTTTGCAGTAATGCCGGTGGCAGCAACGGCAGAGATTTGGAGATAAAACGATCCAAACGCTGACCGGCATCATTCTTTCCAATAGTAAATTCCCGCATAGTATCCTCCCAGGAATAGTAGATCTACGCCTATTCTACCTTATTTTTGAAAAAAGTCAAAATATTTGTAAGAAAATGTTTGACAAGTGAATTTGAATCTACTATAATACTACTCGTGTCATTGCGAGGTGTACTATGCGTTTGAATGTCAATAAATTATTGCATACGCCCGATTCAAAGCAAGATTTTCATTTTGAGATGGATCTTTGCGATTTGGAGTTTGGCGGCATGACCCCCGTTGTTCATCCGGTTGTTGTGGACGGTCGGATCAAAAACGAGGCCGGTATGTTGGTTTGTGATTTTCAAGCGGATACGATGCTCCACTGCACTTGTGATCGTTGCACAAAGGAATTCGATATGCAAAAGACTGTCCCCTACTCCTGCGTTTTAGCAGAGGAAAAGCAGTTTGAAGATAGCGAAGATATTGTTGTGCTGGATCATGATGAAGTGGATCTGGACGAATTAGCCCGGACTGCATTCATTCTCGATATGGACACAAAGTATTTGTGCTCTGAAGACTGCAAAGGTTTATGCCCTGGTTGTGGTGTTGATCTTAACTACGAACCGTGCCGCTGCAAAAAAGAGGTTGATCCCCGCTTGGCAGCATTGGCGAAGCTTTTACAGCAGAACGACTGAGTCCACTACGAATTATTAAATTACTGCTCAGGCAGTTAAGACCAAGGAGGTGTCAACAACATGGCAGTACCTAAGGGTAAAGTATCCAAACAAAGACGCAATAAGAGACGCAGCTCCGTCTGGAAGCTGGCGACTCCCGGTCTGGTGGCATGCCCCAAGTGCGGTGCGCTGCATCTGCCTCACAGAATGTGCCCGGAGTGCGGTACCTACAATGGCCGTGAGGTCAAGGTGGTTAAGTCCGTGGCAGCAGGCAAGTAATCGATCTGTGTGTCCTTGTTAGGAGGGAAGACGAGTTCTTCCCTCCTTACTTTTTTGCCCAATATGGCGAGCGTGAAATGGCGACCGATTTCCGGCAGAAAAGGTTGCAAAAATGCTCAAAATCATATATAATTATTATGAATTATTTTGATTATTCGAGGAACTGATATGAGTACCATCATAACATCAATTGACGCCCACAGCCCGTCATCAAAGACGCATATCAGCGTGGGCGATAAATTATTGCGCATTAACAGCCATGAAGTTGTTGATGTGCTGGATTATCGTTTCTATGGCTATGATTCGGAATGCACACTGGAACTGCAAAAGACAGACGGTCCTGCATATTCTGTGCGTATTTTGAAACAGGAAGGCGAAGATCTTGGCTTGAATTTCGACACCTACCTGATGGATGAAATGCGCCCCTGCTCCAATCACTGCATATTCTGCTTTGTGGATCAAATGCCTCCCGGAATGCGTCAAAGCCTCTATTTCAAGGACGATGATGCCCGTTTAAGCTTTCTTTTGGGCAACTATACCACGCTGACAAACATATCTGAGCGTGAGGCACAGCGCATTATTGATTTGCACATTTCCCCTATTAATGTTTCTGTCCATACCACCGATCCCCAGCTTCACTGCACCATGTTGGGTAACAAAAATGCCAATAAGAGTCTGGAGTATATGCGTGCTTTCGGTAAGGCCGGTATTCAAATGAACGGACAAATTGTGGTATGCCCCGGCTGGAATGACGGAGAACAACTGCGTCGCACCATGTCAGATTTGATGGATATGGGATTTGAAAGCTGTTCTGTCGTGCCGGTCGGTATTACCAAATATCGTCAGGGCCTGGCAAAGCTTCGCAGCGTCGATAAAGATACGGCCGTTGCTATTATCGACATTGCAGATGAGTTTGGTACCATTTGTTTGGAGAAATACGGCACACGAAAGTTCTTCTGCGCTGATGAGCTTTATTTGAAAGCGGAGCGTCCGCTTCCTCAGGATGATTATTACGAGGACTATCGCCAATTGGAAAACGGCGTAGGCTTATTGCGTTCTTTAGAAGAGGAATTCCTATCCGCATTAAAATTTGCAGACGCTCCCCTGCGCCCTTCCCCTTTTACGATCGCCACAGGCCGTGCAGCAGAACCATTTTTGCGCACACTGGTGAAAAAGGCTATGGTACAGTTCCCTGGCGTAAAGGGACAAGTTATCGGCATTGACAATGATTTTTTCGGTCATACCATAGATGTCGCAGGTTTGCTGACGGGACAGGACATTGCGAAGCAGCTTAAAGGTAAAGAACTGGGAGAACGGATCCTGATTCCGTTACACATGCTGCGTCATGGTGAAACCGTGTTCTTGGATGATTATACAGTGGAACAGCTCGGTCAGGAGTTAGGCTGCCGTGTGCAAATCGTTGGTATTGACGGCGGCGATCTGGCTGATGCTGTATTGGAAGAAAGTTCCCTATAAAAAGGAGGAATAACAATATGTCGAAACCCTTGGTTGCCATCGTTGGACGGCCCAATGTTGGCAAGTCTATGCTTTTTAATAAACTGGTTGGTCAGCGTTTATCTATTGTGGAAGATACTCCGGGTGTTACTCGTGACCGCATTTACGGTGAGGCCGAGTGGTGTGGCCGTAAGTTCCGACTGGTGGATACCGGCGGTATTGAGCCCAGCACAGATAACCAAATTCTGTCATTCATGCGTGATCAGGCTCAGATCGCCATCGAGAATGCTAATGTTATCGTTTTTGTGGTAGATATCAAAACCGGCATGACGGCATCCGATCAGGAAGTGGCGAATATGCTCCAGCGCTCTCGAAAGCCCGTAGTGTTGGCCGTGAATAAAGTGGACTCTACCGGCACGATCAATCCGGATTTCTACGAGTTTTACAATCTGGGTTTGGGTGATCCTATTGCTATTTCTGCAGTCCACGGACACGGTACCGGTGACCTGCTGGACGAGTGTTTAAAGTACTTCCCTCCTGAAGAAGACGAGGAAGATGATTCTGATGTCATTCAAGTTGCTATTATCGGCAAGCCGAATGTTGGTAAATCCAGCCTGACCAATAAAATCCTGGGTGAACAGCGTGTAATCGTCAGCAATGTGGCCGGCACTACCCGTGACGCCATTGATAGCTACTTTGAAAACCAGCACGGTAAGTACAATTTCATTGATACAGCAGGCATGCGAAAAAAATCAAAAGTGGACGATAACATTGAAAAGTACAGCGTTCTGCGTGCCACCATGGCCATTGAACGCAGTGATGTGTGTCTTATCATGATTGATGCACAAGAAGGCGTTACCGAGCAGGATACCAAAGTTGCCGGTATTGCTCACGAGGCCGGTAAGGCTTGTATTATTGTAGTGAATAAGTGGGACCTGATCGAAAAAGATGACAAGACCATGGACCGTATGCGTGAGGACGTACGCCGTGATTTGAGCTATATGCCCTACGCCCCGATCGTGTTCATTTCCGCTATGACCGGCCAACGAGTCGGCAGATTGTTTGAGTTGATCAACTATGTCAACGATCAGGCTTCTGTACGCATTACCACCGGTATGTTAAATTCTGTGTTGGCCGATGCACAGACTCGTGTGCAACCGCCTACGGATAAAGGCCGCCGTTTGAAGATTTATTATATGACTCAAGTTGGCGTAAAACCACCCCACTTCGTGGTATTCTGCAATGATAAGAAGCTCTTCCACTTCTCCTATCGCCGTTATCTGGAAAATCAAATCCGCAGTGTCTTCGGCTTGGAAGGTACTCCGATCATTATGTCCATCCGCCAAAAGGGCGAAGAAGATTGATGAAATGTTTTCATGATTTTCATTTGAAAAATTCGTTTTACAAATGTTTCGCGTGATGGTAACCTATAGGTATATTTTAGAGGAATGAAAGGAATTGATTGCTTTGAAACATAATCAAGTTCGCCAAGTGGTATTTCCCCTTTTGGCAGCTTTAATCTGGGGTACAGCCTTTGTGGCACAGGATGTCTGTGCAGATGTAATCGATGCATTTACCTTTAATGCAATTCGCTCCTACATTGCAGTGATTGTTCTTCTGATTATTATAACGATTTTTGATCGATTTAAGAAAGATAAACCGCAACTGACCCCGGAAGAGAAAAAAGCCAACCGTAAGCAATTGATTATCGGTGGTATTTGTTGCGGTATTGCACTGGGTATTGCTTCTAACTTCCAGCAGGCCGGTATCAGCGCCGGTACAGATGCCGGTAAAGCCGGTTTTATTACCGCTTTGTATGTGGTGCTTGTCCCCGTATTTGGCTTGTTCTTCAAACGCAAGGTCAGCCTACCCGTTTGGGTTGCTGTAGCGCTATCTGTGGTTGCGCTGTATCTGCTTTGTATCAAGGGTGAATTCAGATTAGCCCCCGGCGATCTGCTGATTTTGGTGTGTGCCATTTGCTTTGCTGTTCACATTTTGGTGATTGACCACTTTACCGCAACAGTAGACGGCATGAAACTCAGCTGCATGCAGTTCTTGGTGGCAGGTATTATTTCTACCATCTGCATGATTTTCTTTAGCCATCCTAACTGGGATGCTATCCTATCCTGCGCGCTGCCTATTCTGTATGTAGGCGTGTTCTCCAGCGGTGTGGCCTATACCCTGCAGATTCTGGCACAGAAAGACTCCAATCCTACAGTTGTTACCATCCTTTTGAGCATGGAATCCGTTTTCGCTGTCATTTCCGGTGCAATTATCTTACACCAAAGCATGACCGGCCGCGAATACATAGGCTGTGTATTGATGTTTATAGCCGTTGTTCTGGCGCAGATTCCCCTGCCGTCTAAAAAAGAAGCAGCATAACCTTTTAAAATCCTCTCCGGTTAATTTCGGAGAGGATTTTTTATATACTTTTTGAAAATCCTCTTGCAATTTCCTGAAAAAAATATATAATAACAATTGAACAGTTGTTCAATTGTTATTATATATTGAGAGGAGACTCGCATGAAAAAGACATACAAGATTGAAGTTGATTGCGCAAACTGCGCCAATAAGATGGAACAGGCAGCCAAAAACACCGAGGGCGTTAAAAATGCCGTGGTCAATTTTATGACCTTAAAAATGGTCGTAGAATTTGAAGATGGCGCCGATTATCGGGAAGTTATGGCTGGAGTCCGGAAAAATTGCAAAAAAGTGGAAGACGATTGTGAGATTTTCCTGTAATGGGAGTGGTTCAATGAATAAAAAGCAAAAGAAAATTCTCTACCGCATTCTGATTGCAGGTTTTTTGATGATCCTGCTGGCAATCCTTCCGCTTAGCGGGTGGTTAGAGTTTATATTGTTCCTCCTCCCCTATTTGATAATTGGCTATGATATTTTGCTAAAGGCATATAAGGGAATTCGCAATGGACAGCCTTTTGACGAGAACTTTCTCATGGCTGTGGCGACAATTGGTGCCATTGCATTGGGAGATTATACAGAAGGCGCCGCAGTAATGCTGTTTTATCAAATTGGAGAATTGTTCCAAAGCTATGCTGTGGGAAAGAGCCGCCGCAATATCAGTCAGCTAATGGATATTCGCCCTGACTTCGCCAACATTGCGTGTGATGACGGTACATTGAAACAGGTTGACCCCGACGAGGTCGCTATCGGTTCGATTATCGTAGTGCAGCCCGGCGAAAAAATCCCCATTGACGGAGTTATTATCGAGGGAAGCTCAACCTTGAATACGGTGGCATTAACCGGTGAAAGCACGCCTCGCAGCGTTGTATGCGGTGACGATGTCATCAGCGGCTGCATCAATATGAGCGGTTTGATCCGCGTGAAAACCACCCGTGAGTTTGGTGAGTCGACTGTATCCAAGATTTTGGACTTGGTGGAAAATGCCAGCTCCCGCAAATCCCGCAGCGAGGATTTCATTGCAAAATTTGCCCGTATTTACACGCCCGCTGTGTGTTACAGCGCCTTGGCACTGGCTCTGTTGCCGCCTATCGCCCGTATGATACTCGGTATGAATGCTGCTTGGGGAATTTGGGTCTATCGTGCATTGACATTTCTGGTCATTTCCTGCCCGTGCGCTCTTGTTATCAGTATCCCGTTGAGTTTCTTTGCCGGTATCGGCGGTGCCAGTAATGCCGGCGTGCTGATCAAGGGCTCCAACTATATGGAAACTCTGTCGCAAGTCAAACAAGTTGTTTTCGATAAGACCGGTACGCTGACACAAGGCGCCTTTCAGGTAACCGGCATTCATGATGCTTCTATTCCCAAAAATGAACTGCTGCAATGGGCTGCCTATGCCGAAAGCTTTTCCAATCATCCCATCAGCAAAAGCTTACAGACAGCTTACGGTCAACCGATTGACAAAACCCGTATCGGGGCTGTACGTGAAATTAGCGGTAGTGGTGTTATAGCAGAAGTTGACCACCATACTGCTGCTGTCGGCAACCACAAGTTGATGGCACAGCAAAATATTACTGCACCGACTTGTCACACAGCAGGGACTATCATCCATGTGGCTGTAGATGGTTCTTATATGGGACATATTGTCATTTCCGATGTGTTGAAGCCCACTTCGAAAGCCGCAATTGCTTCCTTAAAGGAGTGTGGTATCTCCCGTATTACGATGCTTACCGGCGATGCTGCTGCGGTTGGACAGCAAGTAGCGAAAGAACTGGGAATTACCGATATTCACTGTGAGCTCCTCCCTGCCGATAAAGTCGCTAAGGTTGAAGAGCTGCTTTCTTATCAGGAAAAGCGGGAAAAGCTGGCATTTGTCGGCGATGGTATCAACGATGCTCCCGTTCTGACTCGAGCTGATATCGGTATTGCCATGGGCGCTTTGGGATCTGATGCCGCCATTGAAGCGGCTGATGTGGTGCTGATGGACGATGATCCTATGAAAATCACGAAGGCGATTCATATCTCGCAAAAATGTCTGCGTATTGTATATGAAAATATTTATTTTGCAATCGGTGTAAAGGTGATTTGCCTTGCACTTGGCGCCATCGGAATTGCCAATATGTGGGTAGCTATTTTCGCCGATGTAGGCGTTATGGTACTGGCGGTTCTAAATGCTATACGGGCATTGCGCGTTAAAAACTTATAAACGGTGAAAGGAGAGCATCATGGCTCCTGAAATGAAATTTGAATGTTGTGAAGCGGAAGAAATCCACGAGGAATTATTAAAAAAAGTCATGGCAAAAATGCCTAACGAAGAGAAACTCTATGACCTCGCTGAACTATTCAAGGTATTTGGTGATTCCACTCGTATCCGTATTTTATTTGTCTTATTTGAAGCAGAAGTCTGCGTATGTGATTTGGCACAAGCATTGAATATGACCTCTTCTGCGATCTCTCACCAATTGAAGATTTTGAAAACAAATAAACTGGTAAAAAGCAGACGTGTCGGAAAATCTGCATTCTATTCCTTAGCAGATGACCATGTACGCATGATTGTCAGCCAGGGCATGAAGCATATTGAGGAATAATCACCTTTCTCATATAGCTTGCAAAGTGAGGAAATAAAAGATACCCGGTGAGAGGGATCGAATTCGGTCCCTCTCACCGGGTATTTTACTTACAAACTTATTGCCTTAGAGCGAATCAATGTTACGCACAATTCCGGCAAACAGAATAGAGCCATCGCCACCGGTGACAACAAACATGAATGGACGATCAAGAACAAAATCAATGACATCATCCGGTGGCAGCGCTGTACACTTCATGCCAAGATCCGTGTATGCTGCACCGATTACGCCATGTTCGTCAATTTCAACCATTGCCGCATGCTCTGCCTTGCTAAGATACAGATCGTTCCGATCGGTTGTTAACGGGGTAAAGTCCGCCAAAGCAGGGTTAAGTGCATCTGTTATGCCCAGCGCTTCTACTGCTTTCATCAAATCCACTTTACTGGATACTTTGAATTTTGGGACAGACATACGAACTTCCGGATATGACCAGTTTTTATCGTTCTCATCATACTGTATGGCTCGCATAATATCACGATCGGATACCAGTGTATTCACATCAACATTTTCGTCCGGAAGCAGGAAATACACTGCCCCACTGTCATTCAGCTCGAGACCAAGTGCGGTGAAATCATCTGCACGATATATGGAATGCCGCTCATTTTTATGCATCATGTCTACAGTGGTGTCACCGGTCGTACCGTGGAAGGTTTCTTTTGTCGTAAGATCTTCCAAAAACTCTTCACACCACGAGGCTTTGAAGTATATCGTTGATAAGATTTCCAGCACCGTACCCGGATCGATAGACATGTTCTGCGTGTATTCGGTTAACAGACCACCGGTATTATCATCCGTCCAGCTCCGGAGGGCTTGATTCATCTCCTCCGATCCCGGAGTACCGCTAAAGGTGGATGCGTAATAGCATTCAGCAAGCTTACCAAGTGTATCCTCGTTGTATTTTATATTATCATTTAGCCACAAAGAGTTGGCCAGAACGCTTTTCAGGACAGGCGTGTCCACATAGTTACTCGCCCACAGAGCAGAAATGTTGTTACGCAGCGTTTCAATATCTTCAACACCAAGCATATCCAGTATCTGCTCTCTGGTATTGCCATCGGACACTTCGGCCAACATGGCAAATGCAATATAGGTATTAATAGGAGAACAAACGGTATTATTGTCGTCAGAAACCAATAGCTGCTCCATCAAAGCTGCGTAGTAATCATACATTCCGGTTTGAAGATCCTGGGATTTCGTTATCAGCTTCCGGTATGTGTTCTGCCATTCTCCATAAGCATCGCTTCCCATAAAGCTTTGCGCACTTAGTGTTGATGCAACGGGATCAGGATAAGCAGCCACAACCGATTTTATACCCGGAAACTGATATGCGGCATCATGATCTTTTTCCTTAAGTGCAGGCACGCCCCAAAAAGCACCCATAATAACAGCAGCACACACCACTATGGCAACCCATTTTCTCCATACGGGCTTTTGATGTGCCGTGGATTCTTTCGCCATCTTAACGCTGTCCGGAGCAATATCTTCCGGCGCTTCAAACATATCTTCTTTTTTCATATCGCAAAACCTCTTTCGATAGTCAGTGTGGAGTGCGTGTCTCGTAAAATCTAATGGAAATACCGAGAGTAGCACGCTTGCTAATCTCGGTATTTCGTTTGATATCATTACTTTTTGAAGCTGTCCTTCAGAGAAACGCTGCGGTTAAATACCAGATGCTCCGCAGAACAATCACGGTTATCCATGCAGAAATAGCCGGTGCGCATAAACTGGAAGGTCGGTGCGTTAATTCCGGTGCGATTCTTCACCTGATCAAACGCAGCAGCCACAGCCACCATTGCCTTCTCTACCTTGCAGCCATGCAATACTTTCAGGCTTTCGGGATTCAGACAATCCAGGAAGTTCTTGTCTGCACCGTCAGGCTGTGCGTCGGAGAACAGATTATCATACAGGCGAACCTCAGCATCCACACAGTTCTCAGCATCTACCCAGTGAATGGTAGCGCCCTTGACCTTGCGACCGTCAGCAGGATTACCGCCACGGGACTCGGGATCATATTCCACCTTGACTTCGATCACATTGCCATTTTCATCGGTTTCATAACCCACGCACTTAACGAGATAAGCACCCTTCAAGCGGCACTCCAAGCCATTGGGAGTCAAACGCTTATACTTGGGGACGGGCTCTGCCATAAAGTCCTCGGCCTCGATCCACAGGTTGCGGCTAAAGGTGATTTCATGTGTACCCTGCTCGGGATTGGTGGGGTTATTCTCCACTTCGAAAGTCTCGCTCTGACCTTCGGGATAATTGACTACAGTCAGCTTCACGGGATGCAGAACAGCCATCGTACGCTCGGCAGTGGCATTCAAGTCATCACGCAGGCAATGCTCCAATGTGCTGTACTCAATCACACTGGGCGTCTTACCAACACCGATCACATCGCAGAAATTACGAATGGAGTGAGCGGTATAACCACGGCGACGCAGACCGCACAAAGTCGGCATACGGGGATCATCCCAACCGGATACACGCTTTTCTTCCACCAACTGGCGCAGCTTACGCTTAGACATGACAGTGTGGTCGATGCCCAAACGAGCAAACTCGATCTGGCGGGGCTTATGATAAGGGATGGATACATTGTTGACGACCCAATCATACAGAGGACGATGCTCTTCATACTCCAAAGAACACAGAGAGTGGGTAATGCCCTCCAAAGCATCCTGAATGGGATGTGCAAAGTCATACATCGGGAAGATGCACCACTTAGTACCCTGACGATGGTGGTTAATGAAGCGGATACGATAGATAACCGGATCACGCATATTGAAGTTACCGGAGGTCAGGTCGATCTTAGCACGCAAGGTCATTTTGCCCTCTTCCACTTCACCATTCTTCATCATCTCGAACAGGCGCAGATTTTCCTCAATGGAACGATCACGGTAAGGAGAAGTAGCCGGCACACCGATATCACCGCGGTTAGCACGAAATTCCTCGGGGGTCAATTCACAAACATAGGCCAAGCCCTTCTTAATCAGCTCGATGGCATACTCATAATCCTTCTCGAAGTAATCGCTGCCATAGTAGAAACGATCACCCCAGTCAAAGCCCAGCCAGTGGATATCCTGCTGAATAGCATCAACATACTCGGTATCTTCCTTTGCAGGATTGGTATCATCCATACGCAGGTTGCACAGGCCACCATACTTTTCGGCAGTACCGAAATCGATACACAATGCCTTGCAGTGACCAATATGCAGATAGCCGTTAGGTTCCGGCGGGAAACGGGTGTGAACGGTCATTCCCTGGAACTGACCACCCTCTGCGATGTCCTCGTCGATAAAATTGTGGATAAAGTTTTTGCTTTCGGAAACCTCTTCGGTCTCAGGTGTTTTCATTTCCTCGGTCATTTTTTCACACTCCTTATAAACATATTTTATATAGCATAAATGCAATTAAATATTATATCGTGTAAACGCTTAAATTACAAGAGGGATTTTTCATCCGGAACAAATTTTGCCAGTGCCGCATTCTTGAACATCCAATCATGCGTCACCTCTCGCAGTACTTTACAAAACGATGGGATGGAGAATTCTTGTGTTTCGGTATGGAGTTCTACTTCCATAATAGCAATCGATTTCCAAAAATCATAGATATCAATTTCAAAGACCAAACCCTGATATGGCAGGCAATATCGCCGTTTTGCTATTGTAAGGCTATCCGCTCTTTTCTCTTCTAAAAGCGCTTCATATTCTTTTTGAGAGATCTCTCGCTCCCGTTCGACGCAAGTTACATCGCTGATGCGCTCTTTCTCGGTATAGAAAAATTGCTCCTTTTCCCCTACTCTGCGCCGAACACGGCGTGTCATCGTTTCCGGTGAATTCAAATAGGTTTGCTCCATACGATAAATATTACTGCACAACGACTTGAGCACATCTAAATCCGGATATTCTATGAGATATTTACGCTCAATTTCCAACGGCTCGTTCATAAGTTTTCAAACTCCTCTCGTGATAGCAGCAGGTTCAAAACTTCTAACATTGCATTTGGTGTCAAATGTTCCGGTAACGATAAGCGTTTCAATAATTCCATTCGTTTTTCTGCACTATTGGGGCCGATCAATCCTTTTTCAAGCAAATCTGCTTTTGTAATCGCCGCGGTAGGCTTCGCAGTACTCTCTCCAACAAAAGTGGCTCCTGCATGGCGTAAAACCTCTAAAAGCACTTCCGGTTTCATACCTTCCACTCCCAATTTCCCCTCTTTGCCGCCCTTGCGCTTACGCCGTTCTTTTCCGTAAACATCCGGAATATATGCTTGTTTAATCTGTTCTTTCGGCAGTATTCCCTTTAGATGATTACGAATCAAAAATCCGGCACCATCAGAGTCAGTTAATAGAATGATACCCCGTTTTTCTGCTAAGCGGCGGATAAAGTCTACACGCTCTTGGTTATGAAATACGCCAAATCCACCCGTTTCAACGATGGTAGCATCCACCACTTGGGATAGTGTATTTTTGTCATAGCGGCCTTCTACCACAATGACTTCCTGAATTTTTGGTTTCATCGTTCCCCCGCCAATTCCGCTAAAAATAGTTTCAACTCAGCCTCGTTATTTATGTTGCGCTCACTTTTCATGCGTCGATCCAATACTTGACACTGTTTTATCGCCATTTGACACCATTGATGGCTCACTTTTCGAGCCGCTTGCATCGAAAGCTTTGCAGGATAATCCGATGACATGTGCCATAAATCTTTGAGCCAGAAACGATCTTTACCGTTGTCAATTGCCATACGAGCCGTATAAAGCTTGCGCAACTCCTTACCGATAGCAGCTAAGATAACAATGGGTTCCGTTTGCATACGCAACAACTCGCCCAATACACGGGCGGCATCGTCATACTTGCCGGCGGTAATGTGGTTCGTCATATCAAACACGCGGGCGTCCAATACAGGCTCTGCCACCGCGTTAATATCAGCAATGGTAATCATTTGCCCCTTGGCGTAGGCGCTGATTTTCGCAATTTCCGATGCTAAATCTGCCATCATCGTGCCACACAGAAACATCAGGTGATCGGCCGCAGCAGAATCAATATCATGATTGGTCGCTGCAAAACGTTTCTTGATCCAACGGAATAATTGATCCCGTGATTGCGCCTTAAACTCTACTTCCCGAACATGGTCATCAAGTGCAGCGGTCAGTTTTTTCATCTTTTTGTCCCGCTTATATGACAGTACATCATACGAAAAAATAAGTGTGCAATATTCAGGAAAGTCACTCAATAGGTCAATAAGTGCATTGCGCTGAGATTCCGGCAACTTAAAAATGTCCATATCCGCCACGGTTACAAGGGTATTTTCCACCATCATGGGCATTGCTTCCACCGTTTCCGCCAAAGCTTGAACGGTGAGATTTTTACCATCCAAACGATGATAGTTAAATTCCTCGAACCCGTCCGGTACTAAAGCTTTCTTGATATCTTCCAAATAACGCTCACGAAGGTAAACCTCTTCGCCATAAAAAATGTAGACATTGGCCAAATTGCCTGCCTTCAAATCGCTACGCAAACGGTCAAAACTCGCATTATTCGCATCAGTTTTCTTTCGATATGCCATTATTGTACTCCTTCGTGTGCTGTGATGTATAAATCTCCATATTCATCGGTACGGTATATTGCTGCACCGGCTTTATTCAGCCGGTCTATGACTTCTTGCGTTGGGTGACCGTAGGAATTATCACCCGTACTGATCACCGCTATCTCTGGCTTAGTTGCTTGAAGCAACTGCTCACCCGTACTATATTTTGAGCCATGGTGCCCCACCATCAAAACTTCCAAATCCGGTAATAAATATGTTTCTAGCAGATATTGTTCTGTTCGCTCATTCATATCGCCCGTTACTAAACAATCAAAACTACCTTGTGAACACAGTAGACTTAATCCTTGCTCGTTCATATCTCCACGCCCCAACGGTGGATAGATTGTGATTTTGCTTTTATCCCAATTCAGCACCGTCTTGGTACATACAATATTTATATCAATACCATTGTTTTCGGCGTATGTAAAGATCTTATCCTTAACACCATCTTCGTCTTCAATATCGGGCAAATAAATCTGGTTTACTGACAAACGAGTCATAATTTCCACTAATCCGCTGGTATGATCTGCATGGAAATGCGTTAATATAATGCCATCAAGCTGAGAAATCCCCATGCTGAGCAGTTGATCGGCAACATGCTTTCCGGCATCAACATAGCTTTTTGAACTGCCGCAATCCACCAAAACAGCGTGGCCTTGGTCATCGTAAAATGCCGTACCTGCTCCTTCACCTACATCAAATGACATCATATTGAAAGAATCTGCATGATACTGCGCTATGTTGCAATGGACTAAAACAATCAGTGCAATAATTGCAGCAACGCCGCTCAAGAGATACCAGAAAAATCGGCACTTTGTCACCAAGCATACAGCCAGTGCTGCATAAACACCGCCTAACCAATAATACAATGTATGATTGGTAAAATACACCGCATGGTACGGAATACGCATCAAAATGTGTGCCATGCCTAACACAAAATGGCAACAATACTTTGAAATTGCAGACACAAATACCGCAGCAGGAAGATTTACAAAACCAAGCAGCACAGTCAAAAAACTGATCATAAAGTTCCAACCTGCCACCGGTACGGCAAATAGGCTGGCTATCGGTGAGAGCAATGCCAATGTGCCAAAGTAATACGCTGTCAACGGCGCTGTTATTAACATAGCACTTAGAGTAACACCAACATTGGCGGCGACAAAAGCAAGAGTTCGCTTGCAGATTCTCCTCTCGCCGTGGTACCAACCCTGCAAAATATCATAAATGCGATGTGCAAATAGAATCATACCCAGTGTTGCGCCAAAACTCAGTTGTAAGCTGATGCTGGCAATTGCGAAAGGATTGCACAGCAAAATAACCAACAACGCAGCACCAAGGCTGGTAAGTCCATCACTTTCACGGCGAAATAGTGGAGCAATCAGCCAAAAGATTTGCATGATACATGCTCGAACAACTGAAGGTGTTAAACCAACCATGACCATATAAAACAGCAACACAAAGATGGTAATGCCACATCCTAATCGCCGAAAACGTGCCGGAATCAATAGTGATATCAGCGATACCAAAAAAGCACAGTGCAGGCCGGATACTGCAAAAAGGTGCGTTAGACCTACTTCGGACATGGCAATACTGTATTCTTCTGCAATTTTCGTCTTGTCACCCGTTAGTTCTGCCGTGACAAACGACATCGCAGAATTGTCATCATGCCAAATGGCTGCAATTTTTTCTTTCAGCGCATGTGCCGCCTGTTGTGGCAGATAGTGCCAGCTTCGGCCATTCGCTATTTGCAGACCACCTTTACTATACAGTAAAGCATAAACACCACGGGATGTAAAGGTCATCACATCATCATCGTGAATATGTGATGAGTCATTCCAAGTAGCTTTTCCGGAGATGACCTGACCCGGCTCCAGATCTAATAAATTGCCATCACCGTAATATATCGCCTTTGCATGGCGGTAACCGTCTAATTCTATGGTTACCTTTGCACCGTAAGTGGACTCCATGGGATATTCACAAACCGTACCGCAGAAGTAATCTTCTCCTCCGCAATGTGCCAACACCGGCTGCTGGATCAACATCCGATATCCTGAAAAATACAGTAACGCTGCAGCAAATGAGAATAAACTCAGCATTAAATGCAGCCGCATTCTTTTATGCCTGCGGAAATAGGTATATTTCTTGGGAAATGTAACAAACACTGCTATACACAGCAGAATTCCGCTTACCCAAAGGGGCCAGGTTCCAAACGGCAAATACGCCATGAAACAAATGCCAAATGCAAAACTAAAGGAGATAATAGCCAAATTGCGCACGAATCCTGCCCCCTAAAATCTATTTTTTTATTATACCAAATACAACGAAAAATGTAAACAAATGCTTGCCCCTCTTCTGCGCAATACGATGGCTTTCCATTGTCTGATGATTAAAAAACTATACATTATGTCTTATATTTCTTGGATTATATAGCGATAAATACAGCATTTATCACAAAAATCCCAAAATAGCTTGCAATAGAATACGATTTATGGTATATTCACCGTAGCAATTTCATATTGCCCCTGTGATACTTTAAGGATCCGCAAGGAAACTGAAAGTGGAGGGGGCTCTGGAGAATCCCATTCAATTGGGTGCCGAAGGTGTAAGGCTTAGTCAGCTGAATCTCTCAGGCAAAAGGACAGAGAAACGGATTTATTCCGCCTTTGCTTTTTGTGTGAGAACACCACTTCGGGTGTTCTCTTTTTTATTGTGTGAAAAGAAATTTTGTCAGAAGGAGTGAGTCGAGATGAAGTGGGAATCTTTTGAAACCATCATCGGGAATGTTGACGATTTTATATGGGGTGTGCCTCTTATCGTCTTAATCTTAGTCACAGGTATTTACCTGACCATTCGTGTGCGTGGTGTGCAGGTACGCCATCTTGGTAAGGCACTGAAGTTCATGGTGCAGAACGAAGAAGGCGGCGAAGGCGAAGTCAGCAGCTTCGGTGCTCTGTGCACAGCGCTGTCCGCTACCATCGGTACTGGTAACATCGTTGGTGTGGCAACTGCTATTGCTGCAGGTGGCCCCGGCGCTCTGTTCTGGATGCTGGTTGCAGCATTTTTCGGTATGGCCACTAAATTTGCTGAAGGTTATTTGGCAGTCCGTTTCCGCAAGCTGGACGAGAACGGCCATGCTTTGGGCGGCCCGTTCTACTACATAGAGCGTGGTATGGGCTCCCATTGGAAGTGGTTGGCTTGTCTGTTTGCCATTTTTGGTGCTTGCGCCGGCCTGTTGGGTATCGGTACCTTTACGCAGATCAATGGTATTACCTCTGCTATTACCAACTTCTTTGATCCCAACAAAACCAGCAAGACTTTCACCGTTCTGGGTATCCAGACTAATATGCTGCTGGTATGTGCCAGCATCGTTCTGACCATCTGTGTTGGCTTGGTTGTCATCGGCGGCTTGAAGCGTATCGCCAAGGTAACCGAGGTTGTGGTGCCTTTCATGGCAGTTCTGTATGTCCTGTTTGCGTTGATGCTGCTGGTCTGCAATGTCAACAAGATCCCCGCTGCTGTTGCCCAAATCGTTACCGGCGCATTCAATCCCAGCGCTGTCACCGGTGGTGCCGTTGGTACGATTATGATCGCTATGCAGAAAGGTATCGCTCGTGGTATCTTCTCTAACGAAGCCGGTTTGGGTTCTGCGCCTATTGCTGCCGCAGCTGCTAAGACCAAGGACTTCACCCGTCAGGGTTTGGTAACCATGACCGGCACTTTCATTGACACCATCATCATCTGCACGATGACCGGCTTGTCTATCGTAATTGGTGGTAGCTGGAAACCTGAGTTGGGTCTGGAAGGTGTACAGATTACTACGCATGCATTCCAGAGTGGTCTGCCCTTTAATCCCAATGTGTCCGCCTTTGTATTAATGCTCTGCCTGGTCTTCTTCGCCTTCACCACAATTCTTGGTTGGGACTACTATGGCGAGCGTTGTGTGGAATACCTGTTTAACGGTAAGCAGAGAATTGTAAAAATCTATCGCTATCTCTTTGTTCTGGCCATTTTCATTGGTCCGTTTATGACGGTTTCCGCTGTTTGGACGATTGCTGACATCTTTAACGGCTTGATGGCCTTGCCCAACTTGGTCGCTTTGATCGTATTGGGTGGCTTGATTGGCAAGGAGACAAAAGAGTATTTTGCTAACCAAAAGCTGAAGGTTTGATTTTAATCACAGCAATAATACAGTATACAAGTTAATAAGAAGCCCCGTAAGGATTTAGATTTCCTTACGGGGCTTCTTCTATATTGTCATTACTCTCGGTTCTTTCTTTTTTTTAGTTCCCACTCATGGAATACATCCCGCCACATATTGGGATGAAACAGAATCAACATCGGGAACAATTCTAATCGACCGGCTAACATATCGAACATCAGCACATATTTTGAAAGAATACTGAAATGGCCAAAATTTTCTATTGGACCTACCAGATTCAAGCCCGGTCCAATATTATTCAGTGTAGCCACCACAGCAGTAAAGTTTGTGGTAAAGTCCTTACCTTCTAACGAAATTAAGAATACCGAAATGCAGAACAATAGAATAAAAGTCATGAAATACACATTCACAGAACGAATGGTATCACTTTCAATTGGCTTTTCTTCAAACCGCAATTTCTGCACACTCTTTGGGTGAATATAGGTTCTGATTTCTTTACCAATCGCTTTGATCGCAATGATAAAACGGGAAACCTTGATGCCACCGCCGGTACTGCCGGCGCAGGCACCGCAGAACATCAGAATAACCAACATACATTTAGACGCTTCGGGCCACAGGTTGAAATCCACCGTAGCATAACCAGTGGTAGTAATCACAGAACCCACCTGGAAAGCCGCTTGCGTCAGTGCTGTGAACCAATTGTCAACCGTATTCAAAATGTTCAGTGTAATAAATGCAACCGAACATGCAATAATAACAAAGTAATAACGAACCTCTTCACTCTTCAATGCTTGTTTAACATTACCAAACAACAATAAATAGTAGGCATTGAAATTAACGCCAAATAAGATCATGAAAATAGTCACGATCCACTGGATTTGCACGGAATAACCTGCAATACTATCGGCTTTGATGCCAAATCCACCTGTACCGGCCGTACCAAAAGCGGTTGTTAAGGCGTCAAATACAGGCATCTTTGCAAATAGCAGCAAAATGATTTCCAACACTGTCATTCCAAGGTAAATAATATAAAGAATTCTGGCAGTGGAACGAAGCTTTGGTACTAGCTTTCCCACCGTAGGTCCGGGACTTTCTGCGCGCATCAGGTTAAAGTGCGAGCCACCACTCAAAGGAATGATTGCCAGCAAAAATACCAACACGCCCATGCCACCGATCCAATGGGTAAAGCTTCGCCAAAATAACATGCAGTGTGAAAGCGATTCTACATCAGAAAGAATGCTGGAGCCCGTTGTCGTAAAGCCGGAAATCGTTTCAAATAACGCATCTGTAAATGACGGAATATCACCACAGAAAACAAATGGCATAGCACCGAAAATACTCAGCGTAATCCAACTCAATGCCGTTGCAACACAACCTTCTTTCAAATAGAAAAGCGTGTTTTTCGGCTTCCGAAAAGACAACAGTAAACCGCAGGCAAGACAAATGAAAGCTGCATAAACCAAGCCCCAGCCTTCCCTCTCGCCGTATATTATTGCTACAATGCAAGGCAAGGCCATCAAGGCCGCTTCCAATTTCAGGACTTGTCCCAAAATATAACGAATCATGGATGTATTCATAGCAGCCCCCGATTATTTCATGATATCCAAAATGCTATGGAATCCTGTGTGTGTTGTGATAACCATCACAGTGTCGCCTACTTGGATTTTATCATGGCCACTTGGAATGATCAGGTGCCCGTTACGAAAGATAGACGCTATCAATAAATTATCCTTCAGTTGAAGATCTTTGAACGGTATATCTGTTACTGACGATGGTTCCTCAACCAAGAATTCAATCGCCTCTACTCTTTGGTGATACAAATGATAGAGTGTTTCAATATTACTATTAATTGTATTATTGCGGGCACGCACATGCGCAATAATTTTTTCTGCTGCCAGTTGCTTTGGGTAAATTACGCTGCCCAAATTCAAATTGCCGATCACATCACCAAAACCTATTCGGGTAATTTTAGTAATCACTTTTGCCTGCGAAACTTTCTTCGCATACAGCGTAAGGACAATGTTTTCTTCGTCGATACCTGTCAGCGGTACAAAGCCTTCAGCATCTGCAATACCTTCTTCAATCAGAATGTTTTCATCGCAGCCATCACCGTTAATAATAATAGCCTGCGGCAGAAGCGTACTCAATTCTTCGCAGCGTTCCTTATTATTCTCAATAATCTTTACTCTGACACCGGCGTGAATCAACTGTTCAGCCAAGTAGTAGCCGGATTTTCCGCCACCAATGATTAAAGTATTGCGAACCATACGATGATCTTGTCCAATTTTGGCCAAAAACTCTCTCGCCTGCTTCGGAGTTGCTACAAGACAAGGGATATCACCACTTTGCAGGCAAAATGTTCCGGAGGGTATATACACTTCTCCGTCACGCTCCACGGCTCCAATCAGGATTTTCATACCGGTTTTCCAAAATAGTTCCGAGATTTTAAGACCGTCTAACATGCTGCCCTGCGGTATTTTGAAGCGCACTAGTTCTGCCTGATCATGCGCAAAAGAATTTACCTCTAAGGACGATGGCAAGTAAAGAATACGGGCCATCTCTCGGGCAGCCTCTAATTCAGGATTTATTACCATTGCAAGACCCAGTTTTTCTCGGAGATAACCCACTTCTTTGCTGTATTCCGGAGAACGGACTCGGGCAATTGCTGCACAATCGCCTTCTTGTGTAGCGATCGTGCAGCACAAAAGATTCAATTCATCTGAATCTGTAACCGCAATCATCAAATCCGCATCTGCAATCCCAGCTTCTTTCAAAGTTGTATAGCTGGCACCGTTTCCTTCTAAAGCCATCACATCATAGAGATTTGTGATCTGTTGAATATTCTTTGCAGCCTTGTCAATAACAGTAATCTCATGTCCTTCACGGCTAAGTTGTTCCACCAATGTACGGCCAACTTTACCGCCACCCACAATAATGATTTTCATTCCTTTTTTTGCTGCTCTTGTCTTAAACATATATTCCTCCTACAGGAAAATAGCAATTCCGGTCAATTCAAGAAAAAAGGAGTCAACTGATGCCCGGCATCAGTTGACTCCCTTGCAGTTGAACTTACTTCTTCATACAACGCAAAACAGCCAGTAGGATAGAATAATACTTGCTGTCGGGCGTATCAGCGCGGCTGGTAATAATGACAGGGCAAGTTGCACCGCAGATGCTGGATGCCATGGTCTTGCCGGCAATATAAGTAACAGATTTATACAGTACATTACCCACTTCAATAACGGGAACCAACAGAATATCAGCCTGACCTGCAACAGGATCCTTGATAGACTTATGCTTCACAGATTCCATGGAAATGGCACCATCCAAAGCCAAAGGACCGGAAATTACGCAACCTTCCACGCCACGCTTCGCAATTTCGGCAGCGGAAACGGTACTGGGCATTTTCTCGTTATAGGTTTCGACAGCGGACAGTACTGCAACCTTGGGGCAATCGATACCCAAAGCCTTTGCCACGGGCAAAGCGTTCTCTACAATGCCGATCTGGGTTTCCATATCGGGAGCAATGTTGATAGCAGCATCGGTGATCATCATGAAACGACCCTCATACTCAAACATACCAACCTGACTGACCAAACGGCGACCGCCATCGGGAATCAAGCCGGTTTCACGGTTCAAGATGGCACGAGCAAAGTTGGAAGTCTGCAAAATACCCTTCATGGGAATATCAGCCTTGCCTTCCTTTACCAGCTTTACAGCGATCTTGGCAGCTTCCAGTTCCTCGCCGTCAAAGTCAATGATTTCGTAATCCGCCTCGTTTTCGCCCATCTCGTGCAGCATATCGATAATCATATCCTTCTTACCGACCAGAGTGCCCTCTACGACGCCTTTGCGCTTTGCGTTGACAACAGCGCTCAAAGCAGGCTCGTCATGGGCATTTGCCAAGGCGATGCGCTTTTTGGTGTTCTGAGACAGAACATAGGCTTCCAATTCCTTAAAACTAGTAAACATTTTCTGATAACCTCCGAAAATTATATCTGTAACATGATAAATTCGCGGGAACAATTCCCAGTGCAATATTATACACGCAATTCTTTACAAAAACAACCTAAAATGGCAATTTTAAGAATTTTCTTTTATCATTAGACGATTATTTGATCTGTTAAATGCAAAGACTACCTTTGAAAGGGGTATCAATAATATCATGATTCATTGTACTGACAACTGTATTTATCAGTCGGACGGTAATTGCACATTGGAGCATTGCAACGCCCCGGGGCATCCCAACGCCTCTCATCCCTGCATTCACTATTGCCCTATTTCCCCTGCACCAACAGGCGCAGAGCCTGTGCAATATTCTGCACAGGTAAAAGCTCCAAATGCTTCAGCGCTTTCAGCTCCTTCGCCCGATGTGCCGGAATGATGCACTTAGTAAAGCCCAGTCGCTCCACTTCACTTAAGCGCTGTTCCAAATGGTTGATGCTGCGAATCTCACCGGATAATCCTACTTCGCCCATGGCCGCCATATCATTAGGAATCGGTTTATCCAGATAACTCGATGCAATGGCAATCACCGCTGCTAAGTCGGCAGCCGGCTCGTCCAATGTCAAACCGCCGATAATATTCACATAGGCATCACATTGGGAAACTTTCAAGCCGCCCCGCTTTTCCAGAACAGCCAGCAGCATGGCAGCACGATTATGATCGAAGCCATTACAAGAGCGAAGCGGCTTGGTACCGCTGGCGGGAGCAATCAGTGCCTGAATTTCAGCCAGCACCGGACGGGCGCCTTCCATCACGCAGGTTACGCAGGTTCCCGGCGCATCTTTCGGACGACCGGAAAGCAGCATTTCGGATGGATTTTCAACTTCCTTCAACCCGCTGTTCATCATTTCAAACACACCGATTTCGTTGGTAGCGCCAAATCGGTTCTTCGCTGCGCGCAAAATACGATATGTCATGTGCTGATCGCCTTCAAAATACAGCACACAATCCACCATGTGTTCCAATACCTTGGGACCGGCAATGGACCCCTCTTTATTGACATGACCGATCACAAAGACCGTAATTCCCTGCCCCTTCGCTACCTGCATTAGCGACATGGTGCAATCTTTGACTTGTCCTACACCGCCGGCCGGCGAATCTAATTCTTCATTGTATAATGTTTGAATAGAGTCAATGATCAGCACATCCGGCTGTTCTTCATTGACGCAGGACAACACATCACCCAAGCAGGTCTCGGACAGCACAAATAAATTCTCGCTCTCCACCTGCAAACGCTTTGCACGCATCTTCAATTGGTGAGCAGATTCCTCACCTGATACATACAACACCTTTGAGGTTTCTCCGATTTTTTGGCAGATCTGCAACATCAGCGTGGACTTGCCGATTCCCGGTGCGCCACCCACCAACACCAGTGAGCCTTTCACGGCGCCGCCACCTAAAACCCGATCCAATTCACCCATACCGGTAGCAAAACGGATCTCATTATTTTCGTCTAATTCTGTAATGTTAGATGCCTTTACAGTGCCTATTTTCTTAGAGCTTTTGCTGCCCTTTATCGTTGCTGATTCCTTTTGCTCGACCATACAGTTCCACGCACCGCATTGTGGGCATCTCCCCGACCATTTGGGACTTTCATTTCCGCACTCTGTGCAGAAAAACACCGTCTTTGCTTTCATTTTTATCCCTCGTTTACTCGATATTGTGTAAATCCGGCAGCAATTGCCGTTGCTAAAGTCGTTTGATAAGTACTGTTCTGCAATAAATTCAGTTCCGCTGCATTTGACATAAACCCGCACTCTACCAAGGCTGCCGGACAAGTAACCTCTTTCATTAAATAAATACTGCTGTCAATGGCCTTTGAAACTTTTGGCGATGTTTCGTTGGCGGATTGATTTAACTGATCTTGCATAATCTGTCCTAAAGTTTCTGCACCTTGCACCGTGTTAAAAAACACCTGAGCGCCATGAACCTTCGGATGCTGCGGCAAACTGTTCTGATGGATGCTGATCAGCACGGCGTCCGGATAGCTATTGACCAATGCTACTCTGTTTTTAAGGTCAGATACCTTTTTCTGGCGCAGTGTTTGGGCATCGGCATCATAAATCGCTTTATCATCGCTGCGGGTCATTAAAACTTCCTGCCCCAAAAAAGCAAAAATCTCTTTTAAGCGGCAGGCAATCACTAAATTGATGCCGCTTTCTGCAACACCACTAACTGACACCGCTCCGCCGTCTTCTCCTCCGTGTCCGGCATCTATAATGACCACACCATGCTTTGCGGCAGGTTCCGGCTTAGCTGCAGATACAGCCGGAGCAGATTGAGGCGCAAAACTCAGCATTAAGCCGATGACACAGCAAACCACGACCGCCAATGCAACATATTTTTTTCGGATGATCCACACCATATATTACCACTCCTTCGTAGCATGGTATGGGACAACCGATGGCTTTATGTGTTATTTTAACACAAACTCTCGCAAAAGAAAATATATGTTTCCTTCAAATGTTATTTTGCATACTATGGTGTGAGCTGATAAACGGCTCATACGAATGAATTGAAGGAGGAGCTTTCGTTGTACACAGAAAAATCTGTCATGTCCGCTAAAGCTAATCACGAAAATAGCGGCTGTAATACGATGAGTGGTTCTTTGCCGGGAAAATGTGCACCTATGGTGTTTCCGTATGTCCCTATGCAAGAGAATGATCCCAAGCGATATGATCAGAAAGAGGCGCTGCAGCAAGGCACTCTGTTTCCCGGTCTGGATCTGCCCTTCCACAAGGAAATCAAGAGTCGCTTTCCTGCCGCTAATACCCCGCTGTCAGAATTGATGGCTCTTGACTTTGCCATAGATGAGTTGGGCCTGTATTTGACCACTCACGCTGACGATCAAGAGGCATTGCAGCTTTATTGGTCCTATATCAAATTGGCTCGTGAAGGGCGCTGCAAATATCAGGAAACCTACGGCCCGTTGCTGCAGACCGATATCACCGAGGGTGGATATCGGTGGTTGGATGATCCGTGGCCTTGGGATGAAGGAGGTAACAGCTGATGTTTGTTTATGAAAAGAAATTGCAGTACCCTGTCCGCATTGCCAATCCCAATCCTAAGCTGGCAGCCGTCATCATTTCGCAATATGGCGGTCTATACATCAATAGACTATAATATAAAGACATAAAAAGCGGTGTCCGTTTTGGACACCGCTTTTATTATCACTTCAAGTACTTCCCGCTGCAAAAGCCGGTCAGCTTACCGTCGGTGACATAGAGCCACGCCGTATCGCCCACCTTCGTGTAGTAGCCGTAGCAGCGCACCTTTGCACCGTGTCGGAATGTGCCAAGCTTTGCCTTGCTGGTACCGGCACCGGCACGGACATTCAGTGCGTTCTTTGCCGTCACGGTGAAGGTTTTGTCGTAGGCGCCGCTGAAATTGGTAGCCCGATCGACAATAGGCTGCTTGGTGGTGGGTGTGTCCGATTTGGACACCGCCTCGGCATCGTACTTAGGGCGACCAAAGGTCATAGATGCATCAACCGTGCGGGTGCGGCGGTAAACACCGTCGCCGTTGGGGTTTACGCCAACACCATTGCTGGTATTGCCCTCGATTGTGGTAATTGTGTTGCCGTTCACACCGACGACAAGTCCGGTGTGCTGCGTACCGAAGAACACGATATCTCCGACCTTTGGCTTATTGTAGAGTGCGCCAGCATCCTTGAAGTATCGCCGCAGCCAGTCGACACCCGCACCGCAGGACTTCACCGGCAGGTGCAGCAGATTGTGGGTGTCTTCTACGCCGAAAGCCTTGAAAAAGCACCAGATTACGAACACTGCACACCAATAGAAGCCGTTTTTATTGCCATTCAGCAAATCAGTTTTTGCGACATCTCTGGCGTATTTGGTATAGTTGTTCGCCTTTGCAGCGTTAGCCGTCTTGCTGTCGAGATTGGCATTGGTAGCCTTTTCTTTGTAGCCGACTTCGGCAGCCGCAATGTCATAGACAGTCTTCCAATAATGCTTAGCCATCTGCCTCATCCTCCTCTACTTCCTTTTCTTCTTCCTCGGCCTGTTCGGCCTTTACTTCTTCAACAGTTTCGGCAATAACGCGCTGGGTGGTGGGATCAGGCAATGTAGCTACAAGGTGCTGCTTAAATGCCTCATAGCCGCCGGTGGCTGCAAGGCCGCTGACGATGCCCACGGCCGCAGCTGTGATCACGTCACGTGCCGGGAAGTCTCCCATGATGAACATGGCAGCAATGCCCAGAGCGGCACCGGCAAGGCCGTTGATGGTAGGGATCCACTTGTTATCGATGCCGGTGGCCTTGACGATCTCGCCGATGAGCAGGCAGATGATCACAATGGCCGCGATGGCAGGAATGCCGAATACGCTGAAGTTCTCAAAAATGTTTTCCATAGCTTGTCCTCACTTTCTCCCGCTTCTGCGGGCTTGTAAATTATGTAAGTACTTCCCAACTCATCACTTCACTGTGGATCTTGTCCACAAAGCTGTTACCGTGTAGGGCCTTGTATGCCTTGTATTCGGCCTCAAAGTCCTCCATCTCGTACTGCCTGATCTGCTTTGTTTCTCTGTGCCGGTAGTAGGTGTGCATCATGTTGTGACGCAAAAGACACTTCACGCCGTCGATGATCCGCAGCATAATGCCGATCACGGCAATGAGTGAGCCGAGGGCCGCCAGAATGACGGTGACATCACGAATGATACTTGCAATGTTAGCCATCCAGTTCACCTCCTGCCGTCAAGATCAACTGGATCATGTTGGCCTTGTTCATGCTGGTGGAAATGCCAAGCGAGGTGCAGATTTCACGCAGCTCCGGCACCGACATAGCGGAAAGCTGCTGCTCGGTGTAGACGGTCTCCTCTGCTTGCTCGACTTCAGGAAGTTCAAATTCCTCCCATGTCAAATCAGCTTTCAAGTGGTAGTCAAAACCGACATTTGCCATAGGTTTTTTCCGTATAACAGACATC
>JAZLJB010000020.1:0-15705 GCA_045617685.1 Vescimonas sp.
CATTTTTAGCCCTTTTCCAAAATAACATAGCACACCCCCCGCCAATAGGCAATAAACTTATTGGCGGGGGTTCTTGTGTAAAAGCATCCGTATCGACCAGCTTTTTTGTATCAGATGTTTTTCTTACCACCAGTAACGGGGCATTTTGGGACGCTCGTAAGGCGTCTTCATCAGCGGCAGGCTGGTACGCATTTCGCCATCCAGCGCAAAGTAGGCACCCGCCACAGCAGGAGCTGTGGGAATCGTGGTGATCTCACCAATGCCCACCGCACCAAAGGCCATGTCCTGTCCATCCTTCTCCACCAGAATGCTGGTGATAGACGGCACCTGATGGGCACGGAACAGCCCCAGTGTACCCATCTTAGCCGTGGGAATGCAGTCATACAGCGGATAGTGCTCGGTCAGCGTGAAGCCCAGTGCCATGGTAACGCCGCCCTCGATCTGCCCCTCACAGTTCAGCGGATTTACCGCCTTACCTACATAGTGAGCGGCTGCGATTTCCTTGATGGTGCCATCATCATTCAGCAGGCACACTTGGGTAGCATAGCCGTAAGCCACATGACTCACGGGGTTCTCCACATCCTGAATGCCCAATGCGTCAGTCTTGGCAAGGTATTCGCCGTAGAACTCCTGTCCCTCCAGCTTTTTCCAGTCCACAACAGCGTCGGCACTCAGCTCTGTACCCACCACGCCATCGCCGCAGTTGGCACCGGGCAGATCGGACATATCCGTTCTGTGAGCGATACCGACATAGTCGGAAACCGTCACATCGGCGCCAGCTGCCTGCAACAGTTTCTGGCAGGCTCTGCGGCATGCCTCGCCGGTAACCAGTGTCTGGCGAGAGCCGGAGGTGGTGCCGGAATCGGGTGCATCCACCGTATTAGATGCCTCATAGACAATATCTTCACGCTCGCAATGGAGCATAGTACCCACAATCTGCGTCAGCACGGTACCCAAGCCCTGACCGATGCAGGATGCGCCGGAACGGATATGGACCTTGCCGTCCTTCACCGCCACGATGCAGCGGCCGGTATCGGGAATACCCACGCCCACACCTGCGTTCTTCATGGCGCAGGCAATACCTACATTTTTGTTGTTCTCGCAGATATCCTTCACCGCCTCCAGCGTTTCCGCAAGGCCGGTGGAAGGAGGTGCAATTTGACCGTTAGGCATGACCTGACCGGGACGGATAGCATTGCGATAGCGAATCTCCCACGGGGAGATACCCAACTCGTGTGCCATCTTGGTCAGCGTCATCTCCAAGGCATAGCAGGTCTGGGTCACGCCGAATCCTCGGAATGCGCCTGCCGGCGGGTTGTTGGTATAATAGGCACGGCCGGTGATCTCGAAGTTCTGATAATTATAGGGACCTGCGGCATGGGTGCAGGCACGCTCCAGCACCGGGCCGCCAAGGGATGCATATGCACCTGTATCAGCGGTAACTTCCGCCTTCACGCCCTGAATAATACCATCACGATTGCAGCCCATGGTGATCGTCACCTTCATAGGGTGACGCTTAGGATGAACAATCAGACTTTCCTTACGACTAAGCTTCACCTTAACAGGACGGCCGGTCAGCCATGTGATCAATGCTGCATGGTGCTGCACCGTCATGTCCTCCTTGCCGCCGAAGCCACCGCCAACCAGCATGTTTTTGACATGGATCTTTTCCTTGGGGATACCCAGCATATAGGATGTTTCGCGTGCGGTATCGTAAGCGCCCTGGTCGGTGGAGAGGATGGTCACGCCGTCACCGTCCTTATAGGCCACTGCGCACTCCGGCTCCAAGAAGGCGTGCTCGGTATAGGGAGTTTCATAGTGATACATCAGCACATAGTCCGCATCGCGCAGCGCCTGATCGGCATTACCGCGAGACACGTGCTTCTCGCACAGCAAGTTGCCGGACTCATGCACCTGCGGCGCAAAGGACTGCGCTGCATAGGTGGGGCTGAATACGGGTTTGAGCTCTTCGTACTCAATCTCCACCAGCGCCTTGGCCTTCTCCAGAATTTCCGGGGTTTCCGCTGCCACAAGACAGATGGCATCACCCAAATAGTGGGTGATTTTTCCTACCGGGATCATGGTGTCCCAGTCCTGCATCAGGTGACCCACCTTAACCTGACCAGGGATATCGTCAGCGGTATAGACGCCAACCACGCCGGGCAGAGCCTCCGCCTTCTCTTTATGGATAGCAAGGACTTTTGCACGGGGATATTTGCTGCGAACGGCACCGCCGTAGATCATACCGTCCAGATAAATATCATCGGGATATTTTCCGGTGCCCAGCACCTTCTCCGCAGCGTCTACACGCACCACGGGCTCACCCACACGGGTTGAAATATTGTCCTCGTGGATCTTGCCGCCGTTGCGGAAAATCTCTGCTGCCAGCAGGATCGCATCGATGATCTTCTTGTAGCCGGTGCAGCGGCAGATATTATTGCGGATGGCAAAGGCCGCCTCTTCACGAGTAGGCTCAGGATTGGTGTCCAAGAGCGCCTTGGCAGAGATCACCATACCGGGGATGCAGAAGCCACACTGGACGGCACCCGCCTTACCGAAGGCATAGGTATATGCCTGCTTCTCCATGTCGGAAAGGCCCTCCACGGTGACAATATTCTTTCCTTCCAGTTTGTCCGTCTGAGGAATACAAGCCTTGGTAACTTTGCCATCGATCAGTACAGAGCAGGTACCGCAGGCTCCCTCACTACAGCCGTCCTTTACCGAGGTAAGATGCAGTTCATCACGGAGATAGCGGATTAATTTCTGATTTTTCTCAACGCTGACAACAGCGCCATTTACGGTAAACGTTGCCATAGTAATTCTCCTTTTTACTGTGAAAAAATCGCATAATACACTAATTTTATTTATTATACATGATTACACCCTGTTTCGCAAGGCATCGCCGAATAATTCGTTATGCTTTTTCAAGAATATCCATCAAAAAAAGAAGCAAGGAAACTTGCTTCTTTTTTTACAATATCACATCACTTACAGAATTCGCCGATTGCAGCCAGCAGCTCCGTTTTGCCGATCCCCTTCTCCGCAGAGAACGGAATCAATGCCACATCCTCCCTCAGTTCCAAGGTATTGCGTATGAGCTGCAAATTCGGTTCAATTTCCTTCTTCTTCAGCTTATCCAGCTTATTGGCCACCACAATCAGCGGACAACCCGTGCCTTTGAACCAATCACACATGGTAACATCATCCGCTGTGGGCTTGTGACGAGCATCCACAATCAGCACGCCCAAAGAAATGAGATTTTCAGCAAAATAGCTTTCCATCAAGCGACCCCAGCGATCACGTTCCTCTTTGGATACCTTTGCGTAGCCGTAACCCGGCAAATCGGTAAAATAGACTTTGTCATCAATGCGAAAATAATTGATCTGGCTGGTTTTACCCGGTGTAGCACCTACACGCGCAAAGTTCTTCCGATTCAGCAAGCGATTGATAACTGACGATTTGCCTACATTAGATCGTCCGGCGAATGTGATTTGCGGTCTGCCATCACGGATAAAGGTGCTGCGCTTCACAGCAGAAAGCACAAATTCCGCTTTATTAAAATTGATTGCCATGGCGTACCTCCTGACATTCTGTCTGTACGGGGATGGCCGTCATCCGATCCACAACCTCATTCTTGTCCTGCGGTACCAATGCAGTTACAAATACTGCGTCAATGTTTTCCACCGGAACAAAGCGCAAGGCTTTACGCACTGTTTGGTCTATTTCTTCTAAATCCTTTTCATTTTCCTTGGGAATAATCACCGTGGTCATACCATTGCGGAGTGCTGCCATGGTTTTTTCTTTCAAACCACCAATCGGCAAAACTCGGCCACGCAATGTTACTTCACCTGTCATCGCAACGTCACCACGCACCTTTCGTCCAGTCAAGGCAGAAAGCATAGCCGTGGTAATTGCAATACCGGCGGATGGTCCATCTTTCGGTACGGCACCTTCCGGAAAATGAATATGAATGTCTTTTGTTTTGTAAAAATCTTTTTCAACATTCAAAGTATCGCAACGGCTGCGTAGACAGCTCAAGGCAGCCTTAGCAGATTCCTGCATGACCGTACCTAGATTGCCGGTCAATTCCAGCTTTCCGGTACCATCCATCACATTGACTTCGACTTCCAGAATTTCACCGCCAACCTGAGTCCAGGCAAGGCCATTCACTACGCCGATTTCATCCTTTGTCAAGTGCAAGGATTCCGTATATTTTACAATACCAAGATACTCATGCAAGTTTTCATCTGTAACGCTAACACGCTTTAGATCACTTGATACCAATTGCATAGCAACCTTTCTGCACAGCTTACCCAGCAATCGTTCCAATACACGAACACCGCTTTCACGGGTATAACCGGAAATCAATTTACGCAGGGCATTATCACTGATTCGCAGCTGACTTTTCTTCAAACCATGTTCTTTTAACTGCTTAGGCAGCAAATGACGTTTGGCAATCTCCAATTTTTCCTCGTCCGTATAACTGTTCAGCTCGATCACTTCCATACGATCCAGCAAGGGACGAGGAATGGTATCCAAAGTATTGGCAGTTGTAATGAACATGACCTGACTCAAATCCACCGGAATTTCTAAGAAATGATCACGGAACGTGCCGTTTTGCTCACTATCCAGCACCTCCAACAAAGCAGAAGCCGGATCGCCGCGCATATCACTTGCCAGCTTATCAATCTCATCTAATACCAGCAATGGGTTCATAGAACCACTGTGAATAATTGCATCAATAATACGGCCGGGCATAGCACCGATATAGGTCTTTCTGTGACCTCGAATCTCAGCCTCATCACGCACGCCGCCCAAGGAAATACGTGCCATTTTGCGATTCATTGCCTTAGCAACAGAAATTGCGATAGATGTCTTTCCGACACCCGGAGGTCCTACTAAGCAAATAATTTTGCCCTTAGCTTCAGGGTTAATTTGGCGCACAGCAATGAATTCTAAAATGCGATCCTTTACCTTTTCCAAGCCAAAATGATCTCGTTCCAATAAAGTGCGTGCCTTTTCCACATCTGCACGGTCATGAGTCCGCTTATTCCACGGCATTTCCAAACAAATATCCAAGTAATTACGGATGACAGAAGCCTCAGCGCTGCCAAACGGCTGTTTTGCCAGGCGGTCTACTTCTTTTGTCAATTTCTTTTGGATATCTTCCGCCAGCTTCAGCTTTTGAATTCTATTTGTATATTCGGCGATTTCCTCATCACCGTCATCACCCAGCTCGTGTTGCAGCACTTTTACCTGTTCACGGAGAATCATATCCTTCTGCACACGTGCCACACGCTCACGAATTTTGTGCTCCATCTGCACTTCAATGGAAATGACCTCAATTTCGTGCGCCAATATCTCATTGACCTTTTTCAATCGCTTAATAGGATGCAGTTCTTCCAGGATTTCCTGACGATCCTGATGTCGCAGTGTCACATTCTGTGCAATAAAGTCTGCCAATGTGCCCGGCTGATGACAATCTAAAATGGCAGATACCACTTCATCAGGCATGGTATTCACCAGTTCACGGTACTCACCGATCAAAGCATACGATTGCCGCAGCATTGCCTCGACACGATTGGTGTGTTTACCGGGGAAGTCCTCTTCCAGCAGTTCAACATTCGCCTTCAAATAAGGTTTTGTCTGCCACAACCGATGGATGCGAGCACGCTGCTCACCTTCTACCACCACACGAACAGTGCTTTCGGATGTTTTAACAATTTGCAAAATATGGCAAACCGTACCGACATTGTATAAATCTTCTTCCTGCGGCATCATTGTACTGATTTCACGCTGAGTCACCAAGAAAATGCGGCGATCGGACTCCATTGCGCCATCCAGCGCAAAAATGGAGATCTCGCGTTCCACATCAAAACTCAGAGTCAGCTCCGGAAATACAGACAAGCCACGCAAGGCCAGCACGGGTATATTCAAAGTTGTCATGAGAGTTCACTCCTTTTAGGGGAAAAGAGGAGAGACGAAATCGCCTCTCCCCTTGCCTATTACATCATCTCGCAGCCTGAATTTCAGCATACGAGAACCCACAGCAAGCTGTGGTTTTCTACCGATAAGATAGAAATGTCAAGAGGCCGGTTCGGAATTTGTTTCCGATTTTCCGGTCTTTATTTTTGCGCGTTGGCCAATTCGATCAGGATCCCGCTCGATTACCGGCTCCGCCGCATTTTTCACGCAATCCTCGGTAATCGTCACTTTGGTAATGGTAGGATCAGACGGAATATCATACATAATCTGCGTCAAAATACCTTCCATTACAGCACGCAAACCACGCGCACCGATGTTGCGTTCGATGGCCTTGTCGGCCACTGCAATCAACGCTGCATCATCAAAAATCAATTCCACATCATCGTAGGAAAATAGTTTTCGATACTGCTTAACAAGTGCGTTTTTGGGAGCCGTTAAAATCTGCACAAGATCATCACGGGTCAAGCCGTCCAGCGCCGCAATCACCGGCAGACGGCCTACCAGTTCGGGAATAATGCCGAACTTCAGCAAATCGTGGGGCTGCACTTCTTTCAGCAGTTCGCCGCTGCGTCTGTCCGCCTTACTCTCCACCACAGCATCAAAGCCGATGCCTTTTCGGTCGGTGCGCTTTTCGATGATCTTTTCCAAGCCGTCAAATGCACCGCCGCAGATGAAGAGAATATTGCTGGTATCCACCTGAATAAACTCCTGATGCGGATGCTTGCGTCCACCCTGAGGCGGAACATTAGCAACCGTACCTTCCAGGATCTTCAGCAATGCCTGCTGGACACCTTCACCGGAGACATCACGCGTGATAGAAGTATTCTCGCTCTTACGAGCAATCTTATCCACTTCATCCACATAAATGATTCCGTGCTCAGCCAGTTCCACATCAAAGTCTGCCGCTTGCAGCAAACGAAGCAAAATGTTTTCCACATCGTCGCCCACATAGCCGGCTTCTGTCAAAGTGGTAGCATCCGCAATGGCAAACGGAACTTTCAGCACACGAGCCAGGGTCTGAGCGAACAGCGTTTTACCACTGCCCGTGGGGCCGATCATCAGGATGTTACTCTTCTGCAGCTCGACATCCTCATCACCGCCGAAGTAAATGCGCTTATAATGATTGTAAACCGACACCGACAGTGCAACTTTGGCTGCTTCCTGTCCAATGACGTACTGATCCAAAACTTCCTTGATCTGGCGAGGTGTCGGCAGTTCTGCCACCGACTCATAGCCAGCCTCAGAGCCTGCCTGATATCCATCATCTAAGATAGACATACACAGCTGCACGCACTCATCACAAATACGCACACCCTGCCCTTGGATCATGCGATGAACCTGTCCTTCATGCTTACCGCAGAAAGAGCAGCGCAACGCCTTCTTTTCATCCGCCATTACTTGTTACCTCTTATAAATAACCTTATCGACCAGACCATATTCCTTAGCTTCCTCTGCGATCATCCAACGATCACGCTCGGAATCAGCCTTCACCTGCTCGGGAGTCTTGCCGGTATTCTCCGCCAAAATCTTGTTCAGGCGCTGCTTAATTTTCAGGAAATGCTCCACATCGATCTCCATGTCCGTAACCTTGCCTTTCGTACCGGCAGAAGGCTGATGGATCATGACCTCGGCGTTGGGCAGCGCAATACGCTTGCCTTTGGTACCGCTGGAAAGCAAAAATGCACCCATGCTGGCAGCCATGCCAATGCAGATGGTAGATACATCGCACTTAATGTACTGCATCGTGTCATAAATTGCCATACCTGCGGTAACGGAACCGCCGGGGCTGTTGATATACATTTGAATATCCTTGTCCGGATCCTGCGCCTCCAAATACAGCAGCTGCGCCACAACCAGACTGGCGGTGGTATCGTTTACCTCTTCGCCCAGGAAGATGATACGGTCATTGAGCAAGCGGGAGAAAATATCATAAGAACGCTCACCCCGATTGGTTTGTTCAACAACATAAGGGACTAAACTCATAAAAAATTACCTCCTGATGAAATGATACGCATACCCAAGTATACCCGCCCGAAAAACATTTTAGAGCAGAAAGGAATTATTTTTCTTCCTTATCTTCTTTCTTCTCCTCAACGGGAGCAACAGCGGTAGCATTATCAGCAACCAGCTTGATGACCTTCTCACGGATGAGCTGCTCCTTGACCTGCTCAGCAGGCAGATACTTCTTCATGGTATCGATATCCATGCCATACTGCTCAGCGATCTTCTTCATCTCAGCCTCGATCTCATCCTCAGAAACCTCGATCTTCTCAGCCTCGATGATAGCAGCGATTGCCAAGTCCATCTTAACCTGCTTTGCAGCGGGCTCCATGGTCTGAACACGCAAAGCATCCTCATCCATACCGGTCATCTTCAGATACTGATCGAAGGGAATGCCCTGAGAAGCGATCTGCTGCTTAAAGTTGTTCAGCATCTCCTCAGCCTGCAGAACGACCATATCCTCAGGGATATCAGCCTCAATACCGTCGGCGACCTTCTCCATCAGAGTATCCTCAAAAGCACGCTTAGCAGCGGCCTTGCGCTCAGCAGTGATCTTCTTCTTCAGATCAGCCTTAAACTCCTTCAGCGTGTCAAACTCGGACACATCCTTGGCAAACTCATCGTCGATAGCAGGTACTTCCTTAGCCTTGACCTCGTTGACCTTAACATGGAACACAACAGGCTTGCCGGCCAGCTCGGGAGTATAGTTCTCGGGGAAGGTAATGTCGATATCCTTCTCAGCGCCGACCTTCATACCGATAATCTGATCCTCGAAGCCGGGCACAAAGCTACCGGAGCCGATCTCCAGATCGAAGTTCTCACCCTTGCCGCCTTCGAAAGCAACACCATTGTCAAAACCTTCGAAGTCGATATTAGCGGTATCACCCTTCTTCACAGCGCGCTCAACGCTGACCAGACGGCTGTTGCGATTGGCCATCTCCTTCAGGCGTGCGTTGACATCAGCAGCCATGACCTTGACCTCAGCACAAGGAGCTTCCAAGCCCTTGTACTGACCCAGTTTGACCTCAGGATATACAGCAACAGTGCACTTGAAGGTCACGCCGTCCTTGCCGCAGTTCTCCAGCTCAACCTCAGGATAACCGACAACATTCAGCTCCTGCTCCTTCACAGCGCCTTCATAGGCATCGGGCAGAACCATGTTCACAGCCTCTTCATAGAAGACCTCTGCGCCGTACATGCTCTCGATAATCTTACGGGGAGCCTTACCGGGGCGGAAGCCGGGGATGTTCATCTTGCCGCGCATCTTCATATAAGCCTTATTGATGGCAGCCTCAAATTCTTCTGCGCCGACCTCGATGGTCAGTGCAACCTTGCTCTTCTCGAGCTTTTCACAGGATTTTACACTCATTGTCATTTTCCTCCGTTCAGCATTAAGTTTAATCAATGCAATTTTATATGATAGCAGAAAACTATCTGAATTTCCACTATTTTTTGTACTATTCTAAAATTTTTTTAGGAAAAAATTTCAAATAGTCTGCCGCAACCAGCGAAAACCGAGTTTTGCCGCGGTCACCTTCGATGGCACGGCGGTGCGAGGCCGCCCCATGCAGGTGTCCATAATAGCACGCCTTGACCTCATACTGCTCCAAAAGCCTCAGGATTTCAGGGCATTGATATCCCTGATATAAGGGCGGATAGTGTAAAAAGCACAGCTTTTCGTGTTCCCCCGCTGCTTTCAGCGAAGTTTCCAGTCGCCCCAGCTCACGCAGCAGCACTTTTTCATCGTGGCTTCCCTCGTTATCCAATTCGTAAAACCAGCCACGGGTACCGCATAGTGCCACATCGTTGTAGAATAAGCAGTTATTGTGCAGGATTTCCAGTGTGTTGAGTTCGTGCTGCGCAAAAAATTTCTGCATTTTGGATGCCGTATTCCACCAGTAGTCGTGATTTCCCTTCATTAAGATCTTCCGGCCGGGCAAGGCATCGATAAATTGAAAGTCCTTCAGCGACTCCTC
This sequence comes from Vescimonas sp., assembly GCA_045617685.1. Classification (GTDB taxonomy): domain Bacteria; phylum Bacillota; class Clostridia; order Oscillospirales; family Oscillospiraceae; genus Vescimonas. Next base: position 9,963 of record JAZLJB010000020.1, read on the forward strand.
CAAACTCATGCCCCAGCTCAGATCTCCGCACAGCACCGTCACATCGTCATCATTCAGTTGTGAAAAGCCATCTTTCAGTCGCTGCACATAGTCCTTCCACCCATCGCCAAATACATCCATTGGCTTATCGGAATTCAAGGACAAATGCAGATCCCCGATTGCATACAGTGCCATAGTCTTTCTCCGTTTACAGTAATCTTCTTAAATTGTTCCAGAACAGATCGTTCAGCAGCGTTTCGGGATAGCCGCGCTTTTCTAAAGCCTGCCAGATCTTCGGCACATCCTCCATGCCCCGCATCCCCTGCGGCAGCACCTCACAGCCGTCGAGATCTCCGCCCATGCAAACCGTTTTTTCTCCATCCATAGCAAGAAAATGCTCTATGTGCCGCACGATATCGTCTATATTTGCGGAATTGCCGATAAAATTGCGGTAAAAATTAATTCCCACAATACCTCCGCTATCTCGAATGGCACGGAATTGATCGTCCGTCAGGTTGCGTGGATGTGCGCATAACGTGCGGCTGTTGGAATGAGATGCTACAACAGGCCGCTGTGCCATATCATATAAATCCCAGAATCCCTTGTCAGATAGGTGGGATACATCCGCATAAATATTGTAGCGTTCCATTTGGCGGATAAATCCTCTTCCCTGCGCAGAAAGGCCTCGATCCGTGTCCTCGCAATTTGTTCCCGACAAAAGGTTGGCTCGATTCCACACCGGATTCAAAAAGCGCACACCCCATTGGTAAACTGTGTCAAGTTTATTTACTTCACATTCCAGCAAATCTGCACCCTCAATACTTAAAACGGCTACCATTTTCCCCTCTGCCACAGCTTCATCAATTTCCTGACCATTCCGGCAGTGGATCATCTGATCCTGATTGCTCTCCATTTCACTTAAAAAGTGCTGATGCAATCGCCGGCATTGCGCCCACATACCATCGTCCGGTTTGTCCGCTGCGTCAAAATACAAGGCGAAGAACTGGCCAAAACGAGCGAATTTACTTCCACGCAGCAAATCAATATGGCCACCGTTTTGGCGGATGGATCGGCAGGCTGCAAAGTAACGCTTTTGCTCCTCCATATCTGCGCCAAAATCCAGCATTACCTCGTCACCGTTCATCAAACAGCGGTAAATGGTATCGCAGTGTGCATCAAAATAAGGAATTTTCTCCATTATATCACCACTCAAAAAGCATCCTCAATATATTCTATGTGTACCTCACTGTGACTGCTGTCCGCATAAACCTCCGCCACATCAAATCGTGTGGGGCAATCCAGATCTTTTTCCGCCAGATATACGGCGGCTGTTTTGCGCAGTCTGTCCTGCTTTTGCACGGTTACATACTCACGAGGTAACCCACATTGCAGATTACTGCGCATTTTAACCTCAATGAAGCAAAGTACTTTCCCTTTTTGGGCGATCAAATCGATTTCGCCGAATCGGCAGCGGTAGCTATGGGCTAATAAGCGGTAGCCCTTTTTTCGCAAATAATTTGCTACCTGCGCCTCACCCCAAATACCACTTTGGCGGCTCATCGCCGGGCCTCCCACTTTTTGAGAAAGCTTCTGCGATGCTCGGGACACGGACCAAACTTATCCAGCATTTCATAGTGCAGCTTTGTTCCGTAGCCCTTGTGCTGGGCAAAGTGATACTCCGGATATTTCTTGTCCAGTTCTTCCGTCACATAGCGGTCACGACTCACCTTTGCCAGAATAGACGCCGCTGCAATGCTGGCGCTCTTGCCATCACCGCCTACCACCAGCTCATGAGGTGTGATCACAGCGGCTGTTTTTCCCTTATCACGGTTTCCGTCGATCAGGGCAATATCCGGAAAGAAATCCAGCCCGTTAATGGCCAATTGCATGGCTTTCATGCGTGCGCTCAGAATATCGGTTGCGTCAATTTCAGTTGCCTCCACACGAGCCACAGAATAAGAAATTGCCTTTTGTATGATCTGCTCGTACAGCGCCTCACGCTTTTTCTCCGTCAGCTTTTTGGAATCATTAAGTCCCTCAATGGTGCAAAACGGCGGCAAAATCACCGCTGCTGCGTATACCGGTCCCATCAACGGACCTGCTCCGGCCTCATCTACACCGCAAATGATTTCAGCACCTTTGGCAAACCAGCTCTGTTCAATGCTCCAAGGATGATCCATGTCCATCATTCTTTTACATCCTCCACCGTTTCAAGTGTAAAGCGGCCTAGCTTGCCGCCTCTGAATTCATCTAACAAAATCCGTGCCATGCGCTCGGTATCCACTTCAGCGCCACGCATCAAAAATCCGCGCTTGCGCCCGGCCTTTACCAAGAGGTCGTAGCCCATGTCTCCCTCTTCCACATCTACCTTGTAGCGTTCTTTCAGCACCTGTGCATAGTGCTTACCCATGTACTCCATCAAATAGCAGGCAAGCTCTTCGATGTCCATCACATTATCTTTGATGGCACCGGTAAATGCCAGATGCATACCAACAGAAGTATCATCAAACTTCGGCCACAGAATACCCGGTGTGTCCAGTAATTCCAATGTGTTGTCCACCGGCACCCACTGCTTGGATCGTGTCACGCCGGGGCGGTCCTCCGCTTTGGCAGTCTTGCGCTTGGCCACTTTATTAATGAAGGTGGACTTGCCCACATTGGGAATACCCAGCACCATGACACGCATGGTACGCCCCACTTGTCCCTTAGCGGCATAGGACTCCAGTTTTTCATGGAGCAACTCACGCACAACAGCTGCAAACTGGTTGGTACCGCTGCCACCTTTGGCGTTAGCCTCCAACACAGCATAGCCTTTGGAACGGAAATAAGCGGCCCAGCGCTTTGTTTCCTTGTTGTCGGCCTGATCCACACGGTTCAGCACCACCAGACGCGGCTTTCCCTCGGTCATTTCATCTACATCGGGATTACGGGACGATAGCGGAATGCGAGCATCCAAAATCTCACATACAGCATCCATATTTTTGATCTCTGCCACAATCATTCGCTTGGTTTTGGTCATATGTCCCGGAAACCAGCTCAAATCCTGAATTTGCATATCTTTCACTCACTCTCTGTGTAAAGTACCTATTGTATAAAATTATACCATATTCTTCCACAAAAGAAAAGGAAAAAACCGCCCACTGTTGTGAGCGGTTTTCTTTTCTCCGGCAATAAAGCTTACAGCTTCTCTCTCAGACGTGCAGCCTTACCAACACGATCACGCAGATAGTACAGCTTTGCACGACGTGCATAACCGTGACGCACAACCTCAACCTTGTCGATAGAGGGAGAGTGAACAGGGAACACCTTCTCCACACCGATGCCGTAAGAGATACGACGGACGGTGAAGGTCTCCTCGATGCCGCCGTGCTTCTTAGCAATAACGGTACCCTCGAAAACCTGGATACGCTCACGGGAGCCTTCCTTGACCTTTACGTGAACGCGAACGGTGTCACCGATCTCCACAACGGGAGCTTCAGCCTTCAGCTGAGATTCATTCAATGCCTTAATGAGATCCATGGATTTTTCCTCCTAATTTTATAGGTGTTCATGCCGCCATAAAGCGACGCTTTTCGCATCAACGACAGAGGACCGCCCTTTTCATGCCATGATAGGATACCACATTTACACAAATTATGCAAGTACTAATTTAATGAAAGATTAAATTTTTTAGCGAAAATCCTTACCTTCCGCATCCAAAATGCGACGGCGGCGAATATGCAGAAAATCAGGCCGGCAATCAGGCAAGTATTTCTCAATTGCCTTTTCCAATAACTGCGGATTCAAACCGGGATTTTGTGCCTGCACCGTTACCATTCCGCAAATCATCTTATCCTTCTCTTCCCATGCTATTTTGCGGATCATGGGTGCAATATCCACATCCGCCATCTCTTTACGCTTGGTGCGCTTTTGAATGACCAGTTCCTTGCGAGAGAACAACTCTTGCAGTCGCTCCAAAGTGCCGGAAGGAACACCGTTATCATAGTCCAGCTGCAAGTCTGCAACCAAAAAAGCTAATTCTTTTACCGGACGAGTCGCTTCATAGCACGCCAATGCTGTCAGGCCGCAAGGCATTCCCTCATTCATGCGCTCCACCATACCTGAGCCATCCGTATCTTGCGTTACTTCAAAATCAAGCAGTTCGCAATCGCTGCTCTGCCCTACCGGCAAAGGTAACACAATGGATAGAATGGGATGAGGATGATAACCCTGCGAATGTTTGATTTCCAGACCGGATCGGGGAAATATACGCTGAAATGTGCGCATCAAATCCAAATGGGAAATATAAGATGCCTGATTTTCTTTTCGAAACAGCAGTCTTAACTTAGACATCGCACTTCCCCCCTACCAGCTTATTGGCGCCGCAACCGTTGCAATGGGTACGGCAATCCGGCGTGGTCACGCCCTCATAGGCATGCTCACGCTCACGCCACAAATAGTCTTCTGTCACGCCGCTGGAAATCATGCTCCACGGCATGATCTCATCCTTTTCACGGACACGATTGGCATAGAAATGCGGGTCAATGCCGCACTCATCAAATGCCTCCATCCAACGCTCCAAAGAAAAGTACTCCTCCCAAGCATCCAGCTTAGCACCTTTACGCCATGCGGTTTCCAGAACCTTGCCCAATCGGCGGTCACCACGAGCCAGCACAGCCTCCAGAAAGCTGGTTTCACCGTCGTGCCAGTTATAGGTGACCGTCTTTGTGGTCATGGCCTCACGCAACAATTTCACACGGCGCTCATATTCCTCCCTGGAGATCTGGGGCTCCCACTGGAACGCCGTATGAGGCTTGGGCACAAAATACGAGGTAGACACCGTAATGCGCACACCACGATTTTTATTGACAGCGCTTTCACGCCATGCATGCATCACACGGGCTGCCACATCTGCAATGCCCAGCACATCTTCATCGGTTTCTGTGGGCAAACCCAGCATAAAGTATAGCTTGACGGCATTATAGCCGCCGGCAAATGCCGTCTTGCAGGAAGTCAACAAATCATCCAAAGTAACGTTCTTATTGATCACATCACGCAAGCGCTGTGTACCGGCTTCCGGTGCGAATGTCAGACCGGACTTGCGTCCCTTCGCCAAGCGCTGCATCAGGCTCATAGAAAAGTTGTCGGCACGCAGAGATGGCAGTGACAAATTCACATGGCGCTCTGCGCAGAAATCCTCCAAATCATCACACAAGCCGGTCAGTTCCGGATAATCACTGGTGGACAAGCTGGACAGCGTAACCTCCTGATATCCGGAATCGTTGCAGGCATCCACGCCATACTGCACACACAGATCCTTACTGCGATTACGCACCGGGCGATACACATAACCCGCCTGACAAAAACGGCAGCCTCGGATACAGCCACGGAACAGTTCCAGCATCACTCGATCCTGCACGATCTCAGTGGACGGCACAATGGTCTTGACCGGGAAATAGGCCTGATCCATGTCATGCACAATGCGCTTCGTAACGGTTTTCGGTGCGCCATCTTTGGGGACAATTTCCTTTACCGTGCCATCATCATGGTAGTTGATCTCATACAGACTCGGCACATAGATACCGTCTAATTTAGCCGCTTCAAGCAGGAACGCAGACTTGCTCCATCCCTCTTTGCGAGCCTTACGGTGCAGTTCTACCAGTTCAACGGTAATATCTTCGCCTTCGCCCAACGACACCAAATCAATAAAATCGGCAATCGGTTCGGCATTATACATAGCCGTACCGCCGGCAATCACCAACGGGGTCAACTCCGTACGCTCAGC